>CAZLJD010000030.1:0-225297 GCA_964559865.1 uncultured Synergistota bacterium
GGTAATACACCCACACCTCCGTTGGTATATCACCCACACCCCCGTTGGCAATACACCCACAAACCGTAGGTCTATTACCCACACCGACAAGTTTTCGGCATACCAAAAACCCAATAACAACAACACCTAACACAAACACCCCCTCCCACCTAAATAAATACTTAAATAAAAGTACTTAAATAAAATATTTAAATAAAAGGGTTAAAGAATATAGACAATGAAATAGAGATAATAGAGCTAATAAAGATACATACTAACTTTATAGGTGGTTAGCAAACAAAACAGATACCCAACCCTCTTACTCAACTCATTCTCACTCTCATTCTCACCCTCAAACCCCATTACCAGCAAGACTAAAAGACACCAAACTACCACGAGCAGTATAATACACGCACCCTAAGTTGGTAATCAATAGTTTTTTATACCTCTGAGATAAAAATACCGCCCCAAGATAAAATTTTTTCGTATCAAGTATTGACACTTTAGTCTGCTTATCGTATAATATAGGTGTAGTAATAGGGTATTTATAGTTTATAGAGGTGTGTATTCGTGTTCGCACAGATACCAAATTGCCCGTTGGGTTGCGAGTTGTTTCGGTGGCAATTCTTCTTAGAGCCAAACGGTAGCGCACAGGTAAACTTGACATATCACGATCGATGCCATGCAATCTACCCATGCAAAAAATTTCAAAGGGGGGATTTAGATGTCTAAAAAGATAGGAATAGCTGTCTTATTAGGTATATTCGTGATGTTCGCAGTTGGCACATCTTTTGCTCTAACCATCAAGCTCGGCAATGTGCTTAGCATGAAGCACCCGTGGAACATCTGTCTAACGGGCTTTGCAAAAGATGTAAAGGCGGCAACCAACGGCAGAGTGGTGTTCAAGATCTATCCAAGTTCGCAGCTCGGGAACGAAAAGGACCTCATAGAGGGCATGAGGCTGGGAACGGTAGATGCAGGACTGATAGGTGGGGCGTCGTTTCAGTCCATCGAACCCAAAATGGGTGTAGAGGAGTTGCCCTATGCGTGGAAGACGCACCAAGCAGCTTACAGGGCGTTTGACGGGGAGCTTGGAGACCTGTTGTTCAGCTTGCTGGCAAGAAAGGGGATAATAGGGCTTGCATGGTGGGAGAACGGATTCAGAAACATCACTAACAATGTAAGGCCAATATACAAACCGTCTGACCTGAAAGGGCTAAAACTGAGAGTCACGCCCATAAAGATGAGACTCGACACATTCAAGGTATTGGGAGCATCGCCAATGCCCATACCGTTCGGAGAGCTGTACACGGCGCTTCAGCAGGGCACAGTCGATGGACAGGAGAACCCACTGGCAATCATATACTCCGCCGGATTCTACGAAGTCCAGAAGTACCTCTCACTAACGGGGCACATCTGGGGATCAGGGGTGCTCTGCGTCCGTAAAGGTGTCTGGAACAAGATATCCAGTGCAGACAAGAAAGTGGTTCTGAGGTACGCCTACAAGTGGAGAGACAGAGAAAGAGAGATGATCCAGCAGAGCGACAAGACGCTGACCAAGAAGCTGAAAGAAAAGGGCATGAAGGTAAACAGCGTCAACAAAGCACCCTTCCAGAAGGCAGTTCAACCGGTGTGGAAGGAGTACGAACCCGTGTTCGGAAAGAAGATCATGGAGCTGGTAAGAAAATACAGCAAGTAGCATGGAACGAATACTGAAAACGATAAAGTTTCTCATTGCACTGTTCCTGGTGCTGATATTCGCCACGGTCATATTGGAAGTTCTTTTTAGATATGTTCTGCACCTCGTACTCCCGTGGGGTGCAGAACTCTCACAGACTTTGCTGGTATGGTCTGCATTTCTGGGAAGCGCATACGCCCTGTGGAACACAGAGCACATGGCAGTCTCCCTCTTCGTAGATAGAGTGAAATCCAAAAAGGCTCGCAAACTCTTAAACTACACGGCGAGAGGGACGACGCTCCTATTCCTACTCATTGGGATCTGGGCTGGTGCTAAGGTCGTAGCAATCACATGGGGAGACAGAACGACCGCTATGCAGATACCAGCAGGGATACTCTACCTATCGTTTCCGATAAGCTGTGGACTAATGTCCGTGTTTCTGGTGGTTCAATTCTTCTCAGAGGGGAAGGAAAGGACATGATACTGCTTCTGGTGGTAATGGCAATATGCCTCATAATAGGGATACCTATCGCATTCTCTATCGCATTCTCCATCGCAATATCCTCGCTGGTTTACCTGCAGGTAAACCAGTCAGTACCACTCCCAGTAGTAGCACTGAGAATGGTGGTGGGCATAGACACATTCACGCTGCTCGCAATACCCCTGTTCCTGCTGGCTGGAGCGCTAATGGCAGAGGGAGGGATCACATCAAAGATCATGCGGTTCGCCTCTGCACTCGTTGGAAGGATACCCGGAGGCATGGCAATGGTCATGGTAATATCCTGCATGTTGTTCGGGGCAATATCGGGTTCGGGCGTGGCAGATGTTGCAGCCATAGGTGCGATAATGCTACCTGCGATGAAAGAGCAGGGATACAAACCGAGTTTCAGCGCCGCACTGCTGGGTTGCTCAGGCTCACTCGGGACGATAATACCCCCAAGCATCGTAATGGTAATACTCGGCATCACGATGGAGACCTCCATCGGAAAGCTCTTTCTCGGCGGGATAATACCCGGAATACTGACGGGCTCTGCTCTGATGATGCTGTCGTACTTCTTCGCAGTCAAGGAGCACTACCCAAGAGGGGAGAGGTTCAGCCTGCAGGAGGTTTACGCCTCGTTCAAAGAAGCAATCCTTCCACTCCTCACGCCGATCATAATCGTGGGAGGGATACTCGAGGGGATATTCACCGCAACGGAGGCAGGTGGAGTAGCCGCAGCCTACGCCTTTTTCCTGTCGGTGGTAGTTTACAAAAAGATATCCTTCAAAAGGCTCTACGAGATATTCTTCTCGGTAGCCAAGACGAGCGCCGTGGTGCTGTTCATAATATCTGCTGCATCTCTGTTCGGATGGATACTCGCAGACGAGCAGATACCCCAGCTGGTCGCACACTACATCCTCTCACTCTCACACAACTACTAGGTAATCGTTGCGCTCATAAACATCTTGCTCCTCGTGTTGGGGACATTCATGGAAACCATAGCAATCATCATAATAGTCATACCGGTACTGCTGCCAATAGTCTCCCAGATAGGCATGGACATGACGCACTTCGGGGTAATGGTCGCCATAAACCTCGCAATAGGGGCAAACACGCCACCGGTAGGGGTCAATCTGATCACCGCCTGCAAGATGGCAAACATACCGCCGGAAAGCAGCACGAGATACGCCGCTTACTTCGTCGGAGCCATGATAGTAGCACTGATACTCATAATAGTGTTTCCACAGGTCGTAACATTCATACCAAACCACATCGTAAAGTGAGCTGGAGATAACCGAGCAAGGGACCCAAACGCTAACCCGCAAGTGCGTCAAAGCTTGCGTGCATGTAGTCTTTCAGCGCAGGGTAAAGCCTTCTGTAAAGGCGATGCCACTTCTGATAAGTCTCCCTGTAAGCGGGATCGGGTGCCACGACCTCTCCCGTCTTAACGAGCCTTTCAACTGCCTCGTAAACATCACCGTACTCCTGCACCCCAACAGCCGCTATCACGGAAGCACCAAAGGCAGGCCCTTCGTCAACCTCCAGCTTCCTGACCTCCACACCAAGCAGTGAGGAAATGATTTCAAGCCAAAGCCTGCTCTTAGCTCCTCCACCCGTGACCCTCACATCTTCGAGCCTTATGCCAGCAGCCTCCAGGAGGTCAACAACATCTCTTATAGAATACGAAACCCCTTCCAAAACACTCCTGACGAAGTGCGACTTCGTGTGTCTTAGCGAAATGCCGACAAAGACTCCCCGGGCTTTGGAGTCCATGTGAGGCGACCTCTCACCGTTCAGGTAAGGCAGAAAGACCAACCCTTCACTACCGGGAGGGATACCCTCTGCACCCTTAAGAAGCACATCATAAACATCTGCACCCACCACCTCAGACGCTACATCCTCAAGTCTGCAAAACACCTCCTTAAACCACTTGAGGGAAAGTCCAGCAGAAAGCGTAACCCCCATGTTGTACCATGTGCCAGCAGGTGCGTGGTTAAAGAAGTGAACCACACCGCTTTTGTCTCTCCTCTCCGGATCAGTGGTCGGCACGAACACCACACCAGAAGAACCAAGGCTTATAAGTGCCTGACCATCTCTCACTACCCCCGAACCAACGGCACCACAAACATTATCAGCACCTCCAGCCACAACAACACAGCCACCGTCAAAACCTACCTCCTCTGCGACCTCCCTCCTAAGAGAGCCCACCACATCAAAAGAACCCACTACCTCCGGGAAGAAATCAGGGTTTAAACCCAGCTCCCGTATCACATCAACCGCCCACCTACGGTTAACCACATCAAAAAGACCCGTGCCAGCAGCGTCTGAGAGCTCCGCAACCACTCTGCCGGTGAGCTTAAAAGATATGTAGTCCTTAGGCAACAGGATCTTCCACAGCCGTCCGTAAAGCTCCGGCTCATTCTCCTTGAACCACAGAATTTTGGGCACGGTGAAGCCTTCCAGTGGCAGGTTGTAAACCCTGTTAAGCAACCTCTCCCTGCCCACACTCCGCTCTATGAACTCCCTCTGCCTGAACGTCCTCGTGTCGTTCCAGAGTATCGCACGCCTTATAGGGTTACCACTATCATCGAGAAAGACTGAGCTGTGCATCTGACCGCTGAGCGATATCGCCTTTATCCGCTTGGCGTCACTCCCAAGCCCCCGGGAAACAGCCCTAAGCGAAGACAGAACCGCATTCCACCAGTCAAGTGGCTCCTGCTCACTCCAACCGGGATAAGGGGAGTAGAGTGGATATCCCTCAAAGTGGGTGAACACCACCCCCCTCTCCACGGATACGACCACAGACTTCACACCGGTAGTTCCCACATCCATGCCGAGAAACATCAAAATGCCCCCTAACCCCCGTAGCCAAGTATGTACTGGTTCAAGATGTGCTCAAGGTACTCCTGCCCACCAGAAGCACTCCCCAGATCTGACCTGTCCAGTATGTACGCCTCCAGCTCCTCAAAGGAGGTATCTCCCTCCACGATGCGCCTTCCAATACCGTCAGAATAAGAACTGTAGCGCCCGGACACGAACTCCTCTATAACGCCGTCTTCCAGCAACCTACTTGCTATCTTCCACCCAGCAGCAACGGTGTCCATGCCAACGATGTAAGCAACCACGAGGTCTTCAAGGGTGAAAGAGCCTCTGCGGACCTTTGCATCGAAGTTTAGACCGCCCCTGTGGAGACCCCCGTTCTTTATAACCTCGTACATGCCGAGCGTCGCCTCGTAAAGGTTGGTGGGAAACCTGTCAACATCCCAGCCGAGCAGCGGGTCTCCAAGGTTTATGTCTATACTGCCAAGTTTTCCCACGAGGCGCGCATACCTCAGCTCGTGGTGGAATGTGTGTCCCGCAAGTACGGCGTGATTCGCCTCTATGTTGAACTTGAAGTACTCGTCAAGGCCGTAGTGCTTCAAGAAGGCATAAGCAGTGGCAACATCGTAGTCATACTGGTGTTTCGTTGGTTCTTTGGGTTTTGGCTCAATCAGAAACTGCCCGTCAAACGAGATCTTCTTCGCATAGTCCACCGCCATCTTGAGGAATCTTGCAAGGTTGTCAAGCTCAAGCCCCATGTCGGTGTTAAGGAGTGTCTCGTACCCCTCCCTTCCGCCCCAGAAGACATACCCCTGAGCACCCAGCTCCTTCGCTACATCAAGCGCCTTCTTAACCTGAGCGGAGGCGTAGGCAAAAACATCGGCATTGCAGCTCGTAGCCGCACCGTGAACATACCTCGGACTGGAAAAGAGGTTAGCAGTAACCCATAGAGGCTTTACACGGCTGTCCTTCATGTGTTGTTTTATGTGTTCCACAACCCTGTCAAGGTTTTTGTTCGTCTCCCTCAGAGTAGCCCCCTCCGGAGCTATGTCCCTGTCGTGAAAGCAGAAGTAGTCAACGCCTATCTTCTCGCAAAACTCAAAGGCTGCATCTACCTTCTGAAGAGAGACCGTCAGAGGGTCTGCCCCATCATTCCACGGCCTTCTCATCGTTCCAACGCCGAACATGTCAGTGCCATCGTGGTTAAATGTGTGCCAGAAAGAGACCGCAAACCTCAGGCTCTCTGCAGCCCTCTTTCCACCAACGACCTCGTTCGGGTCGTAAAACTTAAAGGCAAACTTGTTCTTGGATCTGCTACCCTCGTAGCGCACATCTGGTATGCCGTCAAAGTAACCCATAACCATATCCCCCCTCACAGAGAAAACCTCGCATCTACCCAAACAGAACCCGCTTTACTACTCCTCATGCAATCCTCCACGAACTTCACACCCCGTGCACCATCTATCACCGTGGGATAAAGCCTGTCCGCAACAGTCCTGCCCTCCTTCTTCGCAATCAGGACATCGCAGTACTCCCTGTACAGGTTCGCAAACGCCTCAAAGTAGCCTTCCGGGTGACCGGCGGGAATCCTGTTGTAGGAGGTTTCCAAGCCGTTCTTCCCCTTCACAAGTAGCTGGGTGTTTCCGTTTTTCTTCGTAAACTTCACAACCTCCGGCTCCTCCTGAAACCACTCCAGCGCACCCTCGTCACCAAATATCCTAACCCTGAGTCCGTTTACTATCCCTATGGCTATCTTCGAACTCCAGTAATTTCCAGTAGCACCGCCAACATACTCCAGAAGCACATAGTCGTTGTCGTCCAGCCTCCGCCCCGGAACGACTGCGTCCATCTTCGCCAAGAGGCGGCTAACATTCAAGCCGGTCATAAAGTGAACCGTGCTCTCTATGTGAGTGCCTATGTCCCCGAGACAGAAGCTCGGACCGGTGTGGGCAGGATCGAGTTTCCACTTGCGCTTGTAACCGATAGCCTCAACCGAATCCGCAAGATAGCCCTGAGGGTACTCAGCCATCACCACCCTTATGTTCCCTATGTCTCCCCGCCTTATCATGTCCCTGATCTCTCTGACCATCGGATAGCCAGTGTAAGTGTATGTAACCATGAACTCAAGCCCTCTGTCTTGGGCAAGTCTCACGAGCTCCAACGCCTCTTCAGAGGTAAAAGAAAGCGGTTTCTCACACACGACATTTATCCCCTTCTGAAGAAAGAGCTTCGCAGCAGCGTAGTGAACATCGTTAGGAGCAGATATTACAACGAAGTCTATGCCATCTGCCCTCTGGGACTCGCTCTCTGCCATCTCCTCAAATGTCCTGTAAACCCTATCCTTTGGTATGCCCACCTCCTCTGCAGTCCTCAAGCTCTTCTCGTAGTCCCGCGAAAACGCACCTGCAACCAAATCCGCCTGATGATTCATGGCAATGGCAGCTCTATGGACATGACCTATAAAAGAACCCACAGCGCCACCCACCTGCCCGTAGGTCAGCCTACCGGACATAGCTCCCACCTCCTACTTGTCCTTCATGCCTATAGCCATCTTTATGAGTCTTTCCTGCTTTATCTCCTCCTTCGGCACTATCCCCGCCACCTTACCTGCACTCATTACAACCACCCTGTCACTCATCTGAAGTATCTCCGGAAGCTCAGAGGAGACCATAATTATCGCTATACCACTCTTAGCAAGCTCGGACATGAGGCGGTATATCTCTGCCTTCGTGCCCACATCTATGCCCCTGGTCGGCTCGTCCAGTATGAGGACATCGGGCTTCAGCGCAAGCCACTTCGCCAGAACGACCTTCTGCTGGTTTCCACCGGAGAGGTACATCACCTGCTTTTCCGCCGAAGGAGTCTTTATGTCAAACGAGCTTATAGCCCAGTTCGCAAGCTCCATCTCCTCTCTCCGACGGATAAACCACCCTTTCTTTATGCTGTCAAGGTTTGGCAGCGTGACATTCTCCCTAACCGTCATTATGAGCACGAGTCCAGATATTCTCCTGTCCTCCGGAACCATTCCTATGCCGCGTCTTATGGCATCAAGGGGGTGCCTGATGTCAACCTCCTCACCCTTAACAAACAACCTTCCCGCCCGCTTTCTCCGAAAACCAAATATGGTCTCCATGAGTTCCGTTCTTCCAGCACCAACCAGACCATAAAAACCAAGTATCTCACCCTTCCTTAGGGAAAAGCTCACATCATCAAATCCATCACCAGAAAAACCCTCTACCCGTAAGACCTCCTGCCCTATTTCGGAAAGCTCCTTCACATAGTAGCTCTCTATCTTTCTGCCGACCATCATCTCGGCAACCGTATCCTCGTTTAGCTCCTCTGCCCTTGCAGTACCAACGAGCTCACCGTCCCTGAGAACGGAAACCCTGTCTGCAATCTCAAACACCTCTTCGAGCTTGTGAGATATGAATATGATTGCAATACCTTCAGACCTGAGGTGTCTCATTACCTCAAATGTCTTTTCCACTTCCTTCTCCGTGAGAGACGAGGTGGGCTCGTCCATGATGATAACCTTCGCCTCTCTCTTTATAGCCCTTATTATCTCTACCATCTGCTGAATGGCTATAGAGTAGTTGCCCAACCTCTCATCTGGCTTCACATCAAGGCCAAAGTCCTCAAGCAGCTTCTTAGAAGCAGCGTACATCTCCCCAAACCTCACGAGAGGACCCTTTAACGGCTCCATTCCCAAAAATATGTTCTCCGCAACCGTGAGGTTTGGCATGACGGAAAGCTCTTGAAATATCGTGGATATACCTGAACGAAGGGCATCTGCCGTGCTGTTCCAAACCCTCTCCTTCCCATCGAAGAATATCTTCCCCTCATCGGGTTTGAAAACACCCGCTATAATGTTCATGAGTGTGGACTTCCCCGCACCGTTCTCCCCCACGAGGGCGTGCACCTCAGAGGTAAAGACATCGAGGTTCACTCCCTTCAGCGCATAGACCCCCGGAAATCTCTTGTGTATGTTCTTAACTGAAAGGATAGCACTCATGACGCCCTGCTCCTCAACTGGTCTATGGAGATGGCAGCTATGATCACGGTTCCAATAGCTACCTCCTGCCAGAACGAAGATATACCGAGAAGTATCATACCGTTCCTCAACACGCCCATTATCGCAGCTCCCATGAATGTCCCGGCTATGCTACCCTCTCCACCCATAAGACTCGTTCCACCTATGGCAGAAGCCGCAATCACATCCAGCTCATACCCTTGACCCGCATTCGGCTGTGCAACACCCAGCCACGCAGTTATGAGAAATCCTGATACAGCCGCCAAAAAGCCGTTTATCATGTAAACGAGCATGAGTATTCTGTCAGTCTTGATACCAACGAGTTTAGCCGCCCTTATGTTTCCACCAACGGCGTATATCCGCCTTCCCGTAACCGTGTACCTCAAGAATACATGCGACACTATGTTTATAGCCACCATGTATATCACGGGGACAGGCACGAAGCCTATCATTCCCTGCCCCTGAACCATAAAGCTGTGTGGAAACGGTGATATTGGCCAGCCACCACTTATAACATACGCCAACCCCCTCCCCACGCTCAACATACCAAGGGTGGCTATAAAAGGTGCAAGTCTGAGCTTCGTCACCATCACACCGTTTGCAGCACCTATCCCCAGTCCAACAACGAGCCCCACAACCACTGCCGCTAAGGGAGAAAACCCGTGATACCTCATGAGCAGAGCAAGGACAACACCGGCAAGTCCAAGAGTAGAGCCAACCGAGAGGTCTATGCCAGCAGTTATTATAACCATCGTCATACCACACGCCATTATGGAGATGAAGGAGACATTCAGTATCACGGTAAATATGTTGTCTATGGTCAAAAACTGCTTCGTCATGACGCCAAGGAAGAGCATCAAAGAAACGAGAATAACAAAGAGCCCTATCTCTTTAACCTTCAAGAGCCTCCTAAGTGAATCCATAACCCGTTTCTCCCTTCAAGTAGTTTAAACCCTGCAGGGAGATCTCCCTGCAGGGTGGATTGCAATTACCTGTTCTTTGCGTATATCTTCTCTGCCTTTGCCATAAACCCTTTTACATTCTCCTGGGTAACCACATCTACTCCAGAATCGATTATGTAGTCGGTCTTGCCGTTGACAACGACCTTCGGCAGGAGTTTGAGGGTATTCTTAACGCCAACCTTCGCCATGTCGTAAAGAACCACGATGGAGAGATAGCCCATGTCGTACGGCCTCTGGCCGACGAGCCCTTTAACGACACCTGCCTCAACGAGCTTAAGCTCCGGAGGAAGGGTGTCAAATCCAACAACGAGCAAATTCTTAACCCTCTTCATACCACCCAGCGCAGAGACAACGGTATTCTTGGGTGCAAACAGCGGCCACCCACCAGACATAAACCAGCCGTCAAGGTCTGAATACCTCTTGGAGACATCTTTCATAATTTGAACGGACTTTGCAGTGTCGTCGTTGCACGGAAATGGGTCTGCAACGAACACGACTTTTTTACCCTTCACATACTTTGCGAGGGCGTCTTTGAACCCCTTTATCCTCTGATTCAGGTTAAGCGCCGCAAGACCACCGGTGAGGATAGCAAGCTTTATGGTGGACTTGTTCTTTTTGTACTTGGCTATGAACTTCGCCATCAACTTGCCGCATTCGTAACCACCGTTGTAGTTGTTCGTGCCGATGTAAACATACCTGCCGCTCGCAGGGGCATCGGAGTCGAATGTGATAACCGGTATCCCCTTCTTCAACGCCTTCTGCACCACGAGTTTGATGGCCTGCGGGTCGTTTGGAGATATCCCTATACCGTTTACTCCCTTGACTATGTAAGCCTCTATCTTCTGTGCCTGCTGCAAGGCGTCTGCCTGAATGGGTGCGTCAAATATCGCCTTCACTCCCAGCTTCTTTGCCGCAGCATTCATGCCGTTCTCAACAGCAAACCAGTAGGGGTTGTTCAACGACTTCGGAGAGAGCAGAAATGTGAGCTGACCAGCCATCGCCACCGAGAAGGAGAACAGCATCACACCCGCTACCGCCAACACCACTAACCCTCTAAATCTCATTTCAAGCACCTCCTCGTCTGTTTTTTCTTAAACGCTCTGCCTCAAAATCACTTTTCCCCTGAGAACACCACCTCCTCTACCTCAACAGTACATCTGGCCTACGGTAGAGCACACCCCCAACCTCGAACTCCAGATAAGGCCAGCCACCATGAGGGTCTACGCTCAACAGCCTCATCTCACCTCCTCGCCTGATGTAAGTATCCTCCGACTTGGTGCCCGAAACGGTGGGATTCCACGCAAAAGGCATGCCGTCAACGACATCGAGGTCGGCAGAAGGGGTGGCAACCAGCTCCCTCGTATTGTACCCTGCTAAGCCTCCTTGGTGGTGCAACCTCCACTCCCCGGGATAACCATACCTCTCGTAAACTTCAACAATCCCTGCGAAGATGTCGGTAAACCTTTGCATGCGGAGGCTGAGGTGCAAGATCTCAGCATCTATCAGGGCATTCGTCCTGTGCTGCACCTCAAACGCTTCATCCCTGCTAAACTCCACGCTCCTCGTAGCAGACACGACCAACCCGTGCATCTTGGCGCAGACCGAGACAAAACACCTGTCCCCTAAGAGGACATCTCTCGGAAGGTTGTGTCGGTAGAGCGTCCTACTCTCATCTCCAAAGACCAGTATCAACGGGACATCAAGACCTTCCCTCGAAAGCTCTGCACCTATTACGCCAACGGCATCTCTCTCCGTCATCTCAGGAGTAAGCCTCATCATACCTCTTTGCAGTGCAGCAGCAGTTCTCTCACCGACCTCTCTATACCTCTGCTCCTCGTACTCACTCAGCATCACTCGGAGCTTTAACAAGAGGGTATCCAGCTCACCGTCCCCCTCCCTCAAGAGGGTAGCGGGATCCAACACCCTCCGTATGTGGGAGTCCAAATCCTCAAACCAGGGATACTCTATCACTTCAAAGCCACCCGGCAGCTCGTCCCTCTTCAACCTCTCAAACTCCGGATTCTTGGCAAAGACATAAGCCCCAGTCTGAGTAACCAACACGGAAGCAATCCCCACCTTGTCGGAAAGCGTTATGTAAGAGCGGCCACCGGAGGTTATCCACGCAAAGTTGTCCACCCTGCTGAGAAGAATGCCCCCCACTTTCCTTCTATCCATGTACTTTCGCAAGAGTTCTAACTTCCTCAAGACATCTGTCTCTCTGTCCACCAAACAGGCACCTCCCCAAGACGATTATAACACAGGGTGAGCACCGAGGCCCACCCCAAAACCCAACATCAATAAGCCGGAGGTACTCCGAGTGCCTTCATCTGAGCCATGTAGTCCTGCAGGTTCTTCGGCGTTACGAGGTAGATCCCGGTGTCGATGTGGTCGGCGTTGTTGAGCATCATCTTTAAGTACTTGGGACCCATCTTGCCCATCTTTTTCATCATGTAGATGCTGACAACTCCAAAGTATCCCATAAAGTAGGGCTTCTGAACCGTAGATGCCTGAATGTAACCCTCCTTCAAGTACTTCAGCGTGTCAGGTCCCATATCGAAGCAGACGACCTTTATCTGGCCGGGCTTCAAACCAGCAGACTTCACGGCGTTTGCCTCCGCAGGTCCGTTCTCGTAGTACACACCGTAAAAGCCGTTTAACTTCTTACCGTAGGTGGAAATCGCAGACTGCGCAAGAGAAAACGCCTTCGCAGCGTCCTCCTCATCGTTGAGTATGTTTAAAACCTTGATCTGCGTTCCCTTCAAAGCGTCTTTGAATCCCCTTATCCTCTCCAGCGAGTTGTTTGCACTGAGAGAACCAGTGATTATAACGACATTGCCCTTTCCGTGCAGAAGTTTTACCATCGCCTTACCGCCTTCGTAACCACCCTTGTAGTTGTCAGTGCCTATGTAGTAGTACCTCGCACTCTTGGGCGCATCGGTATCAATGGTGACAACTGGTATCCCCATTTTTACAGCCTTGTTGATGTAAGGAGTCAAGGCGTTCGGTGCGGAAGGAGCAACCACGATACCTGCGAACTTCTGCGCCATGAATCCCTGGAATGTTGACACCTGTTGGGAAATGTTCTGTGTTTGAGGAGCAAAGAATGTAACCTTTACTCCAAGTGCCTTACCTGCAGCCTTTGCACCCTGGTCAACCTCTGCCCAGTATGCCTCTGCTGCCTTTCCAACTACCCCTATGTGCATTGCCATCGCACTTAACCCTAAAGAGAGTACCATAACACCCACAATGACCGCAACCCACAGCTTCTTCATACCTTCTTACACCTCCAATCCGTAGTTTTTACCGGTAAACCTGAAGCACCTCCGCTTTCTCTCCACACATCCCCCCTTTCTAACGGCGCTCGTTGCCCTTCTCTGGAGGGGCAAACCTGACCATCTCCAAGAGCTGCTGTGAAAGTTTTGCACTCCTGTGCCTCCTCAACACATCAAAGGTAACAGCACCCACTATGACAAAGCCAAGTGCAACATTCTGCCAGTAAGCAGATATACCGAGCAACACCATCGAATTCCACATAGTCGTTATGATACCTGCACCTATGAGTCCTCCCCAGACGCTTGCAACTCCACCGGTGAGGGCAGTCCCTCCTATCACGCTTGCAGCTATTGCATAAAGTTCGTAAGAGGAGCCAACGGCTGGTTGACCCTGAGAGAGCCTTGCGGCTATTATCACGCCCACGAGACCCGAAAGGACTGCAGAGACGACAAACGGCACCGTTCTGACCTTAACCACATCTATACCCGCCATCTTCGCAGCCTCCACATTGCCCCCAACAGCTCTCAGGTATGTCCCGTAGATGGTGTGGTAGTAAAAAAAGGCGGCTATGGACACTATCACCAGAAGGATAATGACCGGTATTGGCACGCCGAGAAATGTCCCCTGTCCAAGATAGACGAAGCGGGAAGGTACATTTATAATAGGCCAGCCGTGTGTGAGCACCGAACACAGCCCCCTCGCAATGGCAAGCGTCCCAAGGGTGGTGATAAACGGCGGCACACCCAGTTTGGTAAACGCAAGTCCATGCCAAAGTCCCCAACCAACATCTACCAAAAGGACGAGCACGATAGACCAGAATATAGGAATGTGGTACTTCACCATGAACATGGCTACCAGAACCCCGCTGAGTCCGGTTAGAGATCCAAGAGAAAGGTCTATAGCACCTCCACCTACCACTATGACGAATATCTCACCTATAGCCAATATACCGAATATCGCCCACTGCTGCCCAAGGGTCTGCAGGTTGTAAAGGGACATAAAATTAGGATTCAGAAACGCAGTAAAACCTACAAGAGAGAGCAGCGCAACAAATGTGCCAAACTCGTTGCTCTTGACAAAGCTCTTAGTTATACTCCTACCAGTTGAAGCCGTATTCTCAGTAGCCCTATCCATGAACACTACCTCCTATCGCAACACTTCCAGACATAGCAGAAACGACATCTTCCTTCGTAACGGTGCGCTCGTGCTTGTCCAAGACCGTTACGATCCTGCCTTCGTACATCACCAATATCCTGTCACTCATGTTCACCACTTCGTCGAGCTCCGAGGATATCATTATGATCGCCTTGCCCTCCTCGGAAGCAAACCCCCTCATAAGCTCATAAATCTCCGCCTTGGTTTCCACATCAACCCCCCTGGTAGGTTCGTCCAGGATCAGCACGCGCGGATTGGTAGCAAGACACCTCGCTATGATCACCTTCTGCTGGTTTCCACCACTAAGCTGAGTCATCGCACCATCCATATCAGACACCTTTATGTTGAGTATCTCCCTGTACCTTTCAGCTACCTCCTCAACCCTCTGACGATCTACGAGCATACCATACTTAGCCGTGCGCTTGAGCAAAAGAACACTGATGTTCTCTCTTATGCTCAGCGTCGGCAGTATGCCAAAGCTCTTTCTCTCCTCAGGGAGGTAAGTTATACCAAGTTTAACGGCATCAGAAAGCTTTTTTATCCTGATCTTCCTGCCATCGAGAAAGACATCTCCACCGTATCTGGTTGGGTCCAATCCGAGTATAGACTGAATTGCCTCGGAACGCCCCGAACCCACCAATCCCGCAAAACCAAGTATCTCGTTCTCGTAAAGTTCAAAGGATATATCCCTCACACTCGAGCTCGAAACCCCTTCCACCCTCAGAAGGACACGCCTCTTTTCCCGTTTGGAGATAGAAAAGCTCTTCATAACCTCTATGTCCCTACCGGCCATCATCTTCACGAGTCTATCCACATCCAGTTCCTGCCTCCTGAGTTCTCCCACCTTAAAGCCATTTCTGAAGACCACTGCTCTGTCTGCTATCTGTATGACCTCCGAAAGCTTGTGCGACACATACAGTATGGACTTACCCTCTGCCTTCAGCTGCCTTATCACATCAAACAGCCTCGTGACATCAGACTCTTCCAGAGCCGCAGTTGGTTCGTCAAAGAGGATCACCTCGGAGTGGTGCACAAGCGCCTGACATATCTGAACGATCTCCTTCTGCACGGAGGAAAGCTCCTTCACCCTTGCCAGAGGAGATATGCTCGGATCGAACATTTCGAGATACTTTCTGGCTTCCTCTACCATCTTCGCCACATCGGGCACAACGCCCCTCTCTGATCTCCTGATCTCGGAGCCGAGAAAGATGTTCTCCGCAACGGTGAGCTCGTCCACCATGTTAAGCTCCTGATGCAAAGCAGCAATGCCGATGTTAAACGCATCACGGGGGCTGTTGAACACGACCTTTTTACCCTTGAACATTATGTCCCCCGATGTGGGCTTTTCCACGCCGACAAGCATCTTTATAAATGTACTCTTACCAGCACCATTCTCACCCACCAGCGCAAGTACCTCACCACCGTAGAAGTCCACGCTTATGTCGTTGTTAGCAACCGTGCCCGGATAGACCTTCGTCAGATTTCTCACCGAAAGTATAGGTTCTGCCATGACTACCTCCCTAAACCAGAACTGGCCCTTCAAAGACATCCCAGAATGACCAGAGAGCCGCCCCGTAGAGCTCCGCAGGATACTTGGAGAAAGAGGAAGGGACAACCCTTACCCTCGCAGCATCATCGGTAATGCTCATCTCCTTCACCCTCCGAACGACATCTCCGGATATTCTGTCCCACACAGCGGATATTGTCCCACCAACTATAACCAAGTCCGGACCAAGACCGTTTACTATGTTAGCGATACCTATTGCCACCACCTCAGCGTACTCCTTCAGCCTCTGGTTATCCACCTGCTTTACCGGTTTGTCGGAATCCGGCAGAAGGTAATCCCTATCAGACACCTGCCCTATAGAAGCATACCTCTCCCAGCACCCTCTATTTCCACAGTGACACCTCCTACCAGACATCTTCACTATCATGTGACCAAACTCCCCTGCAGTGTTCCATTGACCCCTGTAAAGCTGTCCATTTATCACCAATCCCGTGCCTATGCCCTCTCCAAACAATATGTAAACTATGTTTTTGTCTCCTTCCTGCACCCTGTTGCCAAAGACGACCTCTGCAATGACCGCAAAGTTCGCCTCGTTGTCCAGCAAGACATCTATCTTCTTTTCAACCACCCCGGAGACACCACTGCCGAGCATCTCAGAGAAAGGGAGATCCCTCCAACCAAGGTTGGGAGTAACTATGATGTGTCTAAAGTCCTTATCCACGATGCCGGGGATACTCACCGACACGGAATCTATGTTGCAGTTGTCGTTTCTCCTGCAAAAGTTCACGACATAATCTATAAACGACTCAGGAGATTCCGGCGTCCTGAACATCTCCGCATACTTCAGCTCCATCGAAAACTCCGCAATTGCCAGTATGGAATAGTTGACACCTATCTTGACGACCAGACTCCTCCTGTAATCCGGATTCAACCCTATCAAAAGGGGGTTTCTGCCGTTCTTATTGGACTTTGATGTTCCCATCTCCCTCAAGACGCCGGAGGAAAGCAACTCCGAAACGAGCCTGCTCACCGTACTCTTGCTGAGGTTGAGCTCCGAAGATAGCTGCGTCTGAGATATAGGTTGCAAGCGCAGGATCGCATTCAGCAGGAGCGTGCGGTTGACACTCTTTTGATTCACGGAAAAATCAGGCACATCTCTGAGCAAAAACATGACAACCTCCATTTAGTTTCTTTCTGGGAGAAACTAAATAAAGTGTATAAATATTCTTGTAAAATTGCAAGGGGGGTTACGTGATGTTATGCACAATTAGGTGGATTTGATGCTGCTAAACTGGGGTAAAACTTCTCAGGAGGTACGCTTTAACCTTTTATTCAGCATAACTGCAATTACAATGACGACAAATGAGGCAAATAAACAGAGGGCAAAGCTCCACAGATAACCACGCAGGGGAAAGATCCTCACGCCATTCACCACGGTGGGATTGGACATGTCCAAGACCTTACCCATAATCACCTGAAACACAGCCGCACCCGACATGGGAAATATGTTGTGTATGCCCATAATCGTGCCGTAGTTCTGTCTTGGAGACAAGTCTGCAACGAGGGCAACCAGTGGAATGTTAGATATACCGGTATTCATCGACAAGACGAAAAAGAGTATCCCCAGCACGAAGGTGTGTGAAGACCCTGCAACCCACAGAAACGCCACCCAGCTTGCAGAATAGACGACTGCACCTACGAGGATCTGCCGCTGCTTGGAGTCTATGAAGAACCTATCCGCCAGCCAACCACCAAACATCTGGCCAACCATCATTCCCACCGCCATGATGAGCAACCACCCACCTATCGCAGCGTTGCTCATACCGTAAACGTGTGCCAAAAACGGACCTGCCCACAGCCCTTCAAACCCCATCAGCGTCCCGTAAAGCAGAAATATCATAAGCCCAAGCATGAGAAATGTCCTATCGTGAAACCATATGTAAAAGCCCCTCTTTATCGTGCTAAAGGCACTCTGATTTTCACCCTGAAACTCTTCGTTCATGCTCTCAAGCGGTGGAAAACCCATCTTCTCGGGTCTGTCTGCCACAAACCTGAAGTTCAGGAAAACGAGCGCAAGGGTAATCAACGCAACTATCAAAAAGGAGTTTCTCCAGCCAAAGTGAGACATCAGCACGATCAAAGGGGTAGCCGCGAGGAAGGCCCCGATGTTGCCAATCGAGACAGTCAAACCAACCATTCTGGCAAACTCAGATCTTCTGAACCAATACCTCAAAAGCTTCGCCAGTGGAACGAATGTGAACCCTGCACCAAGCCCTATGAGTGCCCTTCCAAACGCAACCATACCAAAAGATCCAGCCGCATAGGAGACGAGACAACCAGCAGCCATGCTCGAGGCAGAAAAGAGTATGAGCCTCTTGGGTCCAAGCGTGTCGGTGAACATGCCTGAGGGGATCTGCACGGCCGCATACATGTAAAAGTACAAAGAGCTCATTATACCCAAAACCGACCCCGTTATCACCCACTCTTTGGTAAACTCCTGTGCAAGTGCAGCAGGTGAGACCCGGTGAAAGTACACCAAAAAGTACACACCTGCCGTCAAGACATACACAATCCACCTATATCTTAGAAGCTCTTCCTTGCTGCGACTGGCAACCACACTATCACCCCTTCAGATACTCGTACGCAAGAATGGTGTGTACAGCTGCCCCCCTGTACAGAACATCTTCATCTACATCAAACTTTGGGTGGTGATGGGGGTAAACTATACCTTTGGCCTCGTTTCTCGTGCCGAGGAAAAGAAACATGCTCTTCGTCTTCTTTCCGTAAAACGAGAAGTCCTCCCCGATCATCGTAACATCTGGTTCGACAATCTCGCCTACATCGGAAAGGACACGCCTCGAAAACTCCGCAAGCCCTTCATCGTTTACGGTGGGTGGTGCCGGTTTGGAAACGAGCTTCAAGGTAGCCGTGCACCTCATGGAAGCGGCATACCCTTCGGTTATCTCTCTCATCCTGCCCACCACAAACTCCCTTACCCCCTCGTCAAGAGTCCGAATGGTGCCAAGCATTCGGACCTCTTCCGGCACTATGTTAAAGGCCGAACCACCATTTATGCTGGTAACACTAACCACCACAGGCTCAGTGGCTGCAATCTCTCTTGTAACTATCTTCTGGTAAGCGTTCACAAGGTCAACGGCAACCGCTATCGGATCCACTGCCTTGTGAGGCTCTGCACCATGTCCGCCCCTACCCCTGATAGAGACCTCAAAAGAGTCAACCGACGCCAAAAGCGCACCCGATCTTATACCTATTACACCCGCAGGCATAGTTGCCCATATGTGCATACCAAACAGGGCATCTACATCGTCAACGACACCCGCATCTACCATCTTCTCTGCACCCCATCCCCCTTCCTCTGCGGGCTGGAAGATCAACTTCACCGTCCCGTTTATCTCCCCTCTAATATTAGAGAGTATCCGTGCAGCACCAAGAAGCATAGCAGTATGGGCATCGTGCCCACAGGCATGCATCTTGCCCTCTACCTTGGAGGCATACGGCTTACCAGTCTCCTCCTTTATAGGCAAGGCATCCATGTCCGCTCTGAGTGCAACCACACCACCACTGCCCTCCCCCTTCAACACCCCAACTACTCCAGTGCCAACCACCCGTTGCACATCGTAACCATACTTCTTCAACTCGCTCTCCACAACACCAGCAGTCCTGTTCTCCTCCCACCTCAACTCCGGATACATGTGAAAGTCTCTCCTCATCTCTACTATGTAGTCCTGCATCTCCTTTGCCATCTCCAATATTCTATCCTTCAACGAAAACCCTCCTTTTCACAGAGATTTCAACAGGGGCGGTATTACCTGCTTCTTTCTCGAAACGACACCCGGAAGCCTTACACTATCACCCTCAAACGGGATACCAAACGCCTTTTCAACCAGTCTCCTCTTTCCAACCACCACCAACTCGGTAAACTCCTCAACCACATCGGTGACCATGAGCAAGAACAATACATAACCCCTTTCTTCCGCAAGCCTTTCCATCTCCATCTTAACCTCGCCGTGCATGGAAAGAACGCTATTCGTATCCACGACCTCCACCTGAGATATCGCAATCGTCCCCTTAGGAGTCCTGAGCTCCTTCATGTCCATTGACAGGATCTCCTTCACAGAGAGACTACTTAAGTCCACCTTTGCCCGGTAGAGTTCCACCCCCAAGTCGTTCGGGGCAATACCCACGATACCAGAGAGCTCCTCCACTGCAACTTTGTCCTTCTGCGTGGTTGTAGGAGACCTTAAAATCATAGTATCAGACAGTATCGCCGAGAGCATGATCCCTGCTATCCCCTTGGTAGGCTTAACACCGCTCAGTTTAAACAGCCCCCAGATGATAGTAGAAGTGCACCCCACAGGTTCTACATAGGCAGTTATGGGCTTGTCTGTCTGCACATCACCCAAGCGATGGTGGTCCACTATCTCCAGTATCTCTGCGTCCTCTATGCCATCTACAGCCTGCGAAAGCTCCGAGTGATCCACCAGAATCACACGCTTTTTCTTAGGGTTTATAAGGTCATGTCTGGTAATTATGCCTTCAACCATCATGTCTTGTCCAACGACAATGGCAACGCCGTCTCTGTCCTCCATGAGCTCGTCCGCAAACTCCTTTAAAAGGGCATCCTTCCCAACAGTGAGGGGGTTCTGCTTGGCAACTCTAACCGCAGGTGTGCTCAATCTCAGCAACCTGCTCGCTATGTAAGTAGTGTGATCCGTCAGCAAGACGGCAACTCCCCTTTCACTCGCCTCCTTCAAAAGCTCACCTGAAGGGCTTACGCCACCGGTAACAACGAGACAACTTGCCCCCATCGAAATAGCAACCTTCTGAATGTCCTCCCTGTCTCCAACTATCAGAATATCCCCTCTCTTCAAGTGAGTCTTCACCATCTCCACGGACATTGCACCTACCATCAACCTGCCACACAGAGACCAGTCGGGCTTACCGACCAGCAACTTCGCATTTATACCCCTTTGCACATCCGATATCTTCGGACACTCAGAGCCAAAGGAGAAGTTTTGAAGCTCCTGCAGGAAACTCTGCGCTATCCCACGCTCCGTAACAACGCCAAGAAGTCTGCCACAATCGTCCACTATAGGTACATCACGGATGTGACGCTCAAGCATGAGAGTCCCGACCTCATACAGAGTAGCACTCCTTCCGGCAACCACCGGGTTAACCGTCATTGCATCCTTCACCTGAATGTACACATGCTCCAACAGGATCGGTTTTTGAACGCCAAACTTAGAAAGGACATACGCCGCCTCGCTGCTCAACTCTCCAAGCCTTGCAGGTACATACTCAAATTCGTGGTTAATCGCATTTTTCAAGTAGGCATAAGAGATAGCAGAGGCTATGCTGTCCGTATCAGGACGCCTATGCCCTACAACATACACAACATCTTTACTCAAGCCCAAAACCTCCCCTAAAAGGGTAACAAACACGCTTATTATACCACAAACTTACTCCTTTAAAAGCCTTTCCATAGCCAATCCGGAGACAACGGCATAGCATATTATAAGCACAACGGAAACCACGACGAACTCCCAGCCCAAGAATGTTGCAGCATAGGGGAGCCACGGCGTCTTAACTGCAAATGTGCCAACCAACGCCACCACAACAGCGACACGCGCCCCCTTGTCCATGAAGGTCTTAAACATGGGGAACATCGCCCACATGGGTCCAACGATCACGGTCCCCAAGACAACTGCAATGATTATCCCTTTTATGCCTGAATTCTTCCCCATAAACCTCTGTATAAACCTTGGAGAGAGAAAAGCGCCAAGAAAGGTAGAAAGGAACACTACAGACGCAAATATCGGCAGCATCCTCACAAAGAGCCTTATCCCCAACAAAAATGCATGCCACACCCTTCCCGGATACAGGAGAGATAGTGAAATATATAACAATAAAACAAAGAGTTCAAACCAGTGTTCCCTCACCAGCTTCAAAACAGACCACCCGTAAGGACGAGAGATGTAAGGAGGCCCATGACCACTGCTCCAATGAAGGCAAACACATTCCTCAGAAGTGCAAACCTACCACCAAACACCGATATTTCAAAGGGCACCACCGTAACGCCAAGCATGACCCAGCTATACAGAAATGCAGCAACAGCGGACAGAGCAGCCCCTTTGTACAGAAGCATCGCCCCCAACGGATAGGATGTGGCAACCGGACCCATCATGACAGCACCCATAAAGACAGAGAGCAGAACAGAGAGTATCCCCTTTCCACTACCAACCACAGATGCAACGACCTCCTTAGGCACAAAGACATCAAACAGTCCGATGAGAAGAAAGATCGCAAGTATCATCGGTATCCTCTTGAGAAACTGGACAAACCCCTTCTTCATCGCCGAAGCGGTCTCCCCTCTCCTTTTGGCAAACATGTAAAGATAAAGGCAGAACACAACCACTCCGTAAACGAGTCCTCCAAGCATCTGCAAACCCATCAACCTCCCAAAATAAAAAATACAGGGAGGCAGATGCCTCCCTGACCTAAGGGCTTACCACCAGCCCCAACCTCTACGCCAACCGAAACCTCTGCCCCAGCCAAAGCCTCTACCCCAACCGTATCCGAAGCCTCTGCCCCAGCCATAACGGTAAGGTAGATAACCATAGCCGTAGTAAGGTGCAGGGTATCCGTAACGACCACGATAGTAAGCACCACACGGACCCAATCCCCTACCCGTCATAGGTCCAAGACCAGCGGGACCCGTTCCATCAAATGCAGGCATCTTCACTACCTCCCTTCCCTTTCTATTTCCTCAAGTCTTCTGTTTACTGCAGCCAGCTCTTCCTCCAAGTATGCCTTGTAGTCCAAAAGATACTGCCTCTCTTCCTCTGGAGACGGCCTGTAGTAAGGACCCGGACCATATCCCCATCCAGGGCCAAATCCCCAACCGTATCCTCCAAATCCATATGGGCCATAGCCCCATCCTCTACCCCACATCTCTAACACCTCCCTTCAACGCTCAAAGGCGTCTATAAACCTGTCTATCTCTTGCCTCAACGCCTTCATCTCTTCCACAACACCGTACAGATACTCCATACCGTAAGGCGTGATACTGTACACCCGCTTTGCAGGTCCACCACCACTAACATCCCACGCCGAAGTTACCAATCCCATCTGCTCCATCATGCGCAGCTGTCTGTACAAACCCCCAACACTGCCCGGACTCCCCCACGCAAGACCATCTCTTGCAAGCCTGTCCAATATCTCATACCCGTGAACAGGCCCATCCTTCAAAACCCTCAATATGTAAGCCATAAGCCACCAACCTTTTCCAAAACCGAGCCCAAAGCCTCTACGCCTCACATATATTCACTTCTTTCTTATATTCATTTTGCATATATATTATACTACTATGTGAAGCGATGTCAATACCCTTTTAAGTTACTTGCCAAATCCAGTTAAAAGATGTAAAATATCTTAAAATGGGGAGGAGGGGGGAAGAGTCTTGGATATCGAGAAGGTAGCTGGCAAACGGGAAATCAGTAACATCCTCGGTATGCTTTCTGAGGCTATCAACTGTGCAGTATGGCTGGCAACGGGAAACACCGAAACCATCGAAAGGGTTGGGGAGCTGCGTGGGACTGAGAAACAGAAAGATGCCATAGCTACACTATTCAGCACGAGGATATTCACGGAAGAGTGCCTACCGCTGAGGTTGGACGCAAGGAGCAGGGCACTTGAGGAAAAGAGCACGATAGTTTACAAGAACAGCGTGGGATTTTACGCATTCATATCCCCCATATTCGATAGCGAAGGGGAGTTCGTAGGATTCTTAGAAGGGGACTTCGCAAAGGCAAAGGAGCTTGACGAGGAGTACAAAAACCTCATCTCCGAGAAGGCTTCCAAGTATGGTTTCCCCGCACAGAGACTGCTGGACCTGTTGGAAGACGAGAAACTACAGGATAAGGAGTGCATGAGAGCCACCGTAAACATCGCAGCAGAGAGCATAAGGCTCTACATATCGCTGTCCGCAAGCTCTGGAGACTTCTACGCAAAGCTCTACAGCATAGGTAACGGAATAAGAAGGATAGCAAAGAATATACAGGTTTTGGGTATAAACGCTGCCATAGAAGCTGCAAGACTCGGAGAAGAGGGGACTGGTTTTGCCGTGGTTGCAGGGGAGATCAAAAAAGTTGGGGATTACGTCTTCTCACAGGTGGACGAACTCGAAAAGCTCATCGCAGACTACAAGAAGGAGTCCTAACGGCTAAATATACAGCCACAGTAATTCTGCCTGTAAAGACCCAGGAGACGGCTCAACTGGACGCTCTTCTTAAAACCGTCCTTTTTCCTGAACACATAAGGGAGGTAGCTGATGCCATACTGCGTGCCTACGATGTTGCCTATGGTATTTATTGCACTTACATCTTTGTGAGGACTAATCGTGAGTGTAGTTGTAAACAGGGAAATGCCCTTTTCCACTGCAACCCGGGCTGCCGACCGAAGCTGAAGGAAGAAACAAACCCTGCACCTTCTTCCTCCTTCCGGTTCGTCCCGTAGAATAGCAGTCTTTTTCAACCATGCAGATGGTTCGTACCTCCCAACTATCAGGGGAATGCCCCACCTGTCTGCAAGTGAATACAGTGCCGCAAGTCTTCGTCTATACTCGTAAACGGGGTGAATGTTCGATCCGTAGAAGTAACCTACTACCTCGTACTCCCTGCTAAGAAGGACATAGGGGACGGTGGCATCAGGTGCACAGCAGATGTGGAGCAATACCCTTTTTTTCCTTGACAAACATAAGACCCCCTATTATAATTTAAGATGAGCCGAGGTGGCGGAATTGGCAGACGCACTGGACTCAAAATCCAGCGAACCTCTGGTTCATGCCGGTTCGACTCCGGCCCTCGGCACCATCTTTACTACTCCACGGTAACGCTCTTTGCCAGATTCCTTGGTTGGTCTATCTCACAACCTCTCAGCTTTGCAACATGATACGCAAAGAGTTGTAGCGGCACGATAGAAAGAATGGGAGCAAGTATCTCTACGCTTTCCGGTATCCACATGACATCTTCGGTGTAGCGCCTTATCACCTCGTCGCCACTGGTAGCCACTGCTAAGATGGGTGCTTTACGGGCAAGTGTCTCCTCCAGATTGCTCAGCGTCTTGTTGTATATGTAACCCTTGGGTATAACTGCCACAACCGGCATCTGCTCGTCTATCAGGGCTATAGGACCGTGCTTCATCTCCCCTGCAGGGTATGCCTCCGCATGAATGTAAGAGATCTCTTTCAGTTTCAAAGCACCCTCCATGGCTATGGGATAATAGATCCCCCTGCCAAGATACAAAAAGTTCCTATAGGCGTAGTACCTCTCAGCCAGTCTCCTTATGGATTCCTTTTTGGACAGGATCTGCTCTATCTGATAAGGCAACTTAAGGAGCTCAGAGGCATACTGCCTCACATCGGCTTTGTTCCTGTGCTTTGCCCACTGAAAGGCAATGAGATATATAAGCGCAAGTTGGGCGACAAATGCCTTCGTAGAGGCAACACCTATCTCCGGACCAGCCCTGAGATAGAGGGTTACATCGGATTCTCTGTCTATCGTGCTACCCCTCACATTCACCAGAGAAACTGTCTTTATGCCTTTTTCCTTGAACAACCTCAAAGATGCCAGCGTATCTGCCGTCTCTCCAGACTGAGAGATAAACATTGCCACATCGTCGGGATACACAGGAAACTTTCTGTACCTTAACTCTGAAGCCACCTCTACCTCAACTGGGATACCGACAAGCTCCTCTATCACATACTTGCCAAGCACACCTGCGTAGTAAGATGTGCCACAGGCAACCACAAATACCCTTCTAACCTTCTCCACTTCCACTCCGCTCACTTCCGGCAGGGTTATCCCCTCAGAGCTAACCCTCCCTTCCAGCGTCTCCCTTACCACCTTACCCTCTTCCTCTATCTCCTTCAACATGTAGTGCTCAAAACCACCCTTTGAAGCCATCTCAGGGGTCCACTCCACACGCATGGTGCTCCACCCAACACGGTTACCCTCGTAATCCATCACATCTACGCTATCCTTACTCAAAACGGCGATCTGCCCCTCATCTAAAAAGATCACCTCGTTCGTGTAGGTCAAAAACGGGTTCACATCGGAGGCAAAGTACATAGCCCCCTTCCCTATCCCAACCACCAGAGGACTACCCTGCCTCACGAGTACCACCCTGTCAGGCTCAAACCTGCTCACTATACCAACCGCAAACGCACCTTTAAGCCTCTTGACCGCACACCTGACCGCCTCTAACAGGTCGCCGTCATAGTACTTCTTAATCAGATACACAATTACCTCCGTATCGGTGTCAGACGCAAAGTCGTAGCCGTCTGCCTGTAGCTCCCTTCTAAGCTCCACATGGTTCTCTATTATCCCGTTGTGCACCACCGCAAACGCCATGGAGGTGTCAGTGAGCGGATGCGCATTGTCATCGCTGGGAACACCGTGTGTTGCCCACCTCGTATGCCCCATACCCAAAGTGCTCTTTCTATCCATGAGCCCCCTGTCCTTCAGCTTCTGCAGGAGACGGTTTACCTTACCCTCAGTTTTAACAACGTTCAACCGCCCAGCGTCCAGAAAGACAACGCCGGCAGAGTCATACCCTCTATACTCGAGATCTCTCAAACCACCAATTAGGAAGGGGAGTATATCTATCTCCTCTCCTATATATCCAACTATACCACACATGATTTCAACTCCTTAAAAGTTACCCTACCCTTCCTTTTGTCCGGGAGTCACCTCTTTCCGGGTTTGTAGAAGGGCTTAAAGGCGAGGGTTTCGCCTCGGGGCACCCGCCGATAGCTCGATAAACCCCGTCCTCGTCAACTCCTCAAGCTGACCGAGGAGTCCAGGCGCTTTATCTTTTCAATCACTTCCCTTATGGTTTCATCTACCACCTCCTCGCTCCTGTCCTCTACCATTATCCTCACAACTGGCTCCGTGCCAGAAGGTCTTATCAGTATCCTACCGCTTATACGATCCAGCAGCCTCAATATGTACCCGGTAAACTCCTCCCGTTCGATCACCCCCTTATCTTTCACGGTAATGTTTACCAGCTTTTGAGGGTACCTATCAAAGTACGCTGCACCGAGCCCCATGGTCTCCATCGCTATCAAAAAGTACAACCCCGTCAGAACGCCATCACCAGTAACAACCGGCCCATTTATGATTATGTGCCCCGACTGTTCACCACCAATAAGGGCACCCTTTTCCTTCATCTTCGCCCACACATACTTGTCCCCTACCTTCACCCGCTCAAGGATAATGTTCTCCCTCTCAAGTGCATCTTCAAAACCCATGTTACTCATCACAGTTCCCACAACGAGTCTGTTTCTCAGCTCCCCCCTACGATTGAAGTACCTCGCAAGCAGAAGCATTATGTTGTCTCCGTCCAGTATGTTTCCACTGCTGTCTGCTATAACGATCCTGTCCCCGTCACCGTCAAAGGCAAAACCCAAATCCACACCGTACTCCTTAACCTTCTGCAAGATAAATTCCGGCACCGTAGAGCCGCACCCATCGTTTATGTTTCTGCCGTCAGGCTCCACGCTAACGGCAACGACATCTACACCGTACATCTTCAGGAGTGCCGGCGCTACTTCAAAGGTGGCACCATTCGCACAGTCAACGATGACCCTGCAACGCTCCGGGAGGCTCAAAGGCACTTCTTTTCTTATCGCATCGAGATACTCCGCAACCCCATCTATCCTCCTAACAACCCCTCTTTCCACCAGCTCATCTCCGTGCTCCGCAAAGAATATTTGCTCTATTGCCTCCTCTTCACCTTCGGACAACTTCTCACCCGTGAGTGAGAAGAACTTTATACCATTGTAGAAAAATGGATTGTGCGACGCAGATATCACCACACCTCCACCAATGCCCTTGAAACGAACCAGCAAAGACACAGCAGGGGTAGTAAGGACACCCGCCAAATACACATCTACCCCCTCTTTCACCATACCCTCCACCAGTGCCTCTTCTATCTCCTCACCAGACTCTCTTGTATCCCTCCCCACCAACACTCTCAGGTCAATGCCCCTCTGCCTCAAGAACCTCCCGTACGCCCTGCCAAGTCTGAAAACATTCTCCGGCGTCATATACCCCTCGTGTGCTACATCTCTCACTCCGTCTGTCCCAAACAGCCTCACTTTACCACCTCCACCGTCACATTTTCAGGAACCACCCTCACCACCGACATACCCTTCGGAACATCCAGCTTAACCTTCACGATCTTCTTTTTGGTCAAGATGTTACCCACATACACATACGCCTCAACCTTACCTGTCTTCACTACACTATAAGGACCTTTCACAGTAACCTTAACGATGTTAGGTGTTGCCTTCCACTTCCCAAAGACGCTCCTTCCACGAACCTCAACCGGTACGACCAGCGTCTTGCTGATGGTCCTCTCCTCGAACAGGAGTGTAACCACAACAGGTTGTTTCTCTATCATCCGTACCTTATCAGACGGCATAACCGGTAAGAGCTTTACCTTCACCACCTTATTCCTTATACGACTTATGTCTATAGGCGGCGTATAAATAGCACTTATGCCAGATATCACATCTCTCGGACCTTCTATCCCCACGGAGGCCGGCTTCACGCTCACACTCTTTAGCACCCACTCCTTCGGTGGTTTGCCCTTTATCCTCGGCTTAACTGCTACAACCCTCTGGGGCCACCCCTTCCTCACCTTCACAGCCACATCTACCTTAGGGGGTATTACAGTAACGCCCTTTATCTCCCTGCCAGCCTCATCTACTACCGTAACGGAAACTTCCCTCATAATCGACTCCCTAACATCGCTCATATCTATACTCACGACCGCCATCTTGGCAGCAGCAAGTATAACAGGGCTACCCCGTATCTCAACCTTCTCTGGAAAGACAGCCGGCTCTTCTGCTATGTAGCCATCTGGTGGAAAGCCTATAGTGGACACCCTCACGGGAATATACTTCTTCACCAGCGGCACGATCGTCACAGCCACCTTCTTTGGTTCAACCCTCTCCACTCTTATGCCGGGAGGTAACTTCAGTGCAACAGGCACCATAAACTTACCTTTCGAAAGCCCTTTTAGATCTATGTAAGCACTGACATCGTTTGGGGAAAACGATGTCATGTCCTCCTTAAAGCCTATAATGCGTAGCTCTATCTCCTTGGGCTGATACTCCACTATTACATTCGCAGGCTGATTCCTTGCGCTCACCCGGACATCCATGATCCGCTCTATCTTGCCTATGTCGGGAGAATAAGAGACATACATCCATATTATCACCGCTATCGCAAACGACACTATCCACAGAACCACCCTGTTTTCAAGCCAACTATCCATAGACCTCATTTTCTCTTTTTCACCTTCCTCCACAGCCTCGACCAGCCACTCTCACCAGAGGGTCTGTAAAGACCAAACAACACCTTCCTTATCCTGTCTTCGTCCATGTCCCTCACAAGTCTTCCCCTAACAGCAAGAGATACCTCCGCCCTCTCCTCAGAAACGACAAACGCAACGGCATCGCTGACCTCCGTAATACCAAGAGCTGCCCTGTGTCTGCTGCCAAGTGTGGGCTCTATAAAGGGATTGTCACTCAGCGGAAGAAAGCAAGCCGCTGCCTGGACCGTATCTCCTCTTATAATGACGGCACCGTCGTGCAGAGGGGTTGCAGGTGTAAATATCGTGAGCAGAAGCTCACTCGTGAGCTCCGCATTCAGAGCTGTGCCCTTCGCTGCAAACTCCCGCAGACTGTCCCTCCTTTGAAACACGAGAATTGCACCTATCCTCTGCAACCTCATAAACTTAAGTGCATCTACTACCTCATCTACGAGCCTCTCTGGTTCCCCTTTAAACCTCCGATACCTTATCCCACCCCTTCCAAGAGCACCCAAAGCCTGCCTTATCTCAGGCTGAAATATCACGGGAAGCGCTATAAACATGATACTTATAACCTTACCAAACAACCAGTCAAGCGTGTGTAAACCCAACCACTTGGCAACATTGCCGGCAATGAGGAGGACAAAGATGCCTTTTAGAAGTTGCATTGCCATAGTTCCCTTGAGGATATCAAGGAGCTTGTATACCAAATAAGCTATAACTATTATGTCCACTATGTCCTGGATCCTCAAAATGTGAAGCCACTCCATCATCGCTAACCCCTTCTCTTTTCTACTTCTTCCATCGCCTCCAAATCATAAGGGTCTATAAGCAAAACCTTTTTCCACTCCCACAACGCCTCTTTTTCCATTCCCTTAGCTGCATACATTCTGGCAAGTTCCCTGTGCTTCTCCACATGTTCGGGATTCACGACCACCTTCATCTCTCTTTGTCCCTTGGTATCCTGCCTCAAGGCGGCCCGAGCCTCTTTATCTTCAGGCGTTATGTCAAGCAATCTCTTCCAGTACTTCAAGGAGCTATCCACATCCCCCTGAACAGCGTAAGCCCTCGCAAGCTGCCTGCATATGTTCTCGTTTACTATACCCGCATCGTAGGACCTCTGGAGGTAATCAAGTGCCTCTGCATACCTGCCAAGCCTGTACAAAGCTATCCCCTTGAAGTACACCATGTCCACATTACCCTGAATGTCGTGGCCATCTATCACATTTAGTGCCTCCTTCCACCTCCTGAGGTGCAGAAGCACCCTTACTTTTGTGTCGTAAAATGCCCTGTCCGGCACATCTACAACTCTCTCATACTCCTCAAGCACCTGGAGGCACTCCTTGAACATCCTCAAGTTAAACAGGACGACCGCCTTTGACCAGAGAAACTCCGTATCTTCTTTCATACCAAGTCTCTCCGCAAGATGCAGCTCATCGAGGGCATCACGCCAGTTGCCTTCTTGCATGTAGATAAGTGCTATTTCGTAGTGCAACCGTGGGCTGTCAGGATAAAGTTTCTTTGCGCGCTCCAGCAACCTCAACGCTTGAAGGCTCTTGCCAGTCTTAAAGAGCATGTTCCCCAAGGAGATGAAGTCATCGCAGCTACCCCTTACGCTAACTATGTGACGCCACGCCTCTATCGCCTTCGTCTGCAAACCCCTGTACTCGCTCAGCACAGCTATGTTTTCCCACGCATCTACATAGTTAGGAGATATGCTGACAGCCTTTTCAAACTCCGCCATCGCTTCATTGTAGAGCTCTTGTTTCAGCATGGTAACGCCGAGATTGTTGTGCACCTGAGCATCATCCGGATAAAGCGCAACGAGTCTCCTGTAAAGCTCTGTTGCGCTCCTATAATCACCAATCTCGTCGTATATGTAGGCAGCAGTGAACAAGACCTCTCTATCGTTAGGTGCATACTGGATCGCCCTGTTTAAGTAAGAAAGAGCTTTTCTGTAGTCTTTCATCTCTGCATAGAGTTTACCCATTGCCATCAAAAGTAGAGGAGAGCGCTCATCGAGCATTATCGCCCTACTAAGCACTCTCTCTGCCTCATCAAACTGCCCCGTATAGACGTACGCCATACCCAGAACATACCGGATATCACAGTCCTCTGGATATATCCTGAGCAGTCTCTCTCCGTAAGGTATCAGCTCGGCAAAGCTACCTTCTTCAAAAAGAGATTGGAGCCTCTCCTTAGACAGCTCCTGCATCTTCGATTACCCCTAATATATTATCACAGTAGCAAAGACAAAATTGCCTTGTGCGCGTGCAACCTATTTTCTGCCTCGTCAAAGACAACGGACTGTGGTCCATCTATTACCTCAGATGTTATCTCCTCTCCCCTGTGCGCCGGTAAACAGTGCATTACGATGGCGTCCGGCTTTGCCATCTTCACGAGGTTGGAGTTCACCTGATAAGACTTAAATGCCTTCCTCCTCTTCTCTGCCTCCGCTTCCTGTCCCATACTTGCCCAGACATCGGTGTAAATGACATCTGCGTCCTTTACCGCTTCCACCGGGTCTTCCACGATCGTCACAGAGCCCCCCGTCAGCCTTGCATCTGCCTTCGCAACCGAGACTATATCCTCACGGGGGGAGTACTCCTTCGGAGAGGCTATAACCACATGCATACCAACCTTTGCACCCCCAAACATAAGGGAGTTTGCCATGTTGTTACCGTCACCCACAAAGGCAAGCTTTATACCCTTCAAGTAGCCCTTCTTCTCCACGATGGTTAAGAGGTCCGCCAGAACCTGTGTAGGGTGGAAGAGGTCCGACAGGCCGTTTATAACCGGCACACCCGAATTCTGCGCAAGGTCCAAGATGTCGTTGTGAGAAAATACCCTCGCCATTATACCATCACAATAGCGAGATATAACCCTTGCCGTATCTGCAATAGTCTCACCCCTGCGAAGCTGAAGATCGTTCGGGCCAAGGTAAAGCGCATATCCACCAAGCTGATACATACCCACTTCAAAGGACACCCTCGTCCTGGTAGAAGGTTTCTGAAATATCATTGCCAATGTCTTCCCCTTCAAGATCGGGTGTTCCTGACCACGCTTCTTCTCCAGCTTCAAAGTCTCTGCCGTCTTCAAAACCTCAAGGATCTCCTCCGTAGTCCACCTGTGCAGGTCTATCAGGTGTTTGCCCTTCATCGTAACAGCCATCTCTACCTACCTCCTTTATTCTTGTTCCTCTGAAAATAGGCTATCTATGTCCTGCAAAAGTTCATCTGCCTCGTCCTTCTTAGTCGGTATTCTGAAGGTATCAACGGTGGGCAAGATCTTACCATCTTTAAACACCCCAACAATGGAGGGGATATCTCCCGCCTCCAGCGTCTCTGGTGGTTCAGACGCCTCACTACCGTAGGGGATAGAAAGAAACATAAACTCCGCCCGTTTTCCCACATCTATCACGCCCCTATCCATATCAAACACCTTCGCAACATTACCCGTAACCAGTGCCACTGCCTGCTCACCCGTGATGCCAGATGTCCAACAGAGGTGGCTCAAGAACAACCACAAGCTTAGAGGTGTTCGCCCATACTCACTCCCACTGCAGACAAACACCCTATCCAACACACCCTTCTGCTTAGCCTCCTTGACGATGGCAGCCGCAACCCTCAAATTCCCGTTTGCACACAAACCCACAGGCTTGTCCAAGTCGAGCACCCTAACTGCCTCGTTGGAAGGCAGAGATACCGGAGAACCGTTGGCACCGACAATCACATCTGCATCAGCAACGCACTCCTCATCTACACGACACTTAAACTCCTTGCCCCAAACACCCAAGGACGCAAAGGCAGAATCAGTTCTATGGAGATAAACGCCATCTGACTGTGCATCTACTCCTTTCGGCAGAACGGCAGAAAGCATGCCAAAGGCAGCATTAGAATCGTAATCGAGTCCGTTTCCGTCCAGCCTAACATCCACTATAGCAGGTGCAACTGCATGAAAACCAGCGTCCACCTCCTCTACTCCCTCGGGTAGCTCCATACTTGCGTAAAAACCCACCTCTTTGATGATACCATCCTCTATGAGTATGGCATCTCCAACCCTTGCAAGATTTGAAAGGTCTCCGGTTACAATCTCCCCAAGATTCTTCAGCACGACAAGACTCACTTTACATCCCTCCTCCTCAAAGGAAGGGTCATACAGCGGGGTCCTCCCCTGCCTCTAACCAGCTCCGACCCGTATATGTCTATAACCTCTATACCATTTTCACGGAGCACAGCATTGGTAACCTCGTTCCTGCTGTAAGTCACCACCACGCCGGGTGACACTGCCAGTGTGTTCGTGCCGTCATTCCACTGCTCCCTTGCCGCAACGGATTCGTCTCCACCACCGGTGTAGATGAACTTTATATTATCAACATCCATAACCTCATTCAAGCCACTTTTTATGTCTGGAATCTCCCTTATGGATATATCCCATCCCTTTGCAGGTGTTAGTTCATAGACTCTCATGTTCTCAATGACCTCTGGATATACGACAAATACCCCTCTGTCCACGATGGTAAACACCGTGTCGAGGTGCATAAAAGTGCGTTTCTTCGGGATCTCCACCGCAAACACTCTCTTCAGGTTACCGTCTTTAAAGAACCTTCTGCTAACCCTCTCCACGGTAGCCGGGGTCGTCCTCTCCCCACACCCTATTATAACCGTTTCATCGTCCAACACAAGCACATCTCCACCCTCTATAAAGTAAGGTGGAGTGTCTTTCGGGCTATCCCCAAACCACAGAGATGTCCCTTCAAATCGCTTGTGGTACTTAAAAATAAAGTAGAGGTAAAGAGTCTCTCTCATCCTTGCAAGATACTTCATACTGCTTACTATTGCCTTGTTCCCCACAACGGCAGACGGATCCCTCATAAAGTACATGTTGGGAAGTGGTCTTATGTAGAAACCCTCCTCTTCCCTCATCATTGCAACCAGGCCAAGACCCTTTAGCTTCACATCTCTCTTCCTCAAACCACCTATAAGGACATCTACGAGCTCATCAGACGGTAGCTCCTCTAAAAAGTCACGCAGGTATGTGCTCGTTCGGGGGTTAAACATCTCAAGCATTACCACCCTCTTTACCAGCTCCTCCTTCACTCCCCCGTTCTGCAGAACATCTTCAAGGAGTTTCTCTACATAAAGCACCTCTACTCCCCTGCTTCTCAACACCTCTGCAAAGTTGTCGTGCTCCTTCTGTGCCTCTTTCAACCACGGAACATCGTCAAACAACAGCTCGCTCATGTTGTGTACCGTGATACCCTGCAGTTCTCTGCCCGGTCTGTGTAGCATTACCGCCTCAAGCTGTCCATACTCTGAAGTGATATTCAGCATCCGCACCCCTCCTTAATAAATAAAGCCCCCAGAGTGCTGGGGGCTTTACTCCTCACTGCAAAAGACTTATGGCCAGAAACCCCTTACCTTCGTAGCCTCCACCACTCTGCTTACGGCAAGCACATAGTCTGCTGTCCTCATGTCAATATCGTGCTTCTTCGCTATTTCCAGTATGTCATTGAAACTCTTTACCATTATCCTCTCAAGTCTATCATAAACCTCTTCCTCTGTCCACCACAATCCCATTCTACCCTGTACCCACTCGAAGTAAGAAACTGTCACTCCACCAGCATTTGCGAGTATGTCTGGCACTAAGAACACACCGTTCTTGTGGAGTATCTTGTCTGCCTCCGGTGTGGTGGGTCCATTCGCCAACTCCGCAACTATCTTTGCTTTAACCTTATCGGCGTTGTCTTTGGTAATCTGATCTTCCAGTGCAGCAGGCACGAGTATGTCGCACTCAAGCTCGAGAACTTCTTCGTTTGAAATGTTCTCACTACCGGGGTAGTTCACAACCGAACCTGTCTCTCTCTTGTGCTTCAAGACATCGTCTGGGTCAAGACCGTCTTTCTTCAAGATGCCACCTTTAGAGTCGCTGACGGCTATAATTGTGTAGCCGAGCTCGTCGTGGAGCAACTTCGCCGCAAAGTAACCAGCATTTCCATACCCTTGAATGGCTACCGTAACCTTCCCCGTGAGTTTTAGATACTTTGCTGCCTCTCTAATGACATACATACCACCTTTTGCAGTGGCATCACCTCTACCCTCGGAACCACCGATGTTGAGAGGTTTGCCGGTGTAAGCAGAAGGCTCACTCCATCCTTTGACCTTTTCGTATGTATCCACAAACCAAGCCATAACTTGAGGATTGGTGTAAACATCTGGAGCCGGTATGTCTATGTCAGTGCCCATGAACCTGGATATACCAAGTGCATAAGCCCTCGAAAGCCTCTCCAACTCAGACTGGGACATCTCTTTCGGGTTACAGGCAATACCGCCTTTTCCTCCACCATACGGGATACCAACCGTTGCACACTTGAATGTCATCCACGCAGAGAGCGCCATAACTTCTTCTAATGTCACATTGGGGTGATACCTCACTCCACCCTTGTAGGGTCCACGAGCATTGTTGTGGTGAGAACGGTAGGCAGTAAACACCTTTACCTTACCGTTGTCCATCTTAACGGGTAAACGAAGCGTAAGAACCTCTTTCGGGTACTTTATTGCCTCAATTATGTCGGGGTCAACATCCAGATAAGGTTTTGCTGACTCTATCTGTCTTAACACTATCTCAAAAGGATTGCTTTTGCCTGCCAATTCAATCAACCTCCTTTGGGTTTTTGAAGAACTCTTTCTAAGCTCTTCAACCTCCTAAAGCCTTAAACTTCACCCCCTTTCAATCACTTCTCTGCTACCAGTTTGTACCCCTCCTCAAATGCCTTCTGGTTCATATCTTGCGTACCATCTGGAACCCTGTGCAACATCGCTTCCTTTATTGCATCAGTTGGTATGATGTCTCTTATAAAGTAGCTTAACGCCCCAAGGGCAACCATGTTGGCAACTATAGTCTTGCCTATCTTCTTTTCAGCGGTCTCCGTCAAAGGCAACGGGTGAACATTCTCACCTCCCTTAAAATCCTTTACATAAAATGTGTCAACAATAACTATACCTCCTGGCTTCACATCACCTATGTATGTATCGTACGCCTCCTGACTCATAGCAACAAAGACATCCGGATTGGTAACCTTGGGGTAGTCTATCTCGCCTTCACCTATCACGACCTCCGCCTTACTCGCACCACCCCTGGATTCAGGTCCATAAGACTGCGTTTGAACGGCATTTTTACCAGCACGCAGAACCGCCGCCTCCCCCAAAATCACAGACATCAAGATGGAACCCTGACCACCGTAGCCTGCTATTCGCACCTCGAATCTGTCTGCCAATTAACTCCCCTCCTCGTCAACTGCTTGTCTACAGGTACCTTACCAAGACTTTCTATGAGTTTATTGTACTTTTCTGCATACTCCTCCACATCTCTATCCACAAATTCCCCTATCACGAACTTACCTTCCAGCTCTTCCTCGGACATCGTCCTCGCCTTTTCTACAGGGATAGACTTCTGCTGAAACATCTTCAACATGGCAGGTCCATCACCGAGCTTATTTTTCCTACCAAACTGCACCGGACACATCGTTAACACTTCAACAACGGTAAATCCCTTCTTTTGAAATGACTTCTTTAGGTACTTCTTTAAAACCAAATAGTGAAACACCGTCGTCCTCGCTACATAGGACGCACCAGCCGCCACCGCCAGTTTTGATATGTCAAACGCTTGGTCAAGGTTCCCGTAGGGCGTGGTAGTCGAGCGCGCACCCGTTGGGGTAGTGGGAGAGTACTGTCCTCCAGTCATACCGTATATGTTGTTGTTAAGGATAACTGCCTTTATCCCTATGTTCCTTCTTGCCGCATGAATGAAGTGGTTACCACCTATGGCAGCACAGTCCCCATCACCCATGGGGGCTATCACCAACAGGTCTGGTCTTGCCATCTTTAAACCGGTAGCAAACGCCAGTGCCCTGCCGTGAGTGGTATGAAGAGTATTTGCATTTATGTAACCCGGCATCCTACCAGAACAACCTATCCCAGAGACCACTGCTACCTCCTCCGGACGCTTGCCTATCTCAGAAATAGCACTCAATATGGCGTGCATTATAATGCCATGTCCACATCCCGGACACCATATATGTGGAAAAAACTGTGGCCTTATAAACTCCATCACCGCCGCTTCCGGCATTTACATTACCCCCTTCACAAATTCAACCAGCTCCAGAGGGCTTATAGGCTCTCCATCTACTCTACCATAGTGCAGAACCTTTGCTCCTCCACAAGAGACCCTTTCTACCTCCAAAACAAGCTGCCCCATGTTCATCTCAGGCACAACGATCAGGTCCACCTTCTTAGATATCTCTTTCACTTCCCTCTCAGGGAAGGGCCACACAGTAACAGGCCTAAAGTATCCCACAGGTAAACCCTCTTTTCTCAACATTCTCGAGACAGAAAGAGCAGACCTTGAGACACTGCCGTACCCTAAAAGCACCACCTTTGCCCCATCTATCCCCTCTTCCTCGTAGTCCACTATCTCGTCCAAGTAGTTGTATATCTTCCTGTACAACCTACGGTTAAGTTCGTCTATCTTTTTCGGGTCATTGGTAGGAAAACCCGTTTCGTCGTGGGTCAACCCCGTTATGTGATACCTATATCCCTCCCCAAATGCCGCCATTGGAGGTATATCATCATCGTCCGCCTTATACGGAAGATACTCATCAGGCGGGACGGTAGGACGTTTCCTATTCACTATCTCTACTTCTCCCTCCTCCGGGAGTTCAAAACCTTCTCTCATATGAGCTACGATCTCGTCACCAAGTAGTATCACCGGCGTGCGAAAGCGCTCAGATAGGTTAAATGCTCTTATCGTAAGGTAGTAGCACTCCTTAACCGATGACGGAGAAAGAACTATGATAGGGTGGTCACCGTGCGTTCCCCATCTGCTCTGCATGACATCACCCTGTAAAGGTTTAGTAGGCAAACCTGTGCTCGGTCCACCCCTCTGCATATCCACGACTACTATGGGTATCTCCGCTATACACGCAAGCCCGAGATTCTCCTGCTTCAAGGAAAATCCAGGCCCACTGGTCGCAGTTATCGCCTTTAAACCACCGACAGATGCCCCTATGGCCGCTGCTATACCTGCTATCTCGTCCTCCATCTGCATAAACTTACCCCCAACCTTCGGAAGCTCAACAGACAACACCTCAGCGATCTCAGAGGAGGGCGTTATCGGATAACCACTAAAAAACCTCGCCCCTGCATCTATAGCACCCATAGCAACCGCCATATTGCCCTGCCAAAACACTTTTCTACCCATTCTCTCCACGCTCCTTCACCGTAACAGCAAACTCCGGACAGTAGTTACTGCAATTCATACAACCCACGCACCTATCCATGTCAACTACCTCTGCTTTGAATCTGTCGTTCAACCTCAGTATCTTCACCGGACACATCTCCACACAGATGTTACATCCCTTACACCACTTCTCGTTGATTACTACTTCCCAAAGCTTCTTCGCCAACCTGTCCCTACCTCCTATCAAGCAACATTCTCCATCGCACTCCGCAGATAACCCTCAATAAAAGTGTCTATCTCACCATCCATAACCGCTTTAACATTGGATACCTCTATGCCCGTACGATGGTCCTTAACCATCTGATAAGGATAAAAAACATAGCTCCTTATCTGACTACCCCATGCTATCTCCCTTTTCTCACCTGCCAGAGAGGAAACCTGTTCCCTACGCTCTTTCTCCTTTAACTGATAAAGTCTTGCCTTGAGAACCTTCATCGCCGTCAGTTTGTTGCTATACTGGGATCTTTCGTTCTGACACTGGACAACGATACCAGTCGGTATGTGGGTAATCCTCACAGCGGAATCCGTCTTGTTGACATACTGTCCTCCAGCTCCAGAAGCACGAAACGTATCTATTTTTATGTCCTCGGGTCTTATCTCCACCTCTATCTCCTCAGCTATTTCGGGTATAACCTCAACTGAAGCAAAAGATGTGTGCCGCCTGTGAGCAGCATCAAACGGAGATATTCTAACAAGCCTGTGGACGCCAGTTTCACCTCTGAGGTAGCCATAAGCGTAATCACCCTTCACGATGAATGTAACACTCTTTATACCCGCTTCATTGCCCGGTTGAAGGTCAACCGTTTCTACTGAAAAACCCCGCCTTTCTGCCCACCTCGTATACATGCGGAGCAACATCTCCGCCCAGTCCTGAGATTCCGTTCCACCCGCTCCCGGATGGATAGAGACAATAGCGTTGTTAAAGTCAAACTCCTTGTTGAAAAGAAGTTCTATCTCAAATGAAGATATCTGTCGCAGAAGCTCTCCCTCTCTCCTTTTAAACTCCTCCTGCAACTCCTTGTCATCTTCCTCCTCCAAAAGCTCAGAGATAGCCTCTACCTCCTCTACCTCCCGCTCCAAAGAGCTAAATCGTTCCAGCTTCTTTCTTATCATCGACGCCTCTTTCGAAAGCTTCAACACCTCAGGAGAACTCCCCCAGCCCCTCTTGGCTAACTCCTTGTCTAACTCCTCCAGCCGCTCAGTTAACCTATCAGGCTCAAAGATATCCCCTTACTTTCTCTAAAAGCTCCCTAACAGTAGCCACCTACTTCACCCCTCTCAAAGACAATTATAACATTGATTTCTAAATTTGCAAGATATATCTGTAAAATCAGCGTATCTACAACCTATTTTGTGAAAGATTACAACAAAGTTTGTGAATAATATCTCAATTCTCCAAGGCAGAGGTGGAGGCAACAGGTGGGTTGTGGACAATGTGGATAGTGTGGATAACTATGTGGATAACTGTGTATTTTACCCCTTGATTTTTTTGAAAGGCCGTTAGAAAATTATGTGGGCGTTCTTCTCTTTAATCCCTTATGTCTCGCATTTCCTTATCCGATTTCCGAAACTATGTTGTTAGATAGAGGGGGTGTTAGTTATGCGTATTGCACAAGTAGCACCTCTGTTTGAAAGTGTACCACCAAAGCTATACGGAGGGACAGAAAGAGTAGTCTCCTATCTGACGGAGGAGCTGGTGAAGATGGGGCACGATGTAACCCTATTTGCCAGCGCAGACTCTCACACATCTGCACACCTTGTACCCATTTCGAAACGCTCTTTAAGGTTTGATCCAACATGTATAGACCCTACATGTCATCACCTGCTGATGTTTGAAGAGGTAATGGCAAGGGCTCACTCTTTCGATGTAATACACTTCCACACCGAGTACTTGCATCTGCCCATAGCAAAGAGATCTCCCACACCAACCGTCTCCACACTACACGGTAGATTGGACATCCCAGACTACCCACCACTATTTAGGCTATTCAGGGAGATGCCGTTCGTATCCATATCTAATGCACAAAGAAGGGGTATGCCTTGGTTAAACTGGCAGGCAACTGTGTACCATGGACTACCAGAACAGCTCTACAGATTCCACGAAAGGCACGGCGACTATCTGGCCTTTATAGGGCGTATATCTCCAGAGAAGAGACCCGATAGGGCGATAGAGATCGCAAAAAGGACAGGTATTCCACTAAAGATAGCAGCAAAGGTGGACAAGGTAGACGAAGACTACTTCAGAAACTTCATCAAACCCATGTTGAAGACCTCACTGGTTGAGTTTATCGGAGAGATAGGGGAGCAGGAAAAAGACGAATTCTTGGGAAATGCTTATGCACTACTCTTCCCCATAGACTGGCCAGAACCATTCGGATTAGCAATGATCGAGGCACTGGCGTGTGGGACACCGGTAATTGCGTGGAGATGCGGATCTGTTCCAGAGATAATAGAAGACGGAAAAACTGGCTTCATCGTGAGCAGCATAGACGAAGCTCTCCAAGCAGTTGAAAAGATCAGCAAAATAAGTAGAAAGACATGCAGAGAGACATTCGAACGAAGGTTTACAGCAACCCGAATGGCAGAAGATTACATCAGAGTTTATCAACAGGTAATCGAACAGAACTACCTGCTCGAGGCGGTGTAAAACCATGCAAAAAGATGTAATCCGTGTAGATGACAACTACTACATACTTGCAACATCATCCCGCCTGAGCGAAGAAACCAGAACGCTAAAACACGAGGAGAGTTTCGCAATATTTAACGCCTACGGCGACATAGAACTGGTAGGGCTGAAAGAGCAGGGGCTGTACTATCAGGGAACAAGACACCTCTCCTACTACAAGATGAACATCTCAGAGACAAACCCCATGCTCTTAAGCTCTACCGTCAAAGAGGACAACTCCCTGTTCACGGTGGACCTCGCTAATATAGACATCACGGAAAACGGTACTCTCACCGTGCCAAAAGGGAGCATACACATTCTAAGGAGAAAGTTTCTGTTCAAAAATACCTGCTACGAGAAAATTACTATAAGGAATTTCTCCCTTACACCTAAAAAGCTCCACATCAACATAGCTTACGCATCTGACTTTGCAGACATGTTTGAAATCAGAGGCGTAAAAAGAGACACAAGGGGCACCATACTAAAACCCAAGGTATATGACTGTAAGATAGTTTTTGCTTATATTGGTAAAGACGGACGCCTACGCCAAACCACTATCGCATTTTCCCCTACTCCACAAGAAGTCTCACCCAACGAAGTGGCATTTTACCTCTCCCTCGAGCCAAAGAAGGAGTACATCATTCACACCACCATAACCTGCAGTACGAATGTGGAAGAAACAACCATACCGCTCAGAAAGGCATTTTCGGGCGTAGTTCACCACTTCAAGCAATGGACAAAATCCGGTTGCATGGTTCACACATCCAATGAGCAGTTCAACCGATGGATACGACGGTGCTTAGCCGACATTGCAATGCTAATGACAAAGACCCCACACGGGTTTTATCCATACGCAGGTATTCCATGGTTTAATGCACCTTTCGGTAGGGACGGTATTATAACGGCACTCCAAACCTTGTGGATTAAACCGGAGATTGCAAAAGGTGTACTCTCGTTTCTATCCGCTACACAGTCAAAGGGGATAAACGAAAGGCAGGACGCCCAACCCGGAAAGATCATTCACGAAATCCGTAGAGGAGAAATGGCTGAAGCTGGAGAAATACCATTCACCAAATATTACGGCAGCATAGACGCTACCCCTCTTTTCGTCGTATTAGCAGGTGAATACTACAGCCGCACGGGGGACACGCACTTTATCAAACAGATATGGGAAAACATCATGTCTGCAGTAAAATGGATCGATACATACGGAGACAAAGACGGAGACGGCCTCGTAGAGTACACCGCATCCAAAGATGGCCTGACAAACAAAGGATGGAAAGACTCCCACGACAGCGTATTCCACGCAGACGGCACATTAGCAACAGATCCTATAGCACTCGTCGAGGTTCAAGGTTATGTATATCAGGCAAAAAAAGAAGCTGCAAAAATAGCAGACGCATTGGGTCACAAAGAGTTAAGCGCAAAGTGGCTACAAGAGGCTCAAAGGATAAAACAACAGATAGACGATCTATTCTGGTGCGAAGAGCTCTCTTTCTACGGAATGGCACTCGACGGCAATAAAAAGCTGTGCAGGGTCAAGACGAGTAACGCAGGGCACCTGCTGTTCAGCAACGCCGCGAAACCTTCCAGAGCAAAAAGGATCGCCAAACTACTCTTCGAAAGGGCATTTTTCTCCGGGTGGGGCATAAGAACTGTATCCTCCGATGAGGTTCAGTACAACCCATTATCGTACCACAACGGCTCCATCTGGCCACACGACAACGCCATCATTGCCTACGGACTCGCTAAATATGGATTCAAAGAAGAAGCACTAAGGATACTGAAAGGCCTGTTCGAGGCAAGTACATTCTTCGATCTGCACAGGCTACCAGAGTTATTCTGCGGTTTTTACAGAAGACCAAACGAAGGACCAACGCACTACCCAGTTGCATGCAACCCCCAAGCATGGGCAGCAGGGACAGTATTCATGCTGTTACAGGCAGTATTAGGCTTATCCGTCGGAAAAAGCGAAGTAAGGTTTACACACCCCCTACTGCCAGAATTTCTAAACGAAGTGTGGATCAAAAACCTCCAAACATCAGAGGGCAGTGTAAACCTGCACCTCCGCCGATACGAAAGAGATGTAGTGGTCAATGTCACAAGAAAAGATGGAAATGTTAGGATAATCATCGAAAAATAACCTAAACTCTCGGAAAAGCTACAGCAAAGTGGAGCAGAAGCGGAGTGGGTACAAACTCCATCCTGCAACTCTTTAACTTTGTGCTTTTCAAGGGTTGACTGCTGTGGTATAATAGTTTTCAAATGGATACAGTGACTGTTAGGGCTTTTGGGTACGTGTATTTCTACTTTAGATAGCAGGTATCTACCGTCTGGAAGCGGGGCTTCCGGGTAGATACCTTTTTGGTACACCTACCCGGAAGCCCTTTTTGTTATTCAAGGGGAAGGGCTTTAGGGTCCTTCCCCTTAATTTTTTAAGGGGGGTAGTAGAGATGATAGTGGTGCTAAAAGGTGGATCTGGAAAAGGTGAGATTGAAAAGGTAAAGAGCATAGCAGAGTCGATGGGTCTTAAAACGAATGTGTCTCAGGGGAGGGAGAGGACGGTGATAGGGATAATAGGTGATGGGAGGTACGAGGCAAAAGAGAGGTTTGAGTCCTTGTCGTGCGTGGAAAAGGTCATAAGGGTACTTAAACCCTACAAACTGGTATCAAAGGAGTTTCACGCAGAGGACACGGTCGTAGATGTAGATGGAATACCGGTAGGAGATGGCTTCTTCACTGTAATGGCTGGTCCGTGTTCAGTAGAGTCAGAGGAACAGATACACAGGATAGCCGCATTCCTATCTGGGTTGGGGGTCAAGATATTAAGAGGTGGCGCGTTTAAACCTAGGACATCTCCGTACTCCTTTCAGGGTCTTGGAGAGAGAGGACTCAAATACCTAAGAGATGCCGCAGAGAGTCACGGTATGAAGGTGGTAACGGAGGTCATGAACATCCAGGCAATAGAGCTCGTGTCAGAGTATGCACACATCCTTCAGGTAGGCACAAGAAACATGCAAAACTTCCCTCTGCTAAAGGCACTCGGTAGCACCAACAAACCTATTCTACTAAAGCGTGGTTTCATGTCCACCATAGAAGAGATGCTGTTAGCAGCAGAATACATTGCAACATCAGGTAACAAAAACATCATCCTTTGCGAACGGGGTATAAGGACATTCGAGACTATGACGAGAAACACACTCGACCTGTCCGCCGTGCCACTCGTAAGAGAACTGTCTCACCTCCCGATATGTGTGGACTTGAGCCACTCAACGGGCAGGAGAGAGATCATTCCACCTCTGGCAAAGGCGGCACTCGTCGCTGGAGCACACGGTATAATGGTAGAGGTTCACCCAATACCAGAAAAGGCACTTTCGGACGGCAGACAAAGTATGGACTTTACCCAGTTTGAGTCCATGATGGAGTCATTAAGAAAGATTGCCGCAGTGGAAGGTGCGAAACTACCGGAAGGAGCGGTGGTCCAATGAAAATAAGAGGCATAATCACAGTGCCTCCAGACAAATCAATAAGCCATAGGGCAATCATACTCTCATCTATAGCATCAGGGGTATCAGAGATACACAACTTGCTCGCTTCCGACGACGTGCTGAAGACACTAAACATCATGAAAGCCTGTGGAGTAACATTTGAAGGTGACTTCGACCACCTGTGGGTCTATCCGAGAGGATTCAAAGAGCCAACGCAACCCCTTTATTGCGGAAATTCAGGCACGACGGCAAGGCTGTTAACAGGCCTCTTTTCAGCACAGAAAGGTCTATTCGTACTTTACGGGGACAGAAGCCTTTCAGAAAGGCCCATGAAACGGGTAATACAGCCACTTTTAAAGATGGGGGCAGAGATACTTGGCAGAAACGGTGGAGAAAATCTTCCAATTGCAATAAGGGGAAGACGCCTGAGTGGAATAGAATACACCTCCCAGATAGCGAGCGCTCAAGTAAAGTCTGCTGTGATACTTGCCTCCCTCTTTGCAAGCTCCCCCACCACATACAGAGAACCTACAAAGAGCAGAGACCACACCGAGAGAATGCTTACTCAGATGGGAATAACCGTAGAAATTCACGAAAACACCATAAGTGTACTCCCCGGAAGACCATCGGCTACGAAGTTCGTCATACCTGCAGACTTCTCATCAGCTGCATTCTTCATCACACTCGGCGTCCTACATCCAGATGCAGAGCTCACCATAAGAGATGTGGGGCTGAACCCAACGAGAACCGGCTTCCTTCGCATACTCCAGAGAATGGGCGCACACATAGAGACACTTCACAAAGACAGTGGAGCAGAGCCACACGGAGACATAAAGGTATCCTCAAGCAGGCTCAAAGGGATAGAGGTGAACAGCACAGAGATCCCAACTGCAATAGACGAAATCCCACTAATTGCACTACTCGGGGTATTTGCAGAGGGGAAAACAACGGTAAGTGGGGCGAGCGAGCTGAGATACAAGGAGAGTGACAGGATCTCCTCAACGGTGAGCGAGCTAAAAAAGATGGGAGCAAAGATACAAGAGCTCCCAGACGGCTTCGTGGTGGAAGGCACAGGAATCCTACACTCCTCAGAAGTAGACGCACACAAAGACCACAGGATAGCTATGATGCTCGCAATAGCGTCACTGTGCACAACAGACGGTGAAAGATCAACTATACACGGGGAGGAATGGGTAAAGATATCGTATCCACGCTTCTTCGAGACACTGAAGGAGGTGATAAGATGACAAGATACTTGTTTCTACTCGGACATCCGTTAAAACACAGCTACTCAGCCAAGATATACAATGAGATATTCAAGAGAAACGCTATCGATGTCGAGTACACTGCACTCGATGTAAAAGAGTCAGAGCTATATGTTACCGTAAAGAGGCTCTTACAGGATAGATACTGTATAGGATTCAACATAACCATTCCCTACAAGCAGGCAATAAGAGAGTTCGTAAGAGAAACGGAGGCAGCACGAGTGATAGGTGCAGTGAATGTGGTCTCGTCCTCCAAGCAGCTGGGCGAAAATACCGACTGGATAGGATTTTTAGACTCCTTACACAGCGAAGGTGTCAAGGACATCCGTTCAGCCACAATCATAGGTGCAGGTGGAGGGGCACGGGCTGTACTTTACGCCCTACTAAGGTCAGGAACAAAGCGCATATTCATCGTAAACCGCACAGTCAAGCGGGCGAAAGCCCTGACTATGCAAGCATCAAGGCTGTTTCCAGAGGCAAAGATAGAGGCAAAAACCTTTCAGGAGAGTACCACAGCCGTATCAGAGTCCGAAATCTTAGTAAACGCCACCCCCATAGGTCAATACCCAGATACAGAAGAGATGCCACCGATAGACACAGGTGCAATTACGGAAGAAAAGGTGGTGTACGACCTCGTGTACAACCCATCTCCCACAAAGCTCTTAGAAGTAGCATCAAGCAAAGGTGCAAAAGCAATAGGAGGGTTAGGTATGTTGCTGTGGCAAGCATACCACAACTTGAAGTTCTGGGGATTCAATGATACCATAGCAGAAGAGCTAATCAAGGAGGGGAAGAGGATTGTTAAAGATGATAACGGGCGGTGAATCCCACGGTGAAAAGCTCGTCGGCATATTAGACGGTTTGCCCGCAGGGATAAGGGTAGACGCTGACTACATAACTGCCATGCTAAGAAGGAGACAAGGCGGCTATGGTAGGGGAAAGAGGATGTCGATAGAAGAGGACTCACCACGCTTTGTAGGGGGAATTCACAAAGGACAGACCACTGGTGCCCCAATCGTAATAGAGCTAAAAAACACCGCTGGAAACCCAGTCACCAGTGAAAGATTTTCACCCCGACCGGGGCACGCAGACTTTGTTGGATACAAAAAGTTTGGCCACCTTGATCTAAACATTCCAACGGAAAGGGCGAGTGCAAGAGAAACTGCAATTAGAACTGCCCTTGGTGCTATATGCAAACTATTTCTGAAAAGCCTTGGCATAGAGGTATTTGCCTTCGTCAACAGGATAGGGAAAGTGTCTATGCAGACACCTTATACGGAGATCAAAGACATCGTAAAGAAGACGGCAGAGTCCCCCGTGTACTGTCCGGACGAAGGAGTTTCAAAAAAGATGGTAGCGGAGATAGATACAGCAATACAAAACAAGGAAACGCTCGGAGGGAGCTTTGTCGTGGTCTCAAAGGGGGTACCTGCAGGGCTTGGTAGCTATACGCAGTGGGACAGCAGAATAGACGCAGCACTTACCTTTGCCTTGATGTCCATACCGTCTGTGAAGGGGGTTGCCATAGGTGATATACTCAAAAACAGCAAAGAAGAAGGCAGCAAAGTTCAAGACATGTTCAGCGTAAAAGATGGTAAGATCACAAGAGAAACAAATCACGCAGGGGGCATCGAAGGTGGTACCTCCAACGGAGAAGACATAGTGTTAACAGCACTCTTAAAACCCATACCTACGGTATTATCAATAAAAAGGTCCATAAACATCAAGACCCTTAAAGAGGAAACGCTCAACTACATCCGTTCAGATACAGTTGTCGTGCCTGCAGCATCGGTGGTGGGAGAAGCAATGGTCTCCTTCGTTATATCGGACTTCATGATGCAAAGGTACGGCGGAGACTCTCTCGAAGAGATGTTAAGGAGGGTAACAAGTTGAAAGGAGTTGCCTTGATAGGGATGCCCGGCTCCGGGAAAACTACTATAGGCAAACTACTATCTAAGCATCTTGGGTGGAAATTCATCGACATAGACGAGGAGATACAAAAGTCTGCAGAACTCAGCATCAGTGAGATATTCTCGCAATACGGTGAAGCACACTTTCGCACACTGGAAAAAGAGACACTCCTGAAACACATAGGAGAAAACAGGGTTATCTCCACTGGTGGGGGAATAGTAATAGACAAGGACAACAGAAAACTCCTGTCTGAAAGGATGCAAACATTTTACCTAAAAACACCTTTGGGTGCACTCTTCAACCGGCTGAAGGATAAAAGAGATCGTCCCCTACTCGCAGGAGACCTTCTGCAAAGATTAAAGGGGCTTTACGCCAATAGAAGGGCCTTATACGAAAGCCTCGGACACACTGTAAACACGAGAGGTCTCTCTACAGAAGAAGTCGCAGCCGTGATCGTAAGACACATAGACACAGGTGAGACACCTACATCCATAGCCTCTTCGGTTCACCCGATTACCGTGGGAAAGGTGTCCCTGTCAAACTTCGAAAACCACCCAGTTGTGACGACAAAGAAGGTCTGGCACATCTACAAGGGGTTCATACCATCTAAAAGGTTGTACATAGCTGCCGACGGAGAAGCCGCAAAAGAGATAAAGAGCCTGGAAGGGATCTTCCACAGTCTTATACAGTGGAAAGTGGAAAGGACGGACAACATAGTTGCAATCGGAGGAGGCGCACTTACAGATGCAGTAGGGTTTGCAGCAGCAACATTCAAGAGAGGATGCAAGCTCACAAACATACCCACTACCCTCCTCGGTCAGGTAGATGCCGCAATAGGAGGAAAGAATGCTATAAACATGGCAGGTATAAAGAATGCAGTCGGCACATTCAAGTTTCCCGAAGAGGTGCTAATAGACCCAACATTCACACTATCCCTGCCCTACGAAAGGTTTGCAGAAGGCATCGTAGAGGGGCTGAAGATGGGCCTCGTAGCCTCAAGCAACCTTTACGAATTCACAAAAGCAGAGATGCAGCAGCTCAAAGCAAGGCAGATAAGAACACTAAAGGAGTTCGTGCAAATGAGCGCCGAAACGAAGCTAAGGGTCGTAGAAAAAGACCCATACGACGCAGGAGAAAGGATGATCCTGAACTTTGGACACACGGTAGGGCACGCAATAGAATCCACATACAGCATCTCGCACGGCTCTGCCGTTGCTATAGGAATGATATACTCAGTGGTAGCAAGCAGACAGCTCGGTATATCAAAACTAAAGCCTGCAACCCAAGAGGAAATCATAGAAACCATAAAAGGGATAGGAATACTACCTCAAATAAAGATAGAACCTAACGCCATAAGGGAAAGACTTCTACAGGACAAAAAGATAAGAGACGGCAAGTTGAGGTTCGTCTTCTTAAAAGATATAGGAAATCCAGCTGTCATATCCGTAAGCCCGGAACAGATAAAGTCGATTCTGGAGGTGGACATAGGTGAAGTTCTTAGTCGTTAACGGACCTAACTTAAACATGCTTGGAAAAAGAGAACCATCCATTTACGGTAAACAGGATTACAGCGAGCTCTGTGACCTCGTAAACCAGAAGGCCAAAGAGCTGGGTGTAGAAGTTGTCCTGTTTCAATCCAATAGCGAAGGCGAGATCATAGACTTCTTGCAGGAGGAAGGTAAATCAGCAGACGGTATCGTGATAAATGCCGGTGCGTTCAGCCACTACAGTTATGCAATAAGAGACGCACTGCAGATGCTAAACATACCAAAAGTATCTGTGCACATATCAAACATCTATAAGAGGGAGGGTTTCAGGCACAAAGACATAAACATGGAAGTTTGCGACGGTGGTATAATAGGACTTGGTTTAGAGGGATACACCTTAGCACTACAATATCTCTACGGGAGAGTGATAAAATGATAGACATAGGTGCACTGTTCTCACAGGTATTAGAGGCACAGAAGCGATTGAAAGGGATCGTAAACCCCACGCACCTCCAGTATTCAAAGACATTCTCCAGATGGTCTGGGTGTGAAGTATATCTAAAACCAGAAAACCTCCAAAAGACAGGTTCGTTCAAGATAAGGGGAGCATACAACAGGATATCCACACTTACAGAAGGGGAGAAGAAGGCCGGTGTCGTAACGGCGTCCTCGGGGAATCACGCGCAGGGAGTCGCTTACAGTGCCTCCCTACTTGGTGTGAAGGCTACCATAGTGATGCCCATAGACGCTCCAAAGTCAAAAGTTGAAGCGGTAAAAGGGTACGGTGGGCGTGTCATATTTCACGGGAGGACATCCTCAGAGAGGATAGCAAAGGCAACAGAGCTCGCAAAGGAAAACGGCCTAACCATGATACATTCGTTCAACGATACCAGCGTAATAGCAGGTCAGGGCACAATAGGTATCGAGATATTAGAGGAACTACCGGACGCAGATGTGATACTTGCACCCATAGGAGGTGGAGGGCTCATATCGGGGATCTCCATAGCGGCAAAGACGAAAAACAGGGGGATTACCATCATCGGTGTAGAAGCAGAAGGTGCACCAACGATGACGGAATCCATAAAAGCAGGGGAAGTAGTGAAGTTGTCCTCAATAAACACTATCGCTGACGGTATAAGAACCACACAGGTTGGCAGTGTCACATTTGAAATTGCCAAGGAGTTAGTAGATGACATCGTCCTCGTAAACGATAACGAAATAAAGGAGGCAGTATTCTACCTCCTGCAACGCAGTAAACTCCTCGTAGAACCTTCCGGTGCGGTTACCATAGCTGCCGTACTGTCATCTAAGATAGACGCAAAGGGCAAAAAGGTAGTAGCCGTATTAAGCGGCGGCAATATAGATATGAGCCTGCTAAAAGAGATAATTTCTACTTAACTATAAAAGAAGCAAGTCCATTCTGGATCTTTGTGGCCTTTATAAGATTCTTTAGCAACATAGTCCTCGTAACGGAACCTATACCACCGGGTACGGGGGTAATTGCACCTGCTACCTCTGAAACATCGTCAAAGTCCACATCGCCCACGAGCTTTCCATCAACCACATTTATACCAACATCTATAACGACCGCACCAGATTTTACCCACTCTTTCTTCACCATCTTTGGTCTGCCAACTGCAACGACTAAGATATCTGCAGAAGCCGCCACATCCGGAAGATTACGCGTACGAGAGTGGCAGATGGTTACAGTTGCGTGTTCGTTCAAAAGCAAAAGGGCAACAGGTTTACCAACGATAGTACTCCTACCTATAACAACAGCCGTCTTGCCTTCTATCTCTACATTATAGTAGTGCAGCACCTCCATTACAGCCGCTGGCGTACAGGGAGAAAAACCAGTTTCGTCCACCGCTACAATCTTACCTATGTTTATCAGGTTCATTCCATCTATGTCCTTTGCATAGGAGATCACTTCACTCACAGCCTTCTTGTCTATTCCAGGAGGTAAAGGCTGCATTACCAAGATGCCGTTAACAAGCTTGTCTTCGTTAAGCGTTCTTATGTAATCCAAAAACTCCTCTTGGGAGGTGTCTTTTGCAAATACCGAGGTGTGCATCTGGATGCCAAGCTCCTTGCAACTCTTCTCCAACCCTTTTATGTAACTCTGGGAACCCTCGTCGTCACCTACCATCACTACCTCGAGCCTCGGTTTTATTCCTCTCTCATCCAACTTTTCTATCTCCGACTTTAAAAACGCCTTCACACTCCCAACAACCTCTTTCCCCAAAAACAACTGCGGTGCCATCTTCATCCCTCCAAAAAAAGATTCACGGCTTAACATCCCTGCAAAATCTATACCTTTCAAAAGCAGACTTAAGCGCTGCTATAATCGCCTTTTGTGCACTTCCATGATACCGCAACTTTATCTGCGCAACGATGTCTGCAATGTCACCCTCTAAAGATCTACCAATCATAATATTACGCAGGATTTTCTTACTCAAGGAGAGGGCAAGGGAACAATCCACATCTACGATCTTAGAAGTCTTAACCTCTACCTCCAAGCCTATCACCATCACTTCATACATCACCGCAGCGGATATCCCTTCCGGTAACTTGGAATAACCCGTTACATATACCGTACCATCTCTCGGCCACATACCCAATTCACCACCAAAATTATTATACTACAAATACTTTCTTCATACAACGCCATTAGGCAACTGGGTAGAAGGCGGAGATATATAAATCAAAAAAGGGATTGCTCTGAAGGCAACCCCTGTCTAAGCACCAACTATAGATACCCTTACTTACACAACTACCAAATCTATCTGTTACTTCTTCGACAACCAATTGATTGCCTGATACCAGAATCTACCATAGTGTTCCCACTTAACGAAGTCCGTTCCCCAATGGGGAGCAAGATCGGATGTAAATGCCATCGATCTTCCTTTATCTACCTCACCTACCACAATAAAAGGATCATCTTCACCAATAGTAGCAAGCACCTTCGAATGTTCCTTGGGATATACTTTCTGGTACCCGAGAAAAGCTGGCCAATCGGTTGGTATACCACTGAGAACAGGGTGATCAGCCTCTAATATCTTAGGTTTAACCCCGTGAGTAGTCTCAACTCTATCGTCTGTTTCAGAGATGTTCACAGGAAGCACCTCTTCAACAGCACTACCATGATAATTTCCCTTCCCCTGAAATCCCTGAAAGTCTACCCAGCCTCCTGCCATAATCAGAGCACCGCCACCCCTAACATAATCAGCTATTAACTGAAGCCTGTCCGGGCCCATTGGAACCTTAAACATCTCAGGATACATAGTGAGTGTGTTCCTACCACAGTCACTAATAATAAGCACATCAAATCTAGAAAGTTGCTCAATCGTCTGTGGAAATGCGCTCAGAACAAGATGATTGGGTATATGAGATATTTCGATATCTTGAAACCCTCTCAGTCCTTCCTTGAAATACACAGAAAAATCCTCATATCCTCCTAAGGGTACAACATCAAACCCCTTAGTGTGAAACTTTGTGACTATCCATGTTTCTCCTACCAACAGAACATTCTTCTTTGCCACACTTCACACCTCCCACATTTAAAAATACTATCCTCACCCTTTTACTGATCCCATGAGCAAACCTTTCACTATCAGCTTTAGGAAAAGAACATACATTACAAGTACAGGTAAAACCGAAAGCAACACACCCGCCATCTGAAGATTCCAAGAAGCAACAGTCGTTCCCTTTAGGTTAGCAATTGCAACGGTAAGAGGTTGAGAATTTACACCCCTCGTGAGAATTAGACCAAACAGATACTCATTCCAAATGTTGGTAAACTGAAAAATTGCTACAACTGCAAACCCAGGAAGCGAAAGTGGCAGAGCTATTCTAAAAAATGCCATAATATTGCTACATCCGTCGATTTGTGCACTCTCTATTATCTCTGTCGGAAGCGTCTCAAAAAAGTTCTTAAATAAAAGTGTGGTGATGGGCATACCATAAGCGGTATGTGTCAATATTAATCCACCGTAGGTATTGTACAAACCCATCTTCCCGATGAATCTTACCAACGGAATCAAGATAGATTGTGGAGCAATGTAGAAACCAAGAACTATCATCAGGAAAATTGTGTCACTCCCTTTGAATCTGAGCTTTGAAAAGCCAAAACCACTTACAGCACCTAAAAAGGAAGAAAAGATGGTAGCAAAAATGGTTATAACAACGCTATTCCACATGGGTCTCTTTATAATACCAAATGCTTTGACATAGTTCAAAAGCGTAGGTTTATGTACAACACTAACAGGTCCCCACATCAGTTCTTTGCTATCCTTCAAAGAGGTATTAACCGCTGTATAAATAGGAAGCACATAAAATACAGCTGCAACTATCAGCACAACATAGATAAGGGTCATCGAAGAAACCTTACCTTCCTTCACAGGTAAAGAAGAAGGCAATCTAATCATATCTTCCACCCCTAAGCTTCTTAAAGAACGGGAATATTATAGCAAGAGACAGTAGGAACATGAATATCCCGATAGCTGCACCGTACCCAAAGTGGTTTCTGTTAAAAGTTGTTCTAAACATAAAAGTTGACAATACCTCAGAAGAAGTCCCCGGTCCACCACCGGTCATAAGCCAAACCAGATCAAATGCTCTAAGCGTATACATGAGTAACATTGCTAACACCGTCAATGTGGCTGGTTTCTGAAGAGGAACTATGACCTTCCAGTACAGTTGAAAGGTATTAGCACCATCTATTCGTGCAGCTTCTCTGATCTCCGGAGGCACAGCTGTAATCCCAGCATAGTAAACCAGGGTGGCAAATCCTGAGAATTGCCATATGTAAGCTATTGCTATACACATTATAGACTGCGATTCAGATGTTATCCAAGGCTGGGTTAACCACCCCAGGCCCACTGACTTCAGAATGGTATTTATCGCACCTCCCTCTGGCGAAAACATCCATGTCCACATAGAGGCTGAAGCAACAAAGGAAAACGACAGTGGTAGCAAAAACAGGAGTCTAAAGAGTCGTTTTCCCTTGATATCCAAATCGAGCAACACAGCAAGAAAGAGCCCCAAGGGCACTGTTATGCCAATGAACATGACACTGAGCTTCAGGGTATTAATAAGTGCGGTATGAAAGGTGGCATCCTGAAAGATCAACCTTTCATAATTTCGAAATCCTATAAACCTTCCATATATCCCTATATCCTTCCAATTCGTCAAAGAAACATTAAATGTCCATGTTATGAAGCCATATACAAAAAGTGCCACTAATATAACAGCAGGTGAAATAAACAGAAAAGACTCCCTCTTTCTTTTCATACCCTCTCCTCACAACAGAGAAAGCAGGGGCAGGGGTAGGCACCTTGCCCCTGCTCAGCCCTTTTAGTACCCAAAAACTTCTTCGTAGGCTGCCTTGAACATATTAAGCTGCTTATCATTAACCACTGGATTTTGGAAGAACTTGCTAAAAGCCGTGCCAAAAACATCAAGATAAGATTCAGGTGGTGCACCAAACTGGGAAAGAACCTTCACCACTTTTGGATTCCTAAACTTCTTCAGGATGGCAATAGACATAGAATCATATATGCCTTTAACTGGGGCATCAAGCCTCGGCGGAGTTGCCCCTTTGATAGGACAAAAAGCCGTCTCAGCTTCTGCTGTGGTGAGGAACTTCAACCAATCCTTGGCAAGTTTTTTCTTCACACCCTTGGGGAGAACAAAACAGTCGGAGTGTCCCAAGAAGATACCTTCTGTTCCCGGAAAAGACTGATACCCAAAATCTACATTCGGCTTCAGCTTCATACTCGTGAAATGACCCTTTGCCCAATCCCCCATCACATAAAATACGGCTCTTCCAGAAGCCATGAGGTCCGCCGCCTGATCCCATGTGAGGGCAGAGAAATCAGAATTTACAAGTTTCTTTACTACAAGTTTCCTAAGAACCTCCAAAGCCTCCTTAAATGCTCGAGACTTCGTCACATCGAGCTTCCCAGCATAGTACTTTTTCAAAACCTTTGCACCACCATCTGGAACAGCAAGCATTATCGTTTCGAAGAGCGTTCCCAACCAGAACTTCTGCCCCATTCCAGCTCCAACAGCTAATGGTACATACCCTTCCTTCCTTATCTTTTCGCAAACACTCAGGAACTCATCCACACTCTTAATTGGCATATGAATTCCAAGCTTATGAACAAGCTTCTCATTGTACCACAAACAGTTGTTCTGCATAATGTTGATAGGAACCCCATACATGTGTCCATCAACTGTTCCCCATTCAATAACTTCCTTTGGAACATCAAAATTGACCAACAAGCTATCAATGGGTTGAAGAACACTCGCAAAAGACTTGATCATCCCTTTCCCATATGTAATTTGAAAAGTGTCAGGAGGATTCCCTGCCATTATCATAGCCTTAATCTGGGAACGCATAATTCCTCCACCGCCACCCGCTACCGGATTTTCAACAATCTTCGCATGTGGATAATGCTTTAGGAACGCCTTAAATAGTGCATGAACCGCCTCTTTTTCCCCTCCTGCAGTCCACCAGTGGTAAACAACGAGCTCATTCGGATTTGATGCCACAGATGGACTGATCCCCATCAGTAGTACAAGGACCACAATCACCAAAACCCCTACCATACCCTTCAAAGACCGCATAGATACCCCCTCCTCTTTGAAAAATTGACTTACTACCCTCAGTTAAACAACTACTATACCCTCATCCCCTCTCATCTCTATATAGTCTCTAAATCCAACTATTGCCCCTCCAACCAGTGGGGCTACCCTGTTCTCAAATCTGGAAGGGACTATACGAAGGTCTTCTATCTCCTGCACAAAGGACTCTCTCATGATCATATGGCTAAGTAGCGGTGAAATGTCTCCCCAATAGTCTGTAACCTTACCGCTTATGACGATAACATCTGGATCCAAACCATTTATTATGTTTATCAATCCCGTTCCAAATAAGCGAATATATTCCTCTATCCTTCCCTTTTGGACATATCTACTCAACTGCTCGGAGCCAGCAAGTGTAATCCAGCACCCCCTCCTACCACAAGAGCACTCCTCCCCATCAATGTCTATAACCATGTGCCCAAACTCACCTGCTGTGTGACTCCTTCCACTGTAGAGTTCTCTATTTAAAAACATCCCTACCCCTATTCCCTCTTTAACTAACACATACACTATGTTTTTTCTCTCAAGCGAAGGGACCTGATTTAGCATTACCTCTGCAATTACACCCAATTGAGCATCATTCTCCAGAGTAACCGTCGTGGTGACACCGCTCTCCATCAAGGAAAGCTCCAAGAGGTCAGCAAGAGGGATATTCCTCCAATGTAAAAGCGGAACATTTACAGCTATTCTCAAGTTTTTATGAACAATTCCCGGGACCGAAACAACGACTGCATGAATCTCATTGACTTTTCTTTTTCTTACTATCTCTACTACTTTGCTCACCAAACTCTTAAGAAACTCTTTGTGGTTCGGATGCGTTTCTATGGTTTCCACAACTATTAACGATGTTGCAAAGCTAATCAATGCAACTTTAGATGTTCTCAACCCTATATCCACTGATATCACATATCCCTTGCTAGGATTCAGAGCCAATAACTCCTGTCTCTTACCAACCCTAGACTTATTCTTACCGATAGATACTAAATATCCCTCATCAAACAGCTCTCTTACAAGCTTAGTTACAGTTGGTTTGCTAATACCAGATCTCTCAGCAATTTGTGTCCTAGATATAGGGTGCCACTTCATGACAATCTTTATGATGGTTGAGAGATTTATCTTCTTCAAAATAGGGGGAGTTGCTGCAACCTGCTTAACTTCTCTAACCATTCGTTTACCCCAATAATTAGTTTCTGAACCTAACAATAGGCTAACACAAATGACACAAAAAGTCAATCCCCTACCTCTCTAGTAGGTAAAAATTTAAGAAAATCACAATTTCAGATCAAAGACTTTTAAGAGATAAGCCTCCCATACAGAATTCATTGAGCTTAATATCTCTCTTGAAATAACATGCAGAGAAAAGTTCAAAGAAACAATCCCTTAAAAACATCCAATACATCCAGGGTGTAGCGATCTCATGATATAATAGTTTAGCACTCTATAGTGGGAGGTGCTAACAAGTTGAGGAAAACTTCTCTAAAAAGACGCATAGCAATCATGCTGATACTCACTATTATAGCTATAGGCATTATGACATTTCTTTTAATGAAGGCTGAGGTTTATACTGCCAAGATGCGCTCACTGGAGCAGACGATAGACAAAGAACTTCTCTCCATGAGGGGCAGAAGGGGTAAGGAAAAAACGCTTACAAGCATGGAAAAAACCCTAAGAAAAATAGAGGCTACGATCCCAGAATACAAAGGAAAGACATCCTCACTGAGGTCTGAGATAGCAGGATTGCTTGGAGAAAAACGGATAGATGTAAGAGATGTAAGGGTTATAGCATCAAGAATAAGAAAGATTATACTTCACTCGGCAATCGAGTACTCCAGAAACATAACTATAATAGTCCTCCTAACCCTGGGAGGATTTGCCGTTCTGCTATACTACTTCATACTGCTACCGCAAAGGACACTGACAAAGGGCATAAACCTTCTGGCAAAACTCACAGAAAATCTACAAACAGCAGACTACATCAACGAGGAGGAGCTACCCTTCTCAGAGTTAGATGCCCTCACCCACTCTTTCAATCAGCTACTCGACAATGCAAAGATACACACGGCACTTCTTGAATCTGCTATAAAGGCAGACACTCCTGAGGAGCTAACAGGTGAGCTCTTCAAAAGACTGAAAGAGCACATAAATCTAAGCAGACTCTCATTTGCCAGCGTGCACGAAGACCGTTTCGTAATACGCACGACATTCAGGGACTACAACGAAAGCAGCATTGATATTGGTTTCTCTGGCATACTTACACGAGAAGTTCTAAAACACATAGAAGAAGGGAAAGAACTCATAATTATAGAGAACCTGCCTGAGTACACTAAAAGATTTCCAGAATCAGAATACGCAAACACCCTTGTGAAAGAGGGCATATCAGCACTGGTGCTTTTTCCAATATACAAGCAGCAGAAGTGCATAGGTGTGCTCATCTTCGGATTTCTGAAAAGGGAAGACATAGACGAAGGAAAGCTAAGGCACCTGCAATTTGCAAGTTACTTAACGACCGTATTATACCAAAAGGCCGCACTGGTAGAAAACCTCCTAATAAATACTACATTTGGATTCGCAAGACTCGTGGAGAAAAAGGACAACGAGACCGGAATGCACCTTCAAAGAATGGCACACTATTCAAAGGCCATAGCAACAAAGCTCATAGGACACCCCGCATTCACAGGCCTAACACCTCTGGTAGTGCAACAGATATTTGAACAAGCGCCACTACACGACATAGGGAAAGTAGGTATCCCTGAGTCCGTGCTTTTAAAACCCGGCCAGCTCACCAAGGAGGAGTTTGAAATCATGAAACAACACACCATCATAGGGTACAACATACTTCAAGAGATAGACGACAAAATCGTAGAAGGCTACGGAAAACCGTTCTTCGAAGTGGGTAAACGCATAGCAAGGCACCACCACGAAAGGTGGGATGGGACAGGCTATCCAGACGGTTTAAAGGGGGAGGAAATACCACCGTGTGCCCGCATAGTGGCAGTTGCAGATGTCTTTGATGCACTGACCACAAAGAGGGCTTACAAAGAGGCATTCGACTACGACTACTCTGTCAATGCAATAGTTGAAGCATCTGGAACACAGTTCGACCCAAATGTCGTAGAAGCGTTTATGAAGGCACAAGAAGAGATAAGAGAGATCTACCGAGAGTTCAGAGACTAATTTGTAGGGTTGTGCAAAGGTAAAAAGTGTGGTAAAATGCTTTTTGCCTTTGAAACCGAATTTAGGAGGGAACATATATGGCTCATAGGTGCGAAATATGTGGGAAAGGACCCGTAACGGGACACAGGGTAAGTCACTCCAACATAAAAACCAAGAGAAGGTGGTTACCCAATGTCCAGAGGGTCAGAATTGTAGAAAACGGAAAGGTAAGGCGTGCCTGGGTGTGTACTTCCTGTCTGAAGAAAGGTTTGGTTCAGAGAGCTATTTAGAGAAATCGGTGGGGGATCACCGATTTCTCACCACCTTTGAAGACAACAACGAGTAGTACCCCCTTTTTAACCTCTATTTCAACCACACTGGCAACCGCCACATTGCTCACACCATAGGGAAAACCCAACTCCATAGCTGAGTCCTGCAACCTATACTTGAGGCCTCTACCAGTTATACCACTTACCTCCTCGGTAAACGGCAGTAAGGACAGAGTTGCCCCAACAGTCACAGTCAACTCTACACCTACACTCACCAAGAAAATAGACAGCTCGTGCGTATCTATAACGAACGGCACTCCCACCTTCAACGACATGGACAAGAGGTGTAGATTGGCAAGAGTGTGGTCTATTCTGTTTCCTATTGCACCCCATATAACGACTTCATCTACCCCTCTACTCACGGCATACTCGAGTGCCAGACAAGAGTCCGTCTTGTCCTTATCAGAAGGGTATCTGTTTACAACAACGCCTGCACGCACATAATAGTCCAAGACCTCGCCCTGTATGGAGTCAAGGTCCCCTATTATGACATCTGGTCTCAATCCTATCCTATAAAGGTAGTTAGCACCTCCATCTGCAGCTACGAGAAGTGAATACTCGTGTGGTGCCCTATAGTAGTCAAGCCCATCCCAGTATCCATTCAAAGCAACTATACCTCTGCTATACATTACCGCCACCTTCCAGCATAGCTTTGAGTTTCTCCTCCTGCACGATGAGTCTTCTCGGTTTAGCACCGTCTGCTTCCCCTATGATACCCATGGCTTCCATGTTATCCACCATACGGCTTGCCCTGTTATAACCTATACCAAGCCTCCTCTGGAGATAAGAAGCAGAAATTTTCTTGTTCTCAAGCAGTATCTCTAAAGCCTTAGCAAACAACGGATCTGCGTCAACTATCTCCTGCAAAGCAGAATTCACACTATTGTTCACAAAGTTTATCAAATCCTCCTGCTCCCCTTGAGGGTAGTTCTCTTTGAAGAACTTCATTATTTTCCGTATCTCCTTCTCACTGACATAAGGAGATTGAACCCTAAGTGGCTTCGAAAGATACGGAGCAACGAAGAGCATATCTCCTTTACCAAGCAGTTTCTCAGCACCCGATACATCGAGTATAGTCCTCGAGTCCGTCTGCGATGGAAGTGTAAAGGCTATTCTCGCCGGTATGTTTGCCTTTATCAAGCCCGTAACAACATTGACAGATGGCCTCTGCGTAGCCACAACGAGGTGTATCCCCGTTGCCCTTGCCATTTGAGCTATCCTGCATATGGACGCCTCAACCTCTTTCGGACTCGTCATCATGAGGTCTGCAAGCTCATCTATTATTATAACTATATAAGGAAGTGGTTCTCCTTCCTGCTCATTCAACACATACTGGTTGTAGCCCCTTATATCCCTCACACCCACACCGGAAAACATGTCGTACCTTCTCTCCATTTCTGCTATAGCCCACTTAAGTCCTTTTGAAGCCTTCTTAGGGTCCGTAATAACTGGTGCAAGTAAGTGCGGCAAACCGTTGTAAAGCGTGAGTTCTACCCTCTTGGGGTCAACCATTATAAATCTTACATCTCTCGGTCCAGACTTATACAGCAGGCTAACTATAAGACTGTTTATATACACACTCTTTCCCGAACCTGTAGAACCAGCTATAAGGAGATGTGGTAGTTCATCCAGCGTTATCACAAGGGGTCTACCTCCAACATCTTCACCAAGCGCAACCGTGAGCTTGGAAACAGAGGAAGAAAACACCTTGCTGGAAAGGATAGAACCCAGATACACCACACGCCTCTTCTTATTAGGAACCTCTATGCCAACATAAGGCTTGCCGGGAATAGGTGCCTCTATTCTTATAGAAGCAGCAGCTAAAGCGAGCGCTATTTCACGACTCAAGCCAACTATCTTGCTCATCTTCGTGCCGGGTGAAGGCTCAAGCTCATACCTCCTCACAGTAGGACCTATCTCTACCCTTTCCACTCTGGCCTCCACCCCAAACTCAAGCAGCGTGTCCTCAAGCTTTTTCTTCTCATCCTGCCAATCCTCATCAAATCCGCCTTCCTCACGGGGACGAGACAAAAGTTCAAGGGGAGGATGCACCTCTCCGCCAACACGGGTAGGTAATTCTTCCTCCCTATCTTCAGTAACACCTCTCTGTGGCTCTTCTTGTAACTTTACTTCTTTCTTCGTAGTCCTCCTCTTCTTTGACCTCTTTTTCTCCTTCACATCTTCACCAGAAACAGCAGACTCCTTGACTTCCGCCTTTTCCCTCTTCAAACCCCTAAGCACATCAAGTATAGGAAAACCAAGAAATATAGAAGAAAGCAGTATCAAAACGATCAACACAATTACCGTCCCTACGATACCAAAGAGTTTAAGAAACAGAGATGTAAGAAGGTATCCAGCCGCACCTCCCCCTCCTCCAACATGGGTGATTATGTATCTATCCGATGGTGGGACTATAAGAGTAAATACGATCATCCCCGAAACAGTCATAAACGCTATACCTAACCATATTAGGACGACATTCTCAATAGCGTAACCCCTAATCCTGTAGTAGCCATACAAGATCATAAAGGCAAGCAAGACATATATCCCATTACCGAATATCATCCGCAAGCTCTCCCTCACGAGAGAACCCACTACACCCATTGGATAACCCAAGAGTGCGAAGAGAACAAACGAAGAAATAGCAACTATGAGGATGCCCCTAACCCTATCTCTCCAAACATCATTCATAAGCAACTATACAGCAGTCCCTCCTATGGTAAGCTCCGGCACCAAAATGGTAGGCTGGGCATCAGTCACAGGAACGCCTTGTCCATCCTTGCCACAGGTACCTATCTGAAAGTCGAGGTTCTTCCCTATTGCTTTTATATTCCGGAGGACCTCAGGCCCGTTACCCACTATAGTGGCACCTTTCACCGGGCTACCAACTTTGCCACCCTTTATGATATAACCTTCCAATACCTTGAAGACAAAGTCCCCCGTCGTGGGATTGACCTGTCCACCCCCCATCTTTCTTACAAGGATACCATCTTTCACCATGTCTATAATTTCAGCATCCTCCATCTCACCCGGTAAAAGATATGTATTCGTCATCCTTGGGATGGGGTAATACTTGAAAGACTCCCTCCTGCCATTACCAGTAAGAGGCCAACCAGTGATGCGAGACATAAGCCTATCAGTCATATACCCTTTCAGAACGCCATTCTCTATCAAGACATTCCTCTTCGTTTTCACACCTTCTCCATCAAAATAAGAACTTCCCCACAACCCCTTTATAGTCCCATCATCCACAAGGGTAACAAGCTCACTTGCAACCATCTGGTTCAGCTTGCCTGCATAGACAGACGACTCCTTTACAACGATGTCTGCCTCAAGCCCATGTCCAACAGCTTCATGAACAATAGTACCACCGGCAGACGCAGACATTACGACAGGCATCTTTCCAGCAGGTGCAGGTACCGCATCCAGCATGAGTACAGCCCTCTTCAAAGCCCTGATGGCAACATCCTTCGCAGAGACATTGTCAAAGAGCTCCCAGCCCCCAACCATACCTATCGCCTCTCTACCCGTCTGCAACTCTCCGTTCCTCTGCACGACCACACTTACAACAAATAAGACCCGCTTCCTTCTCTCCCTTACCCAAAGTCCATCACTGTTTGCAATTTCCACCACTGCATCTGAGTCAACGAGGCTAATGGTAACCTGCCTCAGTAGGCTGCTCTCTTCCCAGAGCAACCCATTTACATCCCTCACAAGGGCAGTCTTATCATCTACGGACACGCCGTTTGGGTCCACAAGACATTCTGTTACTGCAGTCTCAGGCTCGTGAGGTAGTAGTAATCCAGCCCTCTGCTCTTCCACACTGTCAATGAGCTCCCTTGCAACCCCCATAACTGCACGCTCAGACACATCCGAAGTGTGCGCATAGTAGGTCTTTTCCCCTTTTATAAGTCTAATCCCAACACCTACACCCTCACCCCTTATAGCTCTGTAAAGCTTCTGGTCTTCCATCCCAACCCTCGTGCTGTGCCCAGAGGAAAAATACACTTCAGCCCAGTCACCGTGGGGCAAAAGCGTATCAATCACCTTTTCCCATAACTCCTTCATCTACATCCACCTTCTTCAATTCTATTCCTTCCTTCCTTAGTGCATCTATAACAGCCATCACATCGTCAACAAAGTCCGGCGCAACCATTACCCTTATCACTGCCGTATCTTTGTCTACGGTCTGCGTTATTGCTATCCCTTCGTACGCCTCAAATATTATGGCAACATAAAATATGTGTTCCCTCTTTGTCTTAAAAAATAGGTCCACCGTATCAATACTATTTTCCACGCTCATACTTCAACTTGTACCTCAGGTGCTCCTTATAAGTGATACTGAAGTGATGCCTCCCACCCTTCTGCAAAACAAAGTAAAGGTACTTCGTCTTCGCCGGATTGACAGCAGCTCTTATGGAGTCAAGTCCAGGATTGCATATAGGAGTTGGTGGCAAACCCTTGTGTATGTAAGTATTATAAGGCGAATCTATCTTGAGATCTTTCAAGGTGAGTTTCTGCTTATGCTTCGGCAACACATATTCAACTGTTGCACAAGACTCGAGTTTTCTGCCAATCCTCAGCCTGTTGAAGAAGACACTTGCTATTATGGGTTTTTCTTCCGGTACGAGTGCCTCCTTCTCCACAATAGAAGCCACGATCATCCTGTCGTATATCCCCCATCTGCTATTTCTTACCTTCCTTAGCAACCTACCTGCCTTTCTCTCGAACTGCTTCAGCATCATCTCAACGAGGTCCTTAGCTGAGAATCCTACAGGAAAGAGATAGGTATCTGGGAACAGGAAGCCCTCTAAACTGTTTCCTCTAATGTACTTATTAAACTCAAAGTCAAAGAGGTTCTTGTGTGCAACACAATACATAAAGTCAACCCGCTTTATGCCAAACTTCAAAAGGGCGTTGGCTATCTGCATAGCCGTTAATCCTTCAGGGATAGAAACCCTGCAAAGTGATACCCTCCCTCTCTCCAGAACCTTCACTACATCCCATGCAGACAACCCCTTTCCAAAGACATATCCCCCTGCACGGATACGCCTATCTGCCCCTTCCCGTTTAATAAGCCTCAACACTATGTCTGGGTACTTCGTCACACCTTTTCTGTAGAGTATGTTTACAACCTTCCCCGCATCTACGCCAAACGGTATGGCCACAACTATCTTTCCCTTTACAGGGGTACGAAGACTTTCAGGAAAGAGGTGCGGATATACCATCAAAAAGACATAGTAAGATAGTGATAAAACTATTATTAACACCCTCATTAAAAGTTCAATTCATCTCCCGGCTGCATTATTTTACACTTAACGGGTAAAGCCCGTACCTGTTTTTCAAACTCCTTAGGGTCTGCTTCTATGATAGGCCATGTATTGTAGTGCATAGGGACAACAATCTTCGGCTTTATGAAATCCGTAGCCTTTACAGCATCCTCTATGTCCATGACGAAATTGCCACCTATCGGCAGAAGTGCAACATCTATACCCTCATCGGCAAGGAGCTTCATATCCATTATAAGTCCTGTATCCCCTGCATGGTAAAGCCGCCTGCCATCTACTTCTATGATAAAGCCACCGGGATTGCCTCCATATATGACACCATCTCCTGTTGCAATACCCGAACCATGAACGGCTGGCGTCATCTTGACCCTGCCAAACTCGAATTTAGTCCTACCACCTATGTGCATCGGATGTACACTTACGCCAAAGGAAGAACAATAGTTTGCTATTTCAAAACACGAAACTATAGTAGCACCCGTAGACTTTGCTATCGTTATGGCATCACCGAGGTGGTCTGCATGTCCATGCGTAACAAATATGTAGTTAATGTCAGTAAAATCCTCCGGATAGGCAACAGACTGAGGATTATCCTTCAAAAATGGGTCTATAAGCCCTTTTAAGCCTTTACCTTCAACATAAAAGGCTGCATGTCCAAGAAACCTTATCTTAGCCATACACATCCCTCCTGTACAAAGATTCTCAGTAAGATGTATTTTACCATCACTATTGGGCTAAAGTCAAATCAACTACTTCACAAGCGTACTTATGGAGAGTATCGGAAGAAGGATAGAGATCACTATGAAGGCAACTATACCACCAACAACGAGTATCATAACTGGTTCAAACACGGCAACAAACCTATGTATCTGTTCCTCAACAGCAGACCTGTAACGAGACGCCAATCTCTGCAGGATCTCTACGAGGTTCCCTGCCCGTTCACCCACACCAACCATGTAAACGACATTCTTCGGGAAGATCGACGAACTCTCCATAAGAGAGGAGAGAGACTCACCCTTCGTGACTCCACCCGAAAGCCGGGATAACTGCTCCCTCAGGTAGAGATTGGCTACAACGCCTGCCGCAATGTCAAGAGCCTCATCGATTACAATGCCACCTTTAAGAAGCGAAGAGAGGGTATTCATGTAAATGTAAAGTACAGAGTACCTTTCAAGTCTCCCTACGACTGGCAGTTTCAATCTTTTCCTATGCAACCACAACTGAAAGCCCGTCCTCTTTCTTAGTAGAAAGTAAAGCACAACAAACAACAGCACCAAAAGAAGGATAATGGCGGCGTTACCGGAAACAAAATTCGTCATAGATATCATGATCTTTGTTATCGCCGGGAGCCTTTGCCCACTGCTCTGAAACAGGCTAACTATCCTCGGTATAACAAACATGATGAGGAATACAACGACAAATATGCTTACGAAGAACACAACTGTAGGATATGCCAAAGCAGAGGCAATCTGCTTCTTGAACTCATACCTTCTGGTATACATATCAACAGCCTCTCTGAGCACAAGTGCCACATCTCCGCCCTTCTCACCCGCAAGGATCATCCCCACAAGCCCCTTATCAAACAGCCTTAGCTCCTCCATCGCAGTGGACAGAGACGACCCTTCCTTGATCCTCTTTGACAAGTGCGAAGCCACATAAAGGAGCTCCTTATCACGGACCTCATCAGCAATAAAATCCAAGGCCTCCACTATCGGAATACCAGCAGTAATGTAATCGAGCAGACTTGAAAGAAAATCTATGAGGGCTCTGTCACTCAAACCTTTCGTAAGGGTGCTCTCACCAACCACCTTTATCCTATAAATGATAAGCCCTTCGCTCTTGAGCTTCTCTACGGCCGCACGCTCATCTTCTGCAACCACCCTCCCCTTTACCTTTCTGCCGTTGCGGTATCCCTCAAACTCAAAGTCTAACATGTGTAACCCTTAGCACCTCTTCCATCGTAGTTATACCCTGTTTGACCTTCTGGAGACCGGACTCCCTTAGCGTCTTCATTCCCCTTCTTACAAGGTAATCTCTGAGATAAGCAGCATCCTGATTCTTCACTATCAATCGACGGATATCCTCATCTACAACGAAGTACTCAAAAATGGCAGTTCTTCCCATGTATCCACTACCTCTACAAGCGTCACAACCTCTTCCCCTATAAACAGGATAACCCTCTATCTCCTCTCCGGTAGCAAACCTGCAGTGCGGACATATCTTTCGCACAAGTCTCTGTGCAACGACAAATAGAAGGGAAGAAGAGACTAAGTATGGTTCTATCCCCATATCTACCAAGCGGGTTATAGCAGAAGGGGCATCATTTGTATGGAGGGTAGAAAGGACAAGGTGACCGGTAAGGGCTGAGTGTATCACCATTTCCGCCGTTTCCCTATCCCTTATCTCTCCAACCATCATTATGTCTGGGTCCTGTCTCAACATGGACCTCAGCCCATTTGCAAATGTCATACCCGCCTTGCGATTCACCTGTATCTGAGATATGCCTTCGAGCTCATACTCAACTGGGTCCTCTATGGTAATAATGTTCACATCAGGCTTGTTGAGTTCTTTCATCATGGCGTAAAGCGTGGTAGTCTTACCCGAACCTGTTGGGCCTGTGAGTAGAATCATGCCAAACGGGGAGCTTATAACATCCAAGAACACACCTATATCCTCCGGCTGAAGACCTATCTCAGACAGACTTATCACCCCTTCCCTCTTGTACAAAAGTCTCAGCACCACTCTCTCACCAAACTGAGTCGGGACAACAGAGACCCTGATGTCTATGTTTCTATCACCCACCTTTATTCCTATCCTGCCATCCTGCGGTTTGAGGTGCTCTGCAATGTCTAACCCTGCCATAACCTTGATCCGGGAAACAACCGGTGGAAGAAAGTCCAGTGAAAATGTATGTTCACGGAACAATACACCATCTATGCGATACCTGATCTGCATGGTGTCAGATCGGGGTTCTATGTGGATATCCGAAGCTGCAGCATCAACTGCACGATAGATGATACTATTTACCAGCTCTATCACAGGTGCATCTTCTTCAGAAAAGAGTATCTCCTTTCTTTCTACTCTCTTACCCTGTTTGACATCTACCCGCTTAGCGACATCGTCTGCCCTCTTCATCTTAGCAGAGAGGAAGTAGCCTATACACCTCTCTACCTGCTGTTCAGGTGCAATCACCACATCTGCCACCATATTCATGGTAACCCCAAGGTTATAGGCGTCCGTAATGGCATCAGGAGAAGAAACGGCAACGATCACCCTATTACCATCAACAGCAATAGGACAAATGCCCTTCCTCTTCATGTAGTCCAAAGGTAATTCCATCCTCAGGAGAGGGCTCAGTCCCTCGATTGGTATCTCACTTACCCTTCTCATTTCTCCTCTTCAACCACTCCTTCCAAAACTCATTCCACTGTTTCAAGTCTTTAATCTTTTTCTGGTAGGGTTTAGACATCTTCGTCAGACCACCTGGACTCTGAATTATATATGGAGTCAGGAATATGATAAGATCCACCTTGCCTCTCTCGGTGTTTACAGCCTTAAACAATCCTCCTATTATCGGTATCTCAGAGAGTATGGGTGCCTTCCAGAGCTCCTTTTTTACTATATTTTTGATCAATCCACCCAATACTACTGTCTGTCCGTTGTTCACGACCACCGTCGTAGATATAGACCTCCTTGATGTGGTAGGTGTGGGCGAGCCAATGGGTGAAAGCAGCTCTTCCACCACTTGATTTATTTCCAACCTGACGAAGCTATCAGATGTTATGTGAGGGGTTACCCTCAACTCAAGCCCTATTTTCTCGTACTCGTAGGACTTGTTTACCGTAGAGGTGTTACTTATGTTCGTAGTCTCGTTTTTCAACCTTGGTATAACCTGACCAACCATGAGAGATGCCTGTTCGTTGTCAAGGCATGTTATCTGTGGAGAAGAAAGTACATTCAACGCACCATACTTACGGACGAGGTTCAGCGTAGCACCTACGACCTCAGTAATGGTAGTATTACCGATAGTCCCTATAAATCTGCTAAAGTCCTCTGCACCCCCTCCACCTGCTACTATCTTCCCACCGTACATAACGCTATCCCACACCTTTCCACCTATAGCCTCCCAGGAAAAGCCCTCCTTGTGGAGCTTTGTCAGGTTTACCTCTACTATGAGCGCCTTTATAAGTACTTGCTTACGACTCTTGTCCATATACTTTATGACCGGGAGAAGCGCCTCATACTCCTCGGGTGTAGCCTTCACTATGATCGAGTTGGTTCCCGTATCTGCAGCAACCGTAACAGCAGGTACTCCTCCCTTACCCGCCTTGCCCATCGTCTTCACAATAGACATGAGGTTTTTTGCAACCTTTTTTGCATCTGCATTTGAGAGGTGATATATGTGAAAGATGCTTCTTCTAACGGGGGTCTTCCTGTCCAACCTCTTAACGATTAAAAGTAGTCTTTTCATCATGGGCTTTGACGCAACAATTAGAAGGGCATTTGCCCTACCGTATGCTGCCACTTTGAACTCAGGCAGGTTAGCACCCTTGCCCGCAAGTTTGGAGAGCTTTTGCGCCACCACATCTGCGTCCGCATACCGCAAAGTGATCACCTTCATCTCCGTGTTCATGCGGTCTATCTTCCTCACAACAGAGAGGATACGCCTTATATTGGAAGCACTGTCGGTTACAACCAGACTATTGGAAGCAGCAGCGTAAGATATGTTACCGTATATAGAGACAAGCGGTCTCACAACATCATACACCGCCTTAACATTCACATTGTAGATAGGTATCACCTGCGTTACAAACATCACCCCCTTAACGGGTGAATACTTCCCCGAATATGCAGGAACGCCCTTTGTCCTCACATTTCTCAACGGGACAATCCTGTAAAAACTACCGGTGGGCACGACGGCAAAGCCATTTGCCTCAAGCACCGAAAGAAATGCTCTGTAAGCATCTCTTATACTCACTGCAGTGGGCGAAATCACCGTAACCTTACCCCTCACCTGAGGGCTAACTACAAAGTTCTTGCCTGTAAGCTCCGATATGAACTTTATAAAAATGGATATGTCCGCATCTTTAAAGTCCAGATGCACCTTGCCCGCTAACCTTGCAGCCTTTGCCCTTTTATCGATCTCAGAGGCTTTAATGGCACCGTAAGCACACCCCGTTGCAAAAATGAGCATCACCACGACCACCAATGTCAGGATACTTTTCGCTCTCACACCTATCCCTCCTATCTAACATCGTACTCGAGTACTACATCCCTACTACCCCTCGTTATCCTTACCCTTATAACATCAGACGACATCGCCGACTTCATAATGTTAAATATGTCTTGCGGCTGCCTCAACGGTATGCCATTTATCTCCCTTACTATATCCCCCGTCCGCAGTCCCATACGCCGAAGGGCAGATGTACGGGAGAGCCACCTTATCACATACCCCTTTACCTCTTTCCCATGAAAATAAGGTGCCACATTTACCTCCCTCAGAAGCCTGCTCACATTGCTAAAGTGAGAGAACAAAAAGGAACGAGATATCGCATATCTATTATTACCTTCATCCCTCACGGTAGAAAGTGCGTGTCTGCCAGATGTCCGAGAAGCACTACCCCCTTTTGAATAGACAAATGTCAGGTATAACCGCTCCTTGCCCTTCTCAAATATCACTCTATCCCTCTGTATTCTTAGGACCCTTAGATCACCAACCCGGTCTCCCCGCTTCACCACTCTCACATTACCAGTAACGGTATCCTTTATGATAGCCCTATTCTCCTCCCCTACAGATATACCAACGAGAAGAAGCTCCCCACCAGTGATATTCCTCAATGTCCTACCTTCGTCCACGCGGGCATCGAGGACCTTCCATATCAAGGAATAGTCCTTAGTGCGTTTCACCCGTTTCCTCTGTGCTACCACCTTCATACCTACCACCTTTGCATCAGTAAAACGCTCGCTAAGGTAATCCACCACCAAGCCCGAGGTAAAAAAGGCAAGAAGTATAACCATCACAAACGGAAGAAGCCTCATAGTTTCCCTTTCACCTCTATCCAACTCCCCTTAGAAGCATCAACGGGCAAAAGCCTTTCAAGAATACCGTAAAACACACCCGACGGCTTAACCTTCAACTCGTAGCGGATATGCCCCATCGAATAGAGATAAACCTTTCCCCTTGCCTCCAGACCTTTACCTATCACATGTATATCGTCAATCTCCCACCCATCCCTCTGTCTTTTCAGTATCGCACTCCCGACAGACAGGTAAAGGACAGGTATAAATGCACTTCCTACCTTGATAGAATTGGCCATTACCGTAAACTCCAGCTTGAGCGAAAAAAGACTCGTCAGTCTCGGTTTCACACGAACTTCAGCTATGTCAATATTTACCCCTTCATACTCTATCCGCAGATCCCTCAGATATGCAGTTGCATAAAGCGGGCTCACATCCACACGCTTCACGGCAAGGTGAACGCTACGACCCTGTGATACTTCATGCAAAAAGGACTCTATCGCACGGGAATAAGGAAATCTCAATACCACAAACACCACAAGTGCCAAGATAAAAACGACTACCAACCAACGATACAACTTACTCCCCCCTCACAACGATAACCGCATCGATACTGCCCTTACCGTGTCTCCTTATCCTAACGCTATCAATGGCTACCCCCCTATAATGCTCGGCTATGTACAGGACAAATCTTACAAGTTTCCTGTAATTCACGCCTGTTAGCCTTATTGTATACCCTCTATCACCGGAAGGCGTCACATCCGCAAGGTTACTGCCAAGACCCGTCACCTTTGCAACCCTGCTCAAGAGCGTAAAGAGATCCGTAACACCTCGGGAGACACGCTTTTTACTCGAACTGTAGCGCACAGCAAGTGCCGAAAGCTCGGTTAACTGTCTTTCAGCAGAAGCCAGCTTCCTTTTGTAAAGAGCTGCCCTACCGTTAAAGTAAAAGATACCGAAAACAAGCAACACTCCCGTGATCCCCACTACCAGAAAAAAATTACCCCTCAACATCTGCATCTATGACAAACCTCACACTCCTTTTATCTACACCCTGCCTTACACTCCTTATAGAGACCGAAGAAAACACCTTCTGCTTACTAAGGTTATCCTTAACCTGTTTCACCACATCTAGCCCTTCACCCGTAGCCGTAAACTCCAGCTTGCTGCCACTCCACCGTACAGAATCTATACTCACACCGTACCCACCCACAGCCTTGGCAACGGCATAAAGGACATCTAAGAACCTGTATGCCTCACCCACGGGAGTACTCACACTTTTAACCCTCTGCCTTGCATTGTACAAGGGATCCTCCACTCCAACACTACCAAATGTCTGCACATATACAGACCTGATCCTATTTTTGATCACACCATATCTCCACTTCAAATCGTAATACCTTCTCGCAGCAGAAAAGAAGAGCACAGCAGCTATAATAACACCTACAATTACAGAGACCTTTATCTCCCTGATGCCCGAAAGTTCTCCTTTCACCGACAGCAGGTTTACCAACTCCGGTTGCAGGAACTCCCACTGCACCCCACCAACCTGCTTCACATCTCGCAAACCACCACAGATGCTATAAACACCCTCAAGCCTGCCGTCAAACATGGCTACAACAGAATCTACATCCTGCTTCTGCGTCACCGGTCTATGAAAGACCACAGACATACCCTCAAAGACCACCGCGTAACTGCTACCCAATAACAGCCTCAACCCAGTGTTCCCTACTTCCACATTAAAAGAGGCAACAGCACCCAAAAAGTCAAAGCTAACAGAAATGGGCACGGCACCCAGGTTTCTCCACCAGCCAACCTCTTCTTCAACCACGCTCCTCTTGGCTGCAACGACAACGATCCTCTTGCCCTCTTCACAGCTACCAGCAGCGTAAAAATCGTACATGTATTCTTCTAACCTACCGGGAAGCTCTGATAAAAGTTCCACCCTTACTGCATCCCTTATCTTACGACGCTCAGAAAAGGGGAAAGTAAACTCTTTCGTCATAGCATACCTCTCAGGTAGGAGTATACATACTTTGCGTTTGAACACACGCTCTCTAATCACATCAAGACTTCCACCAAGGTCAAACTCCTGCAACACCCCTCCTTCCCACACCCACACCTTTCCTCCATCTCTCTTAACGACGGCTCGCTTACTCAAACCCAACATAAAGCAGCTTTCCTCCCATCTTCTCCCTCTTTATAACCACCCTATACTCCGCCGAGATATTGCCCCTCTGCAACCTAACCTCCGCCGTGATGTAGGCCACCCTAAATGTCAGCATAGGCCCTATGCGATAAAGGATCACAGGAGGGACTCCTATCTTCATCAAATCCTTAATGGAACATATCCTCCTCTTTCTTCGCACATCTACAATCTTCCTGACTATATCCTCTGTCATTCTATCATCAAGCGCCCGCAAAAGCAATTCGGGAGCATAATTAACATTTACCTTGCACAGGGAATAAACGGTCACATAGGGTAGTATCTTTTTAAGATAGTCGCTCGTGATGTGTGGAACTTGAAGTAGCTCTCTAACCGAAAGCAGTCGCCTGTTTGGGACACCCCTCTCGTCACCACCAACCCTTTCATTACCATCTACATCTATGTAATCCAAAATGCATGCAGTACGATCCGGCAAGGCTAAGTATCTGCACAGCCTCCTGTAAACCGAGAGGTACAAAGTATTTGCCGTTCTGCAGTCAGGTAGCAGCATCGCATTCAGGTTCAAGAGCCCGTCATTAGAGCTCACGAAGACGCTTATATCACCGTCCGACCAGCTCTTACCAATAAGCCTTGACACCGGGACCTTCTGGATTCCAACCAGAAGCGACCTAATCACACCTCTTAAAGAGAGCATAATCTCCTTATCTGCTTTGTAATTATAAGAGGTATCAACGCTCATCTTAGCAGCATAGGACATAAAAACCACCACTGGGACGATAACAGAAAAGACTATAATCGTGGAGATGAGAATAGAACCCCTCTTACCCTTCATGGCCTCAGCTTCACCTCATCCTGCAAAGACTCCTCTATTTCAGAAGTTCCGACTCTCACATTCACCCACAGATAGCGCGGTAAGGCATCGTACTCTTCGTAAACACCACCAACCTTTCCACGCTTACCCTCAAGACACAGTTTCATGTCCTTAACATTTCGCAGCAAAATGTGAGCTTCATCCTCGTTAAAGCCGTTGATCTTACCATCTACTGGAACATCAACTTGATAATACAGGGTACCGTCTCTAAGCCAATAACTCTTTTCTACAACACCAAGCTCGTTTCGGGAATAAGATGTTACCACAAACAGAAGCAATCCATCTTTCCTCTCTGGAGGCATGTAGAGGTAGAGATAACCAGAAGGTAACACAGGTACAAGCCCTAAAATGGTTCTATTAAGGTCAAGGTCAAATGCAATAAGCATTCTGTTCAACTCTGCTCTCTTCCACACCGAGAGGTACCCTACAACTGCCCCATGGAATATCCCAAACAGCGACAGAAGGACCACAACAACAATGGAGACGGCAACGAGTAACTCTACCAAAGTAAAAGACCTTTTCAATAATCTACCTCCTCAAACACGAAGCCATCTACCCTGAAGATACGCCTTTTCAACTCGAATTGATGCACACCTATATACCCCACCACTTTACCCCTCGATGGCTCCTTCAGTCGGAGGAGAATCCATTTGTCCACAGCTTTCCTCAACCGGAGGGCATACCTTTCATCTCTAACAGCGCGTAAGGTCATAGAGAGAACAGCACTACCCAGCACTGCAACAACAACCACAGATACAAGGACTAACACAAGGCTAAAACCTTTTCTCATTTCTTGGGTTTAAACAGCTTCTTTACAGCCAATCTAAGTGCTGTAAAAGACAAAAACTCCTTCTGCCCAGAGATAGCCCCTCTAAAAGAGGCTATAGCATACTTACTGTAAACGAGTTTACCTCCATGGTAGTAGGCGATACCTATTGCAGAGACACCCTGTCTAAGATTGAAAAGAGCAGGAATGATGAGGTTTGGCTTAGACATATCCACCGGAAAGAGAGCCAACAGCGTTGGAACAAACATAGTACCACATCTGTAAACTACGAGCTTCACCACATCAGCATCCAAACGGATACCAATCTCTTTGACCTCTTTTGCAGTAATGGGCAAAAGGAAAGTTGCTTCTCTCCTCTTAAAGTGAAACGGCTTTCCTATGGCGTACTCTAAAGCCTCCTTACTGTAACCCAACGAATACAGCTCCTCAGCCAACTTCTGTGCACTATCTGCGCTACTCTTTACCTCTCTGACGAGCTTCATACCATTCAGCACTGAGATAACCTCGTCCATCGGCAGCACAGTCTTACCTTGCTTGGAAAACTCCACAGAGGCGAGATAATAAAAGTCAGCCGTGAGTTGACTCTTCAAAGGTATCCCATACGGAGGTAAAATAGCAACTCTTTCACCAGCACAAGCACACCCTACCAGCACAAACACAAAGAACACAGCCCAGAGCACTCTCCTCATCTATTCACCCCCTTATACAACCTTCCACCTCGTACCAAACTTCGTGTCTTCCAGAACGATACCCATCTCTTTTAACCTATCCCTTATCTCGTCTGCAACCTTCCAGTTTCTCGCCTTCCTTGCCTCCTCTCTCTCCTTCACAAGCCTTTCTATCTCCTGTACATCGAGCCCCTCTATGGCTGGTTTGCTTTCCAAGATGCCAAAAACGGTATCTACCGAGAGAAGTGCCTCCTTCAACCTTTCCAGCACGACTTTCTTAGGATCGTCTGAAAGGTACGGTCCAAACTCCCTTGCAGTATTAAACAGAACTGCAAGTGCCTTAGGTGTATTGAAGTCGTCATCCATCGCCGCAATGAAGTCTTCAATCAGGGCATTTGCAAGATCGAGCATCTCAGAATCCCGTTTGCTCTGAACTTCCACAAGAATATCACGCAAAAGCAGGTCTTCTACATTGTAGAAAAAGTTTTGTAATCTCTCGAGGCTTGCCTCCGCAGAGCGTAGAAGTTCATCGGTAAAGTTTATAGGGTTACGATAGTGCGCAGACAACATAAACAGCCTTATAGCCTTGGGTTTATACTTCCTCATGGCATCTCTTGCCGTAAGAAAGTTTCCCAGAGACTTCGACATCTTCTCATCATTTATCAATAGATAGGCATTGTGCAACCAGTAATTAACAAACCTCCTACCCGTAGCTGCCTCCGACTGGGCAATCTCGTTTTCATGATGGGGGAATATCAGGTCAGAGCCACCGCAGTGTATGTCAAACGGTACACCCAGATACTTCATGGACATAGCAGAACACTCTATATGCCAGCCCGGTCTCCCTTTCCCCCAAGGGCTGTCCCAAAACGGTTCACCCGGTTTAGCCGCCTTCCAGAGCGCAAAATCAAGGGGATTTCTCTTCCTGTCATCTACCTCTATCCTCGCACCAGACTGCAACTGATCTATAGACTGCCCAGAAAGTTTCCCGTAGCCATCAAACTTCTGAACATCGTAATACACATCTCCATCGACAACATAGGCAAAGCCCTTGTCCAAAAGCACCCGAACAAGAGATATTATCTCATCAATGTGATGGGTCGCACGAGGATACACAGAAGCCCTCTTTATACCAAGGGCATCTGCATCTTCAAAGTACGCATCTATAAAGCGCTCAGCCACCTCACTCGTATCCACACCAAGCTCACTCGCACGGTTTATTATCTTGTCGTCTATATCCGTGAAGTTCTCCACATAGGTAACCTTAAATCCTCTAAACTCGAAGTACCTTCTAATTACATCAAATACAATAAATGGTCTCGCATTCCCTATGTGAAAGTAATTATACACGGTAGGGCCACAGACATAGATACCAACTTCGCCAGCACGAACCGGTTCAAACAGCTCTCTTCTCTTACCCAAAGTGTTAAAAAGGTAAATAGCCATGCAACCACTCCCTCTAAAAGGTGCACCTGTTATTTTACTTCATACTATACACCAAATCAAGCCGCAAAGCCACATCCTCCAAGCCCTCTCCGCTTCCACTCCACATACAAAGTCAAAATTCCCCAAAATACCAACGGAAATGGATACTGAAAATATAGAAAAGTGCCAAAAATCTAAGAAACGCCACCTATACCGGTAGATAAAGGGGCTGAGCGGTTACAGTTAGCCACTTTCGTCCCTATCTACCACTTGCTTTTAACACTCTCGTGTGATAGGATTTTTATCACAAACTAAAGTAAAGGAGGGGTTAAGCGATGAAAAAGGGTATTAGCGTTTTGATCCTTGTGTTGCTCGTGTCAACCCTCGCAATAACAGGCGTGCATGCAGCGGCTCTAAAGTGGGCAGTCATATTCCCGGGTTCTATACAGGATGCAGACTACAACACGATAGGATATGTAGCAATGAAAGAGGTAAGCGGCGCATTTAACATCAAATCTGCCTACTCACAGAAAGTAGCAGTTCCAGACGCACAGAGGGTAATGGAAGAATACATCGGAGACGGCTACAACCTCATCTGGGTACACGGTGCTCAGTTCAACGGCGCAGTATTCAAGATTGCCAATAAGTATCCAAATGTCACATTCATCATAGAGGCTGACGCACCGCTAAAGAAAGACTTTTCCAATGTGTATGCCATAGGCAGAGACTTCTACAAAGGGTTTTATGTGCTCGGTGCAGTAGCTGCTATGAAGACGAAGAGCAACAACATAGGCTACATAGGTGGGCTCGAGTTACCATTTACATACGGTGAAATGAACGCCGTGTATCAAGCCATACAGAAGTACAATCCATCCGTAAAACTGCACTACATCTATGTGGGCAGCTTTAACGACCCACTAAAGACAAGACAGGCAGCAGAGGCACTGATGTCCAAAGGGTGCGATGTCCTGCTCAGTGCGGTCAACCTTGGAAACTACGGCTTATACAACGCACTCAAGAGGGCAAAGAAACCCGTATTCTTCACTGCAAAGTACACAAGCAAAAAGAGATATGCACCAAAACACTACCTTACTTCCGATCTATTCAACTTCATGCCACCTCTCATAAAAGCCATTCAAAACATCAAAAAAGGCGTGAGACACGGTTACTTCCCAATGGAGTTCGGTCCAAACAAGGGGCGTTATACAGAATTCCCGATCTGCAATGTATCAAAGGAGTTTAACGAAAAGATCAAGAAGATAGCCCTCGGCGTTGCCTCTGGAAAGATAAAGGTCATTAAGAATCTAAAGACACTGACATTCAAACAGTAGAGGTGGGGGGTTCTCCCACCTCTCAAGTGTGGGAGGGAAAATGACGGGCAACTACGCCATAGAGGCAAAAGGTATAACCAAGAGATTCGGTGAAGTCGTAGCTCTTAATGATGTAGACTTCTTCGTGCAAAAGGGTGAAATTCATGGCCTTCTGGGAGAAAACGGAGCAGGGAAAACCACGCTAATGAACATACTTTACGGTCTATACAAACCTGACAAAGGTGAAATTTACATAAACGGGAAGAAGGCACACATATCATCTCCTCTGGATTCCATAAGATACGGGATAGGCATGATTCACCAGTTATCCACGCTGGTACCCGAGCTAACCGCCGTAGAGAATATCATATTAGGCATGAAGGGAGAGGGATTTTCCCTCAATCTGGAAGAAGAAAGCAAAAAGATAAGAAAACTATCCAAGAAGTTTGGCTTTGAATTCCCATTAGATGTGAAGATAAGGGAACTACCAGCAGGCATAAAACAGAAAGTAGAAATCATAAGAGCCCTGTACAGAGGAGCAAGTATCTTGATACTGGACGAACCCACAACATCTCTGGTAGAGGAAGAGTTTGAACAGCTATTGAGGTCTATCAAGGAACTCGTAGCTAACGGGGTAACCGTAATATTCATAACGCACAAGATAAAGGAAGTATTGCAGGCATGCAATCGTGCATCTGTGCTAAAGGGTGGTGTCATGCAGGGCACAGTTGAAATAGCTAAAACATCCAAAGAGGAGCTGGTATCTCTGATGTTTACCGGCCAGAGGATAGATGTCACCGACAGTGCCCTACCAGTCGTAGAGATACACGAAAAAGAGCCATCTAACGAAAAGATCTGCGTGTTTGACTCGGTATCAACCTCCGTAGATCCTAAAAAGGGGTTTGGGCTGAAGGATGTATCATTCGAGATATATAGGGGCGAGATATTCGGCATAGCAGGTATTGCAGGTAATGGCCAGAAGGAACTCGCAGAAGCGATTATATCACCCTCAACGATATCATCGGGCAGCATATACATCAATGGTAAGAAGATAAACGGTCTGCAGACGGTAGATGTATTTTCGCTGGGAGTATTCTATACACCCGAAGACAGGATCAAGGACGGTATCCTCCCCATGGGCAACCTGAAAGAAAACATACTGCTTGGACACCACGAAGAGGCACAATTCGTGAAGAACAGGGTATGGTTAGACTGGCAAAAGGTAGCAAGTGTTACCAGAGATGTGATAAGGATCTTCAATGTGAAAGCCCCTAACGAAAACACTAACATACGAAAGCTATCTGGTGGTAACATCCAAAAAGTGGTGTTTGGCAGGGCTTTGCTGAACCCCATAGACCTTCTTGTCACTCATAATCCAACATCCGGACTCGACATGGCATCAGTAGAGTTTGTGTTCAGCAAGCTCGTGGAATTGAGAGATTCCGGCAAATCAGTACTCTACATAAACGAAGACCTCGATGAACTCATGCTACTCAGCGACCGAATAGGGGTATTACACGAAGGCAGGCTCGTAGAGGTATTTCCGAGAAAACAATTTGACAAGAGGATCATCGGAAGTCTCATGATTGGAGGCTAAAGGGAATGAAGTGGTGGAACTTCTTAAAACCATACATACTGGCAATTGCTATATCTTTCGGCATCACGGGAGTAATAATCGGCATTATGGGATATAGCGTACCTAAAGCATTTCACACGCTCCTACTGGAACCATTCACATCCAAAATAGAGATAACGGAAACACTCAAAAAGTTTATACCTCTCCTGCTTGCAACTTACGCCTTCGCCATACCATTTAAGATAAACCTCTTCAACATTGGAGGCTTCGGGCAGATGCTATTTGGAGGCGCTGTCGTGGGAATAGTGGCATTAGCTTTCTCTCCACACAACGGCATACCCACTATACTAATGCTGATAATTTTGCTCGGGGTAGGAATGGCTGCTGGTGCAATCTTTGCACTCCTTGCTGCAGGACTAAAGACCAGATACAACATAGACCCAATAGTATCCACTATCATGCTCAACTTCGTTGGGGTGGAATTCGTAGCCTATGTCACCACCACACCACCATGGAAAGCAGCACTATCGGGACACCCAATGACAAAAGTATTTCCACAAAACGCATGGTTACCAGAGATTACCTCTGGACTCCACATCGGTATCCTTATTGCAGCAGTAGTCATAATCCTGATACACATACTCATTACAAAGACAAAGCTGGGATACAAAATATCTGCAGTAGGCTACAATCCTGTAGCCTCTAAGGTTTACGGAATAAATATAAACAAGACCATACTTACAACATTCATGTTGGGTGGTGCAATGGCAGGGTTGGCGGGGAGCATAGAGGTGCTTGGTGTCCACCACAAACTGATAGAAGGGTTTGCAATAACGGGAGGCGCCGAATACGGCGTATTCGGTATACTCACATCTCTCATATGTGGAGGTAACACCATAGGCATACCAATAACTGCATTTCTTATCTCAGTCCTACTGGTAGGCGCAGATGCAATGCAGCGCTCCATTCAGGTACCCGTCGAACTCGTATTTATGACGCAGGCACTCATGGTAATATTCATCGTAGCCATAAAGTTACGGGCAAGAAAGGGGTAGGTAGATGGACTTCCTGAACAACTTACTCTCACAGATCGTTATGTATACTGCCATATACTCACTTTCCAGCTTGGGTATAGTAATAGGAGGAAGAACCGGTATATTCAACATATCGGGAGAAGGGACAATGCTATCCGCTGCGTCGATAGGTTTCGCAGTAGCATACTTTACCAATAGCTGGATAGTGGGATTTGTCGCAGGGGCTATAGTCGGAGCAATATTTGCAGGGATACTCGTATATGTGCACGAGTCCCTAAAAGTGAACCAGTTTATCATCGGGATAGCCCTCGTCATCTTCGGAAGTGGACTGTCAGATCTCATATACAAACTGATATTCGGCGTGCAGCTGTTTATACCAGAAGCTCCACCAGTTACACAGGTCACAATACCGGGCATATCTTCTATACCAGTACTACCTGCATTCCTCAACCAAAACCTCATGGTGTACTTTACATACGCCGTCACATTCGCAGCCTACTACATATTCTACAAGACCAGACTGGGTCTAAATCTCAGGGCTATAGGCGAAGACCCAAGAGCTGCAGATGTAGTAGGCATCAATGTTAAAAAGGCAAGATACCTGACATCCATCATAGGTGGTGCACTCATAGGAATATCTGGCACATACCTGCCACTGGTAATAACAGGCACTTACACCTCAGGTATAACAAACGGAAGGGGATTTATGGCAATAGGTATAGCCATATTCGCAAGCTGGCGACCAGAGAGGACACTGCTCGGTGCATTCATATTCGCCGCAATCGAGGTCATAGCATTCAGGACGCAGCTGAGTAGTCAGGTAATACCGTATCACTTCCTATTAATGATGCCCTTCATCGCACTTCTACTGATAATGATGATCTTCCGCAAGAAAGTGGAATTCCCCGCTGCTCTCGGAAAACCCTATAGCAGAGAATAAAATATATTGAAATCTACAGAAAAAGGGATATACTTTCTATTAGAGTGAATTCTTTCTCCACAAAACGCTCAGGTATAGGGAGATGGGAACCATCAGCAGATACAGGATCATAGTGGTCGTAAGTATTATAGCTGTAGCAATTTTAATCATGCTGGGCTATCAGATGTATGAGAGCTTCCAAGAACTCGGAAGCAAATACATGAAGCTCGAAGCAGAGGACCTCCAGAAGTCCATTCTGCAAAGACAAAAAGAAGAAGGATATTCGTTTGCCATGGGTTGGGCATGGTGGGACGAGATGAAAAAGGCGGTTGCAGAAAACGATGTCGCATTTATCAGCAACGAAGTAAAAAGTATTACCTCATCGCTGTACTGGTCAAGCATAGTGGTGATCCACGACAAAAAGGTCATCTACCACCATGGTCCCCTTATACCACCTAACCCCGTAGCCTTTCTGAAGGTTGCACAGGACATACCCCAAAAGGTGCACAACATCCGAATAGGCAAACGGATAGTAGGCGTGATGTCATTCCTCATCTGCAACAACGACGGAGAAGACCCACTACCGGACTCCGCTATACTACTGCTATTCGACTGGAAAAACCTCCTAAAGACACACTTTACCCTGTCATCATTCGTAGGCATCTACATCAGCCTCAAGAAACCCAAAGGGACTTTAGCCTACTATCCCCTCCTGGACATAAAGGGAAAGCCCGTAGGCTATCTCACCATAACGCCTAACAGAAAACTGCTCTCTGAGATGCACACCAAGGTGTACACACTTCTGTGGCTGGAAATCCTCGTCTTGGTCTTGCTCCTGGTGTCCATACTGATATACGTAAAGAGGCACACCGAAATCTCAAGAACGCTCCTCAGAGCCATAGGTGTAAAGGAGAGGTTTGCATCCTTAAAGGCTGTCGCAAGACATGTTGCAGAAACCGTGTTTACAAACACCATATACAGAAAGGCGCTCGAAACTGCACTAAATACTAAGAGCGTGGAAAAGACGCTTTTCGCAATAGCGCATACCGTAGCAAAGACATTACAATCCGACCAGTGGGTTATGATACTAATCTCCGGAGAGAAACAGGAGTGGAAGGTTCTACTCCACTCCGACACGATAAAAGAAGAGGATCTCAAGAAGATGCTAAACATAATAAAAGAGCAACCAATAACTACATTTGACATCCTAAAAGAGAGAAAGGCGTGTCTATTCCTTGAGGATGTAAATGCATTTCCCCAGTGGAGGAAAGCGGACATCAAGGGCATAAAGGAGATTGCCTCCAGCATTTTAATTCCAATGAAGGTCGACGAAGAGGTCGTAGCTGCTCTATGTCTCGACTGGTTTAACAGAAAGTCATTCACTCAGCAGATAAGAAAGCTAACCCTTCAGATAGAGGAGATAATAGACAACATCCTAACAAGCACATACGATATCAGAGACATGTTCTGGTTGTCTTACAAAGACCCCCTGCTGGGAATACACAACAGAAGGATAATTAGCAAACTTGCGGAAAGAAAACTACATGGTAGCATTCTATTCATGGACATAGATGACTTCAGACTAATAAACGACAGATATGGTCATGCAACTGGTGACATGGTGCTAAAACAGGTAGCTGAGATCATCAGCAGAATGATGAGAAAAGAGGATGTGCTATTCAGATACGGTGGAGACGAATTCGTCGCATACTTAGAGAACATAGACATAGCATCTGCCAGAGAGATAGCAAAAAGGGTAAGAAATGCCGTAAGAGAAGGGTTAAAGGAGTACACCATAGACCTATCCATAGGTATCAGCGAGACAATGGAAGGTTCCGACATAATAGAGATAATAAAGCAAGCGGACATGCTTATGTATCAGGAAAAGCGAAAGAAAAAGGAGAGAACAGGACATGAGGATAGAAATAACCATAGAGGATAGACTCAAAGATCACACCCGCAATGTGCGTCTTGGAGTAATTACATGCACGGTGACCGTAAGACCCTCCCCGGCAGAGCTTCTTGGGGAGCTGCAATCAGCAGAAAAAGAGGCTACAAAAAGATTCATTACTACATCGTTGACCTCCCACCCCACGATAAGAACTTACAGAGACGCCTACAAATCCCTCAGAAAAGATCCAAGCAGGTACAGGGTATCATCGGAGGCACTGATAAGGCGGATACTTCAAGGAAAAGGTATCTACCACATAAATAATGTTGTAGACATAAACAACATCATCTCCATACGGTCACTCTACTCTCTGGGTTCCTATGACCTCAAAAGGCTCTCTGCACCTATCGTGTTCAAGGTAGGCAACAAAAACGAGTCCTACAAAGGCATAGGGAAAGGTCTCGTAAATGTGGAAAACCTCCCCGTCCTTTCAGACGCCAAAGGTCCGTTTGGTAGTCCAACTGCTGACTCCCAAAGAGCAATGATAACGGAAGAAACAAAAGAGCTGCTGATGGTGCTCTTCTCATTCTCCAAGGAAGATAACATAAAGGAATTCCTCCAGCAGGCAGAGTGCCTCCTTAAGAGATATGCTGAAGCAGAAGACATAGAAAGATACCTGATTACATGAGGAGGGATCGATCATGGAAAAGCGCATGACTATTCCTGAGATCGTAGGAAAAAAGCAGAAAGGTGAAAAGATTGCTGTATTAACCGCATACGACTATCCAACCAGTGCTATACTCTGTGAAGCAGGCATAGACATACTCCTCGTGGGAGATTCTTTAGCAATGGTTGTTCAAGGCAGAGAAACCACGGTTCCGGTTACCGTAGAGGAGATGATATACCACTCAAAGTGGGTGGTAAAAGCCAATAGATGCGCAGTCGTAGTGGTGGACATGCCATTTCTGAGTTACGAAGTCTCCATAAAAGAAGCTGTCCAAAATGCGGGTAGGATCATCAAGGAGAGCGGAGCAGATGCGGTAAAGTTGGAAGGTGGGGAAGAAATGACGCCCGTCATAAGAGCAATGCTAAAGGCTGGTATCCCGGTAATGGGTCACATAGGGTTAACACCTCAATCCGTCGCACTCTTCGGCGGCTACAAGGTTCAAGGAAAAGACTTACAGAGTGCAAAAAGACTGATTAGAGATGCAAAGGCACTGGAGGAAGCAGGTGTATTCTCTATAGTGCTCGAAAGCATACCGCTCGAAGTGGCGAAGATCATCACAGAGAGCATCAAAGTACCCACGATAGGCATAGGTGCTGGTCCATTCTGTGATGGTCAGGTACTCGTAACGCACGACATGTTAGGCATATACAAGGGCTTCAAGCCAAAATTCGTGAAGCTCTACGCAGACCTTCACGCAGAGATGCTAAAGGCAGTCAAGAAATACATATCAGAGGTAAAAGAAGGAACTTATCCTTCGAGAGAGTACTCCTACTCCATCAACCCCGAGGTTCTAAAACAACTGGAAGAGGAGTTGAGTAAGGATTAGAGCGTCATGAGGATAGCCATATTAGGTGCAGGTGCAATGGGCATGCTCTTTGCCACGCACCTGCACAGGTGTGAAGAGGAAGTATATCTCGTAAACCGTAAAGGTACAAACTCGCAAACTATAAAGGAAAACGGTATCTCAGTAGAATGGCCTAATGGCAGGAAAGAGCACCTCCGCATCCCCATCTACACGGAGAGCCACCAACTACCAAGAGCCGATGTAGTATTCGTGTTCGTGAAGGGGTATGCCACAACCAATGCAATGAAACTGCTGATCCCTGCGATAGATGAACAAACCATAGTCGTCTCACTACAAAATGGAATGGGAAATGAGCAAAAGATAAGGGCTGCGATCACGGGTTCTACTCGTGTAGCTGTAGGTACTACTGTGTGCGCATCAACACGCCTATCGGCAGGACATATCCGCATAAACCACATCGGAGAGACACACATAGGATACCCAGAAACCCCTCCAGATGAGGGGTTAAAAGGCGTCGCAGAACTGCTGAGCGGGTGCGGCATACCAACCTCGTGCGAAGCCAACATAAGGCGCAGACTGTGGGAAAAGCTGTTCTCAAACTTGGCCATAAATCCGCTAACAGCCATACTGGATGTACCAAACGGCCAAGTCGCAGAGAAAGAAAGCTGTAAAAGACTGCTAAAGATCTTGATAGATGAAGCCGTAAAAGTAGCAGAATCAGAAGGCGAATCGTTTAACAGAGACACGGTAATAAACTATGTCCTGACCGTTGCGTCAAAAACGGCAGGGAACATATCATCTATGTTACAGGACATAAGAAATGGCAGAAAGACAGAGATAGACAGCATCAACGGGTGGATAGTCACAAAGGGCAAGGAACACGGAATACCTACCCCCGCAAACGAGATTATCACCCTTCTGATAAAGGCAAAGGGGGATAAACGATGCTGAGGTTCATAGCCGTACTGCTTCTTTACATCGTATGGGCAACTTGCACCTGTACATCTACTGCCTCAACTATCATAAAGTTAGGACATGTAGTTCCAAAGACTCACCCCTACAACCTCGGTGCCCTGCGATTTGCACAGCTAATAAAGGAACGAACCGACGGCAAGATAATAGTAAAAGTATACCCCAACAGGAAGTTAGGGGACGAAAAAGAACTGATAGAGAGATTAAGAAGCACATCTATAGACCTCGCCGTGATATCAACAGGTCCACTGAGTGGGCTACTACCAAAGATGGGCGTGTTAGACCTGCCATTTCTCTTCCGTTCCTACGGGCATGCCTACCATGTGCTCGACGGAGAGATAGGTAAGATGCTCTTAGAAGAGCTCGAAAGTATAAACATAAAGGGGTTAGCCTTCTGGGAAAACGGGTTCAGGGAGATCACCAACTCCGTAAGACCCATAACCCTCCCCCGGGACCTAAAGGGTCTACGAATAAGAACCATGCAAAACCCCATTCACATAGCCACATTCAGAGTGCTAAAGGCCATACCCTGCCCACTGGCATGGGGACATGTATTTACTGCACTACAACTACACACAGTAGATGGAGAAGAAAATCCAATACCCGTCATTTGGACGGCAAAGCTGTACAAAGTGCAGAAATACCTTTCTATAACCAACCACTTTTACTCACCTGCCCCTATACTCATGAGCCTATCCCTCTTTAGATCTCTAAGCGAGGACCTGCAACAGATATTCCTTCAAACAGCAGCAGAGGTAGCAGGATACGAACGCTCACTCATACACAAACAGGCATCTAAAGGCTTAACAATCCTCCAAGAACACGGCATGATAGTGAGCCATCCCAATCTAAAACCGTTCATAGAGGCAACCAAACCCGTATACAAGATGTTCGCACCAAGGTTTGGCAAAGAGCTCATAAAGACCATAAAGGAAACACAATAAAAGCACCCCAACATTCCCGCAAGAATGACAATTAGGTCTTGACATCTCTCATACCTCCCACTACAATATATAGTGTAGTAATTCAATTTATTATACTATATATTGGGTGATAGAGGTGAAGTGTCCGTTTTGTGGTAGCGACGAGACGAAGGTTATAGATTCCAGAGAAGTTGAAAGTGGCTCTGCTATCAGGAGGAGAAGGCTCTGTCTTGCATGCGGCAGGAGGTTTACGACATACGAGCGTGTTGAGAGGACGCCTCTGGTAGTAATAAAGAAAGATGGTAGGAGAGAACTATTTGACCAGCAAAAACTCCTGAACGGCATGCTTAAAGCCTGCGAGAAGAGAAACATACCCATGGAAGAGTTAGAGAGAATAGTTTCTGCGATAACCACGAAGGCTTACGACGAAGCAACCCCTGAGATATCCAGTAGAAGGATAGGGGAGCTCGTAATGGAGGAACTAAAGGGGTTGGATCAGGTAGCATATGTACGGTTTGCCTCTGTGTATAGAGAATTTAGAGATGTAGACCAGTTCTTAGAAGCACTAAAAGAGCTCAGCAAAAATGGAGGTGTATGAGATGTTGGAAGGCCTTGTTCTAAACCTAAGAGGAGATGTAGAGTTTCCAGAAAAAGTAAGAAAGAGGGACGGAAGTATAGTCCCCTTCGATTCCAACAGAATAAAGGAGGCCATACGCAAGGCATTCAAGGCAGTAGGTGAAGAGTACAACGGCAACTTAGATGAACTGACCGTAGAGGTCATCAAGAGGCTAAACGGAGATCTCATAGACATAGAAGAGATTCAGGACACTGTGGAAGAAACGCTTATACTTAATGGCTACAGCAAAGTAGCCAAAGCTTACATCATCTACAGAAAGAAGAGACAGGAGGTAAGGGAAGCATTAAAGCAGAGAGTTGATATAGAGAAGTTCGTATCCGACTATATATCACAAAAGGACTGGCGAACAAGAGAAAACTCCAATTCCGCTTTCTCTTACTCTGGCCTTATGCTCCACACAGCAGGCTCCGTTCTGGCACACTACACACTAAACAGGATATACCCCGACGAGGTCAGAGATGCCCACATCAACGCAGACTTCCACATACACGATCTTTCCTACGGAATCACTGCTTACTGCGCAGGTTGGTCATTAGAAGATCTCATAAGAGAAGGATTTGGAGGTGTACCCGAAAAAATAAACTCAGGCCCAGCTAAACACCTGTCAGCACTCACAGGACAAATGGTTAACTTCCTCGGCACTATGCAAATGGAGTTCGCTGGCGCCCAGGCATTCAACTCCGTTGACACATATCTGGCACCATTCGTGCGAGCCGATAAACTCAATTACACACAAGTAAAACAACTGATACAACAAATGGTGTTTGCCATGAATGTGTCATCGAGATGGGGATCCCAACCACCATTCATTAACTTCACATTCGATATGACCGTACCCGAAGATATGAAAGAACGTACCGTCATAATCGGCGGAGAAGAAAGAGAAGAATTCGGAACATACGGAGATTACCAGAAAGAAATGGACATGATAAACAAAGCATTCATCGAAGTCATGCTCGAAGGAGACTACACGGGCAGAATATTCTCATTCCCCATACCCACATACAACATCACTAAAGACTTCCCTTGGGATACAGAGATCTCTAAACTACTGTGGCAACTCACAGCCAAGTACGGCGTCCCATACTTCCAAAATTTCATAAACAGCTCTCTCAAACCCGGTGATGTAAGAAGTATGTGCTGCAGACTGCAACTAAATGTCAGAGAACTGAGGATGCGCGGAGGAGGACTCTTCGGCTCAGCAGACAAAACGGGATCCATAGGCGTGGTTACCATAAACCTGCCAAGAATAGGGTACCTATCAAAAACAGAAGGCGAATTCTTCCAGCGGCTCGAAAAACTTATGGAAATAGCTAAAACATCTCTGGAAATAAAAAGAAAAGTCGTAAACAGAAGTTTAGAAGTGGGCCTGCTACCATACACAAAGCGATACCTCGGAAGCTTTGACAACCACTTCTCAACCATAGGCCTCGTAGGCATGAACGAAGCATGCCTAAACTTCTTGGGTGTGAATATACTACACCCCGAAGGTAAAGCGTTCGCTGTCAAAGTCCTTAACTTCATGCGCAAAAAATTGGCTGACTTCCAAGAAGAAACGGGAAATCTCTACAACCTCGAAGCCACACCAGCAGAAGGGGCAAGCTACAGACTTGCAAAACACGATAAAGAAAAATACCCAGACATCATTACTGCCGGTAGTTCTACACCATACTATACAAACTCCACATTTCTACCAGTAGGTGCCACAGACGACCCATTCGAAGCACTCATACACCAAAACGACCTGCAAACACTCTACACGGGTGGGACGGTGTTCCATGCATTTCTTGGGGAAGCACCTACACCAGAGGCTGCTAAACTCTTCGTAAGACGCGCATTCGAAAGATTCAAAATACCATACATGACAATTACACCTACATTCTCCATATGTCCCGAACACGGATACATCGCTGGAGAACACTGGACATGCCCTATATGTGGCTCAAAGACAGAAGTCTATTCCAGAGTAGTAGGCTACTACAGACCTGTGTCCACATGGAACAACGGAAAACAGGAAGAGTTCAAACAGAGAAAGACATACACCGTACCTACGGAGGTTAAACTAGCGATATGAGATTCTATGGGTGGCAAAAGCTATCCTATATAGACTATCCACAAAAACTGTCCACACTCCTATTCACCGGGGGTTGCAACCTCCGGTGTCCATTTTGCCATAACCCTGAACTGGTTGAGCTGAACAAAGATTTGCCCTCCATAGAAGAAAACGAGATCTTATCGTTCCTAAAAGACCGCATAGGGTTAATCGATGCCGTGGCTATAACCGGAGGAGAGCCCTTACTCCACCTGAAGGAGCTAAAAGCATTTCTAATGCAAGTAAAAGAGGCAGGTTTCCTAACAAAAGTAGACACAAACGGAACACTCCCAGAAGGGATAAGGGAACTTTCCAACATTGTGGACTTCTGGGCAATGGACTTCAAAGCACCACTATCGAAATATTACCTCCTTGCAAAGGAAGACTACTCCCAGAGAGTAAAAGAAAGTCTATCAATTATCACACAAGAACTAAACGCACCTTACGAAATAAGAACAACACTCTACCCACCAATCGTGAAAGTAGAAACACTAAAGGAGATGGCAACAACCCTAAGAGAGGCAAAAGTGTGGGTATGGCAACAGTTTAGAACCGTTAAAACTCTAACACCAGCTGCAGGAAGCATAACCCCTTACTCCTCCGAAGAGATCACTTCCATGAAACTCCAGATACAGGAACACTTTAAGGGCGTAATAGAGATAAGGTCTTAGCCAACGATCTCACCCATAGGCACCACTTCTATACCCTCTTTGGTGAATGCCTGTCTTATCCTCCTGACAAGTGCTACTGCTGTGGGTGTATCACCGTGCACGCATATCGTATCAAAGTGAAAGTCCCTCAAAACCTCGCCACTTATCGAAACTATAACTTTCTCTTTCACCATTCTTATAACTCTGCCAACGACCTCTTCCTCATCGGTAATGACTGCACCTTCCTCTCTCCTGGAAACGAGTGTCTTATCCGAATTATACGCCCTATCAGCAAATACCTCCTCTGCAACCCTGAGACCCATATCTTTCCAGATCTCCACCATCTTCGAGCCTGCAAGCCCGACCAAGATGATAGAAGGGTCAAACCTCCTCACAGCTCTGCCTATGGACTCTGCATAGCTATAATCTCCATTCATTGCCCTCCTGTATGTATCTATGTAAAGTGCCCCGTGGGGTTTTAAATGCTGTAATCTACTCCCATGTGCCTTAAGGAATGCATATATAGCCCCAAGCTGATATAAAACGGCATTTTCTACCTCTTCAGCAGTAAGGTCCATACTCCTCCTACCAAATCCCTGCAAATCCGGATAGCCAGGGTGGGCACCCACCGAAACCCCCATATCCAAGGCAGATCTCACACTCTTAGAGAGCACCATAAAATCACTTGCATGAAATCCACACGCTACATTTGCAGAAGAGACAAACCTTAAAATCTCATCATCGTAACCAAGCGTGTACCTCCCAAAACTCTCCCCCATATCGCTGTTAAGGTCTACCCTCCAAGACAACAGTTACACCTCCTCTACAACGACATCGTATGTCTTACCATTCACCTTAATCTTATACACCCTTCGAGCCTTCACACCAACCACAGCTAATCGCTCCTCCACCTGTCTAATCAACCTATGAGCAAAACCCACATCCACCTTCTCAAACCTCACTTTATCACCGGGTTTGAGCTGCGAAAACCTGTACGCATCCACCGTTATCAGAGTAGCTATCTTCGTATAGCCACCAACCGCCTGCCTATCTTTCAGCAGTACTATGGGGTATCCCTCTCCTGGCACCTGAATAGTGCCGAAAGATATACCATCAGATATAATCCCAGCCCCCTTATCGTTGTGCTCAATATACGGCCCCTGTAACCTACACCCCATCCTATCTATTTTATCCGTCACCACAAACTCTGAGCCAAAAAATACCCTCTTTCCCTCTTCGGTAAAGTGATCATCATCCGGTCCCTCTATCACCCTAAATATCCCTTCCTCACCAAAACAAAAGTCTGAAGGATTCACACTCACCTCACCTATCATATCCCATCTTCTATGGGCAAATGTGTACAGTACATCTCCTTTCTGCAATTTCCTCCCTTTATATCCACCAAGCCTTGCCTTAAGGTCTGTAGCCCTACTACCCATTACCAGAGGTACATCTATGCCGTCCAAAACGGATAAGTAAGACCTAAAGCCACTTTTGCACATACCAAAAGAAAGGATATCACCTGCCCTTACCTTCAAAGTCCTGTACATACTAACAGGAGAGCCATTCAAAGCAGGAGCAAGGTTTCCACCTGTTATGGCAACCGCCGTATCTCTCAAAAAGCGAAAAGACGCACCACCAAAAGTTACTTCTAAAGCAGCCGCATTATCGTCATTACCCAAAAGGCGATTTGCTATCCTGAAAGATATTTCATCCATCGCCCCAGCGGTGCAAATTCCAAGTTCCTGATAGCCATACCTCCCTCTATCCTGAACGGTAACAAGCATCCCCGCCGATACTACCTCTATAGTCTCCTGACCTTCAGGTGCCCAACTTTCATCTATATCCTCAACCTCCATACCTTCGATGTCACCCCTATGAATTTCAAACTCCTCCGGAGATATGGGAATAAATCTCACATAGTCACCTGCTCTGACGAGCGTAGGAGGATTCCTCCCTGGGTCGTAGAAGCGAAGGTAAGTCCTACCTATCAGCTGCCACCCACCTGGCGAGCTTATGGCATATATCCCTGTCTGCTTACCTGCTATCCCAACAGAACCTGCAGGCACTCTTAACCTTGGGTTTTTAAGTCTTGGCGTAGCAATAGTGTCGTCCACGCCACCAAGAAAAGTAAAACCGGGAGTGAATCCGAGCATGTACACGAGATAGGGTTTGTTTGCATGATGTCTAATGACATCATCGACCGTTATCCCATGGTAGCTCGCCACATATCCTATATCCGGCCCATACTCTCCTCCATACACAACAGGTACATCCACAACCTTAGGAGGGGGCAACTCTACCTTCTCTACTTCCTTTTCCAAGGACTTAAGCCTGTTCAGTAAATCCCTATCATCTATTTTCAACGGGTCATAGTGAACATACAAAGAACAATAAGTTGGGACCATCTCTCTTATGCCAGGTATATCAGCCCTCTCTATGAGTAACCGCATACCTCTCACATACCTATTCACATCGGGACTTATCTCATCGCCAAACTTCACAGAAATCGTGCTATCACCCGAATATTTATACTCTACCATAAGACTTTCCTCATTGAGTAATTTTCCTAACTCTAAACTCGACCATAAGAGGTCCTATTGAGTATATATCCTTCAAAGTCAAAACATCTACCCGTGCATACCCGTTTATTGCTTTTATCTCACTAACCGTTTCGTAGAAGGAGGAAGCGAGTATACTTCCTACCGTATGCTTATACGGGTCTGGTACAATACCCTTCTTTACACCTATTCTGTTGACCTCTTTCAATATAGAGAAGAGCTCTTGTTCTATCTTCGTGCGTGAGAGTCTCCCGTCTACTTTTCTTGACAGAACGACCTCTCCCTTCTTAAAGATCAATCTATTTGGAAATATCTCAAAACGACCAATTACCGGTTCTCCCTTCACCGTATTCCTCAGTGCTACGAAGCGTACGCCAAAGCTTTGCCCATTTTTAAGCATTTTTTTGACAGCACGCTCAAACTCCTCTCTCAAAACGAAGGCTATCTGAGTAGCACCCTTAAACGGTCTTGCCCCTTTCATATATGCGATCCTCCCTACCTGTCTTAAAAAGGACGCCAACTCCTTCTTAACAACCTTCGGGTTCGAACTGCCCTTTAAGACTGACTGAAATATAACCTCATTCGTGCTGAAAATGATCTTGCCTTCCCTTACCCAACTCAAGCCTTCCTGCAATCTCTTGGTAATTTCTCTCAGCTCCTTAACATCTGCCAGTAGTTTCTTCCTTTGTTCCTTCAGCTCCAAAATCTGCTTGTTTAAGAGCTTTTCCTCTTCTTCCGCCTTAAGGAGCTCTCTGCTTCTTCTTTCTAATAACTTAGTTTTTACCTCTACCTCCTTCGATAGAGAGGAAAGGAGTCTCTGTAACCGTTTAATACCGAAAAGGGCAGTATTAACAGTGGGAGAGGTATAAGAAAGTATCAACATAATGCTTAGCGCTATAGCTATACCAGTGGTAACGGTGATGAAGCTCGTAGTGTACTTAGGGCGAAGGCCAAATATAGTGGGCCTCTTTTTACTAACCCTCATACCTATGTTATCACCTATAAAGGCGATAACACCTGCTATTAGCAATATTATTATAAGCAAAGACCAATTAAGCTCTGACATATCCTAAAACCTTCTAATACTCCTCCTGTTGTAGGTCTTCTGCGTCTGATACTTCCTCTATCTCTTTAACCTCTTCCTTCAGCATCTCACTCTTACCTATAAACACTGCACCTTCATCTATCTTAAGTGAGTTCGCTCTTATATTCCCCACTAACTTACCCGTGGAGGAGACCTCCAATCTATCCTTCGCTTCTACATTACCTTCAACTCTTCCTCCTATCACAACATTTTTAGAGAATATATCCGCCTTCACCTCTCCATCTCCACCAACAATAACATCTCCATCGGTCTTTATCTTTCCCTCTACACGACCATCTATCCTTACCGTACCAGTTGAGTCTATTTCTCCCTTTATAATCGTGTTGTTACCTATAACGGTCTCCATACCATCAAACCTTCCCCTCTTCTCTACCACATTCACCACCCCCACATTCGTCTTACTTTCCCTTTTACCAAACATTGGCCTTCCTCCTCAATTCTATTTGTGTTTCAAAAACTTTAAAGGATTTATAGGCTTACCTTTGTAGTGTATTTCATAGTGGAGATGAACCCCTGTGCTGCGTCCTGTTGAACCCATATTCCCTATGAGCTGCCCTTTATACACCTTTTGTCCCCTCCTAACCAAGATGCGCGAGAGATGTCCAAAATAAATCTTGTATCCGGTTTTTGTGGATATGATGATACACCTACCCAAACCCCACTTCCAACCTGCAAAAGAAACCACCCCCTGAACTGTAGAGTATATGGGAGTCCCATACTTGTTCGCTATATCTATCCCCCAGTGCATCTCTCTTCTACCTGTTATAGGGTTTCTCCTCATACCATATGGAGATGTTATAGAACCAAAAGTAGGCCATACATTTGGAGTAGACAACCACCTATCCCTTTTCTGAACGAGCATCTTGTACAGCTTCTTCAATCGATTTTCTATAGAACTTGCTTCTCGTATAGCGTAAGATATTCTTTTGTGAAGTGCAAGCTCGTCCGTTCCTCTGTAAATACTCGCAGTATCGATATTTGTCTCAAAACCACCCCCAGAGTGCATGATAGCGTTTATTTCACACACCTTCTTTGCCAGCTTGCCAATGTTACCCATCTTTTTCTCAAGGTATGCTATCTTATCTTTTAGTATGGTTAATTCTTTATCTTTCTGCATGTTAGACTGCTTAAGCTCCGTTATAACGGTCACATGTTTCTTATTTATATCTGATATATCTTTATAAAGACTCTGCACATCTGCAAGTTTATCCTCCAATGCATTCAACTGAGCCATCAGACTTCCAAGATTCTCATCAGCATCTTTATTCAACTCACTCAATTTGTTTATCTGCAGCAGATAATCACTATTCATTTTGGCAAGCCTTTCATTATCCTTCTTCAAAGAGGTTATCTCTCCCCTAAGCGTAACAACCTTAGATTGAAGAGAAGATATCAACTTACCTTGCAGAGAGTTAAGCCGGTACAGATCAGCAATCCTTTTAATGTACTTATTATTTAGATCTGTAAGCACCTTATTCTTATTCTCCAAAGCCAACACTCTGCCTTTTAAATTTGCAATCCCTAATCGCAAAAGGGCAATAGTTTCCTCCTGCTGTCTATTAATTTCATCCAAGTCGTAAACCAACTCCATCCTCCTAATTCGCAACTTTTTAACTATATCAGCCCTGAGCTTATCCTTTTTCATCATCCCACTAACCAGTCCGTGTATTAAAGACCTATCCGTACCAATCTCCACAGACTGCCGCCTTATTATATGTATATTCCTAAAAAAGATATAGGTCCACACAGAAAGGCCTACAGACAGAGATAGAAAAATACAAAATATCAAAAGCCCGGAGATAGAAAATGATATAGGCTTACCAGAGGTATAAGGTACTATTAAAACATTCCACTTCTTCTTCAGAAAATCTTTCCATCTACTATTCGCCATTTTTAACACCTTTTCCCGGGAAATATTTTGCTGCCATATTTTCGTCTCTCATCTGCCGTGCCGCCAAATTTTCTCTCAATAACTGCATAAAGGCTGCCCGATCATTGTCGCTCTTAAACTTCATCTCCACCTTATACTTCTCCCCAATATACACCCTTACCTTAATCCCCAACATTTTCTCTAAGAACTCCTCTATATCTGTAAGCCTTATCTTCTTGCCTTTCACATTCTGCCTCGCATCCTCTTTGGAACTATAGAACTTAACCAGCCTTTCTACCTCCCTAACAGAAAGCCCTTTTTCTACTACGAGATTTGCAAGTGAAACTTGAGTATCTGTGTCTTTTAACGAAAGCAAAGCCCTTGCATGTCCCATATCTATTTTCCCCTCGCTAAGCAGACCTTTAACCTCCTCCGGTAGTTTAAGCAACCTAAGCATATTTGCAACATAGCTTCTACTTTTACCAACCATCTCCCCTATAGACTCCTGCGAAACACCAAACTCCTCTACCAACCTCTTGAAAGCAACCGCTTCTTCTAATGGATTTAAGTCCTCCCTCTGGATGTTTTCCACAAGCGCAATAGCCATTGCACCCTTTACATCGATCTCCCTAACTATAGCCGGGATCTCTTTTATACCCGCTACCTTTGCAGCCCGCCATCTCCTCTCTCCGGCAACAATTTCAAAACCACCATCGACCTGCCTTAGTATTATGGGTTGTAGTAACCCGTGTTCCTTTATAGAAGTGGCAAGCTCCTCTATCTTTGAAGGATCATACTCTCTCCTTGGTTGGTAAGGGGAGGGTTTTATATCTTCTATGGGAATAAACCTTACATCCACCTCTTTTATATCCTCTATACCAGACAGCAGCGCACCAAGACCCTTTCCCAATCCCCTACTCTGTATCACATCTTAACACCTCCTTCGCCAACTGCACATACGACACAGCACCACTACTTTCAGGCGAATAATATACAACCGGCTTTCCATAACTGGGAGACTCTCCAATCCTAACACTTCTCGGTATCTTCGTTTCATACACCTTATCCCCAAAATACTTGCTTACCTCCTCTGCCACATCTCTTGAGAGATTAGTACGAAGATCGTACATGGTAAGCAGGATACCCTCTATCCGGAGAGTGGGATTAAGATACTTTTTCACCATATCTATAGTATTCAAAAGCTGTTGCAACCCTTCTAATGCATAATACTCGCATTGAACCGGTATAAGGATACTATCTGCAGCAACTAACCCATTCAGCGTAAGCAGACCTAAGGAGGGGGGGCAATCTATAAATATGAAGTCATACAGTTCCTTTACCTCTTTAAGGGCCTCTCTCAAACGTGTTTCACGTGAAACAACAGAGACAAGTTCTATCTCTGCACCGGTCAGTTCTATGTTAGATGGCAAAAGAGAGACACCTTTCCATTTGGTCTGAAGTATAACATCTCCCACTCTATGCTTACCTATAAGGACATCGTATATCGTCTTTTGTAAATTCCACTTATCCACTCCCAAACCAGTTGTTGCGTTTCCCTGAGGATCTATATCTACTAAGAGCACACGCTTTCCATTCATGCCAATAGCAGAAGAGAGGTTAACAGCAGTGGTGCTTTTTCCAACACCCCCCTTCTGATTGGCAATCACTATGGTTTTCATTCCTATCTCACTACCTCTTCCTTCTTAATCTTTACAAGAAATGTTATCTCGTCTTCCGCCTCCTCAACCTTATACTCAAAGCGCGCCCCTATCTTGTTAAGTCCATCTACAAACCGCTTAAACCTCTTATCCACAGCATTCCTATCCAACCTCTTTACTGGGAGAGGGGTAACATTATCTTCCTCCTCTGCAGAGCCCAAAGGAATAGGACTTTCAGCCGCATCGAACTCAGAAGAGAGTATCTTGTTAACAAGTTTTTCCGTCTGAGCAACAGACAAGCGGTTATCCTTTATCGTCTTCAAGGCGAGGAACATCTTCTTTTCATCTTTCACCTTGAGAAGCTCCCTCGCGTGTCTCTCCGTTATCTCCTCTTTCATCAAAGAATCCTGGACAAACGCAGGGAGCGTCAGAAGTCTCAACTTATTGGAAATAGCAGACTGAGACTTACCCACATGCTTCGAAAGTTCCTCCTGCGTAAGGCCCAACTCGTTTATCAGCGTCTGATATCCTCTTGCCTCCTCTATACAGTTCAGGTCCTTTCTCTGAAGGTTCTCTACCAAGACCAAAACTGCCATCTTGTCTTCAGAAACATCCCTTACAATGGCAGGTATAGTTTGTAGTCCTGCCATCTTCGCCGCTCTCCACCTTCTCTCTCCTGCTATAAGCTCAAACTTATCTTTTGCAAGCCTCCTAACTATTATAGGTTGGATAACACCAATGTTTTTTATAGAAGTTGCAAGCTCCTCTAGCTCCTCGGTGGAAAACTGGGTCCTCGGCTGAAAGTGGTTCGGTAAAATATTATCCACCGGGACCTCCATTACCCCGTAGTCTCGTTCTTTCCACATATCAACCCCCCCTATCGAACACCCAAGAATATAAGATTACGCACCCTTTTCTTACCAGGCAACACATAAGGATGTACAGACAACACCTGCAACCCCTCCCTAAAAAGCCCCTGTAATCTACCAATATAAGTATCTATATCTTCACCTGCATACACTACCATCCGTCCCCTCGTAGATAACAAACTCATAGCACCCCTTACAACACTTCGAACATCTCCTACCGCCCTAAACAAAATAATATCATATTTGGTATCCCTTGGCAATCTCTCCACCCTATCCCACACCACAGTTACACCTTCCACACCCAACCTCTCTACCACTCTCTTTAAGAAAACCACCTTTTTGAAATTCGCATCAAGTAAGGTTAAATCTATCCAGGGAACGGCAATTTTCAATGGCAATCCCGGAAATCCCCCGCCAGAGCCAACATCCAAAACCCTACCCTCACCAGCAAAGTCCATAAACTTCAACAGCATCAAGGAGTCCCAAAAATGATCAATCACTATCGCCCCAGAGTCCAATATGGTGGTGACACCAAAGTTGCGTCCATACTTTTTAAGAATATTTACATAAATTCGCAACTTTGACAACTGTTCTTCGTCCAATCCAAATAGAGCAGAAAGCTCCTGCATCATTTCCCAACACAAAAACTGCTAAATACTGCTTCTATTATATCTTCTCCAACCTCACCATCCCCTACAACCTCCGATAGGGAACTGGCAGCTTCCTTCAAATCTATGGAAACAATGTCCACTGGCATGTTCTTGTCTATAGAAGCCTTAGCAGAATACAAGGACTCCAAGCTTTTATTTAGAAGGGTTACTATTCGAGGGGTAGCAAAGGCAAATTCGCTCTCGTAGGAAAAATCTGAAGAGAGGATCTCCTGAAGTATTACCTCCCTCAAGTGATCTAATCCCCGCTCCGTAAGGGCAGATATTCCCACCCATCTTGTATCTAAAAGCGCAGTTAACTCCCTCTCATCTACACGCACTCCCAGATCTATCTTGTTATACACACCTATAACCTTGCCTGAAAACACAGAGCCTATCTCCTCCACAACAAGACGGTCATCATCGTCCAATCCACCACTGGCATCCACCACGAACAACACAAGATCAGCCGATCGCAAAGCAAGCTTGCTCCTCTCAACCCCCAAAAGTTCCACCTCATCCTCCGTCTTCCTTATACCTGCAGTATCCACAGATCTAAAGACTACTCCTCCCATCTCCAACAAATCATCCACTATATCTCTCGTAGTGCCCGGAACAGAAGTAACAATAGATCTATCCTTCCTCAAAAGCGCATTCAGGATGCTACTCTTACCTACATTTGGCTTACCCACGATCACCATATTCACACCGTCTCTAAGAGGTTTAGCCTCCCGATAATCCTCAATCCACCGAGTAATCTCACTGATGGCACCTTCAACAACACCCCTAACCTCTTCTACCTCTACCAGAGGAATATCCTCCTCCGGATAGTCGTTACCCACCTCTATAAGGGCCACCGTATTAAGCAATCTATCCTTAAGCAGTTTCACCTTCCTTCCCATATACCCACTAACCTGCCGATTAGAAGCACGAAGCGCCGCCTTACTCCTTGCACTTATAACATTCATCACACCTTCTGCTTGAGAGAGATCTATCCTACCATTCAAAAACGCCCTCTTAGTAAACTCCCCCGGTTCCGCTAACCTTGCTCCCTCTCTCAATGTAAGGTCAAGCACCCTCTTCAATACAAAGTAGCCGCCCATTGCATCTATCTCAACCACATCCTCACATGTGTAGGAGTGCGGCGACCTCATCACCAACACGACGACCTCAGATATTTCCTCACCACTTTCGGGGTCCACTATCCTACCATACGCAGCCGTGTACCCCTTCATCTCCTTCACTCTCTTTCTACCAACAAAAATTTTATCTACGATGTCTACAGCAGTATCTCCGCTAAGCCTAACTATACCTATACCACCTACACCAATGGGCGTAGATATTGCCGATATTGTCTCCATCACTTCTGTGGAAAGATACAAACCCTCCTATTAGGTTCTTTTCCGACGCTCACAGTTTTCACACCCTTTATACCAGCAACGGTTAGGTGCACTATCTTCCTCTCCCAAGAAAGCATAGGCGGTAGATACTTTCTCCTCTTTAGTATCCTCACATCAAGGGCAACATCCTTTGCCATCTCCACCAAGAACTTCCTCCTCTTCTCTTTGTAACCGCCTGCATCCACACTCACAAAACCCCTCTTAGAGGAAAACTCCTTTCTAACAAGAAAGTTCACTATGTACTGAAGCGCCATCAACCTCTTCCCATGGTACCCTATAACTAACCCTATCTCATTACCATCAACATCTATCTGAGTCCCATCTACAGATATCCCAACTCTAACATCCATTCCGACTTTACTAAATATATCCTCCAACACCCTTTTGGCATACAACAACCTTTCATCTACAACAGGCTTTATCCTAACCCTCACACCACCTTTTAGTATGCCCAAGAAACCCTTTTTTTGCTCCACTACTTCAACATTCACATATTCCCTATCTATCCCAAGCTTAGCAAGTCCCTTTTCAACAGCTTCTTCAACAGTAGAACCTATCTCTTCAACGATATATTCCACAACTATCACCTCTTCTTTGGCGGATTATCAAGTATCCTCTTCTTTGGAGGCTCCGTAAGAACCTTGGGCGACGGCTCAGAAGAGACCTTCTTCATAACATAATACTGCTGGGCTATTCCAACAACACTGGACACAAACCAGTAGACCAACACCCCTGAAGGTAACGAGTAAGTTATAAACACCATAAAAAAGGGCATTATGTAGTTCATCATCTTCATTTGTGGATTACCAGCAGAGGGAGAGCCAACCTTCTGCTGAACATAAGTTATAATACCTATCGCTATCACCAAAATGTAGTAGGGATCCGGCTTACTCAGGGAAGGTATCCATGGAAACAGAAACGACGGCTTGTCAAAGTTATACTGCATAAGCACTCTAAAGAGCAGTATCAAAATAGGTATCTGAGGTAACAGGGTCAAACATCCCGCTGCCGGATTAGCATTGTGTTCCTTGTAAAGAGCCATCAACTCTTTGTTTAACCTCTCTCTATCGTCCTTATACTTCTCCTGCAATACCTTTATACGAGGCTGTAACTTCTGCATAGCCTGCATGGACTTAAGCTGCTTGTGTGAAAGTGGATATAGTGCTGCCCTCACAACCAGCGTCAAAAGTATAATGGCAACACCATAATCCCCCGAAATGTGGTAAAACCACAAAAGTAGATACAGCAACCCATTACCAGCTTGATGCCACAACTCTACCAATATTCTCCCTCCAATCCAAGGATCACTCTAAGGGACAGGGTCGTACCCCCCTGGGTTAAACGGATGACACTTCAACACTCTTTTAACCGCCAGTTTCCCCCCCTTGAGCACCCCATACTTTTCAATCGCCTGATACGCATAAGTAGAACATGTAGGGTAAAACCTACACATATGAGGCTTTACAGGAGATATAAACCTCTGGTAAAACCTTATCAAAGACAGAAATACCCTCTTCACCTTCTACTCACCTTCCTCAGTAGATAAGATATCTCCCTCTCCACCTCTCTATAGCTATAAACAGGCTTCACCACCCTGATAATCATATCAACCCCCAATCTCCACAGCTGCCGCGTCCTAAAGTACTCTCTGCACCACCTCTTCACCCTGTTCCGCAGGACAGCTCTTCCAACCTTCTTTCCAACGACTATGGCTACTCTTCCCACCTCTTCTTTACCCTTATCCACATAAACAACAAAAGTTTCTCCCCCCACCCTCCTCCCACTCTTCAGCACACGCCGTATATCCCGGGAGCTCCTCAACCTCATGCACCTACAAAACACATACCTCTTCAACCCGCCAGCCTCTTTCTCCCCTTCGCTCTCCTATTTCTGAGTATCCTCCTACCAGAAGGGGTAGAAGACCTCTTTAAAAACCCCAAAACCCTTCTGCGTTTGATGTTGCTTGGCTGATAAGTCCTTTTGACCATAGCTATCCCTCCCATAAAGATTACAACAAAAAATTATAACACAAACGAACTTGTAATTCACTACTCTATCTGATATATTATTTCGTGTAGGCTATCCCACAGTTATCCACAATTGTGGATAAGTTGTGGATAACTGTGAACCCAGCCTAACAACAAGCGTATGGGGTGTGCCAAATTTTGAGCAGAGCCTTCTGGACACTACCATATTTAAAACAGGTTATCCACAGGCGTTGTGGATAATGTGGATAAGGTGAACAGAAAATGGAGGAGAAGTGGAAGAGAATCCTTTCTATCATAAAGGATAGTGTCAGTGAGTCGGACTTCGCAGCGTGGTTTAACACCATAATACCACTGAGGGAATCAGATGGTGAGATACTCTTAGGGGTACCCGACGAATATGTGAAGCAAAAGATAGAAAAGGACTACGGCTCTATGCTTTCTGGTGTGGTGGAGAGCGTCTTTGGAAGGGGATACAGGATAGAATATGTTATAGTCCCAGTAAGCACTCAGGAAACAGCAATAGGCAAGGAGAACAACGGAAACAAGTACCGCAGTAAGCTGAACCCTAAATACACATTCAGCACCTTCGTCATCGGTAATAGTAACAAGCTCGCTCACGCCGCATCAGTGGCAGTTGCCGAATCACCAGGAACAAGGTACAACCCACTATTCATCTACGGAGGGGTTGGACTGGGAAAGACTCACCTTATGCAGGCAATAGGTCACTATATACTTCAAAGAGATAGCTCAACGAACGTAGCATATGTATCCTCGGAGCAATTCACAAACGAGCTCATAGACTCCATAAGAGACGATAAAACCTCTCTGTTTAGAAAAAAGTATAGGAATATAGACATACTCCTCATAGATGACATACAGTTTTTAGCCGGTAAAGAAGGAACACAGGAAGAGTTTTTCCACACATTTAATACACTCTATGAAAACAACAAGCAGATAGTTATATCCAGCGACAGGCCACCGAAGGAGATACCAACCCTGCAGGACAGACTGGTGTCAAGGTTCGAGTGGGGACTAATAGTAGACATACAACCTCCAGACTTGGAGACAAGAGTGGCAATCCTAAGAAAAAAGAGAGAGACGGAAGGATACGATGTCCCGGACGAAGTGATAGAGTTCATCGCAAAGTCCATCAACTCAAACATAAGGGAGTTAGAAGGTGCTTTAATAAGAGTAATAGCACAGCAGTCTCTTTCCGGAAAGAAGATAACGGTGGAAGATACTGCACGCATACTGAAAGACATAATACCAGTGAAAGAGAAGAGAATAGATGTGCGGACGATTAAAGAAGCAGTAGCTACGGTCTTCAAGATAAGCGTAGAGGACCTACGAATAAGCAAGAGAACAAAGGAAATAGCGTTCCCCAGACAGATTGCTATGTACCTTGCAAGGAAGTACACCACACTTCCTCTAACGCAGATAGCACTCGAATTCGGAAAGAAGGATCATACAACTGTCCTCCACGCAGAGAAGAAAATAAAAGAACTGATAGGAAATTCAGAAGAAATAAGAGAGAAGATAGAGCAAATAAGCAGACTTATCCACAAATAGATGTGAATAAGTTCATCAAGATGTGGATAAGTTACAAAACCAAGACAAACAGGAATTCAAATACTAAGATGTCCACAACACATGTGAAGCAGAAAAGACTTGTAGGTAATGGTACCAAGGCACTTATCCACACTCTCAACATCTCTCCTACTACTCTTAAGAACTTATTAAGATCACAAGTACCTAAGGAGGTATAACATGAAGCTAACTGTGGAAAGAAAAGAACTTACTGAAAGACTCAGCATAATGTCAAAAGTAGTAAGGAAAAACAGTATAATGCCCTCCTTGGAAGGTATTATATTACTACCGCTTTCGGACAACGAAGTCGAAATTAAGGGCAGTAACCTAAGAACGAACCTAACCTTGAGGATACCTTCTAAGGTTGAAGGCAGAAAGACATCTATTATACCCTTAAGGGGATTATTAGATGTCTTAAGAAAGCTTCCTGATGAGCATGTGATCCTCGAACTTACAGAAAACGAAGTCAAACTACATGCAAAGTCCTCTGATTACAGCTTTAGAACCTATATACCCGACGAGTATCCCGATGTAACATGGAGCGTAGACGGAATAAGACTTTCAGTTGCTTCTAAAGAGCTGCTGAGGTGCTTGAATGAGACATCGTTTGCCACTTCCTCAAGCTCTGAGTATGCTCCATCGTATTCTCAGGGTATACAATTGGAGGTAAGTGATGGTAAGCTAACTGTAGCTGCGTCTGACGGTCAAAGATTAGCGGTTAGCTACTTTGATCTTGATAGCGCTGAAGATGTAGGTATGTGTGCCGTCCCAGTACTTTCGTTCAGCGAGATCTCCTCACTTATTAGTAGTGGTGAAATCGTTGACTTGGTGTTTAGTGACAGATACATAGCTGTGGAGTCTGTCATGGGGGTAGCGGTTCTGAGTAAGCTTAATGTTCGTATACCTGACTATGGACCTGTTCTGGAAAAGGCAGTAGCAACTGACTCGGTTGGTGTCTTTGACAGGGGAGAATTGGTTGCCGTTCTCGACAGACTTGTGTCTGTGTCTTCTGATAGCTACCTCGTTAAGGTCGAGTTTGGGGAGACTTCCGTCTTTGATACCGTGGGGCTTACCTCTGGGACGGGTAGTGAAAGGGTTGAGTGTGAGTACAGCGGTGATTCTGTGACTGTGTATCTCTCTATAAAGCATCTTCTCAGTGCACTTAAAAGCTTGACTGAAGGGAAGGTTGAACTTTTTGTGCAGGAGAGTATGGTAGCTATGCGTAAGCACGGCGTGGATGACTTTATATATGTAGTATCTACTGCATCTGTTGCTGATGAGAATACTTCAGAGTACGAATGAACTAAATGAGAGTGAAGTCTGTAGTTGTAGAAGGTATAAGGAACCTAAAGGCTGTTTCCGTTGAGTTTACCAGTGGTTTTAATGTGATATACGGCGATAATGCACAGGGAAAGTCTTCTCTCCTGGAGTCAGTGCACCTACTGTGTACTTCAATCTCTTACCGAACGAGGCGGATAGCCGACATAGTTAACTGGGAAAGGCCCTCGGGGCACATTAGGGGTTCTATCGAGGTAGCTTCTCACCTTCACACTGTTCATGTATCCCTGAACAGCAGTGATGGAAAAAAACAGTTGGTGCTGAATGGTAAAAGGGTAAGACCGACTGATCTCCTCAAGAGATTTCCTGTAGTCTCGGTGTCGAGGAGTGTTAGAGGCTTTGTTGACGGTTCACAGGGCGCAAAGAGGAGATTTATAGACTACCTGCTCTTTAGGATAGACGGTGATTATCCACTCTTTTACTATAGATATGCAGAGATACTGAGAAACAGGAATCGCCTGCTCAGGCACGGTGGCGCTTCTATGCGTGGTGTTATACTTTCTTTGGGAGAGCAAATGCTGGAGTACGGGCTTTACATATCCAATAAGAGAAGGGATATAGTTGATCGGATAAATACCTTCGTTGGTAAGATGTTACCTGTCTCGATAGTGTATGAGTCCACAATCGGAAGTAGAAGACTCAGTGATGTGATCGACAGAGAGATGGGTATGGGGTATTCCCTGATGGGTCCACATAGGGATAAGGTGCAGGTCTTATTCAAGGACAAGCCGTTTGACAAGTTTGGCTCCTCGGGGGAGAAGGAGCTTTACGGTGTGCTGGTTAAGATGGCAGAGGTAGAGGTATTACGGGAGCACTTTGGATACTGGCCCGTCGTTATACTCGATGATGTCGATATAATGATGGTCGATAAGTCGAATGCTGAAGTGATGATGAATTACCTGTTTTCTGTGCCCGTGCAGGTGTTAGTGGCTACTGTCTACCCGGAGATGTGGCCTCGGGGTTCTAACCTCATACATGTGCGTGGCGGTAATACCGTCTCAGATTGACCTTCTGTTTTGAATGGAGTGGAAGCGGAGAGGGTATAGTTTTTCCACCATTGGTGCTTTTGCTTGTGGTATAATATGTTCATGGACTTAGCGCATGTGGGTGACCTCGTCTTTAGGCAGATTGATGGTTTGGGACTGAGAAGAAGGTTCATCATGGAGTCTGTAAGGTACTGCTGGCCTGAGATAGTTGGCAGTGATGTTGCAAGGGTTACTTATGCTTATGCTGTGGATAAGGATGTTTTAAGGGTTAGGGTGGTGGATAGCTGTTGGCGTCAGGAGCTTCGTTTGAGGAAGGGCGAGATTATCCGTCTTATAGAGGAGAGGTTTGGCAAGGGTGTACTGAAGGATATTGTCTTTTCCGTTGGCCGTGTGGGTAGAAGATTGGTGGAGAAGCGTGAGGCTGCCGATTATGGTAGGGAGCTAACGGTAGCAGAGAGGCAGTGGGTAGATGAAGTTGTGAGGCTTGTAAAGGATTCTCGACTTGAGGGTGTTTTGAGAGATACCTTGGTGAGTTACCTCTTGAGCAGAAAGGGGCGTTAGTGTTTTGTTGTTCTGGGATGCTGAGATATGTTCCGTGCTGTTACATAAGGTTATAGCTGTTTTGAAGGTTGATGGGGGTTCTTTAGTTTTGTTTGACGATGGTAGGGAAGTGTTTGTACCCTATATTCCGTTGACGGCTTTAAGGAGGATGTGTAATGGTAGAGTATAAAGCGAGGGATATAGATGTTCTCGAGGGGCTCGAGGCTGTTAGGAAGAGACCCGGCATGTACATTGGTGACACATCTGAAAGGGGTTTACATCAGCTTGTCTTTGAGATTGTGGACAATAGTGTAGATGAAGCACTTGCAGGCTTTTGTGACTTCATAGAGTTAGAGTTTTTTGATGATGGTAGTTTTCAGGTTACGGACAATGGGAGGGGTATACCTGTAGATGTACATCCCAAGGTTGGGGTTTCTGCACTTGAGGTTGTCCTTACAAGGTTGCATGCTGGTGGAAAGTTTACTAAGAGGGCCTACAGGGTTAGCGGTGGTCTTCACGGGGTAGGTTTGTCGGTCGTTAATGCCCTCTCTGAGTGGCTTGAAGTAGTTGTTTGGAGAGATGGAAAGGAGTATTTCCAGAGGTATGAGAGGGGTATCCCTGTAACTGGGCTTGAGGAGAGGGAACACACTGGTGGGGGCAGTGGTACGAGGGTACGGGCGCTGCCAGATGTCTCTATATTCACGGGTGGGATAAGGTACAACTTTAATATGGTTGCTTCGAGATTGCGTGATATATCTTTCTTGGTCCCGGGATTGAAGATTGTTCTTAAGGAGCCTTCGGGTGTTAAGGAGTTTTACTCTGAAAATGGCATAAGGGAGTTCGTGAAGTTTATAAACAACGGCACAGAGGTTATAAATCACGAACCCATCTACATGAAAGGTGGAGAAGGGGATACAGAGGTGGAAGTTGCCATTCAGTACAATGCTGGGTACAAGGAAGCCGTTTACGCCTTTGCAAACCTGATAAATACCATAGAGGGCGGGACCCACCTTGTGGGTTTTCGTCAGGCTCTCACGAAGGTGATTAACGAAGTGGCAAGGAAGGAAGGTCTCCTTAAGGAAGGTGACTCGAACATCACAGGAGAGGATCTTAAAGAGGGTTTGACTGCAGTTATCAGTGTTAAGTTGATGGAACCCCAGTTTGAGGGACAAACCAAGACGCGTCTTGGTAATCCTGAGGTGAGGGGAGTAGTTTCCTCTGTTGTCTATGAACATCTTGTCTACTACTTTGAGGAGAATCCAAAGGTGTTTAGAAAGATATTTGATAAGGCAGTGAATGCCGTTAGGGCCAGGGAAGCGGCAAGAAAGGCAAGAGAGCTTGTCAGACGCAAGAGTCTCTTGGTTAGCACATCGTTACCGGGTAAGCTTGCTGATTGTTCCACGAGGAACCCTCAAGAGGCAGAGCTGTTCTTAGTTGAGGGTGATTCTGCTGGTGGGAGTGCAAAGCAGGGAAGGGATAGGAACTTTCAGGCCATACTGCCACTTAGGGGTAAGGTCTTGAATGTCGAAAAGGCAAGGCTACACAAGGTCTTGAGCAATGAGGAACTCAGGAATATAGTTACTGTCCTTGGAACAGGCATAGGACAGGATTTTGACATAAAGGGTTTGAGGTATCACAGAATAATAGTGATGACAGATGCAGATGTCGATGGTGCACACATAAGAACACTCCTCTTGACCTTCTTTTATAGGTATCTGAAGGAGATAGTTACAGGTGGTTACCTCTACATAGCACAACCACCGCTTTACCTTGTTAGATCTGGGAAGAAGAATATATATGTTTACAGTGAAGGTGACCTTTCAAAGGTGCTGGACGGCTTAGACGGTAAGGGTTATACTATACAGAGATATAAAGGATTGGGTGAAATGAATCCCTCTCAATTATGGGAGACCACTATGAATCCGTCTACCCGTCATCTCTACCGGGTGAATGTGGAGGATGCCGTTGAGGCAGATAGACTGTTTTCTATACTCATGGGTGATAGGGTGGAGCCTCGGAGGGAATTTATCCAGCGGAATGCCAAGTATGTCAGGAATCTTGATACATAATCTATGGGGGTCGATGAGCATTGGGACAGATCATACCGTTGAAGGTGGAGGACGAGCTTAAGGTTTCTTACCTGGACTATGCAATGAGTGTTATTGTGAGCAGGGCATTGCCGGATGTGAGAGATGGACTGAAGCCTGTGCATAGAAGGATATTGTATGCGATGAAGGAGTTGGGGCTTACCCACAACAGGCCTTACAGGAAGTCAGCGAGGGTGGTTGGGGAGGTGTTAGGTAAGTATCATCCGCATGGAGATACGGCTGTGTATGACACTATGGTGCGCATGGCACAAGACTTTTCTTATAGATATGTGCTCTTAGATGGGCAGGGTAACTTTGGATCAGTAGATGGAGACCCGCCAGCGGCGATGAGGTACACGGAAATCCGCATGTCTTCTCTTGGAGAGGAGATGCTTGTGGATATAGATAAGGAGACTGTAGATTGGGTTCCTAACTTTGATAACAGCTTAAAGGAACCTACGGTTTTGCCGTCTAAGATACCAAACCTCCTGGTTAATGGTTCATCTGGTATTGCAGTGGGGATGGCTACGAACATACCGCCTCACAACATAAGGGAAGTGGTAGATGCACTTATCTTTCTTATAGACCACCCGGATGCAAGTATTGAGGAGATAATGACCTATCTTAAGGCACCGGACTTCCCCACGGGTGGAATAATATACGGCGGCAGGGGTATTGTTGAGAGTTACAAAACTGGTAGAGGAAAGTTGACCTTGAGAGGGCGGGTAGTCAAAGAAGTGTCTAAAGGCAGAGAGAGGCTAATAATCACTGAGATACCTTACGGAGTTAACAAGGCGTCCTTGCTCGAGCAGATAGCAGAGATGGTGAAGGAGAGGAAGATCATAGGTATCACTGATCTAAGAGACGAGTCGGATAGAAGGGGCATGAGGGTAGTTGTTGAGTTGAGAAAGGGTGTTAATGCAGACACGGTTGAGAACCAGCTATACCATCATACATCTCTCCAGATAACATTTGGGGTGATACTGTTAGCACTGGACGGTGGTGAACCAAAGGTATTCAGTATAAAGCAGATGATGGAGAAGTATATACAGTTTAGGGAAGAGGTTATAAGGAGGCGTTCTGAGTACGAGTTGAGGATTGCCCGGCAGAGGGCCCATGTGGTTGAGGGATTAAAGGTGGCACTTGAGAATATAGATGAAGTCATAGCAATAATAAAGGGATCTCCCTCTACGGTGGTTGCAAAGGAAAGGCTGATGGATAGATTTTCGTTCACTGATGTGCAGGCACAGGCTATACTGGACATGCGCTTACAGAGGCTCACCGCTCTGGAGAGAGAGAAACTGGTAGCTGAGTATGAGGAACTCATGAGAAAGATAGATTACCTCAAGAAAGTCCTTTCCGAGAGGGAAGAGGTGTTAAATATTATAAAGGCTGACCTTAGAGATGTGGCAGAGAGGTATGGGGATAAGAGGAGAACGGAAGTTCGTACGGATGTTCGTAAGGTGGCGTTAAAGGAGCTTATCCACAAGGAGAATGTGGTAGTTACTGCTACGAAGGACGGCTACTTACATGTTGTACCTGTTAACAGGTATCGTAAGCAGAGAAGAGGAGGAGTAGGGAGCAAGGGAGTTGTCCTCAAGGAGGAAGACTTTCTGGTGAGCGTGTCTGCTACGAATACGCTGGCAGATCTGCTCGTCTTTACGGACGAGGGCAGGGTTTACAAGATAAAGGTATATGAAATCCAGCAGAGGCAGGCTACGAGAGGTATCCATGTGAATAGACTGTTCTCCATGTCTCCTTCTGAGAGGGTCATTGCTGTGAAACAGATGGATTACCCAGAGGGTGGATTTGTTGTAATATTGACAAAAAATGGTTACATAAAGAAGATACTTCAGAGTGAGTTTAAGACGATAAACAGGGCAGGCAAGAGGATTATTACCCTTAACGAGGGAGATGTAATAGAGAAGGTGTTGTTCTATCACGGAGATGTGAAGGTGTGCGTTGTGACATGTGCTGGGATGATAGGTGTGTTTGAAGACAGGGAGTTGAGAGTGCTTGGTAGGGCAGCTATGGGCGTAAGAGCGATGAGATTGAAAGATGGAGATAGAGTAGTTGGAGGTGGGGTGTTTGTAGATGGAGGGACGCTCCTTCTTGTGACGGAAAACGGCTTTACTAAGCGTGTTGATCTTAGTAGTTTCAGGGTTACTCACAGGGGTTCAGTGGGTGTTAGGGGTATAAGGTTAACGGAGCGTTCAGGTAGAGTTGTGGGGGCGTGGATAGTGGATGAGAAGGATGAAATTATGTTTCTCACGAAAAATGGTAGGATGGTAAGGATAGAAGCGAGGGAAGTCCCTCTTATAAGCAGGACATCTATGGGGCGTATAACCGTCAGGCTTGTGGAGGGTGACGAAATAGTAGATGTCAGCGTGGTGAAGAAAAATGAGGATAGCTAAGGAAGGGTTCCATGTAGTAGCTATCCTGCTGGCTGTTACAGTGTTTGCGTTTTACTTCTCCATAGTGGCTGGAGGGGTTGCACTTTTGTTCCTTTTGTTTTCTCTGTACTTCTTTAGAGATCCGAAGAGGAGAACACCTTCGATCTCCACTGCGGCAGTAATCTCTCCTGCGGACGGTAGGATCATAGCTGTACAGGAGGTAGAGGAAAAGGAGTTTTTAGGTGAAAGGAGACGGAAGCTCTCTATATTTATGTCGTTATTTGATGTTCATGTGAACAGGAGCCCCGTGGATGGCGTTGTGAAGGAGATAAAGCATGTACCTGGAAAGAAAGAACCAGCTTACAAGGAAGACTCATCGGAGGTGAACGAAAGGAACTACCTTGTCTTGGATGGAAATGGGGTCTTGTTGTTGGTCGTCCAGGTTGCCGGTATTGTGGCACGGAGGATAAGGTGTCGTGTTAAGGTTGGAGATTTTTTGACAAGAGGGGAAAGGTTTGGTATGATTATGTTTGGCTCGAGGGTTGATTTGTACTTACCTCTTTCAGCCAGGGTAGTGGTGGATGTAGGGGATAAGGTGAAAGCAGGTGAGACCGTTTTGGCGGAGTTGGACGCAAAGGGGGTGAGTGGCGAATGAGGATAAAAAAGGTTAACATACTCCCCAATGCGCTCACGAGTGGAAATCTGATATGTGGATTGTTATCTGTGATGTTGGTGTGGCAGGACAAGTATCTCCCCGCAGCGTGGTTGATATTGGCTGCCATGTTGTTTGACTTTATGGATGGAAAAGTGGCGAGGATGCTGGGGGGTAGTAGTGAGTTTGGAAAGGAGTTGGACTCCTTAGCAGATGTGGTTTCCTTTGGTGTTGCACCTGCGTTTTTGATTTATGCAACTTATCTTTTCTACTATGGTATAGTCGGTGCGCTGGTATCTGCTTCGTTTGTGGTGTTTGGTGCATTGAGGCTTGCGAGGTTTAATATACAGAATGTTAGCGAGTATTTTATAGGGTTACCGATACCCTCAGGTGGCGGTCTTTTGGCCGGCATAGTGCTCAGCAACTATGCGTTTCATCCGTCACTGGTAATGGGACTTGTTGTTATAACTGGCATCATGATGGTTTCAGAGTTCAAGTATGCGAATCTTAAGCATTTAAACAAGAGCAGCGTTGATTGGAAGAGATTTTTTATGTTTATGTCTGGAATAGGGTTACTCGTGCTATTGCTTGGTGGCAAGTTGGTGCTGGCGGTGTTCTTGGTTTATTTGGTTAGTGGACCTCTTGGAGTGGATTGGGAAAAGATGGTGATAAAAGCCCATTACCACATCGAGGAGGATGAAGAAGATACCGAAGGTGAGGAGGTATAGGCGATGGGATTGGTCTATATGAATGGTAGTTTTGTCCCCAAGGAGGAGGCAAAGGTTTCGGTCTTTGACCATGGCTTTCTGTACGGTGATGGTGTGTTTGAGGGTATAAGGGCTTATGATGGAGTTATCTTTAGACTGGATAGGCATATAAGGAGGCTTTACAACTCGGCAAAGGCGATAAAGTTGGATATTCCAATGACTGAGGAGGAAATGATCAAGGCAACGGTTGAGTCCGTTAAGGTGAACAACCTTAGAGATGCTTATATAAGGCTCGTGGTTTCCAGAGGAGAGGGTGATCTTGGTCTGGACCCGAGAAAGTGTCCCAAACCTAATGTGATAATAATTGCTGATAAGATTGTACTCTTCCCAGAAGAGCTTTACGAAAAGGGGCTTGAAATCGTTACGGCAGCGACACGGAAAAACTACGGTGAGGTGTTAAGCCCTCAGATAAAGACCCTGAACTATCTGAGCAGTATTATGGCAAAGATAGAGGCGATAGAGGCAGGTAGAATAGAGGCGCTTATGATTACTCGGGAGGGGTATGTTGCGGAAGGTACGGGTGATAATGTCTTTATCGTGAAGAACGGTGTTTTGATGACACCACCCCCGTATGTTGGCATACTGGAAGGGATTACGAGAGAGGCAGTGATGGAGATAGCAGAGGAGATGGGTATAAAGGTGTTAGAGATGCCATTCACGAGGTTTGATGTGTACGCTGCAGATGAATGTTTCCTTACCGGTACTGCTGCTGAAATGATACCGGTTATTGCTGTTGATGGTAGAAAGATAAACGATGGTAAGGTAGGACCGATATTCAAGAAGCTTTTGCAGAAGTTCCGTGAGATAGTAAAGAGTGATGGAGTGAGGGTGTATGAGTGATTTCATGGTCCTTGTCATAAATCCGGGTTCTACCTCTACGAAGGTTTCCGTGTTTAGGGGAGAAGAAGAGCTCTGGTCAGAGAAGCTCTTTCACACGAATGAGGAGCTTTCCAGGTTCGCCCATATAGTGGATCAGGAGGACTATAGGTACAACATGATACTCTCCTCTCTCCAGAAGGCGGGTTTTCGGGTAGAACAGTTAGATGCAGTTGTGGGTAGGGGAGGTGTGTTAGACCCGTTAGAGAGTGGCACATATGTCGTGGATGATGTTATGATAAGTGACCTTAAGCGGGGAAAGCCGTGGGAGCATGCCTCCAATCTGGGAGGTATAATAGCCAGAAAGATAGCGGATAGTGTAGGTATACCGGCGTTTGTAGTTGACCCTGTGGCTGTAGATGAGTTTGAAGAGGTTTCTCGAATTACGGGGATGCCGGAAATAGAGAAGAGGAGTCTTTCACATGCGTTGAATATAAAAGCGGTTGTGAGGAGAGCAGCTGCATCGATGGGCAGAAGGTATGAGGAACTTAACTTTGTCGTTGCACATCTTGGAGGGGGTATATCGGTTGCTGCTCATAGAAAAGGTAGGATGATCGATGTGAACAATGCGAATGAGTTGGGTCCATTCTCTCCAGAGAGAACGGGTGGGTTGCCTGCTGCAGATATAGTGAGGATGGCGTATTCTGGTAAGTATACGTATAAAGAGTTGAGGTCGAAGCTTGTCGGTAAAGGTGGGCTTGTTGCCTATCTTGGCACAAACGATGTTAGGAAAGTAAGGGAAATGGTAGCTCAAGGGGACAAGAAGGCAGCTTTGGTGTACGAAGCGATGGCGTATCAGGTTGCAAAGGAGATAGGTGCAATGGCTGCTGTGTTGAAGGGCGAGGTTGATGCCATACTTGTTACCGGGGGAGTGGCATACAACGAGGACTTTGTTGACATGATCCGTAAGAGGGTTGAGTTTATAGCACCGGTTAAAGTTTTCCCCGGAGAAGATGAGATGAGAGCCCTTGCCGAGGGTGCGTTGAGGGTGCTTAAGGGAGAGGAGGAGGCTAAACTTTATAAAAGGTAGGTGTTATATGTGCCTATAAGGACTCTTGATGAATTAAAGGATGCGGCAAGGGAGATGGGAAGGCTTTCTATTGCCATTGCGGTGGCAGATGATAGGGATGTACTGGAAGCAGTTAAAATGGCGATGGATTTTGGCATAGTTTCTCCCATTCTTGTGGGGAGGAAACCCAAAATAGAGGAGATTTTAAAAGAGCTTTCTGTTGACCACGCAAGTGTGGAGATAGTGGATGTGTCTGACGATGCGGAGGCGTCTTTGGAGGCGGTGAAGCTAGTAAGTAGTGGAAGGGCGGAGCTTCTCATGAAGGGTATGGTGAAGACGGCGACATTTTTAAAGGCAGTGCTCAATAAAGAAGTGGGGCTGAGAACCGGTAGGATTTTGAGCCATGTTTTCCTCATAGAGCCACCGTATTCAGGTAGGTTTTACGGGATAGCAGATGGAGGTATAAACATGTATCCCACCTTGCAGGAGAAGGTTCAGATATTGCAGAACACGGTGATGCTGTACCATGCACTTGGTTATGAGGTTCCGAAGGTGGCGGTATTGGCTGCGGTTGAGGTAGTGAATCCGGAGATGCCGGCGACTTTGGATGCGGCTGCGTTGTCGAAGATGGCGGACAGGAAACAGATAAAGGGAGTGGAGGTAGATGGGCCTTTGGCGTTGGACAATGCTGTTAGTGAGGTAGCTGCGAGGCACAAGGGGATACAGAGTTCTGTTGCGGGTAAAGCGGACATACTCCTTGTCCCTGACATAGAAGCAGGTAACATGATGGGTAAGGTTATGCTGGAGATGTCTGGTGGGAGGGGTGCAGGACTTGTAGTGGGTGCCAGGAAGCCAGTTGTTTTGACATCTCGTATAGATACGCCGGAGACAAGATTCTTATCTATCTGTCTGGGTGTGGTTGCTACTAAGGTTATAAAATAAGTTTAGGAGGTGTTCTTTTATGATAAAGACCTTGGATGCACTGCTACAGAGGGCAAAAGATGTTGGCCCGTTGACGATATCTGTTGCAGTGGCGCAAGACCTTGATGTGCTTGAGGCAGTTGATGAGGCGAGAAAGGAAGGAATATGCAGGGCGATACTCGTAGGAGATAGGAGTGGTATCCAGCGTGAAGCTGCAAGAGGAGGGATAGAGCTTGATGAGTACGAGATAGTAGATGTGTCTGATGATGCGGAGGCGTCTTTGGAGGCGGTGAAGCTGGTAAGTAGTGGGAAGGCGGAGCTTCTCATGAAGGGTATGGTGAAGACGGCGACATTTTTAAAGGCAGTGCTCAATAAAGAAGTGGGACTGAGAACCGGTAACCTCTTGAGTCATGTTTATTTGCACGAGATAGATGGATATGATCACATAATATTTATTACTGACGGTGCTATGAATATTGCGCCTGATCTGAAGCAGAAGGCACAGATTATAGAGAATGCGGCATCACTTGCAAGAAGAGCGTTTGGTGTTGCTGTTCCGAAGGTGGCGGTATTGGCTGCGGTTGAGGTAGTGAATCCGGAGATGCCGGCGACTTTAGATGCGGCTGCGTTGTCGAAGATGGCGGACAGGAAACAGATAAAGGGAGTGGAGGTAGATGGGCCTTTGGCGTTGGACAATGCTGTTAGTGAGGTAGCTGCGAGGCATAAGGGGATACAGAGTTCTGTCGCGGGTAAAGCGGACATACTCCTTGTCCCTGACATAGAAGCAGGTAACATGCTTGCCAAGTCTGTTGTGTACTTTGCTCGCCCAAAGACGGCTGGGATAGTGGTTGGTGCGAAGGCTCCTATAGTTCTCACATCGCGTGCAGATTCTCCGGAGACGAAGCTTTACTCTATTGCTACTGCGGTGTCTATGGCAGCGGGTGGTTTGCATGAGTGATTATCTTGTATTGACTCTTAACCCGGGCTCCACTTCTACGAAGATTGCCCTGTTTCGGGGCAGAGAGGAGCTCTGGAGGGAGAACCTAACCCATTCGGTTCAGGACCTTGAAGGATTTGAGAGAATAGTGGACCAGAAAGATTTTAGGAAGGCGGTTGTGCTTCGGGTATTACAGCAACACAATGTAGATGTTGAAAAGCTCTCTGTAGTAGTGGCGCGTGGGGGACTTCTGCGGCCTGTGGAGTCGGGTGTATGGCAGGTTAATGAGAAGATGGTTCAGGAGCTTTCTTCTGAAAAGTGGGGGGCACATGCATCAAACCTTGGTGCAGTTATAGCCTTTGAGCTGGCACAGGAATGGGGTGTGCCGGCATGGATAGTGGATCCAGTGGTAGTTGATGAGATGGACGATGTAGCCCGCATATCTGGGATGCCCGAGATACAGAGAAAGAGTATATTCCATGCGCTCAATCAAAAGGCAGTTGTTTACAGATATGCTGAGGAGGTAAAGAAGGAGTACAATGAACTGAGGCTCATTGTGGCACACCTGGGTGGAGGGGTAAGCGTAGGCGTTCACAGAGATGGAAGGGTTGTAGATGTGAACGATGCACTGAATGGGGATGGTCCTTTTACACCTGAAAGATCCGGTTCTATACCGGTTGGAGAACTCGTGAAACTGTGTTATTCTGGTAAGTACACCCGTGAAGAGCTCATAGAGAAGATAACCAGAAAGGGAGGGCTTGTTGCCTACCTGGGTACAAATGATGTTAGAGAGGTTAAGAGAAGGATCCAGCAAGGTGATGGGTTTGCAAAGTTGATATACGATGCTATGATATATCAAATAGGTAAAGAAATAGGTGCTGCAGCGACGGTTCTTAATGGAGAAGTAGATGCTGTTATTATTACGGGAGGGGTTGCACACGATACGGAACTCGTTGATAGACTGAAGGAGATGATAGGTTTTATTGGAGATGTGGTTGTTTATCCTGGGGAAGATGAAATGAAAGCGCTTTGTGAGGGGGCTTTGAGAGCCCTTGCAGGTGAGACAGAGGTTAAGGCTTACTGAGAGGGGGGAGAAGGCATGAGTGTAACAGACGAAGCTGTGGTGAAGAGTAGTGATGTGGTGGAAGAAGAGATTTTAGTGCTTGCGTTCAAGCTTGACAAAGAGGAATACGGCTTAGATGTAGGTGTTGTGCAGGAGATAGTGAGGATTAAGGACATAACGCGGGTGCCAAAGGCACCGCACTTCATAAGAGGTGTAATAAATCTTAGGGGCGATGTTATACCGGTTATAGATCTTAGGAGGCTTTTTCACTTAGGAGAGACGGAGATAAATGCAAGATATCGTATAATAGTACTGAACATAATGGAGAAGAGGTTTGGCATCATAGTGGACGATGTGTCTGAGGTGATAAGGTTCTCTAAGGACCAGATAGAGATGACCCCTGCAACGGTCTCTGATACGATAGACTCTGCGTACATAAGAGGAGTTGGAAAGGTTGGTAGCAGGCTCATAATACTTTTGAACCTTGTGGAGGCTTTGGGACTGTCTAAAGGTGAAGAAACAGAGGGGGAAAAGTAACTCTCCAAATGCGGGGCATAGAAAACGGTTGAGGGAGCGTTTCTTAAAGGGAGGATTTGACGCCTTTCATGACTATGAGGTTGTTGAACTACTTCTCACGCTGGGAACACCCCGCAAGGACTGTAAGCAGCTGGCAAGAGATGTCTTGCGCAAGTTTGGTACTGTGAGGGCTGTTTTGGAAGCAGATACTGAAGAGTTATTGCAGGTAAAGGGGATTGGAAGGCATAATGTCTTTGGGCTCAGACTTGCAGATGAGCTGGTAAGGTGGCTCTTAAAAGAGAGGGCTACCTCTGGGCAGAAGGAGTATATAAGGAATTCAGTTGACGCCTTTGTACAGTTGAAGGAGTACTTAAGGATTTCTATGGGATGTAAGAAGCAGGAGGTCTTTGTGGTGGCTTTTCTCGATGCGAAGAACAGGATAATATCCGTGCAGGAACTCTTTCGTGGTACGGTGGATAGGAGTGTTATATATCCGAGAGAGGTGCTGAGGGAAGCGTTTGCAAACAATGCGGTGTCTATGATATTTGCACACAATCACCCATCAGGTGATGTTAGGCCGAGCGAGGAAGATTGTGCGATCACCCGGAGACTCGTGCATCTTGGAATTATAGCTGGGGTGAGGGTGCTTGATCACATTATCGTTGGTGGTGATGACTACTTTAGCTTTTCAGATGAGGGTCTTATAGAGAAGTATATGAGAGAAGGGGGTGTTGGTAGTGAGTAATAAGGTTATGTGGTCTATTGTGGGCGTTCTGGTTGTTTTAGTAATCATATTTGCTGGTATGGCTGTAAATAGGGGTTCGGATGTGGCAAAATTGCGCAACGAAAATGCCTCTTTACAGCAGAAAGTCTCAAAGTTTCAGGGAGTAGCAGAAGAAGTAAAGAAAAAGTATGCGGTGCTGCAGGAAAATATTGAGAAGATGAAGAAGTCTTTGCAGGAGTTGCAGTCCGATAGGTCGCTGTGGCAGAAGGAGAAAAGCAGCCTTCAGAAGGGTCTTGAGAACTTAAAGAGCCTCCTTGTCCAGGAGAAGGAAAGGAATGTAGAATCTGCTGAAAAGATTAAGCAGCTACAGGAGAAGCTCTCCCAACTACAGAAAGAGAAAGAATCTTTACGGACGCAGCTTTCAAACCTGCAGCAGCGGAACACCAGTAGCGTTGCAGACTTAGAGGAACAGGTTGGGTCTCTGATGGAGGAAAATATGAAACTTAAGGCTGAAAATGCAAAGTTGCACGCCGAAAACGAGGATTTAAAGAAAAAGATAGAGAACATCAAAAAAGAGCTGCAGGGAGGTAGTAAGCAGGGTTAGGGACGAACTTAGTTCGTCCCCTTTATGTTTGTAGGTAGTTCTTTTTGAAAGCTTCTTTGAAGTCTTTGAATTTCTGTGTTTTGATGGCGAGTCGGGCTTGCTTCATTAGGTTGAGTAGGAAGTAAAGGTTGTGGTATGTGACTAATCGCATTCCGAGTATCTCTTTTGACTTTATGAGGTGTCTTATGTAGGCTCTACTGTAGTTTCTACATACATAACAGTCGCACTCTTCATCTATTGGTCCAAAGTCCTTGGTGTATTTTGCTGATCGGAGGTTTATTCTTCCTTTGTGGGTAAAAGCTGCTCCCTTTCTGCCTATTCTTGTAGGAAATACGCAGTCAAACATGTCGATACCAAGCTCTATCCCTTCAAGGAGATTTATGGGATCACCCAATCCCATAAAGTATCTTGGTTTCTCTTCTGGGAGTATGGAAGTGACAACTTCGAGGTTTTCATACATGATTTCTTGAGGTTCTCCCACACTCAGTCCCCCTATTGCGTATCCATCAAACCCTATAGATATGGTCTGTATGGCACTCTGCCTCCTGAGGTCTGGGAATGTTCCTCCCTGAATTATGCCGAATAGCTTGGCCTTAGATGGGTGTTTCTCCTTGTACTCCTTGCTTCTTCGTGCCCACCTTACAGTTCTTTCCATTGCTGTTAAGGTCTCTTCGTAACTGCTGGGATAGGGAATGCAGTGGTCAAGGGGCATTATGATGTCTACCCCTATGCTTTGATTTATCTCTACGACGATTTCTGGAGAGATAAACAGTCTCTCTCCGCTTATGTGCGACTGGAAGTTTACTCCTTCCTCTGAGATCTGTCTTATCTTTGAAAGACTCATCACTTGGAAGCCACCCGAATCTGTTAGAATAGGTCTGTCCCAGTGCATGAATGCGTGCAGTCCCCCTGCAGATCTTATAACATCTATGCCAGGCCTTAAGAGGAGGTGGTATGTGTTTGCGAGGATGATTTCGGTGCCTATCTCTTTCAGCTCTTCTGAGGTCATCGTCTTTACAGTTGCCTGTGTGCCAACTGGCATAAAGATAGGCGTATTTACGGTTCCGTGAGGTAGGTGAAGCTCTCCAAGTCGTGCACATCCGTCAGTCTTTATTAGCTTAAACATGGCTGTTAGTTGGAGACCTCCCACATATGGGGCACGAGGCCTGCCTATGGAGCTCTATAGTTGAGAACGAATTGTGCTTCATGTCTATCATGAGTAGCTTTCCAGCGAGTGTATCGCCTATCCCAGTTAATAGCTTTATTACCTCGTTTGCCTCTATTACACCTACTACGCCTGCTATTGTACCTATTACAGGAAAAGGTTTTTCGAGCTTTGGTCTCTTGGGATACATACATTGCAGGCAGGCAGTCTTTCGGGGTATTATAGTAGTCACCCTTCCGTAGAATCCCTCTATTGCGCCGTGGATGAGTGGTATGTCATTGGCTACTGCATACTCATTCAGGATGAACCTTGCATCGAAGTTGTCCAGGGCATCTACTATGATGTCGGGTTTACCCAAGATGTCTGTGTTCTCTTTCGTCAGCTTTTTACCTATGCCTTTTATGTTCACATGAGGATTCAACGATTTTAGCCTTTTTACGGCAGAATCCAGCTTGGGCGATCCTACTTCATCTGAAGAGTATAGTATCTGTCTGTTGAGGTTGCTCTCGTCCAATTTGTCGTATTCGATCACTGTGATGTTTCCAACACCTGCAGCAACCAGGTAGTACAGAAGAGGACTCCCTATCCCTCCTGCCCCTACCACGGTGACAGAAGCAACTGAAAGGGCTTCTTGGTTGAAACCATCGATGAGCATCTGTGCAGCATATCTATTGGTCTCCATGTGATTAAGTATACCAACGCAGTCGTTCTGTGTCAACTGAAGAGCGTCTTTCTAAGTGGATAGGGTATACCCTATCCACTTAGAAATGCCAGATTATTGGAATCAGAACTATTACGAGGATGGTTGTGAGGAGCTGTGGGAACCAACCAGCCTTGATGTAATCTACGAATTTGAACCTTCCGGGTCCCAGTACTATCGTGTTTGGAGGTGTTGCAATGGGTGTCATGAAGCATAGACTTGCTGCCATTGCCACTCCCATAAGTATGGGGTGGGGGTTTACTCCCATACCTTTTGCTGCCGCTAACGCTATGGGTGCAACTATGAGTGTTGTTGCCGTGTTGGATGCGAACTGTGTGAGGAATGCGGTGATGAGCACCATTGCAACGAGCAGACCGAAACCGGAGTGAACGAAGCTATCAAAGGTGTGAGCAATCATAAGCACCCCTCCGGTTTTCACCAGTGCCGAGCTCATTGGAAACATACATGCAAACAGAAATATAGTCGTCCATGAAACGGACTGCCATGCCTCTTTCCAGGTGATGCAACCGGTTGCTATTACCAGAAATGCTCCTAAGGCTGCAGCTACGAGGAGGTTTATGTGGAGTGTTTTGTGGAGAAATGGTACATACTTACCTGCTGCCATTATGAAGATTATAAATACAAACAGACCTACGGCTAAGCCCATCTTTTCTTTTCTGTATTGGAAGTTTTTGTCAAGTTTTGGTCCTTCGTAGTCATCTCCCGATGTATCTATCATGCCCTCTGGTAGGAAGCGCACCCCTACAAACAGCATGGCAAGTATTCCTACCACGGCTATTGGTAAACCTATCTCTGCAAATTCGAAGAATCCAAAGGATGTTATGTGTGCCTTGTCCAGAAGGGCTTCTACTACCCCGTTTGGTGGTGTTCCAATGAGTGTCATGGTGCCACCAAACGATGCTGCAAATGCGAGGCTCATCAGGAATCTCTTTGTACTGAAGCCGGCTTCTGCTATCATTGCCAGTATTATTGGGAGGAAACATATGGTTGTACCTGTATTGGAGAGAAATGCGGAGAGTATTGCAGTTGCTATCATTATGTTTGCCAGGATAGCCTTTTCCCTTCCCTTTCCTCTGGTTACAGCCCACCTGCCGACCTTGTCCGCAAAACCTGTCCTAAACAGTGCTTCGCCCATCATGAACATGAACATGAAAATGAGTGTCCACTTGTTTGCAAAATCCTTAAACGCTACCTTGTACGGAAGTACACCTGTAATGACCAGTGCCACGGGTACCATTATGGCAGTGGCCACTAAAGGTATCCACTCTGTTAAAAACAGCACAAACGCAATAACCAAGATTACTATGGATGTCCACGCACCCACATAGTTTATGGCGTGTTCCACTGCTATTCACCTCCAAGCTAAGGTTTCATTGTCCCTTTCTCTTTTAATCTTAGGTGCCATGAGAATGCTTCACCGAGTAATATTGGAATGTGACCTCCCACCTCCTTTTCTGCTCTTTTGTAGTAGTCCCACAGCAAGGGTCTGTAGTCTGGATGTGCACATTTTTCTATGATTTCTCTCACTCGCTCCTTTGGATCTAACCCCCTTAGGTCTGCTATGCCTTGTTCTGTGACTATGATGTGTGTTTCGTGCTCTGTGTGATCTATGTGTGAGACGAGTGGAACTACTCTTGATATCTTCCCTCCTTTTGCTATAGATGGAGTTAAGAATATGGTGAGATAAGCGTTTCGAGAAAAATCGCCGGAGCCTCCTATTCCGTTAACCATCCTCGTTCCAAGGATGTGGGTTGAGTTTGCATTGCCATATATGTCTACTTCTAAGGCTGTGTTCATTGCAATGACACCCAACCTTCTGACTATTTCTGGATTGTTGCTTATCTCCTGGGGTCTTAATATTATTTTCTGACGGTAGTGCTTTATGTTTTCGTAGAATCTCCTCAGTCCTTCTGGCGACGGTGTGAGAGATGTACCCGAAGCAAAGAAGAGCTTTCCTGCGTCTATCAGATCGAACATGGAGTCCTGTATTACCTCTGTCCATACTCTAAGGTTTGAGAAGCTGCTGTTAAGTAGTCCTGCCATTACAGCATTTGCAACATTTCCCACCCCAGACTGCAATGGAAGAAGCTCTTTTGGTAACCGTCCCTTCTTTATTTCGAGTTTGAGGAACTCTATCAGATTGTCTGCCATCTGTTTGGCAGTCTCGTCTATGGGTGCTAAGGGTCTTGTCTTGTCCGTTATGTTGCAGGGTACTATTGCTACTATCTTTTCGGGGGGACACGGCATATACGGGCGGCCTATTCTCTGACTGACATCCGTTATGGGTATGGGGTGACGATAGGGTGGGTCTGCTGGAGTATATATGTCGTGCATCCCTATCAGTTCCATTGGCTGGGTAGTATTTATCTCCACTATTACTCTGTCTGCCTCTTTTACGAACGTTGGAGAATTTCCTACAGATGTTGAAGGTATTATCCCCCCGTCTTCAGTTATAGCAACTGCTTCTATAATAGCTATGTCGAGGTGTCCCAAGAATCCGTATCTTACCTGCTGTGCCATCTGACTCAAGTGAATGTCCTGAAAGAAGGTCTTTCCTTCATTTATCACTCTGTTTATCGCTTCCCCTGTTTGGTATGGATACCTTCTTGCTATTGCACCTACCTCTGCAAGGACGTCATCTAACTCTATGCCGACAGATGCACCTGTTAGAAGATTGATTTTAATCCTTTCGCCCTTCTTGATTCTTTCAGATAGTGCAAGTGGAACGGCTTTTGGATAGCCACAAGGTGTGAAACCGCTGCAACCAACATTCATGCCGTCTTTTATGAGTAAGGCTGCTTCTTCTGCGGTTGTTATCTTGCTTTGAAGGGACTTGTTAAATATTCTGTCTCTTATATCCATGCTCTCCCTCCTCCATTTGGGAAATAAAAAAACGCATAACCCGACCTTCGGGTTATGCGTTGCTCCCTTCTTCTCGGTGAAGGCACTTACAGGCAACCTTCACTTGCAAAGGGAGTTGGTAACCCTCTCCCTCAACTGCAATGATATCACCGTTGCTGAGAGTTGTCAATAGTGAAAATTATAACTTTTCTCTTTTGGCTTGCCTTAACTTGAAAGTTGGGGGATAATAGGCTTGGGAGGTGATGAGTCATGAGAAAGGTGTTGGGTAGTATTTTGCTCTTTTCTTTTGTTTTAGTTTTTGTCCTGGGTGTGTGTGCATTTGGGGCTACGGTAGCCTTCGTGAGACAGCATGCTGGTGACCTTGTGGGAAAGAGGGTGGAGCTCTTTGGTAGTGTGATCAGTTTGGGGGGTAGAGCTGTGTTGGTTGATGCAACGGATTGTATATGTCTCAAAGGTGTAAAAGGCGGGATAAAGGGGTATTTTGGGCTTTCTGGGGAGGTCAGGCTTAGTGGGGGTACGCCTTATGTAAAGGTGGTAGAATATATGAAGGCTATAAGGGGAGATCAGCTTGTTAAAAAGGTTTCATTGAAAGTGGGGGAGCAGTTTGAGGTTCTTTTGGATGAGCTTGCTACAGCTGGTTATACATGGCATGTGACGAAGATAGATAAGAGTTGTGTGAGGCTTGTTAGTAAGCGTTCGAAGAGGATTACACCCAAAGGGGTGCTTGGGGGTAAAAATCTTCGTGTATTTGTATTTGAGACGTTGAAAAAGGGAAAGAGTTTGCTTGTCCTGAAGGAGTATAGGGTGTGGGAAGGAGAGAAGAAGTCTGTAAAGAGCTTCACTTTGTTTTTAGATGTCGAATAGCCCTTCGCAGGAAGAGTTGAGGCTTTTAATATACGATTTTATGCCCTCTTCAATGGTAGTAAAGGGAGATGTATAGCCAGCCCTTCTGAGTTTTGTAAGGTCTGCTTTTGTAAAGTATTGATATTTTCCTTTTAGTTCTGGAGGAAATGGGATAAACTCGATGGGAACATCTTTGTAGTTTTCCTTTATGAGTTCAGCTACTTTCAGGAAGCTTTCTGCCCTTCCCGTGCCACAGTTGAATATTCCGGAGAGCTCCGGATGGCTAAAGAAGAAGAGGTTTACATTTACAACATCTTTTACATGGGTGAAGTCTCTTTTGTAGTCTTCGCTTCCCTCGAACAGAACCATTTTATTGTTCTCTTTTGCTTCCTTGTAGAGTTGGAACACGATGGATGCCATCTTGCCTTTGTGATACTCCTTGGGACCGTAGATGTTGAAGTACCTTAACCCTACTATTTGGGAATGCACCTCGGAGGAGTTTAAATGCCTCTTTACATACTTGTCGAACATGAGTTTTGAGAAGCCGTATATGTTCAAGGAGTATTCGGAGTTTTCGTCTTCTTTGAAGCCGTACTTCCCGGCACCGTAAACTGCTGCTGAAGAGGCATATATGAGCCTTATGTGGTTCTGGATGCTGAAGCTCAGGAGGTTTTTGCTGTATTCGTAATTATTGAGCATCATGTATCTCCCGTTGTATTCCATGGTGTCCGTGCATGCCCCCTCGTGAAATATAACTTCGATACTGTTTGGAGAGATACCGGACAAGAACTTCCATAGTTCCGTTTTGTCCACGAAGTCGGCAAAGGATAGACCGTTTAGGTTTTTGAACTTTTCTGAGGTTTTTAAGTTGTCTACTATAACGATCTCATCTATACCCAACTTGTTTAGCCCTTCCACGATGTTGCTACCTATGAAGCCAGAGCCTCCGGTCACGATTATCAAGGATATCCCCCCATTTAGATAGTTCCTGAGCTATTATATACTTTAGAACCGTTTGTATAAAGGGTTATTCTTCACGAAAGGATGTATTTCCACTTTTTGGAATATTTTGCCATTTGACTGATTCCACTTCTTAGTGTTAAGATTGCGACTGAGGGGGGATCAGGTTTGCAGAGATGGAAGCAGGATGTCTTTACGAAATTGACATTTTTGATGCTGTGGTTTTTGGCAGGGATAACGCTTCTTAATGTGATTCAAGGGAAGCCTTTCTGTCATGTCCTTATACTGAGCGTAGCTACCTTACTGGATGCGTTTATGTTTTTTGTGGCTTTTTTCTACGAAAGGTATTTTATATCTGCGTGGTTGTGGTTGACCATAGGGGTATTGGTTGGGCTATGGTTCACTACAGGTGGGCTCCAGAGCGCCATCTCTTATTATTTTATAATACCGTTCTTGTTTAATCTTGTGTTCTTCGAGGGTAGGAAACGGGTGTTGGGTTTTGTAGGTATAGTTTTTGTCTTTCTTTCGCTTTCCATAGTGGAGTATCACTATCCTTACTTGGTGTATAGGTACTCGTCCCGGTTTGATAGGTGGTTGCATGTCTCGAGTGCAGCACTGTTTTACATGATAATCTCTGCGTTTTTTGTCTCTATAGTGCTGAGGGAGTTTGTAAAGGAGCAGATCATAGTGAAGCTACAGAACAGGCGTCTTGAGGAGCTCAGCATGAAGGATAGTTTAACGGGTTTGTATAATCACGATGCCATTATAGAGATGTTGACCAAAGAGTTAGAAATGGTCAAGAGGTTTGGGAGTCCTCTCTCCGTTTTGATGTTTGATGTAGATGATTTTAAGAGTATAAACGATGAGCTTGGTCATCAAGTAGGAGATGAGGTTTTAAAGGTGGTTGGGAGTGTTGTAAGGGAGAGTATCAGGGGTGCAGATGTGCCCGGTAGGTATGGTGGGGATGAGTTTCTGGTCGTGCTACCCCAGTCGAATATTACTGGTGCTCGCCTCGTTGCAGATAGAATAAGAAATAGATTGCGCTCTCTGAGAGTAAGTGGCTTGAATAGGGCCATAACGATAAGTGGAGGTATTGTTGGGGCGGATGGTCATACTGCAGAAAAATTAATAAGAATTGTGGACAATCTTTTGTATAGGGCAAAGAAACAGGGAAAAGACAGAATAGAAGTAGAATTAAGTTAGTTTAACTTTCACAAATACTGCTTGACATCGTTCAGTTAAGGCTGTATACTACTAACAGATATTGCTGGTGTATAAGGGAAATGCCTGAAAGGAACTTAGTTTAGAAAGGGTGGTTCTTTGAAGCAAGAAGCCAGCAAGCTAAGTAGATTTCTCTACGCATTTATCGTCTATTCCCTTTTGTGGTGTGTATTTGTCCGTTCCCCCGGTATGTTACCCGGTCAGTGCACGCAGGAGTATGTAGTAGGGATAGTTCTTTCCTTCTTAGCAGCGTTGGTTAGCTACAAGCATCTTTCCTCTCGTGGTTTAAGAAATTTCTCTCTGCACAGGATTTTGTGGGTTCTCGGATACATACCTGTGCTTATATGGGCAATGATAAAGGCAAATCTGGATGTTGCTTACCGCGTGCTTCATCCCAAGATGCCCATAAAACCTGGGATAGTGAGGATAAGGACCGATTTGAAAAACCCTCTTGCCAAGCTGGTGCTTGCCAACTCTATTACGCTTACGCCTGGCACCATGACTATGCAGATAATAGAGGACAGGTATTACATTCACTGGATATATGTGAGGAGTGAAGATGAAAAGCTGGCAGGAGAGTACATAAAGGGGGAGTTTGAGAAGTACATTAAGGAGGCGTTTGATGACCACGATTACCCATCCTGATCTTTTTCTGTTTTTTATAGGTGTCATAGCTGTGGCAGCCTTTTTGTCGTTGGTGAGGATAATAAAGGGTCCTACGGCGGCAGACAGAGCAGTGGCCATGGATATAATGACCAATATAACCATTGTGCTTCTGGTTATATTGGGACTTTTCTTTGATAGGTTTGTTTATCTTGATGTTGCTTTGGTCTATGGGATACTCTCATTTGTTGGAGTAATAGCCATAGCGAGGTATCTTGAGAAGGGTATGTGATCTGGTAATGGTGGAATTTTTGAGGGTTTTGGGTTACTTTTTTGTGGGTGTAGGTTCTTTTTTTCTTTTGTTAGCCTCTATAGGCCTTATAAGGATGCCGGATGTGTATAACAGAATGCAGACATCCACGAAGGCTACCACATTGGGAGCACTAAGCGTCCTGTTGGGGGTAGGCTTTTTGAACCTCTATTGGTTGCCGAAGAGTCTTGTCATAGCAGCTTTTATTCTGTTAACAGCGCCGGTTGGAGCCAGTGCTTTGGTGAGGGCGAGTTACAGATCCGGCATAAAGCTGTGGGAGGGTAGCGTCGTTAATAAGTGTAAAGAGGACGAGGAGGGCTGATTGTGGAGCTGTATGACTTTGTTTCCATTATCCTTATAGGGGGAATGATCGTGCTGGCTTTCATAGCTGCTGAGAGTAGAGACTTGCTTTCTGCCTCTATTGCGATGGGGGTAGTTAGTCTCATTGTGTCTATCTTGTTTTACATGCTTCAGGCACCAGATGTTGCCATAACGGAGGCAGCTATAGGTGCAGCATTGAGCCTGGCGGTTATGATATTTGGCATAAAGCACACAGATAGGTGGGAGAAAAAGTGAAAAGGATAATAGCTATAACCCTTTCTGTGTTGATATTTCTTATATTCATGACTGCCTTTGCACGGGTAAAGTTTGGTAATATAGCCCTGAGCAAGTACTTTTACTTTAATCCCGTAAAGAAGCAGATGACGAGAGACTCTGTGCCAAGTCATTACCTTAAAGAGGGGATAAAAGAAACGGGTTCGACCAACATAGTAACGGCTGTTGTGGTTGATTATAGGGGCTTTGATACTTTGGGAGAGGTTACCGTGCTGTTTCTTGCTTCTATAGGTGTAGGTGCACTGATGTATATAAAGAGAGAAGAGAAACGCAAGGTACGGGAGGCAAACGAGATAGTGAAGACTGCATCTGCCTTCCTGTTTGGTTTTATAGTGCTGTTCGGTGCTTATATATTCGTGCATGGGCACCTTACGCCCGGAGGTGGTTTTCCTGGGGGTTCTGTGATTGCTTCAGCTTACCTTCTGCTCTACCTTGCTTACCCAAAGTATGCGGCAGACCACAGTAAACTTAGTGTCTTGGAAAGCCTGGCAGGACTCACATTTTTGGTTACAGGTTTGTTAGGTATCATATTCGGGGGACACTTCTTGTACAACTTTTTGCCTTACGGAGTGCCGAGATACCTGTTTAGTGCTGGTGTTATCCCTGTCATATATGTAGCAGTTGGCATAAAGGTTGGGTCTGAGCTTACTGGTATAGTGGATTCAATGATGGGGGTGAGAGAGTGATCTTCTATGCTGCATCGCTGGCACTCGTTGCCATAGGTATATATGTGGTCATTTCGAAGAGAAATCTCATCAAGATCATCATAGGGCTCGATATGATAGATACGGGTGTGAACCTCCTTTTGATTTCCATAGGATATGTCCGTGGGGGAACGGCACCTATAGAAAATGGTAACTATCCGCTTTATGTGGATCCAATCCCTCACGCATTGGTTCTTACTGCTATAGTAATAGGGGTTTCCGTTATGGCTCTCGCCCTTTCTATAGTGATAGGTCTTTATAGACATACTGGTACGCTTGAGATAGACGAGATAAGGGGGCTTGTAAAGTGATAAGACCTGTTCTTTTGATCGCTTTGCCGTTGTTCTTTGCGTTTTTGCTGCCAGTTATTGGCTTATGGAACAAGAAGGGCGTTAAGTATGTGACTGTTGGTGTTATGGGAGTAGAGTTGTTGCTTGCAGTTGCCCTGCTTGATGAGGTCTTGTTGCACCCCGTTATAGATAAGATTGGTGGATTTGTTCCCCCAATAGGTATAGTGCTTATGGTGGGTAGGCTTGGTGGTTTTCTTACGCTTATAATAGCGCTTTCCGCCTTCGTGATCTCTATATACAACCTCTGGGAGGACAAAGAGCCTATCGTTAGGTACAACATGCTTTCACTCTTGCTCCTTATGGGTTCCGTTGGGATGGTAATTACAGGTGATATATTTAACCTGTTTGTTTTTCTTGAGATTACATCTATAGCCTCTTACGGACTCGCATCCTATAATCGTGATGCAAGGGGTTTTTCTGGAGCAATAAAGTATGTAGTACTTGGTTCTATAGGCAGTAGTTTTGTTCTGATAGGTATAGCGTTGATATATGCCCAGTTGAGGACACTTAACATGCTCGACATAGCGCACAGGATAGGAGAGATGGACCCTTATGTTAGGCTGATTGCTTTTACATCTCTGTTCCTCGGTTTTGGAGTGGAAGCGGAGATGTTTCCTTTAAACACATGGGTACCAGGTGTTTATGATGGAGCACCCAACGCCGTTGTAAGTATGTTTGCTTCCATGCCTGCAAAATCTTCTATTTTTGCACTTGCAAGGATGATGTTTACCGTTTTTTCCTTTAGTGGCTTTATGTGGTTTGTTGCAATCTTGGGGCTTATTACCGTTTTCTTCGGCGAGATGGTGGCATTTGCACAGGATAAGCTGAAGAAGATGCTTGCCTATTCTTCCATAGGGCAGATGGGTATGATCATTATGGGGTTGGGTATAGGCACTGCTATGTCTGTTGAGGGTGCGTTTTTTCAGATGTTTGGGCACGCGCTTGCAAAAGCTTTGCTCTTCTTGGCAGCTGGGTATATGATCTATGCGGTTAAGAGCGAAAAGATACAGGACATGGTGGGAGTTGCAAAGAATCCTTTGGTGGGCGTGCCGGTAGTTATTGCCATACTTTCTCTCCTCGGTATGCCACCATTTGTGGGATTTTACGGTAAGTTTTATATAGTGCTTGGTGGTATCGATGCAAGGGCTTACGGGATTATAGCGCTGTTTTTGGCCGCTACGATTATAGAGGTTGTGTATTATGCCAGATTTATAAAGGTTGCATTTGCAAAACCCGTTAGGGAGTATGTTTCACCGGAGCCGGTTGTGTATTTGCCGATGATGGTGTTTGCCATTGTCATAGTGGTTTTTGGTATTTTCCCGGCACCTATCTTTGCTATTTTGAGCAAGGTTTCCATGTTTATCCTGGGAGGAATATGAGATGGGGCATCAGGACTTGTTCTGGCTATTTGTGATTCTTCCGGCATTTGGTGGTATCCTTTCTTTTTTTCTTGAGAGGTATGCAGTGGCTGTTGCAACGCTCTTCAGTGGAGTAGTGCTTGCATTTGCTATGTTTGGCTATGGTATGGCTGGGATGGGGGTACTGCATGTTGGGTTTGAGATGCACCTTTCCTTGGATGCTGTATCTTGGTTCTTCATGGTAATGATAGACCTCGTTGGGTTTGTTGCTCTTATGTTTTCAATGGAGTTTATTACAGATGGTAAGGGGAGCTTTTCCTTCTTTATGTTGCTTGCGTTGGCGGGTGCAAACGGCGTCGTAATGTCAAGGGATTTTCTATCCCTGTATATCTTTTGGGAGATCATGTCTTGGTCTGTTTTCCTATTGGTGTTGCGGAGCTCTGGGGAGTGGGCTAAAAAATACATCGTTTTTGCCGTAATTTCTGCTGTGCTCTTGCTGATGGGTATAGGTGTTGTGTACCATTATTCTGGTAGCTTGGTGTATAGTGGTGCGGTGAAGGGGCTGTCTCTGTCTGCGTGGGGTGTTGCATTGTCTCTTCTGATTGTTGGCTTTATGGTGAAAATGGCCGTTGTGCCGTTGCATGTGTGGGCACCGTATGCCTATTCTTCTGAACAGACATTTGTTGCGTTCTTGTCTGGGGGTTTAAGTAAGCTTGGTACATTTGGAGTACTCGTGGTGATGTATATGGCTGCAGGTGTTTCCGTGATGCACGGTTTTGGCGTTTTTAAGAATGTTTCACTGTTTGGTTATCCTTTTGCTCTGCTCGGTGCAATCACAGCTTTTGTGGGTACTATAGTTGCTGTGTTTCAAGATGACATAAGAAAACTCCTTGCGTATTCCTCTATTGGGCAACTTGGTTATGTAATGGTTGGTTTGGGACTTGGTATGCCACTTGCCGTTGGGGGGGCGATCTTTCACGCTTTTAACCATGCGATGTTTAAGTCCGTACTGTTTATGGGGGTAGCGGCGGTCTTCTATAGAGTAAAGACATACAGGATAAGTGAGATGGGCGGTTTGGGTTACAAGATGCCGTTTACATTTTTGGCGGTGCTTACGGCTATATTTGGTCTTGCTGGCATACCTGTAACATCTGGCTTTATTTCGAAGTGGATGCTTTACGAAGCGGCAATTCAGAACAGATTTGTCATAATTGCTCCTCTCATGCTGGTTGCCTCTGTCGGGGCGTTTCTGTATTGCTTCAGAATCCTCTACGGGGTATTCCTGGGTCAGATAGATAGGGGTAAAGAAGAGGTAAAAGAGGTTGGCGTTTGGATGCTTTTACCGATGTACATCCTTGTTGTACCTCTTTTGCTCTTTGCACTGTTTCCTGGTTGGATACTTGCTTGGATAAATGACATGTTGGTCTACATGAATGTGGGAAGGTTGAGCTATACTACTTACAGTTTTTCCTCTCTTATAGGTAATGCAGATATGCTACTGTTTCTTGGTTCGTTCTTCGTTGCGTTTGCTATAGCTGTGGCACTGTTCGTTAAGAGACCTGCAACAAATGTAGACCAGTATGATAATTACCTCTCTGGAGAGGTAAGGGAGTATGTAAGGTTGCATGCTGCTTATAACTTTTACAAACCCCTGAAGGATGTGTGGGCACCACTCCTCAACAGGAGTATAGATAGAGGGTACGATGCCTTTGGGAAGATGCTGGGGGTTGTGTTTGATAGGGTTAAACTCTTTTACACGGGCAATCCTCAGGACTATGCTGCCTATGTTGGTTTAGCGTTTCTCATATTTGTAGTGGTTGGATGGTGGTTGAGATGACGGTTATGCTGGAGAACTGGCTTGTGTCTGCTTTGTATGTGTTTTTGGCGATATGTGTAGGATTGCTTTTTGGAGGAATAGCGAGAAAGGTTACTGCACGCATTCAGAACAGGGTAGGGCCACCTGTTTACCAGAACTTCATAGATGTGGGAAAACTCCTTACAAAGAAGTCAAACATCAGACACAATTGGATATTTGACTTTGCACCGGTATTTGCCCTGTCAGGGGTAATTATGATACTTCTCTACCTGCCTATGGGTGGTTATAGGATGTTTGCCTCTAAAGGGGACCTTATCCTCCTTATGTATATAATGGTGATACCTGCACTGGGTTTTGCGCTTGGTGCTGGTGCAAGCATGAATCCTAATGCTGGCGTGGGCGTTATGAGGGCATTAACCCTTATGCTCTCTTACGAGATGCCCTTTGTTATAGTGTTACTTTCTGTTATGATATACTACGACACAGCTTCGCTTACCACCCTTCTTGGAAAGCAGTTTTCCGTGGGGTGGGCTATAGTTGCTCTCCCTATATCGGCAGTTGCGGCTGACATGGCTTTGCAGGGAATGATGATGGAAAAGCCGTTTGATATACCGATTGCACCCCACGAGATAGCGTCCGGTCCGTTGGTGGAGTTTGGCGGCAAGTACCTTGGAATGTTGATGCTATATTCGGCGGGCGGCATCGTGGTGGAAACCTCTTTGTTTGTGGATCTGTTTCTTGGTGGTGGAGTGGTTCTGGACCCAGCCGTATATGGATTTTGGGCTTATTTGGTAAATTATGTTGTGTGGTTTGCCCTCATACTGGCAGTTTGGTTGATAGCGGTGTTTGTGAACGCTGTGTTTCCGAGGTTCAGGATAGAGCAGGCGTTTAAGTTCTACTGGAAGTGGCCAACGGTTATAGCTATACTGGGATTGGTTCAGGCATACTTTTTGAAGGGATGAGTTGTCTATGTCTAAGGAAATGAGTTACAGGGATTGGACAGAGGTAGAGAGGCTTCTTTCCAGGAGGTCCTTGTGGATAATACACTTCTGTACTGGATGTGGGGCAATGGAGATGCCCGCTATCATGACCTCCCGTTACGATATGGAGAGGTTTGGTATAATGCCCATGGCGACTCCGAGGCAAGCAGACATCATGCTTGTTACCGGTTATGTGGCTGTTAAAACTTTGAAGAGGATAGTTCGTGTCTATGAGCAGATGCAGGATCCGAAATATGTTGTTGCGTTTGGTTCGTGTCCTATAAATGGCGGTTTGTATTGGGATTCCTATAATACGATAAAGCAACTCGATAAGTACATACCCGTAGATATCTACATAGCAGGCTGTATGCCAAGGCCGGAGGCTATCATGGATGCACTTCTGAAGCTTATGGATATGATAGACAGGGGTGAAGCGGACGGGTGGCGGAGGTATAAGGAGCAGTTTGAGGTTTACAAGGCGAATCAGAACAGGGTTTTTAAGAGGTGGGATTGATGGAGACTTTTGGGATAGATTTCAAGGAGCTTCCCGTTAAGGGCAATACAAGAAAGCGGCTTTATGGCAGTGTGGAACTTGATAGGATAAAGGAACACATTAGAAAGTTCAAAGAGGTAGGTTTTAATCACCTTGTTGCGATAAGCTGTATAGATTGGATAGACGATGGAAAGTTTGAGGTGGTTTATCATTTGTGGAGCTACGAGGAGTTGGTAGATATATTCCTTTCGGTGATGATAGATAGAGATAACCCCAGCCTTCAGAGTGTAAAGGAGCTTTTCCCTCAGGCTGAGACTTACGAAAGAGAGATGCACGAGATGTTTGGCGTATATTTTGATGGCAACGATAGGTTAACGGAGTTTATCCTTGAAGACTGGGATGGTCCTCCGCCTATGCGCAAGGACTTTGACACTAAGAAGTATGCTGAGGAGCGTTTCTATTCTGTACCTCCGGTAGGTGATGTAGATGAAGGAGTATGAGCTTTTCATAGGACCTCAACATGTTGGTATTACGGGAAACTTTATGGTTCACCTCACATTAGAAGGAGATACAGTAGTAAGTGCGGAGGCACACCCTGGTTATCTTCACCGAGGTTTCGAAAAACTCATGGAGAGAAGAGATTGGTCCATGAATGTTGCACTTATACCAAGGATATGTGTTCCGGAACCAGATGTCAATGAGGCTGCTTATGCGATGGCAGTTGAGAGCCTGATGGGGTGGGATATTCCAGAGAGGGCTAAATACATAAGGACAATAGTGCTTGAGCTTGCAAGGATATCTGCATATCTGCTTGCGATAGGTGGATATGCAGGCACGATAGGTTTGTATACTGCACCACAGTGGATGATGGGGGACAGAGATTACATTCTTGACCTGTTTGAGGAGCTGACTGGTGCACGAGTGTATCACATATTTATATTTCCTGGGGGTGTGAGGTGGGATATCCCAGATGGCTTCGAGGAACGGGTGAAGAAGGTCATGGACTATCTTGAAAGCAGACTCCAGCTCTATGATGAGCTACTCTTCAAAAACGAGGTGTTCTTCAGAAGGGCGCCTAATATAGGTGTTATTCCAAAGGATAAGGCTGTGGAATGGGGGGTTACTGGGCCTAATCTTCGTGCATGTGGCTATGACTACGATGTCAGGAGGCTTGACCCGTACGCTGCTTACGAAGAGATGGATTTTGATGTGATCTCCTACCCTGATAGTGTTAAGGGGTTTGATATCCTTTCTGATGGGTGTGACTGTTATGCAAGGATGGTTGTCAGAAGGGTAGAGTTGCAGGAGAGTATAAAGATAATCCGACAGGCTGTGGATAATTTACCTCCGGGTGAAGTAACTCTAAAGAGACCCAATCCCCTTGCCTGGAAAGTACCAAAGGGATATGCGTATGCGAGGGTTGAAAGTTCAAAGGGGGAATACGGGTACTTCGTGGTAAGTAACGGTGGTAAGAATCCGTATAGGGTGCATGTGAGGGGACCATCTTATACGCACGGCATAAATGTCATTGAGACGATATTGAAAGGTTCAAACATAGCAGATGTTTCTCCCATAATGTTTAGCTTGGATATATGTCCACCTGACATAGAGAGGTGATGTGATGAGTATAGTCAAGCCTTTTAAGGCGTTGCAGCACCTGTTTAAGAAACCACACACGGTTAGGATCCCTTATCAGGAGCATACAGACATAACAGGTTTGCCTGTACCTACCGAGAGGTATAGAGGCTTTCACTCCAATGACATACAGAAGTGTATAGGGTGTCAGTTGTGCGGTAGGGTATGCCCTGCAAATGCGATTACGTATGAAAAGTTCGAAAATGTGGAGAGCAAAATAAAGCTCAGACCGGTTGTGGACTATGGCCGGTGCTGTTACTGTGGTTTTTGCGTAGATGTGTGCCCTACAAAGTCTTTGAAACTTACACCCCGATACGAACTGGTATCTCCTAATATAAAGGACTTCAAGTTTATACCCACGGCTGAGATTGCGGGCAAGGATGATAAAGCAATCTCCATGTCGGAGGTGTTGTTCTCCCCGAAAGATTATAAACCTTCGGAATAGGCTTTTGTGCCGTTAAACTCTTATGGTAAAATATTGGCATGAGAAAGAGAATAGCTGTACTTGTTGTTTCCATGCTGGCTATTATGGTGTCTATTATCTACTTTGTGGATAGGTGGGTGCTCATAGATTACATAAGCTCCCAGCTGTCTACCTCATTTCGTCAGAGGCTCTCCGGCATAAGACAGCTCGTGGATGGTGGGGTAACTGCGAGTAAGCTTGTTAGAGAGTACAGAGGATATGTCACCAATCTGGTATTGGAGGATGACCTTCAGAGGGTAAAGGCATTCTTGCAGATGTGTGATTCGTGGTCGAAGGCAGGTATACTGAGTGAGGATGATGCAAAAAGGCTTGCGCTGAGCTACTTAAAGTCGGTTGGTGCCTATGTGTTGAACTCTTCGGGTAAAGCGCTCGTTTTCCCTGTCTACATTGAGAAGTTTTCCAAGAGTTCCGGAAGGCATGTGGGTTGGAGGAGGTTTGCTCCCTGGGGCTGGAAGATAGGAATGGTAATGAGTGAGAGGGATATCTTTGGTGTGCAGTATGGAGGCTTTGAGAAGCGGATAAAGAGTGCTGTCTTGAAGAGGATTAGTTACATGCCCTCTAATGGATCTTATGTGGTGGTATACAACAGGCGTGGCAGGATCATATCCTATCCTCACAGAAAGGTTTCTGCGGATGACCTACCAAGTTCTCCTTATGTGAAGAAGGTGTTTTCGCTTAAGAGTGGTAGTTTTACCTATTCTTTTAACGGTAAGAGAAAAGAGAGGGTGTTCTCTTATGTGCCACTTATTGGGTGGTACATAGTCTTTACTGCTTACCCTGATGAGATGTGTTATCCGATGCTTGTGAATATGCTGAAAGGGGAACTACCGACTGTTGTGGTTATATTGGTGTTATTAGGAGCCCTTGGGTTGTACGCGTGGAACAAATGTGTGCTCCTTCCACTTACGCAGGTAACGACAGGATTTGAGGAGCTTGGCAAGGGAAACTACAACTACAAGTTAGACCCCGATACCATAAGATACCCTTATATGAAAAGCCTTTTTAAGGACTTTAACTATATGATAGAAAAGCTCAAAGAGGGAGAAGAGGAACTCGTCAGGGCTTACAGGAAGTTAGAGGTGCTCAATGCAAGTATATCACGCAGATATGAGGACCTCCAAAGGGAGCTTGAAAGGTTAAGGGTTTTGGACGCAATAATATCTGCCACGATCGGACTTGTGGATCACAAGGAGATAGCTGCCCGTGTTGTAGATACGCTGGCTTCTACTGGGAGGTATAGTGATATAGGTATCCTGCTGAAGGAGGGAGATCTCCTTAAACGACTTGCGCATCACGGTATAGTGTGGAGTAAGTTTGAGCAGTTTCCCATTAATAGTGGAGTGACCGGATGGGCGGTTAGGGATAAGGAGATAAAAAATGTTCCCAATGTTTTGGCTGAGAGTCACTATGTTGAAGGGAATGCCGCTGTCCGTTCTGAGCTTGCGTGTCCTATAGTCCTTGGTACAGATGTCGTGGGTGTGGTGGATGTGGAGAGTATGGAACCCTCTTACTTCGTTAGGGATGATGAGCTTATGCTTAGGATGGTGAGTGACTACCTTGCGATGGTCTTCCGGAGGGCTGACTCTGTGAAGTTGCTTCAGAGAAGACTTAAAGATATGGGCTTTTTACTGCGTCTGCTTAGGAGCGTCTCTAAGACGGAGCACATAGGTGAGCTGTCGAAACAGGTATGCGAGATGGTGCAGGAGTATGGTGATTACAATAATGTGACGATGTACATTAGGGACGGGAATTTGCTGGTTTTAACCTATATTGCCGGTTTGCCCATACCTGAAGATGTGTATAAGGTAGATTGGGGGATAATCAGTATCTATGGGAAAGGGATATCTGCCAGGGCGGCAAGGACTGCGGAGATGCAGAATGTTCCGAACTGCCTTGAGGACCCTGATTATCTGGTGGGGGATCGCACCACCAAGAGTGAGCTTGCCGTTCCAGTAAAAGTGGGAAATGAGGTTTTTGCGGTATTGGACTTAGAGTCAAACGAGTTCAATGCGTTTGGTAAGGAGGATGAGAGGCTGCTTTACCTGATTGCTGAGAACCTTGGGGCAATAATTCGGAGGGTGGAACTGGTGGAGGGGCTTGAAAGCACCGTTAAGGCACTGGAGGAGAGGAATAAGGAGCTCACACTCAAAGATGAGGAGCTGGAAGTTTCTGTTGAACAGCTTAGGGCCTATACTCGGGAGCTTGAGAGCGTTCATCGTGATATGGTACAAAAGGAGACGGAACTTGAGGAAGCGTACTTGGATACCATAAAGGCTCTGGCAAGGGCTATAGAGATGAAGGATCCATATGCGAGGGGACACACTACGAAGGTGGCAAGCTATGCGTTGAAGGTGGGGGAGGCTCTAGGACTAAGTGAAGAGGATATGAGGAATCTCTTGTATGCAGCGATCCTTCACGATATAGGCAGGATAGGACTTAAAGGGGCTGTTCTCGACAAACCTCATGAACTCACAGAAAAGGAAATAGAGTATATAAAGGGGTATCCTGCAAGAGGTGCAAGTGTGCTAATGCAGATAGACTACCTTAGAGATGTGGCAAATGTGGTTTTGCACCACCAGGAGAGATGGGATGGTAGTGGCTATCCTGCAGGTTTAAAGGGAGAAGAGATACCGCTTTTGAGTAGGATTATAGCAGTCGTTGATGCCTATGATGCCATGATCTCTGATAGACCTTACAGAAAGGCACTCTCAAAGGAAGAGGCGTTGAGGAGGATAAAGGAGTCTGCGGGGACGCAGTTTGACCCGAGGATTGTGGATGTCTTTTTGAAAGTTGTAGGGGAAGAGGAGTAAGTAGATGTCGGCAAAAATCCTTGGTTGACAATGTGATATTTTTGATGTATTATACAGTCGCAGGTGGGCCGTTAGCTCAGGAGGTAGAGCACCGGACTTTTAATCCGGGTGTCGCAGGTTCGAATCCTGCACGGCTCACCACTCTTAGATTAGAGGAGGAAGAGAAATGATAAGGCAGAGATGTTGTTTTCTGTTTGGGATGTTTTGGTGGTGCAGCCAGCATGCTGGCTGCACATGAGGGATAGATAATCCATCTGTAGTGTAGGTAGTCGGCATGCCGGAATCCGTAAGTGGGTTCCGGCATTTTTGTTTCTTACGATAGATTTCGGGAGGTGTAAACTTATGGAGAGAAGGATACATTTGAGTGATAAAGATATGCCTAAGTTTTGGTACAATGCAAAGGCAGACCTACCGTTTGAGCTCGATCCACCATTGGACCCTGAAACAAAGGAGCCTATGGATCCGGCTAAGCTGGAGGCTATATTCCCTAAAAATCTTATAGAGCAAGAGCTTTCTATGGAGCGGGAGATACCCATACCGGAGGAGGTAAGAGAGGCATACAGGGTTTACCGTCCGACCCCTTTGGTGCGTGCCATTGGCCTTGAGAGGGCTTTGGGTACACCTGCACACATATACTACAAGAATGAGTCCCTCAGCCCCACTGGGAGCCACAAGCTCAATACGGCGATCGCACAGGCGTATTTTAACAAGGTAGAGGGGATAAAGAAGCTCTCTACGGAAACTGGTGCAGGTCAGTGGGGAAGTGCGTTGGCGTATGCCACAAGGTTGCTCGGAATGGATGTGATGATATTTATGGTAAAGGTGAGTTTCGAACAGAAGCCGTTGAGGAAGTACATGGTAAACTTCTTTGACGGTACTATTTACCCGAGCCCGAGCACGCTTACGGAGAAGGGAAAGTACTTTTTGGACAAGGATCCGGAGACTACGGGTAGCCTTGGTATGGCTATAAGTGAGGCCGTAGAGTTTGCCTTTAAGAATAATGGCGTTAAGTATTCCCTTGGGAGTGTGCTTGATCATGTCTTGCTGCACCAGACCGTCATAGGTTTGGAAACCAGGAAGCAATTTGAGATTGTTGGGGAGAGCCCTGATGTGCTTATAGGTTGTTTTGGTGGCGGCTCCAACTTCGGTGGGTTTGTGCTCCCCTTTTTACCAGAGAGGTTGAAAGGTAGTGCACCGGAGATGATTGCCTGCGAACCCGTTGCTTGCCCTTCACTGACGAAGGGGGAATACCGATACGATTACGGCGATTCAGCAGGGTTGACCCCATTGCTTAAGATGTACACTCTTGGTAAGGACTTCGTTCCGCCCCCGATCCATGCAGGTGGTCTTAGATACCATGGGGCTGCGCCTTTGATAAGTAGGCTTGTCAAAGAGGGTATTATAGGTGCTGTGGCTATCTCGCAGGAAGAAGCATTCCAGGCGGCAAAGCTCTTTGGTCGTGTAGAGGGGATAATCCCTGCACCTGAAACGAGCCATGCAATAGCCTGTGCAATAAGGTATGCAAAGTTGGCAAAAGAAACCGGCGAAAAGAAAGTTATAGCGTTTAACTTCAGTGGCCACGGCTTGCTTGACCTGACAGCCTATATTAGGTAACCTGATTTCAAGGAGGGAGAGATAGCTAATGATCTCTCCCTCTATCGTGCGCTGTTTGAGATACTAACAGTATGAAAAATACCCTTCCAAAGTGTAACGGAATAGTATAAAATATTGCATATTGATAATTAGGGATAGATGGGGGATGTTCTTCGGTTTTGAGGTACACTTTCCGATCACCTGGTAGAATCAACCTTATAGGGGAACACACTGACTACAATGGGGGGTATGTCTTTCCCGCAGCAATAGATAGATATACATACCTAACATTTGAGGATTCGGACAAATTTGAAGTCTATGCCAAGCACTTTGACCAGAGGGTAGGGTTTTCTCTGGATGAGAGTGGAGTGGAAGTGGAGTGGGTGAACTATGTAAAGGGTGCGGTATTGTATGTGGCTCGTGCTATGGGGAGGGAGATAGAGCCGTTGAGCATTACTATAGATGGTGACCTTCCTCTGGGTGCAGGACTTTCCAGTTCAGCCTCTCTGCTGGTAGGTGTGATGTACGGTGTGTCTGTAGTTAGGGGTGCGGGTTTATCCAGAAGGGAGATTGCCAAGCTTGCCCATGAGGTCGAGAACGATTTTGTGGGTGTAAACTGCGGTGTGATGGATCAGCTCGCCGTGGCGATGGGAAAGAAAGATGCATTCATGTTAATTGATACTCTTCGTGGATCTATAGAGTACATAAAGACTGACCACTTTCCTGTGATTACAGTAGTGGACTCGGGAGTGAGGCACAGGCTGCTTTCTGGCGGCTACAACGATAGAAGATTTGAGTGTAAGGAAGCAGAGAGGATAGTTGGGGTTCCTTTTAGGGAGATGACTCTGGAGATTATTGGTGCCAAAAGGGGGGGGTTGGGAGAGGTTCTTTATAGGCGTGCGAGACATGTGATTGAGGAGAACGAGAGGGTGCTTCGGGCAGTTGAGACTATTAGGGCACGTAACTGGAGAGAACTGGGGAGCCTGCTTTATGCTTCTCACGACAGCTTGAAGAACCTTTTTGAGGTTTCAATCCCGGAGATCGACTATATAGTGGATTTGCTCAAGTGTATAGAGCATGTTTACGGTGCAAGAATAATGGGAGGAGGATTTGGGGGTAGTGTGCTTGTGATCTCTGAGAAGGTTTTGGATGAGGAACTGGTGTGGCTAAAAGGCAAATATATGGATAGGTTTGGCATAGAATTGCACGGCTACTCGGTTGGCATATCCGATGGAGTCAAAGAGATCAAGCAGATATAAATAAGGGGTGACGGAAGTTGGCAGATATCAGGTTAGAGGAGATATGGAAGATATTTGGTAAGGTTGAAGCGGTGAAGGATATGAATATTCAGGTGAGAGATGGAGAGTTTATGATCCTTCTTGGTCCGAGTGGATGTGGAAAGACAACAACTTTGAGGATGGTAGCAGGCTTGGAAGAGCCTTCGAAGGGTAGAATACTTATAGGGGATAAGGTTGTTGCTGAACCGGAAAGAGGTGTCTTTGTTGCACCGAAGGATAGAGACATAGCCATGGTATTTCAGAGTTATGCCCTTTATCCACATATGACGGTTTACGAAAACATGGCGTTTCCTTTAAAGTTGAGGAAGATCAACAAGCGAGAGATAGATAGCAGGGTAAAAGAGGTTGCTGACCTTTTGGGATTGGAGAAACTCCTTGATAGGAAGCCGAGGGAGCTTAGCGGTGGGCAGAGACAGAGGGTTGCGTTGGGTAGAGCCATAATCAGGAAACCGCAGGTCTTTTTGATGGACGAGCCACTGTCTAACCTTGATGCAAAGCTCAGGGTCAGGATGAGGGCGGAGCTTAAAAGACTACAGAGGCAGCTGGGGGTCACTACCGTTTATGTTACCCATGATCAGGTGGAAGCTATGACCATGGGGGATCGGGTTGCGATAATAAACAACGGTGTGCTGCAGCAGGTAGGCTCTCCCGATGAGGTTTACAATAGCCCTGCCAACATGTTCGTTGCCGGTTTTATTGGTTCTCCTGCGATGAACTTTGCAGATGCTACTGTAGCTGCTGAGGATGGAGGGCTCTGGATTACTTTTAGTGGTGTGAAGTTGAAGCTCTTGCCAGAACACCAGAAGATGCTGGAAGACGGAGGGTATGTTGGTAAGGATGTAGTTTTTGGTATAAGACCTGAAGACCTGTACGATGCAGTATTTGCACAGGTAAAGGTACCCGGTGAGAATATGGCGAAGGCCAAGGTAGACATCGTAGAAAACCTCGGCAACTCGAAGATAGTTTATTTCAGTATGGACAGTATCTCGTTTGCCGGTGCCTTTCATGCAGAATCACAGGTCACAGAAGGCCAGCAGATAGATGTTGTATTTGATATGAAAAAGGCACATGTCTTTGATAAAGATACTCAGAAAGCTGTATTCTAACTATTTCATCTTCCACTTTGGTGCTCTTTTTTCCAAGAAGGCGTCTATTCCTTCTTGGGCGTCTTCAAGTGTGCATATCGTAGAGAAGAATAGGTTAGAGATTTCAACTGCTTCGGGTAGAGGAAGGTCTGCCATTTTGTAGAATGCCATTTTTGTCAGTTGAAGCGCAAGTGGACTCTTTGATGCAAGCTCTTCGGCGAGTTGTTTTGTTTCTGCTTCGAGCCTCTCCTTTGGAACTACCTTGTTTATGAGGCCTATTCTTTCTGCTTCTTTGGCCTCTATAATCCTGCCCGTAAGTAGTAGCTCTAATGTCTTTTTTCTCCCCAAGCTGCGTAGCATTGGGACTGCTGGGCCTATGCACGAGAGACCGATGTTTATTGCTGTCGCACCGAACTTCGTGCCTTCTGCAGCTATCGCAAGGTCACTGGCAGCTACGAGTCCTATACCGTTAGCGACAGCGAAACCATGCACAGATGCTATCACGGGCTTCTTCATGGACGATATGGTAATGGTCATTTCTTCCATGAGCTGTGTCGTTTCGTAATACTGAAGCATGGACATATCCTTTAGCTCTTTTACATCTATACCTGCTGAAAATCCCTTTCCGTTGCCCTTTATAACGACTACCCTGATGTCGCTGTCTTTGTCTAGCTCTCTTAGTGCACTGTTTAACTCTGCGGCGAGTTCCTTTGTGAATGTGTTCAGGCTCTCGGGCCTGTTTAGTGTAATTGTGCCGATATGACCTTCTCTTTGGGATAGTATGGTTTTGTATTCCATGTTATACCTCCTTTTGAGCTTGTTATTCAAATTATACCATAAACTTGAGTTGTATGGGTCTTTGTTGTATAATCAGTGCGAAAGGTGGGGGTGGTGTTGGAAGAGGAGCTGAAGGGCTGGCAAGAGTTAGCTCGTAACATGGTAGAAACGCAGATAGCGAGGAGAGGGATAAAGGATAAAAGGGTGCTTCAGGTAATGAGCGCACTTCCACGCCATCTGTTCGTCCCGTCGAGGCTTAAAGACAGTGCCTACGACGATACGCCTCTGCCGATAGGAATGGGACAAACGATATCGCAGCCTTACATGGTTGCGCTGATGACGGAGTTGTTGGCTTTGGGCGGAGGAGAGAAAGTTCTTGAGGTTGGGACAGGTTCTGGCTATCAGGCAGCTGTGCTGTGCAAACTCTGTAGAGAAGTGTGTACGATTGAGAGGGTAAAGGAGCTGATACCTATTGCCGAGGAGAATCTCAGGAAGGTGGGGTTGTCAAATTTTAAGATAAAGTATGGTGATGGGAGTCTTGGATGGAAAGAGGAGTCGCCATTTGATGCTATCATCGTTACAGCTGCAGCACCCAAGCTACCTCAATCTCTCGTTGACCAACTGGCAGACGGGGGAAGGTTGGTTATACCAGTTGGTGATAGATATGTACAGGACCTGCTGTTAGTGTCAAAAGACAGAGGCGATGAACTCAAGAAAGAAGTGGTATCTAAGTGTGTGTTTGTTCCTTTGATAGGCAAGGAGGGGTGGAAAGGAGATGAACTACGATGATAACCAGAGAGGAAGCTTATGAACTGGTAAAAGGACATGTTAAAGAGGATTACATGGTGAAACACATGCTTGCGGTGGAATCTGTGATGAGGGCACTTGCAAGGCACTTTGGAGAAGATGAAGAGAAGTGGGGAATAGCAGGCTTGTTACATGATCTTGACTATATGGAAGCAAAGTCTAACTTCTCTAAGCACGGCTATATCACCGTGAAGATGCTTGAGGAGAAAGGGTTAGATGTCCCTGAAGATGTTAAAAAGGCAATAATAGCCCATGTGGGACATCCTAATCATAAGAGGAAGCTGTTGATAGAAAAGGCGATCTATCCCTCAGACCCCGTTACGGGATTTATCGTAGCGGCGGCGAAGGTAATGCCTGACAAGAAGTTGGCGTCAGTGGATGTAACTTTCCTTTTAAAGAGGTTTAAGGAGAAGAGGTTTGCAAAAGGTGCAAATAGGAAGGCTATGAAGGCGTGTGAGGACATGGGACTTTCCTTGGAGGAATTTCTTGGGATAGCATTGCAAGCGATGAAAGACATTTCAGACGAACTCGGGTTGTGAGGAAGTGATGGATTGTGAAGGATGTGGTGTTGGTTGAGGATACGGCTCTTTACGGTAGGATACCTATCCTGGGTGTCCATGGTCTTTCTCAGCTGCTACAGGTAGATGGTTTGAATATCCTATACGATGTTGGTTCTGACTATCGAGTGCTTTTAAATAACGCAGCGTTCTTGGGCGTGAACCTGAGAGATGTCGATGTAGTGGTGCTCTCTCACGGGCACTATGACCATGGTAATGACCTCCACAGGGTATTGCAGGTTATAGGGAAGAAGGAGATTCCGGTTATAGTTCACAAAGAGGTCTTCTCTAAGAAGCCACCTCTATCGTTAAACACTACGCCGGAGGATATAAAATACTGGGGCGGTAGGTTGATATACATAGAGAAACCTTACAGGATAGGAGACAATATCTTGATTTCTGGAACTGTGCCAAGATTGAAAGGCAATCCTCATCATCCGGTATTGGATGACGGAGGTAATGTAGTTGATGAAGTGGTAGATGACATGTCTATATTTATAGATCTTGGGGAAAAGGGAATAGCTGTATTCACCGGTTGTGGGCATAGCGGGATAATAAATATAGTGGAGTATGCAAGGGAGCTGTGGGGTAAGCAGAGGATATGTTGTGTTGTTGGAGGATTGCACGGGCAGAAACAGGGTAGGGAGGTTGTGCAAAGGAGTATTGATTTTCTCAAAGGTTTGGGTGCAGATGTATTGGCACCTATGCACTGTTCTGCAGGTATAAGAGATGGTTTGAGAGATGAACCCTCCTTTATGGGTTTGTGCTCCGGGAGTGTACTTGAGATTTGAGGGGGGATGGAATTGAGAAGGGTGGCATTTTTTCTGGCATTTACGCTTGTGGTCTCTTCGGGGGCTGTTGCATTTGCTACCACTTATCTTTCTATGGCTACGGGTAGTCCAAGTGGGGTTTATTACCCTGTGGGCAGAGCCATAGGGGGGTTGATTACGAAGTATCTCCAGAATGTAGTTGTGAATGTAGAGGTAAGTACTGCCTCTGTGTCCAACTGTGAGGCTGTGGGAAAACACGCTGTAGACCTTGCCCTTGTCCAGAACAATGTTGCTACATGGGCATATACGGGACGATACATGTTTAGGGAAAAGGCTATAAAGAACCTAAGAGCCATCGCTACGCTGTATCCCGAAGCCATTCAAATAGTTACATTGAAGGGCAGAGGCATAAACACTATTACTGATCTTGTAGGAAAGAGGGTGTCGATTGGTCTTCCCGGAAGTGGAACATCTATAGATGCCGTTTCTGTTCTCCGGTTGTGTGGTGTTAAGATGGAGGATCTGAAGCTGTATCACCTCTCCTTTTCTGAAACTACAAGAAGGATAGAAGATGGAAAGATAGATGCAGGCTTTGTTACTGCGGGTTATCCTACAGCCTCGATAATGAATCTCGCAGCTCACAAGAATATAGAGCTTGTATCTATCCCTGAGGAAATGATAGAGAAGATACATTTGGACTATCCGTATTATGTGAGGATTGTCATACCGAAGGGTACATATAAAGGGCTTGTGCACGATGTTACTACAGTTAGCTGTATGGCAATGCTCGTGGTGAATGCTGCACTGTCTGAAAGGCTCGTCTATGACATTACGAAGACTATGTGGGAGCATATAAAGGATATATATTCTGTTCACGAAAAGGCTAAGTATATTACACTCAAAACGGCGCTTGATGGTCTTAGTATACCGCTTCACCGAGGGGCGGAAAGGTACTACGAAGAAAAAGGGATGTTGAAATAAAAGATAATGTACTTTTTCAGAATAAAGGTGCTTTCTGCAGTAAGTGGTGCAGTATTGACTCTTTTCTTTCTCTTTCATCCAGTTGTTTACCTTCAGTTGAGTAAGGGTAAGAAGGTGTGTCTTTACCAACCTATGGGTTTGGGAGGTGTTATTCACTTTCAGACGAGGAATTCAGTTGAGGGTAGTAGATGGGATGAGTATTGGCAGGTAGGGTGGGATGGGAAACTTTGGGTTGTTGATACCGTGTATCGTGATGAGGGGGCGGGATTCCCTATCGCCCCCTCCAAAGGAGCGCACTTTAAACAGACGGAAGAGGGTTTTGAGATATACGGTATGCATAGAATAATAACTGTTCCTCTTTACGTAAGGTTTGATGGTAAGAGGGATATCGTTATAGAGGTGGGTGGCAAGATACTTGCCCTTAAAAAGTTTGGAGAGGGTCTTTATCGTTTGGAGCTCTTTAGGGTGCCGTGGTTGAGGACATTGTTTGGAGGTGATGTGAGGTGATTGTAGATGTTCATGTGCACATACTACCACCAGAAGTAATAAAGGACATTGATCACTATAAGGCTAAAGACGAATACTTTGCACTCCTTCATAGAGATCCAAAGAGCAGATTTGCGACGGCTGAGAGTGTTATTGAGGAGATGAACCGTAGCGGTGTAGATAGAAGTGTTGTATTCGGTTTTGCATTTAAGGATATGGGTATTTGCAGGATGCTGAATGACTATGTAATGGACGCTGTTAGGAGGTATCCAGACAGATTGATAGGGTTCGGGGTTGTGGATCCTTTGAGCAGCAGTGTTGAGAGGGAGGTTTTAAGGTGTAAGGAGGGAGGTTTGGTTGGAATAGGGGAGCTTTTTCCTGATGGACAGGGCTTTAATGTAGGGAAACCCGAGGATTTGAAGAGGTTTACATCCGTGTGCAAAGAGGCTGGTATGATTGTTTCTATACACAGTAACGAACCGGTAGGGCACTACTATGAGGGTAAAGATTCTACTTATCCGGAAAAGGCTTATAGGTTTGCGTTGGCAAACCCTGATCTTGATATAATATTTGCTCATTGGGGAGGGGGGCTGTTTTTCTACGAGCTCATGCCCGAGGTTAGAAAGGCACTCAGGCGGGTATTCTATGACACGGCGGCTTCTCCTTATCTTTATACCAAGGAGGTGTACAGGGTTGCAAGTGCTGCAGGTGTCGTTAATAAGGTACTAATGGGTACCGATTTCCCTCTCATTGGTCAGAGTAGATATATAAGGGAGATAGAATCCAGTCTTCTAAGTGGTAGCGAGAAAACCGAGATTCTGGGAGGGAATGCTGAAAGACTGTTTGATCTCTAAAGGAGGTGTTTTTATGAAACCGAGAGAGATGGCATCGGTGATAGACCTTACGGTGTTGAAGCCGGATGCGACGACTGTTGACATAGATAGACTCTGTAAACAGGCTAAGAAATACGGCTTTTATAGTGTTTGTGTTGCACCGTTTTGGGCGGAGAGAGTAAAGAGGAGTCTTGAGGGTACGGATGTGAAGGTTGCCGTTGTCGTTGGTTTTCCTCTGGGAAATACAACCACGAATAACAAGTGCAGAGAGGCGGAGGAGCTTATCTCCATAGGTGTGGACGAGATAGACATGGTTGTTAACATAGGTAAGATCAAAGAGCATGATTGGGAGTTTGTGAAGCAGGAGGTCTCTGCGGTTAAAAAGATAGTGGGAAACAGGGTCTTGAAGGTGATAATAGAGTGTTGCCTGTTGACTGACAATGAGAAAGTATCTGCGACGAGGGCAATTGCAGAGGCAGGTGCGGACTTTGTAAAGACATCTACGGGCTTTTCTAAGGGTGGTGCGACTGTGGAGGATGTGAGGCTTTTAAAGGAGGCTGGTGGCGGCAAGTTGAAAGTCAAAGCAGCAGGAGGAATAAGGGATTTTGAGAAGGCGCTTGCTATGGTGGAAGCGGGTGCGGATAGGATAGGTGCGTCGAGGGGACTTTCTATTATAGGGGTGGAGTGATTGAGAAGTGGGGTTGCTTACCTTCCACTGCATGGTGGGAGGGCACCAAAGTGGTTGTTTGATAGGATGAAGAAACTGGCAAAATACATAGTTATTGCATTCGTAGAGGAGTGGGGTCCGGACCTCTTTCTCCAGAGATTGTCAGATCCGTTTTGGTTTCAGGCACTCGGCTGTGTTTTGGGTTTTGATTGGCATTCAAGTGGGCTTACAGTTACTACTACTGCGGCTATCAAGGAAGGCATAAAGGGGATAGAAAGTGATTTGGGGTTGTTCGTGGCTGGCGGAAAGGGAAAGAGGGCACTTAAAACCCCTGATGATATAAAGCGATTTGGAGATGTTGCTGGAGTTGATGCTGAGGAGCTTGTATATGTGAGCAGGGTGGTGGCTAAGGTGGATTCCTCTGCACTCCAGGATGGTTATCAGCTTTATCATCACACCCTGTTTTTCACCAGTAGTGGAAACTGGGCAGTCATCCAGCAAGGTATGAATGAATCCACCCTTTACGCCAGGAGGTACCACTGGTTGAAGGATTCTGTTGATAGCTTTGTAGAGGAACCGCACACTGCGATCATTTCAGATGGCACTTCTTCGGTGCTGAATATGGTGGCGAAGGAGAGCAAAAATGCCAGAGATGTTGTGGTAGGCCTCACATCAGAGAAGCCGGAGAGACTCCTTAAAGAGATAAAGTCTATAAGGGAGTTAAAGTTGCCGTCCCACCATTATGTAGTAGGAAGTGTTGATCCTGATAGGATATATAGGGGATTTGTTTCGGCATACGAGCGGAATCCTGCAGACTTTGAGGAGCTTTTGGTTACGAAAAATGTTGGTCCAAAGACTATAAGGGCACTTGCACTTATAGCTGAGATACTCTACGGTACGCCGCCAAGCTTTAGAGACCCTGCAAAGTTCAGCTTTGCGCATGGTGGAAAAGATGGACACCCTTATCCAGTGGACAGGAGGGTTTATGATAACTCTATAGAGGTGCTTAAGAGAGTTGTCCAGCGCTCGAAGATCTCTCCGTTAGATAAGAATAAAGTGCTTCGGAGGTTGCAACATGCTGTAAGGAGTGGCATCGGTGGGTAGCATAAAGGCTATTGTGCTGTTTTCGGGTGGGCTGGATAGTATACTGGCAGCGAAAGTGCTAATAAAAGAAGGTATAGAGATTATACCGGTGACCTTTCGTTCCCCGTTTGTTAGCATAGAGCATGCAGTTAGGCTCTCCGAAAGGCTTTTGGGTAGATCTACTATTGTGGTGGATATATCCAGCGAAATGATGGATGTTGTGAAATACCCTCGTTATGGGTATGGTAGCCAGATGAACCCGTGTGTTGACTGTAGAATACTCACATTCAGACTGGCTGGAAACATGATGGAAGAACTCGGTACGCACTTTATGGCTACCGGTGAGGTGGTTGGGGAGAGACCTTTCACTCAGAATAGGGGTACACTCCTTTTAACTGCAAGAAAGTCAGGGTATGATGGTTATATTCTCAGGCCGCTTTCTGCGAAGCTTTTACCTCCTACGGTGCCCGAGGAGATGGGGTGGATAAATAGAGAACACCTTTTTTCTATACAGGGAAGATCTCGTAAGGAACAGTTTAGACTTGCTCAAACCTTTGGGGTGGACGAATACCCATCTCCTGCAGGTGGTTGCATCCTTACGGACCCATCTTTTTCCAAGAGGATGAAGCGCATAATCTCTTACTGGCAAGATGTGGAACTCTTTGAGGTGGAACTTTTGAAGTTGGGCAGGCACTTTATCTTTGGAAAGAAAAACTGGCTCGTAGTTGGCAGGAATAGAAGCGAAAATAAGGATCTTGAACGGCTTTCAGCGGATAGGGGACTTTGTGTGCTGCAGGTCGTCGGTTATCCGGGACCTGTAGGGGTTCTCATGTGTAGGGGGAAAAATAGTTGTCCTGTCTTCCTCTCGGCAGGTATTGTAGCGAGTTACAGCGATGCCCCTGTGGGTGAGACTGTTGAAGTCTCCGTTAAGAGTGGTGCAGGAGTGCAGGTGGTTGATGTAGCTGTTCGGGACAAGAAGAGGTTTAGGAAGTACATGATAGTCGTATGAGATACATAAAACTCTACCATTCAGGGGAACTTTTCAAAAAGATAAGAGAGATAGAGAGTTACCTTTATCCGTGTACTCTATGCCCGAACAGATGTGGTGTAGATCGGGCTTTTGGAAAGGTGGGGATCTGTCGTTCTGCTGTTTCTCCCCGGGTTGCGAGTTACAACCTGCACTTTGGTGAAGAGCCTCCTCTGGTAGGTGAAGGTGGGTCAGGTACTATATTTTTTAGCGGATGTTCTTTGCACTGTGTATTTTGTCAGAACTATCCTATAAGTCACTACAATGTTGGAAATGATGTTTCAATAGGCAGGCTTGCTGAGATGATGTTGGAGCTACAGAACAGGGGAGCTGTTAACATAAATCTGGTTACTCCTACTCACTATGTACACGCTGTATTGAGAGCATTACCTATCGCAATAGAGATGGGGTTGAGTATACCCATAGTGTTTAATTGTAGTGGATATGAAAGGGTGGAGGTTCTAAAGATACTGGAAGGGGTGATAGACATTTACCTCCCGGATGCAAAGTATGGGGATAACGGGGTTGGAAAGAGATATTCTGGAGTGAGTGACTACTGGGAGGTGAATCGGAGAGCGCTTAAGGAGATGTTCAGGCAGAAAGGGGATAAACTGGTGGTAAACAGTGATGGAGTGGCTGTTGAAGGGATGATTATAAGGCATCTCGTTCTGCCCTCCAATGTGTCCAATAGCATCAAGGTTCTGAGATTCATCGCAGAGGAGCTCTCGGTAAATATCCCAATTAGTCTTATGAGTCAATACTTTCCTGCGTTTAGGTCAAGTAAGTATAAGGAGATCAACAGAAAACTCTTTTTACAGGAGTATGAAGAGGTGAAGGAAGCAGCCATTTCGATGGGATTTAGGGACCTTTGGATTCAGGAGATTGGTTGACACTTTGGACAGTATCTGGACTTTCTGCTCCCTACGGTTGTAACTTCTATAGGCGTGCCACAGACTGCACACGGTTTGCCCTCTCTCTGGTACACTTTCAGGTGTGAGTCGAATTTCCCTATACCTGTGTAGTGTTTTGTGCCTTTCAAGTTGCAGGCTTGTCTAATTAATTCTTTTGTGACTTTAAAGAGCGTTTGAGCCTCTTCTGGGGTTAGTGTATGTGCCTTTCTTAGAGGGTGTATTTTGGCTCTAAACAGGATTTCATCGGAGTATATGTTTCCTATACCAGCCACTACAGACTGATCCATTAGAAGGGCTTTTACCATTTTCTTCCTCTTGATAAAGTTATCCTTGAAGTATTCGTAGGAAAAGGCTTCCGATAGTGGTTCTGGTCCCATGTTTTTTATGGTTGGTATCTCTTCTGGTGAGTTTACCACGCTGATGGTTGCGAGTCTTCGTGGGTCATAAAAGCAGAATTTCTTCTCGTTTCCGCACTCAAAGACGATGCCTTTGTCGTCTATTCCGTCACCAAACTCTATTTTGCCGTTTAACCTCAAGTGGAATACCATTACCTTTTCGACCGAGGTGTGAACTACGAGGAACTTACCCTTGTGCTCCACAGATAATACCCTGCTACCTACTACGGAGTTTATATTCAAGCTGTTCTTGTCTATCATGCTTTCCCAGAAGACCCTGATGTTGAATATAACTTCCCCTTTTATGTAATCATTTAATCCGCTTGCGATTGCTACTATTTCTGGTAGTTCTGGCATGATTTACCTCCGATCCGTGTACTTTTAATTACTATACACTTATTGTCCCTTTATTTCAAGGTACTTATTGTTTGGGGCATTTAAGGGTGAATGTGAGGTTCTGGATAATTTTGTGCTTAAAGCCACGAGTAGTGTGGTATAATAACATAATAAACTAAACGACGAGGGGGAGGTGTTGGAGTTGAAGGGATCTGTGAGGTTTTTACTGGTGGGCGTTTTCATTCTTGGGATGTTTTGGGGAGTAGCTGTTGCTGGTAATCCGAATGTGGCAATATATGCCTACAACAGCGAGATGATAACACTTGACCCGAGTACCGAATTTTCTAACTCGGTGGTGGTATTGGCTAATCTCTACGAGTGTTTGGTGAAGTATACTCCATCTGGTTTAAAACCGTGGCTTGCAGTTTCGTGGGAGGCGCTAAACGGTGGTAAGGAATGGGTGTTTCACCTACGGAGGGGTGTTAAGTTTCACAGCGGCAACGAGATGACGGCGAAGGATGTTAAGTGGTCTGTTGAGAGAACTATAAAGATGGGTGGTGGTGCGGCGTTTATATGGGATCCTGTTAAAAAGGTAGAGGTGGTAGATAGGTATACAGTTAAGTTTGTCCTTAAGTATGCAGCTAATCTTCCGTTGATTGCTTCTGCCGGTTATGGTGCCTACATCATGGATAGTAAGACACTCTCTGAGATAGGGGACAACAAGGCTATAGCGAAGTATCTTAACAAGGGGCACGAAGCGGGTAGTGGACCATATACGTTGGTAAAGTATAACCCTAAGACTGAGATTATAATGAAAAAGTTTAATGATTACTGGGGAGGTTGGAAGAAGGGACAGATAGATATAGCAGTGGTTAAGGTGGTTCCTGACGCTTCATTGAGGGAACAGATGGTGATAAGTGGACAGGCTCAAATTACCAGGGACCTGCCAATAGATGATATACCCAAACTTGAGGATAACAAGAAGGTTACGATAAAGCGTTCTCTATCTTATCAGGAGCTTTATGGTATGTTAAACACCCAAAAGAAGCCACTTAACAACAAGCTTGTCAGGAAGGCGCTCTCTTATGCTACGCCTTATGAGAAGATATTAAAGTATATACTTCACGACTACGGTGTTGTAGCGAATGGACCTATACCCAAGGGGATGTTTGGTTACTTCCAGGATATGAAGGGCTATTCTTACGACATTTCGAAGGCAAAACAGCTGCTTTCTAAGGCAGGATATGCAAAGGGTGGAATAAAACTGTTGCTTACCTATATGCAGGGGGATAGCTCTGAGAAGAAGGTCGCAGAGATATTGAAGGCAGAGTGGAAAAAGATAGGCGTGGACCTCGAAATCAAGGCAATGAACTGGGAGCAGCAGTGGGCACTTGCGAAGAGTGATCCTTCGAAGGCCCAAGATGTGCTTGTGTTCTATTGGTGGCCAACATATGCAACCCCTTACGACTTTTTGTTTAACATGTTCCACAGCGAAAAGACGATCAACTTCAACCTTTGCTATTACAGAAACCCGAACTTTGATAAGTTGATAGATGAGGCCGTTGCCCTTGAGGGTACTGATGTCAAGAAGTCTTCTGCCCTTTACAGGAAGGCGGAGGAGATCCTTTTAGACGATGCACCGGCTATATTCTTTTATTCTCCGGATGCGATATATGTTGTTAACAGAGGTGTAAAAGGGTTTAAGGCGAATCCAGGATACACGCAAGTTGTATTTTTCTATCAGTTGTTCAAGCGGTAGATACTTATGAGATTCTGGGAGTATGTAGCTTACAGGTTGATACTTGCCGTTGTGGTTGTGTTTGGGGTAGTTACTATAGTCTTTGTGACTTCGAGGATAGTGCCGTCCGACCCAGCTGCACTCTGGGTCGGATCACACCCCACGGTTGAGGCTATAAAGAAGGCACGCATAGAACTGCATCTGAACGAGCCACTTTGGAAGCAGTATGCTTACTACATAGGTGCACTTGTCAAAGGAGACCTCGGTGTTTCTATAAGGACCCATAACTCTGTGGCTTCTGACTTGAGAACAGCTTTCTCTGCAACATTTGAATTGATAGTTGTCGCAGAAGCTATAGCAATTCTTATAGGAGTTCCATTAGGCGTGGTTTCTGCTGTGAGAAAGGATAGCTGGGTTGATAACCTGAGTAGGATACTGGCGGTAAGTGGTGTTTCCCTGCCTGCGTTCTGGTTTGGCATAATCCTGCAGTTAATATTCTTCCGGTATCTGGGTATACTTCCTCTTTCTGACAGAGTGGGTACTATCGTTTTACTACAGCATCCTCTGAAGGTGCTAACTGGGTTTTATCTCTTAGATTCTCTTTTAACGGGTAATTTTGCTGTCTTCTGGGATGCATTAAAGCACATAATATTACCAGCCTTTACCCTTTCTGTTTATCCGATAGGACTCATTACGAGGCAGGTCCGATCTATGATGGTAGAGGTCCTACAGGAAAATTATGTCAGAACCGTTAGAGCTTATGGATTGCCTGAGCGCCAAATATATTACAAGTATGCTCTAAAGAACGCTATAACGCCGGCGTTGATATCTGTTGGATTGTCGTTTGCCTACACACTGGTGGGTGCCTTTCTTGTGGAACTTGTGTTTAACTGGCCTGGTTTGGGGAGGTATGCTGCGAATGCAATACTTAGTATGGACTATCCTGCAATTTCGGGAGTGACGATAGTAGTAGCTACGACCTATGTGTTTGTTAACCTGGTTGTTGACCTCATACAGGTGCATCTCGATCCGAGGATAGTGCTATGAAAGTGATCGATGGTGTAAGACTTGTGATGAGAAAGAAGATATCGGCTGTTGCCTTCTGGACGATAATTTTGCTTGTACTCATGGCAATATTTGCTCCTCTGATTGCTCCCTATCCGCAAGAGGCTACAGGGACACCTAATCTGAAAGCGAGGCTTTTGCCGCCCTCCTGGGAGCATCCGTTTGGCACAGACCACCTTGGTAGGGATGTGCTCAGTAGGGTTATATATGGAGCACGCACATCTTTTGTGGTGGGTTTTTCTGTAGTTGCCATTGCGCTTTTGATAGGTCTGCCTTTGGGTTTAATATCGGGTTATCTTGGCGGGAAGTTTGATATGATAATCATGCGCCTTACCGATGTTTTTCTTGCCTTTCCCCCACTCTTGTTGGCTTTGCTTATATCCTCGTCCATTGGTAGTGGAATGTTCAATGCGATTCTTGCGCTGGCTATAAGCTGGTGGCCTTGGTACACAAGATTGGTGAGAGGCATGGCAATATCCGTTAAGCAACGCCCGTATGTGGAAGCAGCGAGTTGCATGGGGATCAGTCAAGTGAAGATAGTTCTGAGGCATGTTTTACCCAATTCTATATCCCCTATGATAGTGCAAGCTACCATGGATGTGGGTTCAGCCATACTTGAGGCTGCTGCTTTGAGCTTCTTAGGATTGGGCGTTCAAGCTCCCACCCCTGATTGGGGTTTGATGATAAGTGAGGGGAAAAACTACTTTTTGAACTACTGGTGGTATCCGGTCTTCCCCGGTATAGCACTACTTGTAGTGGTTGTGTCGTTTAACATACTTGGTGATGCAGTTAGGGAGTTTATAGATCCCCGATTAAGGAGAAGGGTTATATGAATGTAAAGCTTTCTATTAGAGACCTTTTCGTGGATTTTGCTACTCCTTTAGGTGTGGCAAAGGTTCTGAACGGTGTAAACCTCGATGTGTATCAGGGGGAAGTATTTGGGGTAGTTGGGGAAACTGGTTGTGGTAAGAGTGTTACTTCTATGTCTATTTTGAGGGTGTTGCCTCAGAACGCATATGTTCGAGGGAGTATTGTGTTTGAGGGTGAGGAGTTGCTCGAGAAGACAGAGGAGGAAATGCGTGAGATAAGGGGAAGCAAGATATCGATGGTCTTTCAGGATCCGATGACATCGCTGAATCCCCTTTTTAAAATAGGGGAACAGATGATAGATGTGGTGAGGGCGCACCGCTCTGTTGGTAAGAGAGAAGCACTGGATATGATCTCGTCTCTCCTTGCTGATGTGAGGCTTTCTGACCCGTCGAGGATCGTATCTTCATACCCTCATGAGTTGTCTGGGGGTATGAAGCAGAGGGTTATGATAGCAATGGCGCTTTCGTTAAAGCCTTCTTTGATTATAGCAGATGAGCCAACGACGGCCTTGGATGTTACTGTTCAGAGGCAGGTTTTAGATCTTATCTTGGAGTTGCAGGAAAAGTACGGATTTTCTGTGCTTTTGATAACGCATGACCTTGGTGTTGTTGCTGAGACATGTGATAGGGTTGGAATAATGTATGCGGGGGATGTAGTGGAAATTGCACCGATTGAGAAACTATTTTCTAATCCACTCCACCCTTATACGAGGGCATTGCTGTCCGTTATCCCAGACATCTCAGGGAAGAAGAGATTGACCCCTCTGGGTGGAAGCGTTCCCAGTTTGTTGCATCCACCTACTGGATGCAGGTTTCACCCGAGATGTAGATTTTTGAAAGATGTGTGCAGACAGGATAAACCAATACTTCTGGAAGTTGAAGATGAGCACTTTGTTTCCTGCCATCTCTATGGAGGTAGATGATGATAGAGGTAAGAGAGTTAAAGAAATACTTTCCCGTGAAGATAGGAGTATTTAAAAGACCCATCTATTTAAAGGCAGTAGATGGAGTATCTTTCTCCGTAGATAGGGCAAAAACACTTGCACTTGTTGGTGAGAGTGGCAGTGGTAAAACAACAGTTGGTAGAACTGTAATAAGGCTTTACGAACCTACCTCTGGAGAGATACTGTTTAAGGGCGAGAATATTTCCACCATGAGTAGAGAGGAGTTTAAGAGCGTGAGGACAAAGATGCAGATGATATATCAAAACCCTTACTCTTCTCTCAACCCGAGACTCACGGTGTTTAAGTCTGTGGCTGAGCCGCTTGTAGAACATAGCTGTGCTGGTGTTAGGTCGAGAGTTTATGAACTTCTGGATGCAGTAGGACTTTCTGTAGAGCATGCGAACAAGTATCCGGATGAACTTTCTGGTGGGCAGTGCCAGAGGGTGGCTATTGCAAGGGCACTTGCATTGCAACCGGAGTTTCTTGTCTTGGATGAACCCACATCGGCATTAGATGTCTCTGTTCAAGCTCAGGTTCTAAACCTCCTCATAGATGTTCAGAAGGAGAAGGAGATCTCTTATCTGTTTATCTCGCATGACCTTTCTGTTGTCAGGTATCTTAGTGATAGGGTGGCAATTATGTACCTTGGAAAGATCGTAGAGATAGGCTTTACAGATGATATATTTGATGATCCGCTTCACCCTTACACGAAGATGTTACTCGATTCTATTCCGGTTCCTTCCCCGGGGAGAAAGAGGGGGAGGCTACATATCCCTCTTGGAGAAGTTGCCAGTCCTTTGAATCCCCCAACAGGGTGTAAATTCCACCCGAGGTGCCCGTTTCGGGAAAAGCAGTGTGTTGAAGAAGAACCAGACCTTATTGAAGTTGGAAGAGGAAGGTTAGTAAGGTGTCACTTCGTTACCCAGAGGGAGGTGTGAACTTTGAAAGAACTTACAGTTTTGGACTTAAAGGATATACTGCTTGGCTGTACACTCCTTGGCACAGGGGGAGGTGGAGATCCAGCGGAAGGTTGGCACTTGATTGAGAGGGCAGTAAATAGTGGGAAGAAGTTTGTTTTAGCAGGATTGGATGAACTCCCTGAAGATGGGATTGTTGCAGTGCCTTACTTTGTTGGTTCTCTTGGGGGAAAGAAATTAGATTCTGTATATAAGGAGGGAGAAGTTGTAAGGTCTTACAAGTTGCTCGAAGACTACATGGGTAAGCAATTTTACGGTGTCCTTTCTACGGAACTTGGGGGTGCTAACACTGCGGTAGCTCTAATGACTGCTGCTATGATGGGCTATCCTATTGTAGATGGAGACCCTGCGGGCAGATCTGTACCCGAGCTTCAGCATACCACATATTATATCAAGGGTATAGGTATGTGTCCGTTTTCGGTGGTTACACCGTTTGGCGATGAGATGGTGGTACCCACCGTGAGTAGTGACTTTATGGCGGAGAGGATCGTTAGAGCTGTGGTATGGGGTTGTGGCACGAATGTCGGTGTTACCTCTCACCCGGTTTCTGGAGATAGATTGAAAGAGGCGGTAATAGGTGGTGCTATAACAGATGCGCTGAATCTTGGCAGAGTGATAAGGGAGCATGCAGGGACGATAAAAGGAGTTGTCGAGGCACTCGTTGGTGAAGGTGGTTGGTATCTCCTCTTTGAGGGCGTGTGTATAGATGCGTTGTATGAAGAGAGGGAGGGCTTTACTGTTGGTCATTTTGTTTTGCAGGGCGAAGGGGATTTTACTGGTCATAGATATAAGGTTTATCTCAAGAACGAAAACATGTATTCTGAGAAAGATGGCAGGATAGATGTTACCGTTCCAGACCTGATAAGTGTGGTGGATGAAGAGGGTATGCCGGTTACCAATCCAAATGTTTTGGTGGGGAAGCGTTATGCGGTTGTTGGACTCCCTGCACCTTCGGTGTGGAGAACGCAGGGTGGTTTGAATATATTTGGTCCTAAGTATCTTGGGTTGGATGTGGATTATGTGCCGATAGAAGAGAGCCGTGGGGGTGTTTAGAGATGCCGACTAAGTTTTCTTTGGAGACCATGAGTGCTGCCTTCAAGTTGATGAGAGATATTGTTGGTGTGAAAGAGGGAGAGAGTGTTGTTATAACTGCAGATACGGGTAGTGACTGGAGTGTGGTTGAGGCTGTGGCAAAGGCATCGACTTTGCTGGGAGCAAAGCCGATGGTGGTATGGTATCCTATGCCACTGGGAGTGGGTAAGGCGGCTGACCCTTACTTGCCACAGAAACCGTTGGAGGCTGCGGTTTCCAGTGCAGATGTCTGGATAGAGTTTAACATGGGGTGGCTGCTCTATTCTACTGTTTGGGATAATGTGATGGCAGAGGGTAGTGTTAGGTATCTGTGTTTGGTCGGCATGGGCGTGGACATGTTGGTTAGAACGGTAGAACGGGTTGATGTCGATCTTGTGCTTGAATTCCAGGATAAACTCGTTGAAGTAACCAAAAGCACACGCAAGATGAGGCTTACCTCTCCTGTGGGTATGGAGCTTGAATTTGAGAATGACCCAGCAAGACCGATTTTCACGGAGGGGCGTGTCATGGGTCCAGGGGATTACATGTTGATGGGACAGGTAGACTGGGCACCGATTGAAGAGAGCATAAATGGGGTTTTGGTCTTTGATGGATCTGTCTATCCACCAGAGGATGTTGGACTTTTGCGTGCTCCTATATTTTTGGAAGTAGAGAAAGGTCGTGTAGTTTCTGTGAAAGGTGGCTCTGAAGCTAAGAGGTTTGAGAGATGGCTCAAGAGTTTTGATGACCCTGGTATGTTTAATATAGCTCATATCTCTTATGGGTGCAACCCAGGAGCAAAGCTAACGGGTAATATCCTTGAGGATGAGAGGGTCTGGGGTGCTGTGGAGTGGGGGATTGGTAATCAGGCAGATAGCTTCAAAGGGTTAGCGGGTCCTGCTAAGAGCCATACAGACGGCATATGTTTGAATCCCACACTGATTGCTGATGGGGAGTACCTTATAAAGGATGGAAGTTATGTTCATCCACTGCTTGCAGATATGGAAAAGAGGATAATCGGGTCTTCTGGGTGAGCTGGCGGATTCTTTGTATTGACAAAGTGGGCAGTTTGGGGTATCCTTTGTGTGGAAGAAGGGGGGAGGTATCAGGAATGAAGAGGATAAGAGGGTATATGATTTTCTTTGTGGTGGTTGGAATTCTGGTGTCTTTGTTTTCAACGCTTGCTTTTGCGAAGAGTAATAAGGTGTATGAAGAATACAAGAAGACGCTTGCGCAGTTTCAGAAGACAGTGGTATATAGAGGGAAGAGGGCTCGTATTTCTATTACTGTTACGTACTACTCTGCAAAGCTGGTGGATGCCATAGTGAACTGGGAAGCCGAAAAGCACCTGTGGACGGAGGACGAGGCAGAAAACTACAAGTATCAGCTGTTGAAGACATTACACTTTGAAGATATGCTCCCGTTCAAAATTTCCATAGATAATAGAGGACCGAGCATGCACCCGGCACCGTTTGGTTCTAAGGTTACTCTTTGGATAGACAGCAAGAGCTACAAACCTAAGAAGTACGACTTGAGGTTTAACTTTAAGATAATAGGGAAAAGGGAAGGTATGGTCTTCTTTGCGAGGAGAGGCAAGAATGGGAAGCCGATAATAAAGCCGTCGTCCTCTCTCATGCAGATAGTTATAGACAGTTCCATAAGCCCGGTGACCAGTGGGCGGAATTTTGACTTTACATTTAAGTGGGGACATCCTTACGAGAATCTCGAGGCGCTTGCGAAAGCCGATATAGCCAGAGCCCGTTTAGAGATTGATAGGCTTATGAGGAGGATACAGAGGCTTACGGATAAAAAGAAGGAGCTTCTGGAACAGTTGAAAAAGATAGAACAAGAGATCGAAATGATAAAGAAGAGAATAAGTGAGCTTGAAAGCGTAAAAGAGAAGTGAGGAGTTGGAGTTACGCGACGGCATCAAACCCGCTGCCTACTAACCCGGGTAGCGGGTTTATGTTTTCTGGTAGAGCTTTGTTGTTTTGGGCGAGTTCTATCCGTATCAGGATACTTTTGAGATTTCTAATCTTCTCCCTGAGCCTTTCTGCTTTTTGCCCTTCTGCAGGGTTGTTTTCTTCTTCTTGGAGTTTTTGAGAGAGTATCTGTATCTCTCGTTGGATTCGCTCTTTCAATCTCTTTGTACGAACCTTCTTTGCATCTATGTGGTTGGTGTTGCCGTTTGTCTCCTTATTTTTAGGTAGTGCTGTGTTAACTTTTTTGTGTTTTGGGAAGATGATATACGCCTTGGATTCACCAGACCTTGCAGCCAGAAATGAGCCAACAAACTGTCTGTTTAGATATATGTTTTCATATATGACTATACCACCTTTTTCCATCGCTTCTGCCTCGAAGCGGTGGATATTCCCCAATTCGTGGGATGCTACCCGTAGAACGCTTTGACTTGCGCTTGCAGGAGCAGCTATCCCCATCTCTCCTGGGTCGAGCTTATAGTAAAGAATAGGATTTGATACCGCTGTCAATCCTCTTAACATTACACTTCACCATTACATATTATACCACAACTTTGCTAAAGAGGGGTATAAAAATTTGTTGATGTTAGGTTTAGAGTACTGTAAACTTACAGTGATGTTTATTCTGGGGGTGGGAGATTTGGTTGATTTTGGGTGGGATTTTCCTTATCCTTCTGTTAGGATGCCTGTTATGGCTGGCAACATAGTAGCTACCTCTCAGCCATTAGCAGCGCAAGCGGGTATAGAGATGCTCTGGAGAGGTGGAAATGCAGTAGATGCTGCTATTGCTACAGCTGTGGCGTTGACGGTAGTAGAACCAACATCTAATGGTATAGGTGGAGACGCTTTTGCCATCGTTTGGGATACGAAAAGGCTGCACGGCCTTAATGCCTCTGGTAAGTCTCCTGCTGCTTGGAGTTTTGAGTACTTTTCGAAGAAGTATTCGTCTATGCCTATGTTGGGCTGGGATACGGTTACCGTGCCTGGTGTGGTTTCGTCTTGGGTGGAGTTGTCTAACAGGTTTGGTAAACTGCCTTTTGCAGATTTGTTTGAGCCTGCCGTTAGGTATGCTTATGATGGTTTTATAGTCTCTCCTTTTACTGCGAGAAGGTGGGAACTTGCGGCGGATATTTACAAGGATTTTCCCGAGTTTGCCAGGGCATTTTTACCCGGGGGAAAACCACCTAAGGCTGGGGAAAGGTTTGAGTTCAAGGAGCAGGCAAAGACTTTAGAGATGATAGCGGAGACAAAGGGAGAAGCATTTTATCGCGGTGTCTTGGCGGAGAAGATAGTTGAGCACGCTAAGGCTACTGGCGGAATGATCACCGAGGAGGATTTAGCGTTGCACGAGGTGGAGTGGGTTGAACCCATTTGCATAGATTATCACGGATTTACTCTACATGAATTGCCACCCAATGGACAGGGGATAGCTGCACTCATTGCGTTGGGTATACTGGACCGTTGGGATGTGAGAGATTACGGTGTGGACACGGGAGACAGCTTACACCTGCAAATAGAGGCTATGAAACTGGCGTTTGCGGATACCTACAGGTATATATCTGATCCACGGACGATGGAAGTGGACTTTAGAGAGCTGTTGTCTTCTGAGTATCTGGATATGCGTTCGAAGTTAATTGATTCCAAGAGGGCTGGGGATTCTACTTACGGTACACCAAAACCTGGAGGAACTGTTTATCTAACCGTAGCCGATAGAAGTGGTATGATGGTTTCCTTTATACAATCAAACTTTATGGGGTTTGGCTCCGGTATTGTGATACCGGGTACGGGTATCAGCATGCAGAACAGGGGTCATGGTTTTAGCTTGGAGAAAGGCCATCCAAATCAAGTAGATGGTGGGAAAAAGCCTTTCCACACGATCATACCTGCATTTGTGACGAAGAACGGACTCCCTGTGATGAGTTTTGGTGTGATGGGTGGTCCTATGCAACCTCAAGGGCATGTCCAGGTTATGCTGCGTGTGTTTGACTTTCACCAGAATCCTCAGGCTGCATGTGATGCACCCCGCTGGCGTGTGCTTGAAGGTAGAAAGGTAGCTGTTGAGCCCGGGTTCAAACCAGAGGTTCTGGATGACTTGAAGATGCGAGGACATGAGATTGTCGTTACAGATGATTTTTTGATGTTTGGTGGGGCGCAGGCGATTTACAGACTTTCTGATGGTTATCTTGGTGCTTCTGATCCAAGAAAGGATGGACAGGCAGTAGGATTTTGACAAGTTTCTGTGAATCTGTATGAGAGTATGCTGCACGGGAGGTGGACATTATGAGTTTTATTTTTTTTGTAATGGTATTTGGTGTAGGTATAGCAGCTGGCTTTTTGAATGTGATCGCTGGTGGAGGGTCTTTGCTTGTCCTTCCGACTCTTGTTTTCCTGGGGCTTGGTATAGATATTGCGAATGCTACTAACCGTGTAGCAATACTCCTGCAGAATGTTGTTGCGGTTAGAGAGTTCCACAGGAAGGGTGTATTGTCTTTTAAAGATGTGCTACCTTTTATTATCCCTGCGATTGTTGGGGCGGTTGCAGGCTCCTTTCTTGCCATAAACCTGAATAGAAGGGTGCTTGAGGTTGTGGTGGCTATAGCTATATCTGTGATGGCAGTTTTTCTCGTTTTGAAGCCAAAGATGTGGGAAGAGAAGAGGGATACACTACTGCCCAAGTGGGCTGTTTGGGTGGTATTTTTTCTTATAGGTATGTATGGTGGGTTTATACAGGCAGGAGTTGGCTTTTTCTTTATATGGGGATTGGTCGGCATCGGAGGGCTTGATTTACTGACTACCAATGCAGTGAAAGTAACCATAATCGCCCTTTATACCGTCTTTAGCCTGACCATCTTTCTGTTACACGGATTTGTTGATTTGAAGGTAGGTCTTGTCCTTGCAGCGGGGAACATAGTGGGGGCCTTATTAGGGACTCACTTTGCTATATCAAGAGGTAATCGTGCCTTAAGATTGGTACTTGCAGTAGTGGTGATCGTTAGTGCAGTAAAGATGCTGTGGAGTGCGTTTGTAGGTAGTTAAACATTTCTCGAATACGGTTAAAACGGTGCATGGTTTAGTGGAGTGGAAGCGGAGAGGGTTAGTTTTTTAGAGATTTCCCTTGCATTTGTTTTAGGAAATGGTAAAATGTTTTTATCACAAATGCAGGGGGATTTTTTTATGCACGAGCTCGGTGTTACGCAGGAAATATTTAACATAGTTATGAGAGAAGCAAAGAAGCATGGTGCAAAGAGGGTTTTGAAGGTTGAAGTGGAGGTGGGAGAGTTTAGTACGATAGAGCCCGAGCCTGTGAAGTTGTATTTTGAGGTTGTGAGTAAGGGTAGTATAGCTGAAGGTGCAGAGGTGGAAGTCAGGAAACTGCCCATAAGGGTGAAGTGTAATAGTTGTGGTCATGAGTATACGGCGGAGAAGTATGATCTCACCTGTCCGAGGTGTGGGAGTATAGATGTTGAGATAATAGGGGGGAGGGAGCTGATAGTCACAAAGATAGATGTGGAGTAGCTTTTTTGACAAAGTTGCAAAGGTGTAGTATAATTATGCTAACTTTGGGGGGTGGTAGTTTATGATAGAGCTACTGAGGAAGTTTTTGTTCAGTGGTTTAGGTGTAGTGGCGTTTACGAAGTCGCAGTTAGATGCGCTTGTTAAAGAGTTGGTCAGTAAGGGCGAGATGAGTGAAGAGGAGGGTAAAAAGATAGTTGAGGAGTTTACCAAGAGGATGGAAGTGAAGAAAGAAGAGATGATATCCACTATCAGGCAGGAGATAGGAAAGCTGTTTGATGTGGTAGATATACCTTCAAAGGCAGAGGTGAATGAGATAAAGCGTATGCTCAAAGCCTTGGAAAATAGGATAGAACTCTTAGAAGGAGTTGTCACTGACATTAAGAAGGGGGGATAACTCGTGGATATTCTTACCAGAGCGAAGGGGTATGTTTCTGCACAGGTAATGAAAGGTGTAGCGGCTTTTCTCTCTAAAGCGTCAGATGCACATGTGAAGAAGGTGTTTTTACTCCTTTCGAGAATGTCTCCCACCAAGTTTCATAGAGAGACTTTCAGGGGTATTGCAGATATGGCGGACCAAAACCACCCGTTTTATGTCTTGTGGAGAAGCATATTTAAGGACCTTCATCCAAACTGCAGGAACAAGCTTGTCATAAATTTGCTTGTCAACTCGATGATAATAGGTAGGGGTATCAGAGACAAGAAAGAGAAAGAGTACGATGTTCACTTGCCGTATTTTATGGTGATTAGTCCGACGATGAAGTGCAATTTGAGGTGTAAAGGTTGTTATGCTGCTAAGTACCCCAAGGCAAAAGAATTAAGCTTCGAGGATGTGGATAGGATTATTACTGAGGCTAAAGAGCTTGGTATGTACTTCTTTACTATGTCCGGTGGTGAGATATTTACGAGAAAGGATATGTTTGATATCTGGGAGAAACACAATGATGCTTACTTCCAGCTCTACACCAATGGTACACTCATAACGAGAGATGTGGCAAAGCGCCTTGTAGAGCTCGGGAATGTGGCCCCTATGATAAGTATAGAGGGTTCTAAGGAGGAGACAGACTGGCGCAGGGGGAAGGGCGTTTACGACAGAGTTATGGAAGCAATGGACATCTTGAGGGAAGAGGGGGTTTTGTTTGGCTTCTCAGCTACAGCTACGAGAACGAGCACTGAGGCTATATCCAGTGAGGAGTTTATAGACTTTATGATAAGCAAGGGTGCAAAGGTTGGGTGGTATTTCCAGTACATTCCTACTGGCGATGCACCAGACCTTGAATACATGGCCACTCCTGAGCAGAGAGCCTTGCTCCGTGAGAGAGTTCGAGAGTATCGTAAGACCAAGCCGATATTCCTCGGTGACTTCTGGAATGATGGTTTGTATGTAGATGGTTGTATGGCTGCTGGTGAGAGGTACATGCATATCGTTGCAACTGGAGATGTTGAGCCGTGCGTGTTTGCACACTTTGCTGCTGACAATATACATGAGAAGAGCCTTGTAGAAATATTAAAGAGCCCGTTCTTCACTAAGATAAGAGAGGCAGCGCCTTACGATGATGATAACCTTACGAGACCTTGCATGATCATAGATCATCCGTGGGTGCTTAGAAGGATAGTTAAGGAGACAGGCGCTCACCCAACGCATCCGGGAGCAGAGATGCTTCTGGGTCCTCTGGCACCCAAGCTGGACGAGTATGCGAGGAGGGTTAAAGAAATATTTGATCCTATATGGGAAAAAGAGGATCTTCCACTTTACATGAAGCTCCTTAGCAAAGAGGATAAGCCCTACAACTATGAGAGATTTATGCGTAGGAGGAGAGAGGTAGAGGAAAGGAGAAAGAAAAAAGAGACCGAAGAGATTTTGACGAAGTGAGGTAGCTCTTTGCCAATATAGTTTGTGAGACTTTAAAAGGGTGGGACATACTCTCACCCTTTTTTATTTGGGGGTTTAATGGTGCCTTCAAAGACTTCTTTCATGGTAAAATCTGCGGGCGTTATGATGGTTGCCACTCTTGTAAGCAGAGTACTGGGACTGTTTAGAGACATGATTATTGCAGCTTTCTTTGGTGCTACTGCCCAGTACGACGCCTTTCTGGTGGCATACACAATACCCAATCTACTCAGAAGGTTGCTTGCAGAGGGTGCGCTAAGTGCTGCCTTTGTGCCGGTTTTCACCCGTAGAATTGTAAAGGGTGAGCAAACAGAGGCATGGGACACGGTTAACAGTCTCATAAACATCATGATTGTACTGTTTATCATTATAGTCTCTGCAGGTGAATTTTTTGCCCCGTGGCTTGTGAAACTTATAGCACCTGGTTTTGGCGAATCTACGCACTTGCTTGCCGTGAAACTCACTCGAGTAATGTTCCCTTTCATAGTTTTTATGAGTCTTGCAGCGATCTCTATGGGTATCTTAAACGCCTTGGGCAAGTTCTTTGTACCTGCTCTTGCACCTGCGATGCTGAACATATCTATTATATCTATTATGCTTCTCTTCGGGAAGGTAAGGTGGGCTATCCTCTTGCTTGCAGTTGCTGTGATGGTTGGAGGAGGGTTGCAGTTTTTCGTGCAGTTGCCCCTGTTGTACAAAAAGGGCTATAGGTATAGGTTTGTCTTGGATCTCCACAACCCAGATGTTTTGCAGATAGGCAGGCTCATGCTTCCGTATGTGTTTGGCCTTGCTGTTACCCAGCTTGATATTGTAATAGATAGGATACTTGCATCTATGCTTACATCTGGTAGTATCTCAGTGTTGAACTATGCGCTGAGGCTCGTGTTGTTGCCTATGGGGGTCTTTGGGATTGCTATATCTACCGCTGTCTTTCCAACTCTCTCAAAGCACAGCGCTCAAGATAGCCCCTCTGAGTTTGTAGATGCTTTAACAGATGGGCTTGCGTTTGTTAGCTTTATAGTTGTACCTGCTGCCATAGGGTTGGCTGTGTTGGGTAAGCCCATTATAAGGCTACTCTTTGCCAGGGGAGAGTTTGGTGCTTGGGCAGTAGAGAGCACTTCATTTGTGCTCTATTTTTATGCTGCAGGATTACCTTTTATGGCGTACCTGAACCTTATACTGAAAGCGTTTTATGCAGCTTACGATACTAAGACACCGGTTAAAGTTGGTGCATTTATGGTGGGATTGAACTTTGTTTTGGCATATTCACTCATGCATGTGTTGGATGTTGGGGGGCTTGCCTTTGCCACTTCTGTAGTTTCTGCCATTAACTTTGCGGTGTTGTTTGAGATTCTTAGGCGGCGATTTGACTTTCTGAGGTGGGGTGCTTTTCTCTTTCCCCTTCTTAGGGTATTGGGAGTAGGTGCGGTAATGCTGGTTGTTGTGTATGTTCTGGGTGTGTACTGGATTGAGGATTGTTATGGGTGGATTTTGCTGGTAAAATTATCTGTAACGGTTCTTCTGGGGATGTTTGTCTTTCTCTTGCTGCTGTACCTGTTGAAGGTAAGGGAGAGGAGATATATCTCTGTAGTGTACGAACTATTTATGCAGAGGCTGAGGGGGTAGGATCGTTTAGATGAAGATACTAATAGTTGGTGCTGGGGAAGTGGGGTTTAACCTTGCGAAGGTTTTGTCTTCCGAGGAGCACGATGTCGTTGTTGTGGACATAGATGAAGACAAGGTATCTCGCGTGAAAGAAAGGCTTGATGTTATGACTATAAAGGGCAGTGGTTCAAAGCTGGGTATCTTGGAGAAGGCTGGAGTTGGTACAGATGTGGACATGATAATCGCAGTTGCTAACAGCGACGAAACGAACATAGTGTCCTGTATGTTTGGCAAAAAGCGGGGAGTTTCCACTACAGTTGCAAGAATGAGAGACCTGAGGTATTCTGACAGAGATGCTACCTTTTCTCACAAGGAGCTCGGTATAGACTTTGTCGTGAGTCCTGAGAGGGTGATCTCAGAGGAGATAGTGGAACTCTTGGCGTTGCCGTCTGCCATACAGGTTGCATATTTCTTTGATGGAAATGTGAAGATGTACGGCGTAAACATTAGAGAGGGACATGTGCTTGAGAATGTGAGGTTGAAGGACTTTGAAAGTATTGGGTGGAGGGGGGTTTTTCTTGTAGCTATTGTTGTTAGGGGTGGCAGGAGTTTCATTCCCAGAGGGGATGACGTGCTGTTGAAGGGTGATAAGGTCTTTGTGTTGGGAAAGTCTGCCGACTTTGATCGGTTTAAGAGGGGAATCAAGAGTGTCATGATAGTTGGTAGTGGAAAGGTTGGATTTAGGGTAGCGAGGAGACTTTCTTCTATGGGAGTGCCTTTTGTGAAGGTAATAGATGTGGATAAGGAGAAGTGTCAGAAGGTTGCGATGGAGTTGCACGATGTAGTTGTGTTGAATGGTGATGGTACTGACCTTGAATTTTTGATAAGGGAGGGTGTAGGTGAGGTGGACGGCTTCGTTACTACGACGAGAAATGACGAGGTGAACTTGCTCTCTGCTGTGCTTGGGAAGTCTGCTGGAGCTACAAAGAGCATAGCGCTCGTCAGAAAGATAGATTACATGAACCTTTTGCCGTATCTTTCTATAGACTCTATCGTGAATCCCCGTGTTGATGTTACATCTGCGATCTTGAGGTTTATCAGGAGGAGGGGTTTTGTTAGTGGTGTTTATTTAGAGGGGGTAGATGTTCAGGCGTTGGAGCTGGTGGTCTCTGAGGATGCCCCTGTTGTGGGTAAGAGTCTGGTGGAGCTGAGGGGTTCTCGTGATTTTATCGTTGGTGCTATTATGCGTGGGGGAGATGTCTTTATCCCCAAAGGGGATGACCACATAGAGGGTAGTGACAGGGTGATAGTATTTTCTCCCACATCCAAAGTAAGTAAGGTGGAGAGGCTCTTCGTGGGGTAGGTATCTATGAACATTAGATTGGTTTTCTTCTTCCTTGGCCGTCTGTTGCTTCTTTTGGGGGTTAGTATGTCATTTCCTCTGTTTTGGGCGTTCTACTATCATGGAAACGACATACTCCCGTTGGTGTATGCGATGTCCATAACGATTGGTGCGGGCTTTTTATTCTCGTTTTTGGGAGAGGGTGAAGGTGAGCTTGGGAGAAAGGAAGGGTTTGCCGTTGTGGCCTTTGGTTGGATACTTGCATCTGCTTTTGGTGCCCTTCCCTATGTCTTTTCGGGTGTTTTGCCTACATTTACGGATGCCTATTTTGAGGCAATGTCTGGTTTTACCACCACTGGGGCGTCTGTTCTTACGCACATAGAAGGTTCTCCTTTGGGTATATTATTCTGGCGGGACTTTACGCACTGGCTTGGAGGTATGGGTATTATACTCCTGTCTGTTGCAATCTTGCCTGCACTTGGAGTAGGGGGTATGCAGCTTGTTGCAGCGGAGGTGCCCGGGCCAGTTGCAGAGAAGTTGCGTCCTCGTATAAAGGAGACTGCAAAACTTCTGTGGATTGTGTATATAATTTTGTCTGCTGCGGAGGTATTACTCCTATACTTTGGTGGAATGAATCTGTTTGAATCTCTGTGTCACATGTTTGGCACGATGGCTACAGGTGGCTTCTCGACTCGTAATGCGAGCATAGGTGCATATCACTCTGTATATGTAGATATTGTGATAATAGTGTTTATGTTTATAGCTGGTGCAAACTTTTCACTTCACTACTATGCGCTTAAAGGTAGGCTGAAGGTGTACAAAGATGCAGAGTTTCTCTTTTATACGGTCTTTACTGCCTTTTCCGTTTTGCTAATTACCTTTGATCTGTGGCATCACCATGTTTACAAGAGTATTGGACAGGATCTGAGATATGCCTCTTTCCAAGCTATATCTATAATGACTACTACGGGATATGCCACGGCTGACTTTGGTAAGTGGCCGTATCTTTCGCAGTTTTTCCTTTTGTTTCTCATGTTTGTTGGTGGATGTGCTGGTTCAACAGGTGGCGCTATAAAGCACATAAGGATAATGGTTCTACTTAAGGACGGCGTAAGGAGGTTGTACAGGCTCATACATCCTCGTGCGGTAATGCCTATTGTCTTGAACAAAGAGGTTGTCTCGGAAGAGGTAGTGGCTGACATACATAGTTTTTTCCTGTTGTATATGCTTATGTTTGTGGTGGCTACGATCTATATGAGTTCTCTTGGATTGGATACGATAACGGCAATATCTTCCGTTGCTGCTACACTTGGCAATATTGGTCCAGGCCTTGCACGAGTTGGCCCGGCACAGAATTATGCGTTTGTGCCAGTAGCAGGCAAGTGGTTGCTGAGCATGTGCATGCTGCTCGGAAGGCTTGAGATATATACGGTATTGGTTTTGTTGCTTCCTACTACTTGGAGGAAGGTTTGAGTGGGGTGATCGAAGATGCTGTTGGTAATGGATGTTGGTAACACGAATACGGTGCTTGGCGTTTTTGAAGATGAGAGGTTGCTGGTCTCTTGGAGGATTTCTACCGAGAGGAAGAGGATGTCTGGTGAGTACCTTGCCATTCTCGATACTCTGTTTAAGTATGCCCACATCTCTGTAGATTACATAGATGGCATTGCAGTTTCGAGTGTTGTTCCTCAGATAGACAGAAACCTCAGAGAGTGTTGCAAGGAGCTGTTTGGTAGGGAACCCGTATTTGTCAGGGCGGACATGGACCTTGGGATAGAGGTGGATTATGACCCCCCGAGTGGGGTGGGTGCCGATAGGCTTGTTAATGCGGTAGCTGCTTACTTTGTTTATGGGGCGCCTGCCATAGTGGTTGATTTTGGCACTGCATCTACCTTTTGTGCAATAGATAGGGGTGGGATCTACAGGGGTGGTGCTATAGCTCCAGGGCTTTTGATATCAAGGGATGCACTCTTTAGCCGTACGGCGAGGTTGCCCAGTGTCTCTCTTGAAATACCTAAAAGCAGCATAGGGAAGAATGTTGTTGACAGTATTCGTTCGGGGCTTGTCATGGGTTTTGCAGGTATGGTGGAGGGTATGGTTAGAAGGTTTAAGGAGGAGCTTTCTGGAGATGCAAAGGTGATTGCTACAGGTGGACTCATAGAGCTCGTTGCGGCGAAGACAGATGTGATAGATGTCGTGGACAAAGAGCTAACACTGAAGGGTTTAAGAATAATATACGAAAGGGTGAAGGTGAACTATTAGCTGGTGGAAAGATTTTTGGAGTAATAAAAGGGTGATCATTGCCCCTATGAGTGGTGTTACAAATATCGTTTTTAGGAAGCTTATGCTGAGGTACGGCGCTGACCTTGTCTTCACTGAGATGGTAAATGACCGTGGTGTAGTTAATGGCACTAAGAGGTCGATGGAGATACTGCATATTGGGCGTGATGAAGGACCTGTGGGGGTTCAACTTTTTGGGAGAGAACCGGATGTTATGGTAGAGGCGTCGGAGATAGCTGTCAGCAGGGGTGCTGTGGTTGTAGATGTCAACATTGGTTGCCCAGTCCCGAAGGTGGTGAAGAGGGGCAAGGGTGCTTACCTTTTGAGGGAGCCTGAAAGGGTTTCTGATATACTCAGGGCGATGAAGGAAAGGATTTCTGTGCCTGTTACTGCTAAGATTCGGAAGGGTTGGTATTCTGATGGTAGAGATGGGATCAGAGTGGTGTCGGTTCTTCTGGATGCAGGGGTAGATGCCATTACAGTGCACGCAAGGACTGTTAAGGGTGGGTATGCGGAGGAAGTAGATCTGGAGTTTATAAGGCGTGTGAGGGAGATGGCAGATGTGCCCGTTGTGGGTAATGGGGGGATACTGACGGTTGACGACGCTGTGAGGATGGTGGAGTTTACCGGTTGTGACGCTGTGATGCTTGCAAGAGGTGTACTGGGGAATCCCTGGCTCGTTGAGGATGTGAGGAGGGCGCTAAGTGGGAGGGCGCCAAGAGAGATTTCGAAAGAGGAGTACTTTTCAGTCTTAAGAGATTTTCTGCGTGATTATGTGGAGTTTAAGGGGCAACAGAAGGCATTTAGAGAGACGAAAAAGTTTATATCTTGGTTTATAAAGGATCTGCCGGGTGCTTCCAGGGTGAGGGACGGTGTAAATAGGGCTGGTAGCTGGGATGAAGTATGGTATATAATTGATAGGTATGAAAAGAGTATTGATTATAGGTTTTTTAGGGGGAGGAGAAAAGAATGGAAGAAAACGAACTCATAAGAGTCCGTAAGGAAAAGCTGTTTAAGATGAGGGAATCGGGCTTTGATCCGTTTGCCATTGATCACTTCTATAAGGATAAGCTCACTGCCGATATTTGGAAGGAGTACGAATACCTGAAACCTGACGAGGTGGCTGATAAGGAGGTAAGGATAGCAGGCAGACTCGTCTCTTTCAGGAGGCATGGCAGGGCAGCTTTTGGACATGTGATGGATGATGCAGGCAAGGTTCAGGTGTACTTTCAGGAGAATAAACTCGGAAAAGAGAGATATGAGTTTTTGAAGAAGATGGTGGACATAGGTGACATACTGGGTATATGGGGCAATGTGTTTAGGACGAAAACTGGAGAGATTACTGTTTGGGCAGAGGGTTTTCAGCTTTTAACCAAGGCGATAAGGCCACTGCCAGAGAAGTGGCATGGTTTGAAAGACATAGAGATCAGGTACAGACAGAGATATGTAGACCTTGTGGTGAATCCACAGACAAAAGATGTCTTTTTAAAAAGGAGTAAGATCATAACTCTTCTGAGGGAATACATGAACAGTCATGGTTTTATAGAGGTAGAGACACCTATACTGCATCCTATACCTGGTGGAGCCAATGCAAGGCCCTTTGTTACCCACTTAAATGCGCTTGACCACGATTTTTATCTCAGGATAGCGCCGGAATTGTATCTTAAGAGACTACTTGTTGGGAGCTTTGAGAAGGTGTACGAGATAGGTAAAGACTTCAGAAATGAAGGTATGGACATAAAGCACAATCCCGAATTCACGGCAATGGAATTCTACTGGGCTTATGTTAACTACGAAGATGTCATGAAGTTTACAGAAGACCTCCTGTGCTATGTAGTGAAGGGGGTTACAGGTTCGCTGGAGATAGAGTATCAGGGTAGTAAAATAGATTTTACGCCTCCGTGGAGACGGTTGCCCATGATAGATGCGGTTAAGGAGTACGCAGGGGTTGACTTTAGGGAGATACATAACTTGGAAGAAGCACTCGAGCGTGCGAAGAGCTCAGGTATAGAGATAGAGGCAGGAGAGGTTGAGAATGTAGATGAAGTGATGGTGAAGTTCTTTGAGGAGAAGGTGGAAGATAAACTAATTCAGCCCACATTCGTTATAGGCTATCCCGTGGCAGTTTCTCCACTTGCAAAGAGGAATCCTGATAATCCAGAGATAACCAACCGCTTTGAGCTTTATATAAATGGCGATGAGATAGTTAATGCGTTCTCTGAGTTAAACGACCCTTTAGATCAGAGGGAGCGCTTTGAGAAGCAAGCAGCAAAAAGGGCGAAAGGTGATGAGGAGGCTCATGCGATGGACGAGGACTTTGTGAGAGCCCTTGAATACGGGATGCCCCCAGCGGGTGGCTGGGGACTTGGCGTCGATAGATTAGTCATGCTGCTTACCAACTCTCGTTCCATAAGAGATGTTATACTCTTTCCTTTGCTAAAGCCAGAGAAGTGACTATTGCATCTTTACTGGTATTTTCAGTACCTGTGGCTTTTCGGTAATAGCTGTCTTTGCGTCTGAACCATAACCGAGTAAAGTAGTGGTCTCTCCTCCAGAGGAGCGCGCCTTTACTATGCCGAAGGGAACCTTGTTGCTCTCCCATATCTCGGTGTAACCTTCTCCAATAATCTTGATGTGCTTTGCACGAAATGTCCCTGCAGGTACCGTTATGGTTTGGGTACCGAGATCTTCTATCTTTGCTTTTTTACCTTTTGTAGGGCTTACTGGTGTTATCATGCTTCCTGCCATTGCAGCCATTTCTGGAGGTAATTCCATTGCTGGTTTTCCATCCTGTTTGAATATGATTCTCTTTACCTCGATTATGTGCTTGGTTAAAGAATATCTCATGAGTACTTTGCTTATCATCTTTTTGTTCTTTATGGTGGTGCGCATTTCCATCCAGAGATACCTCTTGCCATTTATTGTTTGTTCTCCCACAGCACCTATCCACATTACCATCTTGTGGTTGTTTGTTGTCTGCATGTACTTTACCCATGAGCCTACCTTTATGTTGTCCGTGTCCATCATCGTTGGCAGCATGGACATACCGTACGCAGATATACTGAATGTTACTACGGCTATCGCTGTTAATATTACTAACATGTTCAACCTTCTCATTTTGCATACCTCCTTTTGATTTTTGATTGCTTACAATAATTATACAGTATGAGGGTTGGTAGTCAAGTGCCAGTGGTGGTGTATAATATACACCTGAAGGGGTGAGTGGAATGAAGTTGCGTCTGTTTTACATTACTGCTGGTATGGGACACAAAGTTGCTGCTGAAGTTATAGCAGATGTGGTACGACAGACTGGGATGGAGTGCGAGAGTATCGACTTACTTGGATTTGCCAATCCACTGGTGAGGTGGATGTATAGCAGATTCTATGAAATTATGGAGAGTCATTCCCATGTTGCCTGTCGTTTGTTTTACAGGTTGGCCAGTTTGATTGGGAGTAACAGGAAGGTATTTTCTCCCATGATTAGAGGTATAGTATATACTATGAGGAGACCTATGAAGGTTATAAGGGACTGCGATCCGGATCTTGCAGTGTGCACACACTTCCTACCGATCCTTATGCTCTCCTTTATGAAGAAAAAAGGTAGGTTTCATGGTAAGGTGGTAGCTGTTATCACCGATTACACGCTTCACAGCTTGTGGGTAGATGAGGTGGTGGATCTCTACATTGCACCTAACAGAACTGTAGCGGATGCACTTGTGGAGAGTGGCATAAGTGACAGTCGGGTAGTTGCCTCTGGCATACCTGTGGCACCGCAGTTCTCTGAGGTTGTCGGCAAAGATAAGCGTTTGCTCAGAAAAGAACTCTCTATTCCGCAGGATGATTTTGTCGTTCTCTTCGTGGCAAGCGGACTGCCGACCAGAAGATCTCTGAAAATAGTGTCTACGATAATGCAGATAGATTTTCCGATGACCTTTGTTGTCGTTGCAGGCAGAGGTAACTCCATGGACAGGCACCTTGAGAAAGTGAAGGCCTCTAACTGCGTTAACTTGGTGAAACACGGTTTTGTGAGTGATATACACCGGTTACTGAGAGCTGCAGATCTGATCGTAACGAAGCCCGGTGGACTCACCGTTTCAGAGAGCCTGGCAGTTGGGTTACCCCTTGTGATGATTTATCCCGTTCCTGAACAGGAGGAAGAGAACATGAGATATGTTGTGTCTGAAGGGGCAGGTGTTTATGTAGAGGACTTGAATGAGATTCCTGTTATCATTCGGAGATTTCGTGAAGACCCTGAACTCTATGAGAGTTATGCGACTAATGCAACTCGTATAGGCAAACCCTTTGCCGTGTTTGAGATAGTGAATAATCTGCTTGAGATGTGAATAAGATCCACACTTGGTAGATAGAGTAGATATTTGCCAAGTGCTTTTACTTCTTTATTGTCTGAAGAGTCACTTTGAAAGCCTTATGTATCTTAAGCACATTGCCTTTGTTTTGTGGTATTTCCAGGGGTGTATTTGCCCCTTTGTTCTATCATAGGACTGGTAAATATCTTCGTGCTTGTCTATCCATGTGAGCTAAATCTACCTTGACAATCTGTTTGTATGGGTGATATACTTAACCTGCTATGGTGCTCTCATCGTCTAGCGGCCAAGGACACTGCCCTTTCAAGGCAGCGGCGGGGGTTCGAATCCCCCTGGGAGCGCCAAGGGGCCGGTGTAGCTCAACTGGTAGAGCAGCGGAATCGTAATCCGCGGGTTGTCCGTTCGAGTCGGATCACCGGCTCCATTTCAGCATATCCTTGGGAGCTGTTCTCCTACGAGTGAGTCTACGATCCGCTTTCCCCCTATGTTTGTCTTCATTGCGACAATACCGGGGTGCTTGGCTGTAACCTCTCCTATGATTGCTGCGTCTCTGCCAAGGGGGTGTCTTTTCATTGTGTTAAGTATTTCTTCTGCTGCCTCTGGGGCTGCAAAAAGAAGGAACTTCCCCTCGTTTGCGAGGTACAGCGGATCAAAACCAAGGATCTCGCAGTATGCCTTTACATCGGGTTTGATTGGTATCTTTGACTCCTCTATCTCTATGCCTAAGGTGTTATTAGCCAGAAATTCATTCAACACTGTCCCCAACCCACCTCGGGTTACATCTCTCATAGCGTGTATGTCCTTCGTTTTTGGGAGGAGCTCCCTTACCAATGGGTATACAGATGTACAATCACTTCTGAGCCCTTTGGGCAATTCTAGTCCGTTTCTAAGTGCCATAAGAGTTATAGAGTGTTCGCCCAGGCTACCACTGAGTATTATTTTATCCTTCTCTGATATCCTGTGTGGACCTATATCTATCCCATCTGGAATAACACCTATGCCGGCTGTATTAATAAAGATCTTGTCTACCTTTCCCCTTTCCACAACCTTTGTATCGCCTGTGACTATCTCTACCTCGTTCTCTTTTGCTGTAGCTGATATGGACTTTATTATTTCCTCAAGCGTATCTTCTGAAAGTCCCTCTTCTATTATAAGTGAGAGACTCAAGTACATAGGGGTTGCACCAACCATGGCAAGGTCGTTTATCGTGCCTGTTACGGAGAGTTTGCCTATGTCTCCCCCGGGAAAGAACAGGGGTGAGACGGTGTGTGAGTCGGTGGTAAATGCGATCCTTGTTGCAGATATATTGAGTACGGCAGAATCCGTAAGTTGTGAGAGTATAGGATTTCCTATTTTCGGCATCAGTCTGTTTTGAATGAGCTCCCTACTCAGCTTTCCACCGCTCCCGTGATCTAATGTTATCATATCACCTTACCTCCATACTTGTAGTAGGCAGCACAACTCCCTTCGGTTGATACCATGCAGGGACCTACAGGCTCTAAAGGTGTGCACGCCTTTCCAAAAAGAGGGCACTGATAGGGTTCAATTATCCCTTTGAGGACATCTCCACACCGACATCCGGGTGGATCTTTACTCTCAAGTTTAGGTATCTGGAATCGCTTTTCTGCGTCTATGTGAGTAAAGTCCCCTTTTAGCTGCATGCCTGACATCGGTATCGTGCCGATGCCTCTCCACTGTACATCTGTTGTTTGAAATACTTCCTTTAATACTGCTTGTGCTTCTTTGTTTCCCTCCTTCTTTACCACATATCTGTAAGCGTTTTCCACTGCAGGAGTTCCTTCTGCAATCTGGGATACCATTCGATATATGGCGTACAGGATCTCTGAGGCTTTAAATCCCCCTATAACGGCAGGTTTGTGGTATCTCTCTGGTATGAAGTGGTAAGGTTTTTCGCCTATTACTACACTCACATGTCCGGGGCACAAGAATCCGTCTATGGCAATATCTTTATCTTCCAACAGCATTTGCATTACGGGAGGTATTACCTTGTGCATAACCACTATGGATAGGTTTTTTATCCCTTTTTGAACGACCTCTTTTGCCAGCACAGCAGTTGCAGGTGCTGTAGTCTCGAAACCCACACCCAGAAAGACCACTTCTTTGTCAGGATTGTGCTTAGCGATCTCTATGGAATCTGTTGCTGCATACACTATCTTTACCGTTGCACCTCTGGCTATAGCCTTTCTCAAAGAGTTGCCGTTGCTACCGGGGACCCTTATCATGTCTCCGTAAGTTGCTATAATGACGCCCTTTTGCTGGCTCAACCATATAGCTTTATCTATCTCCGATGTCGGTGTTACACACACTGGACATCCAGGTCCGCTGATGAAATTTACTTCCGGGGCGATGGCTTCCCTTATGCCATATCTGAACATGTTTACTGTGTGAGTCCCGCAAACTTCCATAAATCGTAGATTTCGGGGTGCTTTTTGCTTTATCTTTTTGATGAGTGTTTCGGTCCACTCGGGATTGTCCCAGTCAGGAAGACTCAATACCGTTCCATCTCCTCAAATAGGGAAAGCATCTCGTTGACCTCTTTTTCACTGATTCTCTCAATTGCAAAGCCGGAGTGCACCATTACATACTCTCCAACCTTCACGCCGGGTAGCATGTCTATCCTTATTCTCTGCCTTACGCCGCTTAGCTCACCTATTGCGTAAGGTGGCGATATTTCCACAACCTTTAAGGGAATACCTAAACACATAAGTTCATCACCCTTTTTATATTTTACTACCACAGTCAAGCAATTTGTGATATAATCACATGCATAGTTTTGGGGTAGGGAGGTAAGCAATGTTCCCCAATGTAGGTTTTGTATCTGTTGACATTTGGACGGCCCTTGTTGCTGGGGTAGCTACTTTCTTTACGCCCTGCATATTGCCGGTTATACCGGGTTTTATAGCGTACTTCATAGCCGATAAGGAGAATAACCTGTTTAGGACTACACTTAACGCTGTTGGTTTTGTCGTTGGGCTTTCTTTCGTGTTTATTAACATGGGGGTGCTCTCGGCGTATCTGGGTGGGTTTATAGAGGGTAACAAGGGGTTGGTAAATGTCGTCTCGGGTTTGATCGTGATTGCGTTTGGAATACACATAGCTGGTATAGTGAAGATACCTTTTGTTGGGAAGATGGGTTTTAACATCAATGTAAGTAGTGGAAAGAGGGGATTCATAAGAGCTCTTGTCTTGGGGTTGGCGTTTTCTGTTGTGTGGAGTCCGTGTCTTTCTCCCACTTTAGGTGCTATACTGATCATTGCATCTAAGTCTGCGGAGATTTGGAAGGGGGCAGAGTTGCTTTTGTTTTACTCTGTGGGTATGGGAATTATGTTTGTTGCAACGGCGATGGCTACCAGAAGACTCTTGTGGGTGATCTCCAAGATGCAAAGGTATCAGAGGGGCATAGAGATAGCAACTGGTGTTTTGTTAGTGGTAATGGGTGTTATTATAGCGTGTGGCAAGTTTGACTGGATAGCTACTCTGATTTAGGGGTGGTAGTATGGGTAAGTTGGAGGATGTGAAAGAGCGGATAGAGAAGGGCGAAGTTCTCCTTATAGAGTTTTCGAGCGATGGTTGTGCACCCTGCGAGGCGATGAAACCCGTTGTAGAAAAGGTGCTATCGGAGGAGCGGTTTAGAGGTGTAAGGTTTGAGGAGGTGAATCTCAGTATGTATCCGGAATTCTCCGTTGAGTTTGGGGTGTTTGGCGTACCTACCGTCGTTGTGTTTAAGGACGGTAGAGAGTACAAGCGGAATGTGGGATATATGAGCGAGAAGAAGTTGAGGAAGCTTTTAGGGGGTGTGGTATGAGGAGATTTTTGTATTTTCTGTGCATACTCTTTTTGTTGGTAGGTTTTGAGGTAGGATATGCCAAGGTGCCCGAACCGTTGAAGTCTTTTGATGTAGCAGCCCAGCTTTCCAAAATAGAGGGTAAGGACCTCATCGTGATGTTTTCCAGCAATAGTTGTTACTATTGTAGAAAATTTATCAGCGTTACGTACACGGACCCTGCCGTTCAGAGATTGCTGAGCAACAATTACATCTTCTCTGAGTTACTGCTTGAGGACAAGAAACACAAGATGCACTTTATGGGTAAAGAGCTCACCTACCTCGATTTTGCGCGTGCATTTGAAATAAGGGGTACACCCACTTTTGTCTTTTTTGATGCAGCTATTAAACCGATAACTGGTTACCCGGGTTATGCCCCTCCGCAGGTGTTTGTGAAGGTACTCCGATATATATCTCAGCGGCTGTTCAAGAAGGTGAAGTTCGATGTATACTACAAACGGCAGGACAGCTTCTGGGGTAAGCAGAGCGTAAGAGAGATTACGAAACAGCAAGCCTCGTTTGTCCTGAGGAACGATCCTTATGCCGTGCTACTTAAACCAGAAGACAATATAGAAGGTCTTGACAGAAGCAGGAGGTATGTGGTTTGCAGTGGTCAGTTCAGTGGTGATATCGTGAGTAAGATGAAGGAGATGGGTTTCTTTACCATTTTGGAGGTTAAGGGGTGTAAGTCTGGACTTGGGGATTAGCTTGTTTATATGTCCAGTCTCATGCCGTCACTTGCTGCTATGACATTTATACCCGTTTCTTCGGATATTGACTGTGCAACTTTGTAAGGGTTTGCTTTCAGCATGGTGCCGCCAAAGTGCGTGAGAACGATGAGCTTAGGTCTTATCTCATTTGCTACTGTCACTACATCTTCTACGGATAGGTGTTGTATTGATGTCCCCTTTACAGACTTGTATCTCACGGTATTCATGACTATTATCTCAGAATCTTTGTAGCTTTCGATTAGCTCTGGGAAGAATCGGGTATCTACCATGAAGGAGAGTAGCTTATCTTTTAGTTTGAACTTTATTCCGTAGGTTTCTACTGAGTGTTTGTGCCTTGTGGATGTACTGAAAGGTACGCCATCTATGTGGTACACTGAATTGCCCTTTAACACTTGGATGTTGGAAAGAAAGGCTCTTGTGTACGGGAGTACGACCCTGTTTTCTCCGAAAAGGGCATCTTCGGGTGCAAACAGCTGTCCTTTCTTTTTTATCCCTCCAAGTGTCATGCCGTCTATGAGTATGTTTACATCGTTTGAGTGGTCTATGTGGAGGTGCGAAAGTATGATGGCATCTATGCTCTCGATGTCTATTTTAGGCCTTGATTTGGCCATTCTCACGAGCGTTCCTGGGCCGGGATCCAGGATGATGTTTATGTCATTTATATGTATGAAGACACCCCCAGACGCCCTTATTTGCTTTGACACGATGAATCTAGCACCTGCTGTGCCGAGAAACTTTATGTAATTTTCGGACATCACTCAAGAGCAGGTATTACCTGCTCCCTTTCACCAGACTTTCTCTTCTGGATGAGTGAGTATATGGTGTGGAAGTTTTCTGCTATTACCTGCAGACACTCCTCAACGCTTTCCCTCTTGACAACCACAGGTTGTATTTCTGTTGACTTACTCATCTTTATGAAGTTTGGACTCAGTACTCTTCCTACGAAGACCTCCACGGAAGGCAGAATGGACATGATTTTCTTCATCTTACCGCTGCTACCGTGTTTCTCTTCCTCTTCGTCTTCAAGAGCGATGTTCTTCACCTTTTTTACTAATTCGTACTCTCCATCCTCCTTGACCCTGTAGACAAGGAATTGTGATGTGTCGCCGAGATGTTTCTTTGGCATGCTCTTACCGTCATCACTTCCCAGTACTATAGTGATACACTTGTCCATAACTATCCCTCCTTATACCCCTATCATGTCGAGTAACATGGGTAACTTGTTCAGTGATGCTATAGGCATTATGTGGATACCATCTGCGAGATGCTCTCTTCTTATGGCTATTATGATTTCTGCTGCTATCTTAAATCCCTCCTCCAGTGGGTTGCTGGCGTTTGCTATCCTCTTTATGATGTGTTCTGGCACTATTATACCCGGTATGTGCTCATTCATGAATGTTGCCATTCTCACGGAGCGTACGGGTATTATTCCTGCCAGTATCTTGGTTTTTATACCGGAATCGCTCATTAGCTTTATGAAGCTTTTCCACCTCTGCAATTCGAAGACTGCCTGCGTTTGAAAGAACTGTGCACCTGCTTTTATCTTCTTTTTCATAGTGATTATCTGCAGCTCTTGGGGTGTGAAACTTGGGTTTGTTACTGCACCTGCAAACAGGTTTAGCGGTGTGTCTATCTGATTATTGCCCATATCTCTGCCTTCTGATAGTTCTCTTATTGCCCGAAGTATTCCCACAGAATCTAAGTCGAATACCGGTTTTGCTGCTGGATTATCTCCTAATGAGGGGTGATCTCCTGTAAGTGCGAGAAAGTTCTTTATCCCTAAGGATGCTGCAGATATGATCTCTCCCTGTATAGCTATCCTGTTTCTGTCCCTTCCAGTAATGTGGAGCACGGGTTCAAATCCCTCTTCTATTACCGTAAGGGCTGCAGATAGGGCACTCATCCTTACTGATGCACCCTGAAAGTCGGTGATGTTTATGGCATCAACTCTTCCTATTAATGGTTTTATATGTTTCCTTAGGTGGGTTCTGTCTATGCCCTTTGGTGGTGCAACTTCCACCGTTATAACGAAATCTTTACTGTTAAGTGCTTTTCTGAACTCCATGTGCATCTACCTCTTTCTTACATTTATGTGTCTTGGTTTTATAACTTTAGAGTAGTCCTTTGGTGGCAGGATTTCCTCCATACGCTCCAGCTGTTTTAATCTCGACAGCCTTTTGTATATGGATACCCAGACGCACTCCTCTTTAGGGTTTACCTCACACATGCCGTTTTTTGCCCCTCCACACGGTCCATTTAGCAACCCCTTTGGGCATCTTGTAACCGGACATATTCCACCTGTGTAGTTTAAGACGCACGAACCACATGCACTGCAGGTTTCGTTAAAGTATCCTACTCTTTCTACTTCACCTATAAAGAGGGTGTTTGTTCCAGAGTACACGGGTATCTCCTCACTGAGAAGCTGTTCGGATGCTTTTGCAACCACTTGGACACCGTCACCGCATGCTATACTCAGTATCGAGTCGGAGTCGTTTAGCTCGTTAATGTGTTTTTTTAGATCCAGTTTTACCCTCTGCAAGTTACATGAAGGGTCTATTACTACATACCCGGTGACGAGCTTTCCTGCAGATTGAAGTCTTTCCTTTAGCTCCAGAATCTCGGGTTCTCCTCCTACTTTTGCAAGTGCAGAACACACGGCACAGCCACTGAGAAACACCTTTTTGCTCCCTTTTAACACATCTAAGATCTCTTCAAAGGGTTTCTGCTCGGATATAATCATCTTTCATTACTCCTTCCTTAATTCCTGCTGGTAAAAGATTTTACCACGCTTTTACTTGCTATAGTAGAATGTATTTCCTTTAAACACCTTTTTTATGACGCCTTTCGTGTTTTCGAGTTCTTTAAAGAAGCTTTTTAACTCTACATCGAAGTATGCTTTGACTGTCTGTTGTATCTGTTCTTTTCTCATTGGATGCCTTTTTATTATCTCCAATATGGCCTTTACGGGTGGTAGGTCTGTTTGAAGCTTGAATGTCCCTTCTTCCTGATATGCAATGCTTACAGCTTCTCCTATTATTGCGTGTGCATTTGCAATCGTTTCTATATCTGGCGGTTCTACCCATGGTTCAGCTGGTGGTCTTATAGGCACATTTATGTATGTCCTGTCTGGAGATATCTCTTTTAAAGTGTAATTTAGTTTTAAAAGGTGTTCGCTGGAGTCGTTTACACCTTTTACCAACATTATCTCTATCCACAACTGTCCTTTGAACGCTTTTCTGAATTCTATCATTCCCTCGATGATCTCAGATATTTGCATCTTCCCGATAGGTCTATTTATCTTCTGGAATGTCTGCTGGTCAGATGCGTCCAGAGAAGGCATAACTACGTCAGCGTTTAGGAGTTCTGATCTGACATCTTCTTGGGATAACAGTGCGCCATTTGTTATGACAGCTACAGGTATCTCCGTAAAGCCCTTTATGCTTTTGATGATTTTTCCGATGCTCTTGCAAAGAGTGGGTTCTCCCTCTCCCACGAGTGTGATGTAGTCTATTTCCTCTTTACCTGATACAGCCAGTTCCACCTCTCTTATTATTTCCTCTGGGGGAAAGTAGTCCTGCCTCTCATTTGTCATGTGATCGGTTCTGCCAAGCTGACAATATATGCAAGAGTAGTTACAGGTCTTTGAAGGGATGGGATTGACCCCGAGAGACTTTCCCAGTCGTCTGGAAGGTACCGGACCGTACACATACTTGTACTGCATTTTATCCCTTCTTTCGCAAGTTGTCTGGTAAAATTATACCATCTTGTTGCAAATGGCACTCCGGGGGTGCAAAATTTTCTACTTCATTAAAATAGTAAATGTGTGTTATAATTTCCTGAGGTTGGCTATTCTGGTTCCTTGGGGGGCAAAATGAAGGAGGTATATGTTTTTTTTCTTTCCATGACGCCTGTGGGAGAGGTGAGGTTGTCCATCCCTATGGGGATATTCTACTACCACCTTTCTCCTATGACCTCGTACTTGGTAAGTGTTGTAGGTAATGTTCTGATAGCCATACTCCTTTTGTATATACTTCAATGGGTTGAAGCACAGCTTAGAAGGGTAGCGTTTATTGATAGGATCTATACTAAGTATGTAGATGCTTTGAGGGAAAGGGTCAGAGATAGGCTGAACAGGTGGGGGTATATTGCTCTCCTGCTGTTTGTGGGAGTGCCTCTGCCTGGTAGTGGGGTGTACACTGGTGCATTGATCTCTTACCTCTTTAACATGGACAAATTGAGGTCCATGATATACATATCTTTGGGCGCTATTATGGCTTCCACGGTAGTTGTCTATCTGGTTGTTGCAACTAAGATGTTTATAAAATAAACTTTCGGTGGGGGTATTGTAATGATAGAGTACAATTTTAGGGAGATCGAAGAGAAGTGGCAGAGGTACTGGGAAGAGAATAAAACTTTCAGGGTGGAAAGGGACCCAAACAAAAAGAAGTACTATGTCCTTGAGATGTTTCCCTATCCTTCTGGTAAGCTTCACATTGGGCACTTGAGGAACTATTCCATAGGTGATGTGGTTGCCCGCTACAAGAGGATGAGGGGTTTTAATGTGTTGCATCCTATGGGGTGGGATGCGTTTGGTTTGCCTGCTGAGAATGCAGCGATAAAGATGAAGGTGCACCCGGCAAGCTGGACATATGGCAACATCGAGAACATGAGGAAGCAGCTGAAAGAGATAGGTGCAAGCTACGATTGGGATAGAGAGGTTGCCACCTGTGATCCTGATTACTACAAGTGGACTGAATGGATGTTCTTGCAGTTTTACAAGGCAGGTCTTGCCTACAAGGCGGAAGCGCTTGTCAACTGGTGTCCTAAGTGCAAGACTGTGCTTGCTAATGAACAGGTGGAGCAGGGGAGGTGTTGGAGGTGCGGTAGCGTGGTTCAGAAGAAGAAGCTGGAGCAGTGGTTTCTGAAGATAACGGACTACGCAGAGGAGCTGCTCTCCGACATCGAGAAGCTTGAGGGTTGGCCCGAGAGGGTAAAGCTGATGCAGAAGAACTGGATAGGTAAGAGTGAAGGGGTGGAGGTAGACTTCGAGGTGGAGGGACTGGACGAAGTTATGCCGATCTTTACGACGAGGATAGATACGATATTTGGTGTAACATTTATGGCACTTGCGCCGGAGCATCCACTTGTAGACAAGATTATATCTTTGAGCAGTAATGGAGATGAGATTAGGAACTTTGTTGATGAAGTGTTGAGGCAGGATCAAAGCTATAGGTCTGACATATCCACGGAGAAAGAGGGGATCTTTACAGGGTATTACGCCGTGAACCCGGTGAACGGGGAGAGAATACCTGTATGGGTTGCAAATTATATCCTAATGGAGTATGGGACTGGAGCTATCATGGGTGTGCCCGCTCACGATGAGAGGGACTTCGAGTTTGCTAAAAAGTATAACCTTCCTATTAGAGTGGTTATATCCCCGGATGGTAGTGCAAACCCCCATCTCGAAGAAGCCTACACCGGAGATGGGATACAGGTCAATTCTGGTGAGTTTGACGGTTTATCCTGCAAAGAGGCAAAGGAGAAGATAGCGGATTGGGTTGAAAGACAGGGCATTGGCAGGAGGAAGGTAAACTACAAGTTAAGGGATTGGCTCATATCCCGTCAGAGGTATTGGGGAGCACCTATCCCGATTGTTTACTGCCAAAAGTGTGGGATCGTGCCTGTCCCGGAAGATCGGCTTCCTGTTATACTACCTTTGGACCTGCAGATAGGGGAGGACGGGAGCTCGCCGCTTCCTAAGAGCAAAGAGTTTGTCGAGGCGAGATGCCCTGTATGTGGTGGTCCTGCTAAAAGGGAGACGGATACGATGGATACATTTATATGCTCTTCTTGGTACTTTGACAGGTTTACGAGCCCGAGATCTGATGATAAGCCGTTCGAGAAGGATGACATAGAGTATTGGATGCCGGTCGACCAGTATATAGGTGGTGTCGAACATGCGGTATTGCACCTTCTTTACTCACGCTTTTTCACGAAGTTTTTGGCAGATAGAGGTTTGTTTGAGTTTAGAGAGCCATTCAAGAATCTGCTTACGCAGGGCATGGTGATAAAAGATGGAGCGAAGATGTCTAAATCTCTGGGCAACATTGTGGACCCAGATGATATCATAAAAAAGTATGGTGCAGACACTGCGAGATTGTTTATTCTGTTTACATCTCCCCCTGAGAGAGATCTCGAATGGAGCGACCAAGGTGTGGAGGGTGCTCACAGGTTTCTTAAGAGGGTCTGGAGATTGTATCAGCTTCTGATACCGAAACTGCCCCGGAAATCCTTTGAGGTAATAGATGTTGACGATATAAAGAGCAAGGAAACCAGAAGACTCAAGAGATTTCTCCACTATACGATAAAGCGTGTCACTATAGATATAGACAAGAGAATGCACTTTAATACTGCCATAAGTGCTCTTATGGAACTCACCAACGAGCTTTACAAGTTTAAACCCCAGACGGAGGAGGACTGGATGGTCGTGAACGAGGCACTTAATGCGATGGTGTTGATGTTCCACCCGTTTGTGCCTCACATTGCAGAGGAGCTTTGGAGTCTGCTTGGAAATGACTCTACTCTGGCTTACGAGCCGTGGCCTCAGTGGGATGAGAAGGCGGCTACATTCGAGGAGGTTACCGTAGTAGTGCAGATAAATGGTAAGGTGAGATCCCAGTTTGATGCACCTCGTGGACTCTCTAAGGAAGAGCTAAAGGAGATGGCACTTTCGAGCGATGCAGTTCGCTCACGGATAGAGGGTAAGGAGATTGTGAAGGTTGTTGTGGTCCCAGATAAGATAGTGAGTATTGTAGTGAGATGAGGAAGAACCTTTATCTGCTCAGGGGGAAGGAAGGTTTTCTGAAGGAACTGTTTGTCAGAAGGAGAAGAGAAAGATACAGCAGCGTTAACATTGTTCGGGGTGGGGAGCTCGGATTAAAAGAGTTCGTGGGCATTCTTTCTGATAGAGGAGTCTTTGGTGGGGATTGTCCAAGGATGGTGGTTGTGAAGCATGCAGAGGCACTCCCCTTGAGTTCAAAGACAGAGGTTTCCTTCGTGCTGAGCTGTCTGTCTGATTGCGTTGACCTCTTTCTCGTCTTTGAGGAGGACAACAAGGTTTATGCGTTGTTCAGAGGTGCTGGAAAAGAGTTTACTTTCAGCAGACTTTACGGTGGGAGACTGCAGGAGTGGGTAGAAGGACTGCTTAGGGATTACGGAATAAAGCCACATTACAGGCTCGTTGATGCCCTTGTGAGCTTGCAGGAACCTCCTTTGATATACGACAAGGTGCAACAGATCTCTCTATTGGCTTCTGATGGGATTTTAAATGAGAAAGATGTAGAGGAGCTCTTTAGCAGTGTGGAAGTGGTTAATCCGTTTGCCGTTATAGATGCCGTTCTGAATAAGGATTTGGCTTTGATGATGAGGGTTATTTATAGTGCTAAGACGAAAGAGGATTCTCTTAAAGCATTTTATACGGTTGTGAAGTATGTGCATGCACTCTTTATTGCCAAGCTACTCGCTGAACGGGGGCGAGATGTTCAGCAGGAGTTGGTGTCGCTACTTAAGTTGCATCCATTTGTTGCTAAGAAGGTCTTAAGGGCGCTTTCGCTTTACCCTTTAGACTTTTTTGCTAAAAAAATACCTTACCTCTACTCTGTAGAGGTAAGGTTAAGAAAATCTCACCTTGACTTGAGGGATTCTATCGCAAAAGGACTCTTTTATCTGTTTTCTGATGCCAGCTGATTGAGTTTTGAGTATAGGCGTGACTTCTTTCTGGCAGCGTTGTTCTTGTGTATGACGCCTTTGCGAGCGGCTCTATCTATTGTAGAGACGGCTTCTCTTAGGAGTTTTTCTATCTCTTCTCTGTTGTTGCCTTCCAAGGCTTTAAGAAACTTCTTTATTCTCGTTTTTACTTCTGATTTTACTGCCCTGTTACGCATGCGGCGTTTTTCCTCTTGGCGTATTCTCTTTATAGCGGACTTTATGTTTGCCAACCCTTCTCACCTCCTTACGGCTGTTATTCTACCATCTGTGTAGCTGTTTGACAACCCTTAATTTGGCTGGACTCTTTCTTTGTCTTTTATGGTAGAGGTCTTTGTGATATAATCTACCTTGACATTTTTGTGGGTAGGTGGTCTTTATGGAGAAGATGTTTTTGTCCACATCCCGCAGGGTTGAGATCATCGACATTACATCTATGGTTTCTGATAAGGTGCGTTCAGTAAAGGATGGTGTTGTGGTATTGTATGTGCCACATACTACTGCTGGCGTCTTCGTGAACGAGGGTTTTGACCCTACGGTCAGGGAAGATCTTATTGAGACATTGCAGAGGCTTGTCCCTTATGGTGCGAATTACAGGCATCTGGAGGGAAATGCAGATGCGCATATAAAGTCTGCGCTGATAGGTAGCTCGGTTACTGTGATGGTTGAGGAGGGTAAGCTCTTGCTTGGAAGGTGGCAGAGTATATTTTTTGCAGAATTTGATGGTCCACGGAGGAGGGAAGTATGGCTGAAGATTCTGTGATGAATGTGCCTCTACATGTTGGGATAATTATGGATGGAAACGGTAGATGGGCTAAGCAGCGTGGTTTACCGAGGATTGAGGGGCACAGAGTTGGGGCAGCGGTTGTGAAGAAGGTGGTAGAAGAAGCAAGGGGCATGGGTATAAGGTATCTTTCTTTGTACACATTCTCTACCGAGAACTGGAAGAGACCTGTAGAAGAAGTGCTGGCGCTGTTTGGGATACTGGATGAATACCTTAAAAAAGAGGTCCCTGCCATGCTTCAGAATGACATAAGGTTGAGGGTTGCCGGCAGGTGGAAGGAGTTACCAGATTTTGTGGTTTCGAGGCTTTCGTGGGCTATCGATGAGACAAAAGGTGGTAGGGGAATGGACCTGATCTTGTGTTTGAACTACGGAGGTAGAAGAGAGATATTAGATGCAGTTAACACCTTATTGAAAGAGGGTATTGAGGAAGTAGACGAAGGGCTGTTTAGAAGATACCTTTATCTTCCAGATGTGCCTGATGTTGATCTGGTCATAAGGACGAGTGCAGAGAAGAGGATAAGTAACTTTCTGTTGTGGCAGATATCTTATGCAGAGTTGTATTTTACGCCGGTTCTGTGGCCGGACTTCACCGTTTCAGACTTAAAGGAGGCTCTCGCTGAGTATGGGAGAAGACAAAGAAGGTTTGGTGGCGTCGCAGACGCTTAAGAAGAGGGTGCTATCTGCTGCTATCGGTGTTCCCATATTGCTTGGTAGTAGCTGGTATGGTGACATCTACTTTCTTGGTGTCCTTGTTGTGATGGGTGTGTTCTGTATTGACGAATTTATGAGATTGCTTAAGATAAAGGGGATAAGGGGTTCAAAGGGTATTGCTATTATATCGATGGTGTTATTTCTGTTGTCGAGTTTCTACGAAAATATTCAGTATGCAGATGTCACTACTTTTCTACTCTTGGCTACCTTGGTGTGGATAATCCTAAAGAACAACATGGAGGATAGGCTGGTTGGGGCTGCTGCCACCATACTGGCGGCGCTTTATGTTGGTTGGCTTTTGAGCTATGTGATGCTGTTGAGAAACATGTCTGAGGGCAATATATGGGTGTGGCTGTTGTTTATATTTATCTGGTCTGCAGATACTGGGGCTTACTTTATGGGCAGGAAGTTTGGCAGTAAGCCCTTCTTTCACAACTTGAGCCCCTCTAAGACATTTGAAGGTTTTATAGGTGCTATCGTCTTTTCTGCACTAGCAGGTGGCATTGCGTCAAGGATTTTGTCCCTTTACCCTTTACCGCTCTTGCTGATGGGTGCTGTGGTTGGTGTTACTTCGCAGTTAGGGGATCTTGTGGAATCGGCTTTTAAGAGGTCTGCAGGGGTGAAAGATTCTGGTAGCTTCATACCCGGGCATGGTGGTTTTTTGGACAGGTTTGATAGCCTGCTTTTCGTTGCACCTGTGTTTTACTACTGCGTGAGTTTTCTCAGGAGTGGATGGCCTACATGGTAGTGAGATTTATTTTCTCTGTGAGTTTTTTGTTTATCCTTGTTACACCCGTCTTTGCCAGTTATGTGGAGTATGGATGGGCATCTTGGTATGGTGGTAAGTTCAATGGTAGGAGGACGAGTAGCGGCGTTATTTACAATATGTACGATATGGTTGCCGCACACAGAACCCTGCCGTTTGGGACATATGTGGAGGTTACGAATCTTTCTAATGGCAGGAAGGTAGTTGTCAAGATAATAGATAGAGGGCCGTTCAAGAAGAACAGGATAATAGACCTCTCGTATGCTGCTGCAAAGAAGTTGCACATGATAGGTCCAGGCACAGCATATGTGAAGTTGAGGGTGATCCGATCCCCTAAGTATGTGCCTTCTGTTGTGAAGAGGCAGGTGCTTAGAGGTGTTTTCGGTGCCCAGGTAGGTGCGTTCCGTTCACTCAGGAGGGCTAAGGTGTGGGCTGTAAAGATAAGAGAATTGATATGGTGGCACATAGATGTCCCTGTATTTATAAGGAGAGGCTACAAGGGTGTTAAACCTATTTACAGGGTCTTTGTCGGTAAGTTTTCGAGACCAGAGGATGCTGCTTACTGGGCGAGGTTCTTTGTTCATCATCACATAGAGGCGTTTGCGACGCTGGTTAAAGGGGAGCCTTTGAGATGAGGTTTGTCTCTCTGCTTGGGGCTACCGGTTCGATTGGCAGAAGTACCATCTCTGTTTTGAGGGAGTTTCCCCGAGAGTTTAGATTGTTTGCCTTATCTGGTTGGGAGAATGTCGAGGTACTTTCCAGGTATGTAAAGGAGTTTTCGCCTTCTTATGTTGCTGTGAAAGATACCAAGAAGGCTGAGCTTCTTAGAGATTTAGCACCGGGTGGTTACACCGTTTTGTGTGGAGAGGATGGGCTTGTGCAACTCTCCACACTGCCGGAGGTGGACACCGTTGTCGTTGCAGTTTCTGGAATTCACGGCTTGAAGCCGGCTTTGGCAGCGTTGAGGGCAGGAAAGAGGGTGCTTCTGTCCAACAAGGAGTCTATGGTTGCTGCAGGTCCGTTGTTTCAGGACTATCTTACCGAGGATAGAGTGTTGCCTATAGATAGTGAGCATAGCGCAGTATGGCAGTGTACGAGGGGGGAGACTAAAAAGAGTATCAGAAGTATCATACTTACTGCCTCTGGGGGACCGTTTAGGGGTTATAATAAAGATGCACTGAAGGGGGTCTCTGTACAGGAGGCATTGAAGCACCCTACATGGCAGATGGGGAAGAAGATAACCGTAGATTCAGCTACCCTTGCCAATAAGGCGCTGGAAGTAATGGAAGCCCGCTGGATTTTCGGCATAGACTATGAGCACATAAAGGTGGTGGTACACCCTCAGAGTGTCGTGCACGGCATGGTGGAGTTTGAGGACGGCAGCATCAAGATGCTTGCAGGCGTTACGGATATGAGATTGCCCATACACTATGCACTCTTTTACCCGGAGAGGAGGAAGTTGGCAGAAGGGCTTTATTGGAGGGTCTGCGGTGAGCTTGTGTTTGAGGAGCCAGATGAGGAAACCTTTCCCATGCTTCCTTACGGTTACAGGGTGGGTAGAAGGGGAGGTTTACTGCCGGCTGCATTTATAGGTGCCGACGAATTGGCAGTAAAGGCCTTTCTTGATGGAAGGATAGGTTTTTTGGACATATACGGGGTTGTGAAGAGGGTTGTGGATACCTTGTGGGATGAGGATGGGGAACTCTCTGTGGATTCTGTTGTTTCTATGGTGAGAAGGGCTTATAGATTGGCTGAAGATGTAGTAATGAAGGGAGAATTCTGATGTTTTTTTATTCTTTGGGCAGTTTCATTGTTGCTATAGCTATATTGGTGTTGTTTCACGAGGGTGGGCACTTTGTCGTTGCAAGGTTGTTAGGCATAAGGGTTAAGGAGTTTTCTATAGGTTTTGGTAATTCTATAGCTTCGTGGGGTAAGGGCGAAACCAGGTATAGCATAAGGGTTATACCTCTTGGTGGGTTTGTAAGGTTTTTTGGGGAAGATGACGAGAGTGTAGAGGGTGGATTTCTCTCCCAGCCTTTGTGGAAGAAGGCGTTGGTGGTTGCTGCAGGTCCTGTTATGAATCTGCTTGTTGCAATACCTTTTATTGCTGTGGTGTTTTTCTTCAATGGTATGCCAAATCTCAACACTGCTACTATTGGTGGGCTTATTCATGGCTATCCTGCCGAAAGTGTGGGCATGAAGGTTGGGGATAAGATCATTTCTGTTGATGGTATTAGGGTTTCAAACTGGAAAGATCTTTCAGAATACATACACAAGGTTAGGGGAAAGGAGCTCAGAATAGTTGTCAAAAGAGATGGTAGAAAGATTATATTTAGGGTGAAGCCGAGATTTGATGCTAAAAGGAAGGTTGCATTGATAGGTATATACCCTGTGATTGAGAGATACAATGTTGTTTCTTCTTTATGGAGAGCTACTTCTTATGTTTTTGGCATGCTTGTGTTGATGGTGATCTTCCTGTGGAATGCTGTAGCTCACCATATACCTTTGGAGTTGAAAGGTCCTGTAGCTATTGCATACATGGCTGGCAAAGCAGCTTCTCAAGGGTGGATGACATTCTTTTCTTTTACGGCTTTTTTGAGTATAAACCTTGCTTTGATAAACCTTTTTCCGTTCCCAGCACTCGATGGAGGGAGACTGATATTCTACTTGGTGGAGTTTCTGAGTGGCAAGAGAATAGACCCGAGAAAGATAGAATACGTTCATCTTGTAGGCTTTTGGATATTGATTTCTCTTGTTGTGTATATTACATTTAGAGACATAGTGAGTCTGAGGTGAATCTTAATGGGTAGCAAGATGGTAGTGAGGGTGGGTAATGTTGCTATAGGGGGAAACAATGATGTATCTGTTCAAAGTATGACTCAGTTTCCTGCCCTTGCCGTTGACGAGAATGTGTCTCAGATAAAACGCATGGAGGCAGTTGGGGTGGACATAGTCAGGGTAACCATTCCAGACGAAGATTCCGCAAAGGCAATACCCTTGATAAAGAAAAACATCTCTGTCCCTATAGTGGCTGATATCCATTTCGACTATAGACTTGCCCTACTTTCCATAGAGTATGGAGCAGATAAGCTCAGGTTAAATCCCGGGAATATAAAGAGTGTCGTTCATATAAGAGAGATTGCAAAGGCAGCCATGGATAAAGGGATACCCATAAGAGTCGGGGTTAATACGGGCTCTCTACCAAGGGAGGTAGTCAAAGACTACAAGAATATTTCCCGGGAAATAGTCGAGTCTGCGTTAAGAGAGGTAGAGGTATTAGAAGATGTGGGGTTTCGGGACATAGTGATATCCGTTAAAGCTACCGATGTGTTGACCACCATTGCCGGTTATAGACTCATGTCCAAGCTGGTAGATTATCCTCTTCATCTGGGTGTTACAGAGGCGGGAGGTTTTTTGCAGGGAACAGTAAAGTCTTCTATTGCGATGGGCACATTGTTGCTGGAGGGAATAGGGGATACTATAAGGATTTCTTTGACCGATGATCCAGTTAAGGAAGTGGTTGTTGGTATAGAAATATTGAAATCTCTTGGTCTAAGAGAAGGGGTAGAGATAGTTTCATGTCCGACTTGTGGTAGGCAGGAAATAGATGTTGTGTCTATAGTAGAGGAGTTAACTCTTTTGACTTCGCCGATTAGAAGAAAGATGAAAATTGCCGTTATGGGTTGTGTGGTTAACGGTCCCGGTGAGGCAGAGATGGCCGATGTTGGTATTGTGGGTAGTGGTGGAAAGGGGGTTGTTTATTATAAGGGAAAGGTTGTGAAAATGGTAGAATCTACGAAGGCTAAGGATTGGTTTTTATCCTTTGTAAAAGATATTCTTAGTAGGAGGGATAGACATGAGAGTTAGTAGGCTTTTCTTTCCGTCTCTAAGGGAGAATCCAAAGGAGGCTGAAACTGTTAGTCATGTGTTTATGTTGAGGGCAGGTCTTGTCAGAAAGTTGGCTTCTGGTGTTTACACGCTGCTGCCTATAGGTTACAGGGTTATAAAGAAAATTGAAAATATCATAAGGGAGGAAATGGATGCAAAGGGAGGACAGGAACTCTTTATGCCAGCTCTCCAACCTGCAGAGCTTTGGTTGGAGAGTGGAAGGTGGTATGATTATGGACCTGAGCTGATGCGATTAGAGGATAGAAAGGAAAGAACATTTGCTCTTGGTCCAACTCACGAAGAAGTTATAACGGCACTCGTTCGAGATAACAATAGATCCTATAGAAAACTCCCTTTATTGCTGTATCAGATACAGGTGAAGTTCAGAGACGAAATCAGACCGAGATTTGGGGTTATGAGGGCAAGGGAGTTTATCATGAAGGATCTTTACAGCTTTGACAAAGACGAGGAGGGCATGAATAGGAGTTACGATGCAATGTACGATGCTTACTGCAGAATCTTTAAAAGGTGTGGATTAGATTACAGAGTAGTTGAGGCAGACAGTGGTGCAATAGGAGGAGATGTTTCTCACGAATTTATGGTCCTTGCTGATACAGGTGAGGCTGAAATAGCATTCTGCGATAGCTGTGGGTACGCCTCAAATCTTGAGAAGGCTACAGATCGGCTTGACCCACCTGAAGATGTTGAGGAGTTAGAGATAGAGGAAGTCTACACGCCGAATATTAAGACGATAGAAGAGCTTGCCAAATTCTTGGCAATAGATAAAAAAAGAACAGTTAAAGCGGTTGTGTATGAGGCTATATATTCTGGGGAGAAGTGGAACATAGTTGCAGCTTTTGTTAGGGGGGATTACGACATAAATGAAATAAAGCTGAAGAATCTGCTTGGTTGTCTGTATCTGAACCCTGCCACCGAGGAAGAGGTTTTGTCTATTACCCCTGGAGGTGGAGGATTTATAGGTCCTATGGGCTTAACAAATGCAGTCGTGGTTGTTGATGAGTCTGTTATGCGCATGAAAAATGTTGTTGTGGGGGCAAACAAGAAGGATTATCACCTTAAGAATGTGAATCCGAAGAGAGATTTTCCAGAAGACATAAAGGTGGCAGACATAAGAAAGGTGCACGATGGTAATAAGTGCCCAAAATGTGGCTCTTCCATGAAGGTGAGGAGGGGAATAGAGGTTGGCCACATATTTAAATTGGGCACTAAGTATAGTGAGGTTATGAATGCCACTTTCCTGGACGAAAATGGGGAGAAAAAATATTATGTTATGGGTTGCTATGGGATAGGCGTTGAGAGGACGATGGCTGCCGTCATAGAGCAATTGCACGACGATAAGGGTATCATCTGGCCTATGACGATTGCTCCCTACCATGTGATAGTTATCCCGGTGGTTGTTAAGGACGAAGAGCAGAGAAGTGTCGCTGAGAGGATCTATTCGGAATTACTTGAAAGGGGTGTAGAGGTGCTCATAGATGATAGAGACGAAAGCCCAGGTGTGAAGTTTAACGATGCTGACATAATGGGTATACCTTTGAGAGTAACTGTGGGTAAGTATCTTAAGGAAGGTAAGGTGGAGTTGAAGTGGAGAAGGAGTGGAGAGGTTAGGTTGTACCCTGTGAACGAGATAGTAGAGGCAGTTGAGACTGCAATAAAGAAGGAGATTGATGAAATAAATTCGTAGATTGTGAGGTTAGTAAATGGATTACAAGGCTGCATGGGAAGATTTTGTGAACAGAGGTATTCTTCGTGACGATTTGCCTTCCTTTATAAGGGATTCGTGGGTGAGGCTGAAGGAAAGAGAATTCGATCCTTTTAGCAGAAGAGATTACATGGTGCCTGGGACTGAGCTTACGGCTAAGAAAGAGAACAACGAGGAGCTGATATCTGCATTTGTTTCCTGCACCAAGAACCAGAAAGAGATGATCATGCGGTCTGCAATGAAGTTTGTTTTGTTTGACAAAGATGGAGTAGTACTCTCGGTGATTGGAGATGTAGATGTGGGAGTTCCTGTGCACTGTGGAGCTTACTGGAAGGAGGATACCGTTGGAACTACTTCGGTATCTTTGACGCTTATTGATGGACTCCCACACGCCGTCGTTGGATATCAGCACTACCATGTGGACTTCGTAGATATGTGGGATGCATCTTGCCCAGTGCATGATAAAGATGGAAAGTTAATAGCGGTTGTGTCTGTGCTTTCTAAAACTGACGGTCTGGATACTTATAGGCTGGGGTGGTTGCGCTCTTTGGCAAAGGCAGTTGAGAACGAGGTTCGATTCGAATCTACCTCTAAGAGACTTGCTATTTCAGAGAAGTATCAGAGAGCCATTATAGAGGGTATTTCGGACGGTCTAATACTCTTTGACGATAAGGGAAATGTTTTAACTATGAACAGTAAGGCTGGGGAGATACTGAAAGTCTCTCCTCAGGAAGCCGTTGGAAAGTTTGTTGCTGACATAGTAGATTTTATTCCCGTAGTTTTGGATGTATTTGAGACCAAGAAGGGATATGTCGATAAGGAGTTCATAGTTAAGAGCAAAAGGGGGTTGTTGCACTTTATAAAGACTGCTGTGCCGGTGAAGGACGAAAATGACAACCTTATAGCGGTAGTTGACATCTTTAGGGAGATAAGTAGGGTTCAAGACCTGGTTACGCACTTCATAGGGGCAAGGGCGATATTTACGTTTGACGACATTGTGGGGGATAACAAGTTTGTAAAGGAGATCAGAAGATTTATAAAGATAGCTGCGCACTCAGATGTGCCGGTACTACTTTCTGGTCCGAGGGGTGTTGGTAAGGAGATCATTGCACAGGCTATACACAACGCAAGTCATCGATCTGATGGTCCTTTTGTTACCGTAAACTGTGGTGCTATGCCGAGAGGTTTGATAGAGCAAGATCTGTTTGGTGCCGTTGCTGACTACACGCGGGAGGGCAGGCCGGGAAAACTGGAGCTTGCCAATGGAGGAACACTCTTTCTGGATAACATCGTAGCCCTTCCTTTGGACATACAAGAGAGGTTGTTTTATACCCTTCAGAAGAAGCAGATATTGAGGATTGGGAGCATAGACTCGATCCCTGTAGATATCAGAGTAATAGCTTCTACGGATGCTGATCTGAAGAAAGAGATGGAAAAAGGTAACTTTAATGTGGATCTCTTTTACTACCTCAGTGTTTTGAGTATATACATACCCCCACTGCGTAGACGCAAGGAGGATATCCCACTCATAGTAGATAGATTGTTTGAGAGGATAAAGGCCGCAACGGGCAGAAGTTATCGTTTGTCACCGGAAGTGAAAGAACTCTTCTTGAAGTATAGCTGGCCGGGTAACATTAGAGAGCTTGAAACGGTTATAGAAAGGGCAGTTCTCCTGGCTGAGGGAGAAGAAATAACGCTTAAAGAGATGCCCTCTTACATCCTCAACGGCGGTTATAGTGACACGGATACCAAACCCGATTCTATTCTCCCATTGAGAGAGATGGAGATACAGCTCATAAAGAGGGCATTGGAAGCCACCGAGGGTAACATCTACAGAGCCTCCAAACTGCTTGGCATACAGCGTAGCACCCTCTACAGCAAGATGAAGAAGTATAAAATTGTATAATATCCGACATGAGGTATTTTTCATACTTCTCTAAATACCAAGTACACTGTCTATTACTACTGTAGTGTTTATGTTCAAAATTAGACATCGTACAACTTTTCTGATAAAATATAGACTACAAGCCGTTTCTTAGGGAGGTATGGAGATGGAAAAGGGTGTTTTGCTGTCACTTTTTCGAACTATGCTCAAAATTCGACATTTTGAGGAGAGGGTGGAGAGGCTGTTTTTGGACGGGGAGATTCCCGGTTTCGTTCACCTTTACATAGGTGAGGAGGCGATTGCGACTGGAGTGTGTGCCAATCTTAGGAAAGACGATTACATTACGAGTACTCATCGGGGGCATGGGCACACTATAGCAAAGGGTGCTGACTTGAAGCCGATGATGGCAGAGCTGTTTGGCAGATCCACTGGTTATTGTCGTGGAAAGGGTGGGTCTATGCATATAGCTGACTTTTCTATTGGTATGTTGGGCGCTAACGGTGTCGTGGGGGGTGGGATTCCTCTTGCTGTGGGTGCTGCTTTGGCAAGCAAGGTGAAGGGTAGTGATCAGGTCACTGTTGCCTTTTTTAGTGACGGCGCTACCAATAGGGGAACCTTTCACGAAGGATTGAATATGGCTTCGATATGGAAGCTTCCGGTAGTCTTTGTGTGTGAGAACAATCAATGGGCTTCCACTGCTTCTTCTAAGGAGATGCTTTCGGTTAAGGATGTTGCACAGAGGGCAAGTGCTTATGGTATGCCTGGCTTTACTGCTGATGGCAATGATGTTTTGGAGGTTTACAGACTTTCGAAGGAGGCAATTGACCGTGCAAGGGCCGGAGATGGGCCTACACTGTTGGAGTTTAAGACATTCAGGATAAAGGGACACTTCGTTGGAGACCCGGAACTGTACAGGACGAAGGAAGAGGTAGTAAAGTGGATGGAGATGGAGCCTATAGGTAGATTCAAAAAATATTTGTATGAAAATGGCTATTTGACGAAGGAAGAAGAGGAGTTTATAGAGAATAGTATATTAAATGAGATAGAAGAGGCAGTGTCGTTTGCAAGGAGCTCTCCATTCCCCGAACCGAGAGATGCACTAACTGACTTATTCGTAGATGATAGAGGATACGATTACTACTAAGGGGGTGGAGAGGATGAGGAATATAAGTTTTTCTGAGGCGTTGAGAGAGGCTATTACCGAAGAGATGGAAAAGAACCCTTTGATATTTACATTTGGAGAGGATATTGCAAAGCAGGGTGGGATATTTGGTGTGTACAAGGGATTGGGTGAGAGGTTTCCGGGGCGTGTGTTGGACACCCCCATATCTGAGGCAGCTATAAATGGAGCAGGTGTTGGTGCTGCACTTGCGGGTGCAAGGCCAATAGTTGAGATTCACTTCGTTGACTTTGTTACTTGTGGTATGGATGAGCTCGTAAATCAGGCTGCTAAGATAAGATACATGTTCGGTGGGCAGGCGAGGTTACCGGTTGTCTTTAGAATGCCTGACGGTGTGGGAAAGTCTGCTGCTGCGCAGCACTCACAGAGTTTGGAGTCTTGGTTTGTGCACACGCCGGGTCTGAAGGTGGTGGTGCCTTCTACACCTTACGATGCAAAGGGACTTATGAAGACGGCACTTCATAGCGATGATCCGGTGATGTTTATGGAGCACAAGCTGTTATACGGGATAAAGGGAGATGTCCCGGAGGAAGAGTACTTTATACCGTTTGGTAAAGCAGATGTGAAGAGAGCTGGTAGTGATGTTACGGTTGTGGCTACTTCCAGGATGGTGCACGAGAGCCTGAAGGCGGCTGAGGAACTATCAAAGGAAGGCATAGATGTGGAAGTTGTTGACTTGCGAACACTTGTGCCTTGGGACAAGGAAGCGGTCTTGGATTCCGTTAAGAAGACTGGCAGGTTGGTGGTGGTTCACGAGGCAGTGAAGCGTGCTGGTTGGGGGGCTGAAGTTGTGGCAACGGTGGTTAAAGAGGCATTTGACTACCTCGATGCGCCTATTGGGAGAGTTGGAGCAAAGGCAGTGCCTGTGCCGTTTAGTCCTCCGCTGGAGAAGTTTGTGATACCAGACTATAGAGATGTAATTGAGGCAGTGAGAGAACTATTTTAGGGGGGTGATAGCTTCAGGTGTGGGATTGTTTGGGCTTTTGGGGGTTTTAAAAATCTTGTGAAGGAGGTAGGTGTGTATGAAGAGGCTTATTGCGTTGTTGGTGGTTGTGGGTTTGCTGGTTAGCGTAGGTGTAGCGGCGGCTGCCTACAAGAAGGAGTACAAGATGTCGTTGGTGGTGGGACCCAAGGGACCTTGGGGAGAGTCTGCGACCATGTTCGCAAAGCTCGTAAAGGAAAAGACAAACGGCAGAGTCAACATCAAGATATTCTTTGGAGGGCAGCTATTTGCAGGCAAGCAGACGAACGAATTTTTGCTCTTAAGACAGGGAGTTGCAGACTTTGCGTTGGGTTCTACTATAAACTGGTCTACGACGATTAAGCCGTTGAACCTCTTCTCCTTGCCGTTTTTCTTCAACTTCCAGGGTTATGATCAGGTCGATGCCGTTGAAAAGGGTAATGCCGGTAAGTACATATTCAACTACATCGCTAAGAGAGGCGTGGTCGGTCTTGGATGGGGAGAGAATGGATTCAGGGAGCTTACTAACTGGAAGAAAGCCATTAAGACGCCAGATGACCTTAAAGGTATGAAGATCAGGGTCGTGGGATCTCCGATATTCATCGAGATATTCAGGGCACTTGGGGCAAATCCTGTTAACATGAACTGGGGTTCTGCGGTTACTGCCTTCCAGCAGCACACGGTGGACGGAGAGGAAAACCCGATCAATGCGGTAATAATACCTTATAAGATATACGACATTCACAAGTACATAACTGTGTGGGACTACCTGATCGATCCGCTTATCCTCGGTGTGAATGCAAGGGATTGGAGGCAGTTCTCCAAAGAGGACCAGAAGGCAATTATGGAGAGTGCAGCTAAGGCACTGGCGTGGGAGAAGAAACAGGCGAGAAAAGGACTTATTGGCAAGAATCCACCTGCCTATAAGTTCCTTGAAAGCAAGGGGATGAAAGTGACAGTGCTTACACCTACGGAGAGGGCACTGTTTAAGGCGAAGACCAAACCGGTGTTTGACAAGTGGATTAAGATCGTTGGGGTGGAGCTCGTTAAAAGTGCTATGGAGGATATGAAAAAGTAGTTATCTTTCGTGCTTGGAAGGGTTTTTCCCTTCCAAGCATATTTGTAGGAGGGGTTGATTATGTCTACGAAGGAGCGTTTTTGGTCTCATAGTGAAGAGGTGATAGCTGCGGTTATGCTCTTTGTTATGGCGTGGATTGCATTTATAAATGTGATTACCAGGTACTTCATAAAGTATTCGCTGGCTTTTACCGAGGAGCTGGAGGTAAATCTGTTCGTGTGGATGACGGTTTTGGGTATAGCTATTGCCTTTAAGAGGGGTAGTCACCTTAGTGTGTCTATTCTTGTAGATAAGCTACCTTTGAAGTGGAGGAAGGCTTCTGTGTGGCTTGCCGCTGTGTTGACGATATTCGTATTTACACTCTTGATAATCTACGGCATCTTTGAGATAGAAGACGAGATAGACCTCGGTATTACGACAGAATCTTTGAGTATTCCCGTATGGTGGTATACGATGGGAGTACCTATAGGATCCCTTATAGTTATCATACGGGTTATACAGATGTTACCTCAGTATCTGAAGAAGGAGAGGGAGAAAGATGGATCCTAAGATACTTTTGTTTATCATATTCTTGGTATTGTTGCTTTTGAGGGTTCCTATAGGGATTGCCCTTGGGGCATCCGCAATATTTATCATATGGAATCAATCTCTGGGCATGTCCGTGCTGGCCCCTAACTTCTTTTCTGGTATAGCGAAGTTTCCGTTGTTGGCTATACCGTTTTTCATCCTTGCAGGTGTTATCATGGAGAAGGCGGACATTGCGAGGAGGATCATACACCTTGCAAAGCTAATTGTTGGGCCTATAAATGGGGGGCTTGCGATAGTTACTGTGGTTACTGCTATGTTCTGGGGTGCTGTTTCTGGTTCTGGTCCTGCTACTACTGCTGCACTTGGCACTATACTGATTCCGGGTATGGTTGCTGCGAAGTATCACAGGGAGTTTGCAGCAAGCGTTGTCTCCATCAGTAGCGGACTTGCCATAGTCATACCGCCGAGCATCGCCTTTATAGTTTACGGCGTTATAACGAACACATCTGTTCCTGCCCTGTTTGCTGCTGGGATACTCCCGGGCTTGGTTATGGGTGGATTCCTAATTATTGCCGTGTTTCTGATATCTTTAAAGAGGGGATACAAAGGTGAGAGATGGGGTAGGCTGAAAGAGATAGCTTTGGCGTTTAAGGATGCATTCTGGGGACTTATGACGCCGGTCGTGATACTTGGTGGTATATACGGTGGAATATTCACACCTACTGAGGCTGCGGCTGTCGCAATATTTTACGGGCTTTTCGTTGGATTCTTCGTGTACAGGACGCTCACGTGGTCGAGTTTCTTTCAGCTTATGGTGGACTCCGTTGTGATATCGTCTGTGGTTATGATGGTAGTTACGCTTGCAGGTATATTCTCGTGGGTAGCGTCTGCCATCGGAGTGATAGATGCAACCACCCACTTTATGCTTAGTTTGAGCAAAAACCCGCATGTGATACTTATACTTGCAAATGTGGTTATACTCATTGCTGGAATGTTTCTCGATGCGATATCCATATACTATGTGTTTCTACCGATATTCGTCCCCATAATGATGCACTTTGGCTGGGACCCGATATGGTTTGGTGTTGTTATGACTGTGAACCTTGCTATAGGTCAGGTTACGCCGCCTGTTGCCGTTAACCTGTATGTTGGTGCAAACATATCGGGTAGCTCTCTTGAAGATATAGCGAGAGAGGCGATACCGCTGATAATCGCTGCAGTAGTAGCCCTGCTGGTCATAAGCTTCTTGCCATCTCTAAGTTTGTATCTACCCAAGTTGTGGAAGTTATATTGATTGTGAGGGGGTAAAAGGATGCGAGTACCTGTTAAGATGCCTAAGTTAGGGTTGACCATGAGTGAAGGCACGGTTATATCGTGGCGTAAGTCAGTTGGGGAGCATGTATCTAAAGGGGAGATTTTGTTTGAAGTGATGACCGAAAAGATAAGCAATGAGATAGAATCCCCCTTTGATGGAGTCCTGATAGAGATTGTTGTGGAGGAGGGGGAGACCGTTCCCGTTGGGGAGGTTGTGGCATACATGGAGGTTGAGGGGGAATCTGTAGTTGAAGAAGTGGAGAGCGAGAAAGCAGAGGTTGAGGAGGCCGTTGCTGAGGAGCTACCTTCTGCTGAGAAGAAGGTGGAGAAAAAAGAGGTTGGTGATAAGGAAAGACTGAAGGCTTCCCCGAGGGCTAAGATGAGGGCAAGGGAGCTTGGAATAGACTTAAGCCAGCTCAAGGGAAGTGGTCCTTCTGGTAGGATAATAGAAAAAGATGTTTTGGAATTCGCCGAGGCTAAAAAAGAGGAACCTGTGGGCAAAGGTAAGGTGCTTATTCAGGGTGTAAGAAAGGTTATAGCGGACAGGATGCAGCAGAGTTTCAGAGACAAGCCACACTTTGCCCTTGAAGTCTCCGTTGATGCAACATACCTCAGCTACAGGAGACAGGAAATAGAAGTGAAAGAGGGCAAAAAGGTATCCTATACTGCTTTGCTGGTTTACTACCTTGCCAGAGTCTTAAAGGATTATCCTCTGCTAAATGCGGTATTTGAGGACGATGTTACGGTTAGTTTGCAGAGAGATGTAAATGTGAACGTTGCGGTTGACACGCCCTCTGGCCTGATGGTTCCGGTTGTCAAGAGGGCACAGGATAAGAGTGCAGTTCAGATTGCGGACGAATTGGTTTCTTTGGCTGGTAAAGCAAGGGGAAATACCCTTGATGTGGCAGAAGTTGAAGGTGGGACGATAACACTTACCAATCTTGGTATGTTTGGAATAGATAGGTTTACGGCGGTGATAAATCCTCCGCAGGTTGCCATACTGGCAATGGGTGCTATCAAAAACAGGGTAGTTGCTCTTGACTCTGGTGCTATTGCGGTAAGGCCATTGTTTACTGTTACCCTTGTGGCAGACCATCGTTTGGTGGACGGTGCTTATGGAGCGAGATTTCTCTCTGCGTTTAAGGGTGTGCTGGAGGGTGACGGACGGTGAAGGCGCTTGTGAAGATGTACCCAGAAAGAGGTGCTGTTTTGCGGGGAGATCTCCCCGTCCCTGAGGTTAGAGATGGGGATGTGCTTATTCGTGTGAAGAAGGTTGCTATCTGTGGAACTGACCTTCACATATACAATTGGAATGCGTGGGCACAGGGCAGGATAAAGCCACCTTTGGTGTTTGGGCATGAGATGGCAGGAGAAGTGGTGGAGGTTGGTAGGGGTGTTAAGAGGATAAAGGTTGGAGATATGGTATCTGCTGAAACCCATGTCCCGTGTGGGGTTTGCTACCAATGTCTTACGGGTAATGCGCACATATGCAGCAACATGAAAATCGTGGGTGTTGATATAGATGGTGCGTTTGCGGAGTATATCTTGTTGCCGGAAGTGGTGGTGTGGAGGAACGAAGGCGGTATTTCACTTGAGGTTGCTGCGTTGCAGGAACCTTTGGGTAGCACATTTGAGTCGGTTATGGTGGAGGATATTGCAGGAAAAGATGTTCTGGTTCTGGGGTGTGGGCCGATGGGGTTGCTCGCTATCGCTGTTGCCAGACTTGGAGGGGCTGCGAGTGTAGTAGCTACGGAGATAAATGACTACCGTAGAGAGCTTGCCCTGAAGATGGGTGCGGATTATGTGTTTAATCCGTTGGATAAAGATGTTTACTCTAAGGTAATGGACATCACGAAGGGCAAGGGTGTGGATGCGGTTATAGAGATGTCTGGCAGTCCAGCAGCGCTTTCTTTTGGCCTTGATGTCGTTACTGCAGGTGGAAGGATCTCCCTCGTAGGTCTTTTTCCCGGTAGCATTGATGTGGAGCTCACCAGTAAGGTGATATTCAAGGGGGTGAGGCTTTACGGAATAACTGGCAGGAAGTTTTACTCTACATGGTTCAAGATGGGCAACTTGCTGTCTTCTGGGAGGTTGGATGTGATCGGTAAACTCATAACCCATCGCTTTGAGTTGGAGGACTTTGAGAAGGCATTTGATTTGATGAATACGGGGAACTGCGGTAAGATAATACTGACTGTTTCTTGAGTCGTTTATCTGTGGTATAATGAAACCACAAAACGAAATGGGAGATGAGGGAGATGAAAAGAGGGATAGCAGCAGTAGTGCTGGTGCTGTTTGTGTTTGTTGGTGTATCTTTTGGTGCAGCTTCGTTGCCCACGGGTGCGAGTCTCAATGCCTCTTTTCTGCCGCAAGGTCTTCTTGAGAGCATCAAGTCCCTGAGTTTGGGGGCACAGCTTCAGTTCAACAGGTATCTTTTGCGTTTTATGAAGGAGAATGTTAGGGAGATCGTCAAACTGACTCAAGATAGGCTACAGTTGATGCTTTTGATGTGGTCTAAGAGGCCGAACTACGATGAGATTACGAAGCTGTTTGAAGACATGCTGAGAATACAGATGAGCCTTTCTACCAAGTTCGTCAGGTATTATGTTGAGTGGATGAAGAAGTTGCACTTTAGGGACAGGTTGAAGCTGGTGTTTCAATCAACCTTCAAGAAGGGTGTAAAGAGGCCTGCTAAGAAGGTCAAAAAGGGTAAGAAGAAACAGCCCAACAAGAAAAAGGGGGATTGATGGTCTATGAGGAAGGTAGTGGTAACTCTGGTGGTGGTCTCTTTTCTACTTGTACCTCTAACGGCTATGGCTTCTGGGACGAATACAGGTAAAAAGACGATGTATCAGATGGTTACAGATAGGTACTTTGAGGGTGCTTACAACTACTATCAGGAGGGCTTTTACAACATGGCTATACGCTTCTTCAAACTGGTGTTGCGCCGAGACCACAAGTACAAGAAGGCTGCTTACTGGCTTGCGAGGAGCTACCATGCGATTGGTAGTTTAAAGAGGGAGCTTGGGGCTTGGAAACTGGTGCTGAGGATAGACCCGAGAGACAGGGTAGCTAAGTACTTCGTGAAGAAGGTCTCTGCACAGTTGAGGTATGGCAGGAAGGCTTACGATTACTACGAGAAGGCGTACTTTCTGTTCAAGAAGGGTAAGCTCCGTGAAGCCTTGAAGCTTTACAAAAAGGTAGTATCCATGAACCCAAAGTTTACGGCTGCTTACTACTGGGTTGGCAGGATCTACCACGAACTTGGTATGTATGATGAGGAGATACCTTACCTCAAGAAGGCATTGGAGCTAAACCCGAACTACAACGATGTGAAGTATCTTTTGAGGCTTGCAGAAAAGAGGCAGCCTCTGTCTTCTAAATGAAGCAGGCTCTTGTTTGGATAGTTGTAGCATTTCTGTTCTTTGTGTTTTTCTCTTATAGGTATTCTGGCATGCAGGAGAGGAAGGTAGCTTCCCCTCCTGCAGTTGATAGCAACGGCAACGGTTTTCCCGATGTAGTTGAGTTGTACGGGAGTGATGCTGCTAACTTTTACAGGTGGTTTTCCTCAATAGCGATCAGCCAGTCCTATGCGAGGAGTGGGAACTGGACTGCGGAATACAACGACTGTGCGGGACTTCTGAGGTTTTCCTTCGTGGAAGCGTTGAAAAAGCATACCCCCCAGTGGTTTAAGCGCTATCCTTACCTGTTTGCTGCTGACATACCTTCCGTAAGGAAGTACAACTATCCTGATGTGCCGGTCTTGGGGGTATCTGTCTTTCGAGTAGGTAGGAATAAGTTCAGTAAGAAGGCAACGGCAAAACAGCTGCTCAAGTACAACTTTCATCGAGACGGTAGCAGTGTGAAGGGACTCAAGGTTGGGGAGATTGTTGTCTTTTACCTTTCTTCTTCTAACAGGTATCTTATGGTGGTGTTTTGCGGGGGTGGTTTGTATGCGTGGCAGGAGTGTGGTCCCAATGGTTTTACCATCAGGAGATCCTCCCGATTGCCCTCGTCGGGTGAGTTCTTAGGGGTGTATTCTTGGAGCATGGTCCACAGGAAGTAGTAAGTTGAGCGTCTATCACCTGTTTTACATCTTTCTTGCTGGTATTGGTATAAGTGCATTTGGAAATATGATAGGTTTTGGTGGGGGGGTTTTTTTGGTCCCCGTTCTCGTTGCTGCGTTTGGAGTCCCCATCCATCAAGCCGTAGGGATCTCTATACTCTCTATCTTGCCAGCTGCGACTATAGCAACTGTTGAGAACTTTAAGAGGAAGAGGGTAGATGTGAAGGTTGGGTTGGCACTGGAGATACCAACTGCGGTGGGGACGGTGCTTGGCAGTGTGCTTTGTTCACACATCTCTTCTTGGTGGCTTAGGGTGGTTTTTGCACTCATAGTTTTTTTGATGTCTTTTGGGATGTTTTTGAAGGGGAGGGTGGGCGTGAATGTGGGGTGGCTCACCGTTGTTAACCTTTTGCCACCCGTTGTGGAGGGCAATAAGGGTGAAAGCAGCTATCGGGTTGGTGTGCCTTTGGCAGGAGTTGTGGGTGTGGGGATAGGTGTCATGGCAGGTTTGTTGGGAATTGGTGGCGGCTTTTTGAAGACGCCCGTGATGGTGATGGTGTTTGGTATACCCCCTGAAGTAGGTGTTGCCACTTCTCTGTTTATGATAACATTCACCAGCGGTATCGGGAGCGTTACCCACGCTTATCTCGGCAACATCTACGGTGTACTGGCAGTGATCATGCCCCTGTCTTTTGTAGTTGGGTCTGTAGTAAATGTAAAGCTGTTTGGCAGGATAAGGGGAGAGAGGCTGAAGAACCTCATAGCGATGGGGTTGCTTCTCTCTGGAATAATAATCCTTATCCGCTGATGTTACCTGATGCTGAATATGGACTTAGCCGAGTTGAAGTCCCTCTTTATGGCTTCTGCCAAGCCTTTGGTGGTTTTGGGTGTTAGTCCACTTAGGCTCCATGCCTCTGGGTCGAGCTTTGGTGGAACGCTTCCTCCCCCACTGCCTATCTTGAGCGCCCAGCTGAGCACATCTGCCACATGCACTATACTGACCAGCCTCGTGTACTTCTTTTCCTGCATGGGCCTGTGGTGTTTCCATATTGCTGCTACTATTTTTTCCGGTAGATTCCAGCTTTCAGCGACTATCTTCCCAATGGTTGCGTGGGTAGTTTCAAGTATGTCCGATTCTGCCTTTCCTATCCACTTTTTGCCGTCTACTGCATCTTTGATGACTTTTCTGTAGTCCTCCATGAAGAAAGAGGACATTACAGCCTTACCCAAGTCGTGAAGGAGACCAGGGGTGAACAGCTCCTCTGCAGGCACATACCCCACTCGTTTGCCTATGATCTTTGCTGCCACGGCTGTGCCTATGGCGTGTTCCCAGAACGATACGATGTTGAATCCCGGTATCTTTGACTTGTTGAATATGTCGAGCACGGATATGGTGAGCAGTATGTCCGACACGGATTTAAATCCCATTATTATGATTGCCTGCTTTACCGTTTCTATCCTCCTTGGGTAGCCGTAGTAGGCAGAGTTTGCTATCTTCAACATTACCGATGTAAGGTACTGGTCTTTGGATATGACTTCTGCCACGCTACTTATCGAGCTTTTAGGTGAGTTTAGAGTCTCTATTACCTTCTGCACCACAAACGGCAGAGAAGGGAGCTTTTTTAGATTCTGTCTGACTTTGTCTGTAAATGCCAATTTAACCATTCCCCTCTGTTTCAAATATCTCTTTGGCAGCTTTGATGTCTTCTTTTATTCTGGCAATGAGTTCTTCTGCAGAGGAAAAGCGCCTTTCGTCTCTGATCCTGTTTAGAAACTCTATTTGGATGTTCTTTCCGTAAGCGTTATCTTCGTAGTCTATGATGTGCACCTCTACGGACTTGTCTTTTCCTGCAAACGTGGGTCTGTGCCCTATGTTGCACGCACCTGGATACCTGTTATCATCTACCCGCACGCATACGGCATACACGCCGTCTTTGGGCAACATCTTAAGCGTTGGTATCCACAGGTTTGCCGTTGGTACGCCCAGCTTTTTGCCTATGCCGTATCCCTGCGCCACTCTCCCACTTATCGTGTAGTTGTATCCCAGATACCTCTTGGCTTCCTTTACCTCCCCCTTTAGTAGTAGTTTTCTTATCAGCGTGCTGCTTACGATCTTTCCTTCTATCTTTAGCGGCGGTATTACGATTACTTCTATACCGTTGTTGCTGCACAGCTTTTGCAACAGAGATGCGTCTCCTTTGGCTTTGTGTCCAAATGTGAAGTTGAAGCCGACCACTACGCTTCTTACATCCTTCACGAAGATGTATCTTTCAAGGAATTCTTCTGGACTTAGTGAGGCGAATGCGTGGGTAAACGGTATTGCTATGTAGTAGTCTATGCCGAGCTCTTTTATCTTCTTTACCTTTTCCTCCTCAGTGGACAGAAGCTTTAGCTCTTTACCATTAAGTACATACTTGGGTGGTATGTCGAATGTGATCACAGCGCTCTTTGTCCCTTTCAGCTCTGCCTGTTTCACGGCTTCCCGTATGACTACCCTGTGCCCCAAATGGACACCGTCAAAAGCACCCATTGAGATGGAGATGGGTGCGTCTATCCTTGAGAGATCCACCATTTTGATATCATCAGCTTTTCTTTGTCGAGTTTTCCTAACCCCTTCAGTCGTCCGTCTTCGTTTATCACTCTCACATACTTGTTATAGGTGTTCCATCTATTGGGCGTGTAGCCGTATCTTCTTATCTTACTGAGCTCCTCCTTCGTGACGACTATCCCGAGCAGGGGTTCTATGCTGCTTGCAAGTGGCAGTATAGATGAAGTGTTTACCTCGTTGAGCGGGAGTGCGTCCTCTATTCTGAAAGGTCCTACTGCAGTCCTCTTCAGGTGGTTAACGGTGCCCACCGTTCCTAACCTCTGTGCGATGTCTTCTGCAAGTACGCGAATGTATGTTCCTCTTGAGCACTTGACACTTATGGTAAATGTCAGTCCTTCGGGTGTTTCTTTTACTGACTTTAACTCTATCTCGTGTATGGTTACCTTTTTGGGTTTGCGCTCAACCGTTATTCCTTTGCGTGCTATCTTGTGTAGTGGTTTTCCGTTGACCTTTTGTGCAGAGAACATGGGCGGTATTTGTGTTATTTCTCCTATAAACTGCTTCGTGGCAGCTTCGATGTCTTCCTTCTTTATGTTGGATACCGGTGCTCTTTCTATTATGTTGCCAGATGTGTCTCCTGTGTCTGTTTTCACTCCCAGTAGCACCTCTGCTTCGTACTCTTTTGGCAGCTCCAAGAAGAAGTCCAGCAGCTTTGTTGCTTTACCGACACCTACTATCATTACTCCCTCTGCAGGCGCATCCAGTATGCCTGCATACCCAACTTTTCTCTCTTTTAAGATCCTTCTCAGGAATTCTACGACTTCGAATGAGCGCATACCTGGTGGTTTGTATATGTTAATTATTGTATCCATCTATTAACTCTCCCAGTTTTGCTTTGATTTTATTGATGATCTCTTCTGGATTGCCCTGCGTTTCTGCCCCTGCTGCATTTCTGTGACCGCCTCCTCCAAACAGCTTTGCAACTGAGCTCACATCTATGTTGTGGGACCTGAAGCTGATCTTCCAGACCCCCTTGCCTCTTTCTCTGAGTAGAAATGCTGCCTCTGTGTCCTTTATGTTGTTCAGCTGATCTACGATGTTTTCGGTGTCCCCTTCGGTTGTTCCCGTTTCTTGAAAATCCTTTGCCGTTAAGATGCTGTAGACTACCTTACCATCATTGCTTCTCTTCATGTTCGTCAGGAGTCTCCCCAGCAGCATTTGAGATTCGAACCCCTTTTCCTTAAAGAGTTTTCTTGATATTTCGTGTGCGTCTATGCCTGTTTTTAGTAGTTCTGACACGACAATAAGCGTCTTGGGAGTGGTATTTGAGTACGAAAATTGTCCCGTGTCGGTGACGATGGCAGTGTAAAGAGCTTCTGCGATACTGCGTGGCACAAACGAAAAAATCTCCCTGACGACTTCGTATATGATCTCCCCGCACGCTGATGCGGAGCTGTCCACATAGTTGTGGTCACCAAACAGCGTATTGTCCTTGTGGTGGTCTATGTTCACGCTTGTCTTTCCGAGATCGTGCGGATCAAACCCGGTTTGCCTTATCAGGGAGAGGCTTGATGTGTCCAACAAGAATATCACATCGTAAACTCTGTTGCTTGCGGAGTTTAATGGCACGAAGCTCTGATACCCTGATAGAAAGCTGTACTTTGCTGGTATTGGTGATTCGTTTGCCACGACGACATCTTTGTGTAGCATCTTCAGTAGCTCGTAAACGGCAGCAGAAGAACCCACTGCATCACCATCTGGGTTGGAATGTGACACCACTACGAATGAGCTGTTATTGTTGATTATCTCTTTTATCTTCATTTCCCAGTACCCTGTTTATGACCTCGTCCATGTGCATACCGTAGCTCACGGAGTTATCCTTCCTGAACCTCAGCTCTGGGACGCTCTTTACATGTATCCTTCTGCCGAGTTGCTTTCGTATGAACCCCTTGCTCTTGTTCAGCCCGTCCATTACCTCTGTTAACCTCTCCTGCTCAAACACGCTTATGTACACTTTTGCTATTCTCAGGTCGTTGGAGAGTTCTACATCGGTAATTATTGCCCCCTTTACGCGAGGGTCTTTTACCTCTTTTTGGATTATGTCGCTTATGTCCCTTCTTATCTCTTTTGACAACCTCTTTGTCCTGTATAACATCTCCATCACTTCCCGAGTTTTATTTCCTTCCACTCATAGTCCACTATTGAGAACCTTCCATCTTCTTCCAGAAAGTCCATTATGGATTGTAGCTTGTTCTTTCCCTCTGTACTCGATATGGACACCCAACTCATACCTATTATTGAGCTTTGCCAGATGTCTTGGGCACCAACCTCGATACCGTAGACACCCGTCTTGCTACGCAACCTTTCGATGAGGCTCCTCACCACCGTTCGCTTCTCTTTGAGTGAGTGGCTGTAAGGAATGGCTATCTTCACGCACAAACCGTATATAAACATTATGCACTCTCTTGTATGTCGTAAACCTCTATCGTGTCTCCCTCTTTGTAGTCTGAGAACTTCTCTAACATGATCCCGCACTCGTAACCAGAGGCCACTTCTTTGGCATCGTTCTTGAACCTTCTTAGAGAACTTACCTTGCTTTCGTATATGATCTTGCCGTCCCTTACTATCCTTGCCTTTTTGTCCCTCACTATCTTACCGTCGGTGACATAACACCCGGCAACCTTTCCGATCTTCGGTATTTTGAACACCTTTCTTATCTCTGCAGTCCCTATCAGCACTTCTGTTTCTTCCTTTGGCTTCATGCCCTCTATTAGATTCTGGAGGTCTTCTAACATCTCGTATATCACTCTGTAGAGCTTTATGGTTACCCTTTCTCTGTCTGCGAGCTTCGTTGCGGAGGACTCAGGCCTGATGTTGAACCCTATGACTATAGCCTTTGAAGCAGAAGCAAGCATTATGTCGTTTTCTGTTATCCTTCCCACGCCCTTGTGTATGATCTTTACGGTGGTTTCCTCGGTTGACAGTTTTAGCAGAGAGTCCTCTATGGCCTCTAACGAGCCGTGCACATCGGTCTTAAGTATTACTCTTATCTCTTTCTTTTCTCCGGTCATCTGTGCGTAGAGTTCCTCGATGGTTAACTGTCTGTGGGGTTTTGTAGATGCCATTTTCTCCTCGAGTTTGTACTCTTCTATTATCTGCTTTGCCTTCTTTTCGTTTTCTACCACCCTGAATATGCTTCCAGGCTGAGGAACACCGTTTATTCCCGTGATCTCTGCCGGTTTTGATGGAGGTGCTTCCTTTATCATCTTTCCCTTGTCGTCAAACATTGCCCGTACCTTTCCCCATGTGTCCTTCCCTATTACTACGACATCTCCCTTTCTAAGTGTTCCGTTCTTTACGAGGAGCGTTGCCACCGGCCCTTTCCCCTTGTCGAGTCGAGATTCGATGACTATTCCTTCTGCACTCCTGTTTGGGTCTGCCTTTAGCTCCATGATTTCAGCCTGCAACAGCACCATTTCGAGCAGTTCGTTTACGCCCGTCCCATTCTTTGCAGATATAGGCACACAGATGGTTTCTCCTCCCCACTCTTCGGGTATGAGTCCTTGTTCGGAGAGTTGCTGCTTTACTCTGTCTATGTTTGCGTTTGGTTTGTCTATCTTATTTATTGCTACTACTATCGGGATGTTAGCCGCCTTTGCGTGGTTTATCGCCTCTATGGTCTGCGGCATGACCCCGTCGTCCGCAGCGACCACCAGTATGACTATGTCGGTTGCCTGTGCTCCCCTTGCACGCATCTTGGTAAAGGCTTCATGCCCTGGGGTGTCCAGAAAGACTATCTCCTTGCCGTTGACATCTATCACAGATGCACCTATGTGCTGGGTTATCCCTCCAGCTTCTCTGGAAGCTACATTTGTGTTCCTTATGGTATCGAGTAGAGTCGTCTTCCCGTGGTCAACATGTCCCATAACGGTTACGACTGGCGGTCTGGGTTCACCGTATTCCTCTTCTTCTACCCTTACCTCTTCTACTTCTACGGCTCCCTCTCCTTCGGTTTCGACGGCCTCTTCTGGCTTTTCCTCGCTGACTTCCTTTTCCTCCTCTGGTGGTGCTTTTTGCTCGGTTTCTTGCTCGGTAAGAGTATCTTCCACTATCTTTGCAGTTTCTTTATCCAAGACACTCATGTGTGTCTTGACATCTATGCCAAGGTCCTTTAATATGGACAGCATCTCTTTTGCAGGCATGTTCAACATCCTTGCAAGTTCGTACACCCTTATCTTTTCCTTTCCCGTCATTCCTTCACCCCCTTTGCTTTAGGCCTTTTGCACGATTAACTGCTATGAGCAGCTCTTCGTGGAGTCTTTCTTTCATCTCTTTTGTTATCTCTATCTTCAATGTGTTTGACAGTCTGTTACCCTTAAGTGCCTTCTTGAGGCAGCTTACAGAGGGGCAGATGTAACACCCTCTACCCGAAGTCTTTCCCGTAGGGTCGAAAAAAACCTCGCCATCGGGGGTCCTTACAATCCTTATCAGCTCTCTCTTTGGCTTTTTCTCCCTGCAACCGATACAGGTCCTTTCAGGTATGTGCTTACCCTTCGTCAACGCTGTTTTCCCCGTTCTCCTCAGCTTCACAGGGCTTTATGTCAACCTTCCACCCCGTTAACCTTGCTGCCAGGCGGGCGTTCTGTCCGTCTTTACCTATTGCAAGGGATATCTGCCCCTTGTCCACATACACCATTACGGTATGCTCCTCCTCTATTACCTCTACTCTCTCCACCTTGGCAGGACTCAGGGCATTAGCCACATACTCTCCCGGATCTTTGCTCCAGAGAATCACATCGATCTTCTCTCCTCTCAGTTCGTTTATTACGCTCGTTATCCTCGATCCCTTGTTGCCTACGCATGCCCCGATGGGTTCTACATCCTTGTTTAGAGAGGTTACTGCCACCTTTGCCCTAAAGCCGGGTTCTCTGACTATACCCCTTATCTCAACTATCCCGTCCTGGATTTCAGGCACTTCCATCTCAAAGAGCCCCCTTATCAGGCCTGGATGTGTGCGGGACACAATTATTTTGGGACCCTTTGGCGTCTTTCTCACATCTACCACATAAAATTTGAAGTACTCTCCAACTTTGTAAACTTCGGTTAGTATCTGCTCTCTCGGAGGCAGTATAGCTTCTGCCCTGCCCATGAGCACTATGATGTTTCTATTCTCGAAGCGGTGTATCCTCCCGCTTATCACTTCCCCTTTGAAGTTCACGAATTCCTCGTATATGGACTCCTTTTCCGCCTCCTGCAACTTTTGAACGATTACCTGCCGTGCCGTCTGTGCAGCTATTCTGCCGAAGTCCTTTGGCGTAACCTCCATTTCTACCGTGTCGCCCACGATGACATTGTACCCCAGCCTCCTGGCATCTTCCAGTCCTATCTCCACTCTGGGGTCAGATACGCTTTCTACTACCTCTTTTACGGAGTAGATGTGAATGTTACCCGTGTGCCAGTCTATTTCTATCCTTATGTTCTGGTTTCCACCAAACTTCTTTCTGTATGCAGACAGCATTGCCGTCTGCAGCGCCTCTGACAGCGCCTCTTTCCCTATACCCTTTTCTCTTTCTATCTGTTTCAAAGCCCTCAAGATGTTGGTCTTCATCGTTAAACACCCCTAAAAGTTTACTTCTCCAATCAAGTTAGCCCTCTTTATGCTGTCAAAGGGTATGCAAAAGGTTCTTCCATCAACTTCTATCACGACGCTATCGTCTTTAGTCCCCTTGAGCACACCGGAGAAGTTGCGTCTTCCCTCGACCGGTAATGCAGTCTTTATCTTTGCACGCTTTTCCTTAAACCGTTCGAAGTCCTCTTTCTTGAACAAAGGCCTGTCTATGCCCGGCGAAGAGACTTCCAGCAGATAGCGTCCATCTATAAAGTCTTCTATGTCCAGTATGGTGCTTACCTCCCTGCTCACCATCTCGCAGTCCTGCAGGGTTATGCCCCCCTCTTTGTCTATGTATATCCTCAATACCATACTACCCTGTTCTCTCGTGTAGGTGACCCCCACGAGTTCCAGAGCCTCTCTTTTCACTATAGAACTGACTATTTCCTCAACTCTCTGCACTATTTCACTTTTCATAGTAATCACTTCTGCAAATAATAATTAGAAGAGTGGGAGACCCCCACTCTTCACAAGAAGTCCTCCGTTGAATTATAACACAGCTTTCATCTTTTGACAAGAATGTAAATCCCTTATATAATACGAATACGCTTTCGTGGGGGGTGTGATGTTTGGGCATAGATGTGTTTGACCTCAAGGCAGAGGAGTACGATGGGTGGTTTGAGAGTAAGGGCAGGATCATATTTGAAATGGAGGTGGATGCGGTTTCGAGTGCCGTATCCGGGTTGAAGAGTCCCATGCTTGAGGTGGGTGTTGGCAGTGGGAGATTTGCCGAGAGCTTGGGGGTTAGGTACGGCATAGATCCTTCGTTTAGATTGCTCAATATAGCACGGAGCAGAGGTGTAAGGGTGGTGATGGGAGAAGGAGAGCATCTGCCGTTCAGATCAGCCTCTTTTGGTGTAGCTTTCATGATAGTTACGGTCTGCTTTGTGAACGAGCCGATAGCAGTCTTGAAGGAGGTCAACAGAGTACTTTTCGGCGACGGAAGGGTGGTTTTGGGCCTTGTGCTTGCCGAGAGTCCTTGGGGGAGGTTTTACATACAGAAGAAGGAAGGTGGCCATCCTTTTTATCGCTATGCGAACTTTTACACCTTTGCTCAAGTGGAGGAGATGCTGAATCAGTCAGGATTCAGCGTGGACAGGGTGGTTTCTACGCTCTTTCAGAGACCCGGAAGTGTGGTCGAGGTGGAGCAGCCCCGAAGCGGATACTACCCAGAGGCTGGGTTTACGATTGTGGTTGGCAGAAAGGTTTGTGTATAATTGTCTGGATTTTTCAACTTAGCAATTTGTGTCTTGAAAATAAAGGGGCAGTGGTATAATATCTACCATATATTGTGCGAGGAGAGATGACGAACATGAATGTGGAGGAAATAAGGAAGCTGGTTGAGGAGTTTTACCCCCGTGTGGTTGAGGTGAGGAGGGAGATCCACAGGCATCCGGAATTGAAGCTCCAGGAATACGAAACTGCCAGGCTGGTTGCATCTGAGTTGGAGAGTGCAGGCTGGCGGGTTTACAGGAACTACGCAGACACTACTGCCGTTGTGGGCGTTCTGGAGGGGGGCAGGTCTGGTCCCGTGAGGGCGTTCAGGGCAGACATGGATGCCTTACCGATTCAGGAGGAAACGGGCTTACCCTACGCTTCAGAGGTTGCAGGTGTGATGCATGCCTGTGGACACGACTTTCACACTGCCATACTCGTGGGCGTTGCACATGTGCTTTCCCACAAGAGGGAGGAATTACCTGGTGTAGTGGTTCTCGTCTTTCAGCCGGGTGAAGAGGGTGGCTTTGGTGGTAAGATCCTGACGGACGGCGGTATGATAGAGGAGTTCGGCATACAGTACATAGTTGGACAGCACCTTTTCCCCAGCGTGGAGTTTGGCAAGATAGGTTATCGTGTTGGGCTGATGACTGCGAACTCTGACAGCTTTGAGGTAGTGGTGGAGGGCAAGGGTGGACACGGTGCGAGGCCGGAAGAGTCGATAGACCCTATTTCCGTGGCTTCCCACATAAGCATTGCATTTGCCACCGTGCACTCCAGAGAGATACCGCCGGTTGAACCGACCGTAATCACGGTTGGCTCTATCGTGGCGGGTAGTGCGAGTAATGTAATCCCGGATAAGGCTTTTATGAAGGGCACCATAAGGACATTTGGGGAGAAGAACCGAAAGTACACCATTCAGAGAGTAAAAGAGGTTGCAGAGGGGATAGCCACTACATTTAGGGCGAAGGCCGTAGTCAATGTGACTCTGGGGTATCCGTCGGTCGTGAACGACGAGGGTGTTACCACGAGGATCGTGGAGGCTGCTAACCTCTATCTGGGAGAGGACAGCACGGTGGAGCTGGAACACCCTTCGCTTGGTGGGGAGGACTTTGCTTACTACCTTCAGAAGGTGCCGGGTGCATTTTACAGACTTGGGGTTGGTCCAAATTATCCTCTCCACAATTCGAAGTTTGCCCCTGATGAGAGGGTTTTGGGCATAGGTATGGGTGTGAACAGCACGATAGCACTTTTGTTGCCGTAGGTGTTTTGCGATGGGTAGGTTCATAGCAAGAAGACTGGTGATGCTGATACCTGTGTTGATAGGGGTTTCTATAATGTCCTTTCTGATACTGCACTTGGCTCCCGGAGACCCTGCTGAGCTCCTTGCCGGTGAGGAGGCTACACAGCAGGACATAATAAGAGTCAGACACCAGTTTGGTCTGGATAAGCCGTTGTATGTTCAGTACTTCAGGTTTGTGAAGGGTATATTTGATGGGGAGTTGAAGTCGCTAAAGTTTGAGCTCCCCGTGATAGATGTCATAGGTCCCCGTTTGGTGAACACCTTGGAGCTTTCTTTGGCGAGCATCGTGATAGCGGTGGTTATCGGTATGCTGGCTGGCGTTTTGTCTGCTACCCATCGGTATTCGTGGATAGACTACATAAGCACGGTTGTTGCCCTTATGGGGGTTTCTTTGCCTGTTTTCTGGTGGGGGCTGTTGCTCATACTCCTGTTTGCAGTTAAGATAGGGATACTACCTTCTGGTGGAATGGGTGGCTTTAGTCATCTTATACTGCCTGCGGTTGTGCTTGGTACGGCCTCTACTGCAATAATAGCACGAATGACTCGTTCGAGCATGCTCGATGTTTTGAGACAGGATTACATTACGACGGCGAGGTCTAAGGGGCTCGTCGAGAGGATAGTGGTTTACAGACATGCGTTGAGGAATGCGCTTATACCAACCGTCACGGTGGTGGGTTTGCAGTTTGGATACATGCTGGCTGGTGCAGTCCTCACTGAGACGGTATTTTCCTGGCCCGGGGTTGGGCGTCTGCTCGTGGATTCTATCCTCTCGAGGGACTTCCCTGTGGTTCAGGCATCGTTGCTCATAATTGCGGGCGTGTTCGTCCTGGTGAATCTTGCTGTGGACATCATATACGCATTGTTGGATCCGAGGATAAGGTATGAGTGAGAGAAAGCGCACACACCTTCGTATAATATGGTTGAGGTTGAAGAGAAACAAGATAGCAGTGGTGGGCTTCTTTATAGTGTTGCTTTATGTGGTGGTTGCGGCATTTGCACCTTACATAGCTCCTTACGACCCTTACAAACAGGACCTGAGCAAGAGCTTTGCGCCGATGTCCTGGGAGCATCCGCTGGGCTGTGACGAGTTTGGCAGAGATCTGCTGAGCAGGATCATATACGGTGCGAGGGTATCCATCACTATACAGATAGGTTCTATAGTGATTGCGCTGTTGATAGGGGTCTTTTTGGGGGCGGTAGGTGGCTATTATGGTGGAAGACTGGACGAGGTGATAATGCGGTTGATGGACATACTGCTGGCGTTTCCCGGTATGCTTTTGGCACTGGCTATCATAAGCATGTTGGGTCCCAGCTTACGCAACCTTATAATAGCCATAGGAATATACTCCATACCTCAGTTTGCGAGGATCACGAGGGGTGCGGTGATAGCGGTGAAGGAGAACGAGTACATAAAGGCTGCAAGGGCTATTGGTGAGAAGGACAGCTCTATCATAATGCTTTATGTTCTGCCGAACGCACTGTCGCCGATAATAGTTCAGACCACCTTGAGAATGGCTACCGTTCTCCTGACGGCTGCGGGTCTTGGTTTTCTGGGCTTGGGTGTTCAGCCTCCTACTCCGGAGTGGGGGGCTATGCTGAGCAATGCAAGGATGTATCTGCGGGTTGCACCGGGGGTGGCGTTCTTCCCCGGTTTTGCCATTATGCTGGTGGTGTTGGGGTTTAACCTGTTTGGAGATGGTTTGCAAGATGCACTGAATCCGAGGTTGAAAGAGTGATGGGCAAAGAGCTGTTGAGGGTTGAAGGTTTGACCACGCACTTTTACACCGAAGAGGGCGTTGTGAAGGCTTTAGACGGCGTGACCTTTTCCATAGAAGAAGGGGAGATAATGGGGTTGGTCGGTGAGACGGGCTGTGGGAAGTCTGTCACGGCAACCTCTATCATGCGATTGATCCCCTCTCCTCCGGGTAGGATAGTTAGCGGGAGGATACTCTTTGAGGGTAAGAACCTGCTTGAGCTTTCTGAGTCTGAGATGAGGGGTGTGAGGGGCAAGGAGATAGCGATGATATTTCAGGATCCTATGAGTAGTTTGAACCCCGTATTGAGAGTGGGCTTTCAGGTTTTGGAAGCGATAATGACGCACAGCAGAGTGACATTTCAGGAGGGTATGAGACGGGTTAAGGAGATATTCGGCAGGGTGAACATACCAGATGTTGATGAGTCCGTGAACAAGTATCCGCATCAGTTTTCCGGTGGTATGAGGCAGAGGGTTATGATAGCTATGGCTCTTTCCATGCAACCCAAGTTGCTTATAGCGGATGAGCCAACCACGGCGTTAGATGTTTCCATTCAGGCACAGATACTTTCTCTCATAAAGAGGTTGCAGAGGGAGTTTTCCACGAGCGTCCTGTTAATATCGCACGACCTCGGCGTTATAGCGACCATGGCGCAGAAGGTTGGCGTTATGTATGCCGGTAGCATCATAGAGTACGGGAGTGTGGAGGAGATATTCAACAATCCTTTGCACCCTTATACCAAAGGCCTTTTGAATGCAATACCCCGATTGGACAGCGATAGGGAGTGGCTGGAAGTGATACCCGGTAGCGTTCCCAACCTCATTTATCCACCGTCTGGTTGCAGATTTCACCCGAGGTGTCCTCTGGCGAGGGAGGAGTGCGTGCAGGAGAAACCAAGCCTCGTAGAGGTGGAAAGGGGACATATGGTAGCTTGCCATGAGTATAATAGAGGTTAATGATCTCAAGAAGTACTTTCCCGTGGACAGGGGGATACTGTTCAGCAAGGTAGTTGGCTATGTGAGAGCGGTGGACGGTGTTTCTTTCAGTATCTCTGAGGGGCAGACCCTTGGGCTTGTTGGGGAGTCTGGAAGTGGTAAGTCCACTGCAGGACTCACCTTGCTCAACCTTTTGTCTCCAACGGGTGGTGAGGTGTACTTCAAAGGCAAGCCCTTGCGTGCGCTGTTGGAGTCGGAGGAGAGCGTTTTCAGACAGAAGGCGCAAATCGTGTTTCAGGATCCGTTTTCTTCTTTAAACCCGAGAATGATAGTCAAGGACATAATAGGCAGGCCCCTAAGGATTCACGGTATTGCTAAGAGCGAGAAGGAGATAACCGAAAGGGTTCTGAGGATGTTGCAGGAGGTGGGGCTCAAGGAGGAGCACCTTTCTCGTTATCCGCACGAGTTCTCTGGTGGGCAGAGGCAGAGGATTGCAATAGCGAGGGCGTTCATCTCGGATCCAGAGTTCATCGTTCTTGACGAGCCCACTTCTGCGCTGGATGTCTCCGTGCAGGCGCAGATATTGAATCTGTTGAAGGCGTTGCAGAGGGATAGAGGATTGGCTTATCTGTTCATCTCCCACGACTTGAGCGTTATAAAGCACATGAGTCATAAGGTTGCGGTTATGTATCTTGGTAAGATAGTGGAGTATGCGGACAAGGAGGAGCTGTTTAGTAACCCCATGCACCCTTATACCGTGGCGTTGCTTAACAGCATACCTCAGCCCGTTGCTGGTGGAGGAGAGATAGAGGACAAAGTCATAAAGGGTGACATTCCGAGTCCGATGAATCCGCCCGTAGGTTGCAGGTTTCATACGAGGTGTCCGGTAGCAAAAGATGTGTGTGCCACTCAGGAGCCGGAGCTTAGAGAGGTTAAGAAGGGGCACTTCGTTGCCTGCCATTTTTGAGTTTAAGGGGTGGTGCTGGTGCTGTTGTTGAAGAATGCTTATGTATTTTCACCTTCGGAGGTCGGAAAGAGAGACATCTTGATCTGCGGAGAGAGGATAATCTCCGTTGAAAAACGCATTCCGAAGCTGCCGTTAGATGTAGATGTGATAGACTTGAAGGACATGGTGATTACGCCCGGTTTTGTGGACCTTCACATGCACTTTGCAGGTGCTGGTGGGGAAGGCAGTCCGTTGAACAGGACGCCATGGCTGACGGTGAAGGACATAGCTGGTGCGGGTGTAACGACTGCTGTTGGACTTCTCGGGACAGATGGGTGGACGAGGAGTCTGCTGGGACTTTTGCAGAAGGCTTATGCGCTTGAGCTGGAGGGGATATCCACCTACATATATGTGGGTTCCTATCAGGTTCCAGTGGTTACCATAACTGGCAGTATAGCTACTGACATAATTGCAATAGAGAAGGTTGTTGGCGTTGGGGAGATTGCCATAGGTGATCACCGATCTTCTTGGCCCACCGTGGACGAGATGGTGAAGATTGCATCTGAGGTTAGGGTAGCAGCGATGCTCAGTGGGAAGGTGGGTTTGGTGCACCTTCACACCGGTTCTCACCGTGACCCTCTTGAGGTCGTGAAGGAGGTTCTGAAGAGCACGGACATACCGTCTTATCACTTCTTGCCTACTCACATGAATCGCAACGAAGATGTGCTTGATGTAGCGATGGACTACGCCATCAACGGTGGATTTGTGGACCTCACTGCCGTTACGAGAGAGTTGTCGGCGTCTGTGGCGACCGTGTATCTGGTGAATAACGGTGTGGAACTGGAGAGGATAACGATAAGCTCGGACGGTGGGGGTAGCCTGCCAGCATTTGACGAAAAAGGAAACTTGAAGGAGATGAGAGTTGCCTCACCGAGGGTGCTGTTGGAAGAGTTCGTTGAGTTGAGGGACAAGATTGGAGTGGAAGATGCTCTCAAGCCGTTTACCGTGAACCCTGCTGCTCGTCTGGGTTTGAGGCACAAGGGCAGAATAGATGTCGGTATGGATGCGGACATTCTCGTGTTCAGTAAGTCCTTTGAGCTGAAGGGTGTGATAGCCAAAGGTAGGAAGCTGCTGTAAAGGAGGTGGTGTGGAATCAGGGGTAGCTTTATTGAGCGGTTCTTTCAAAAACAATTGGGAGGTGAGTTGTAGATGAAGGGTAAGTTTTTAGCGTTGGTGTTAAGTGGAGTGCTGGTGATGGGGCTTTTAGTCGTCCCTGCCCTTGCGGGTGAGAAGGTTTTGAATGTCGGTCAGGGTGCAGAACCTGTGACTCTTGACCCGCAGAATGCAACGGATAATCCGTCTTACGAAGTGTGTCGTCATATATACGATGGTCTTGTGGAGTTTGACAAGAAGCTGAACATCCACCCGAAGCTGGCGAAGAGGTGGACCGTTTCGAAGGACGGTAAGGTATGGACATTTTACTTGAGAAAGGGCATTAAGTTTCACAGCGGAGCGGAGTTTGACGCAACGGCGGTGAAGAAGAACTTTGATCGTCTGCTGACCGGCAAGTACAGGAGGAGCTCTCTTTACACACCGTTCATAAAAGAGGTCAAGGTGGTGAACAAGTACACGGTTCAGTTCATACTCAAGGTGCCTTTTGGGGCGTTTCTGCACATCCTTGCACACGGTGCTGGCTTGATACTCGATCCAACCCTGATAGACAAGCACGCCGACATAAAGCATCACCCTTCTGGGACGGGTCCTTTTAAGTTCAAGGAGTGGGTCCCTGGAGACCACATTACGCTGGTTGCCAACAAGGATTACTGGGGCGGCAGACCCAAGATAGACAAGATAGTCTTCAGGACGATACCGGAGGACACGAGCAGGACAATGATGCTGGAGACGGGCGAGCTTGATGTAGCAGAAAGGGTTTCTCCGTTTGATGTTGCGCGCTTGCAGAAGAACAAGAACATAAAGCTTGACATTGCACCTTCTTTGAGGGTTATCTACATCTTGATCAACAACTACAGGATAAAGGATGTCAGAGTGAGGCGTGCGTTGAACTATGCGGTTGACAAGGAAGCTATATGCAAGAGCATACTGAAGGGCTTTGCGAAGCCAAATGCCTCTCCGCTTGCACCTCTCACATGGGGTTATGCGAAGGTTAAAGGTTACCCTTATAACCCCAAGAAAGCAAAGGAGTTGCTTGCAGAAGCCGGCTGGAAGGATACCAACGGGGACGGCATACTGGACAAGAACGGTAAGAAGTTTGTACTGAAATTCTTCTCTCCGCACGGCAGGTATCTCATGGACTACAAGGTTGCGGAGGCGGTTCAGGGTTACTTGAAGGCAGTAGGTATAGACGCAAAGCTTTCAACGGCAGACTGGGCTACATATCTTGCCTCTCTGCGCAAACCACCGGAGAAGGCAAAGTATGACCTTGCGCTGCTTGGCTGGGCTCCGTCCACCGGAGACGCAGACTGGGTCTTGAGGCCTCTGTTCCTCAGCACGATGTGGGCGCCCAAGGGAGGAAACAGGGCGTTTTACGCAAACAAGGAGGCAGACAAGTACATACTGGAGGGTATGACGACGGTTGACCCGAAGAAGAGGAAAGAGGCATACCGCAAGGCGCAGGAGATCATAGTCCGTGATGCCCCGTGGATATTCCTGCATGTTCAGAAGACGATAATAGGCTACCGCAAGAATGTTCACAATGTCATAGAGCTACCGCTGGAGATTCTGCTCGTAAAGTATGCGTGGAAGGATTAGTCTGACTGGGGGGGGTTAACGCCTCCCCTTTCCTGTATTTATTCAATTGTCAAGGAACGCATTTACCCCTTCACCTGTAATTGCAGTGGCAGTTATCAGGTGGGGTCCTGCAGTGCCTCGTGACACTCCTTAGCCCACTAAGTCTGACTTGGTGCCTGCTTGGTCTGATAGGCTCCTCTGTTATGCGGCAAACGAGCGGGGCTTCAAGCTCGCAACCCAACGGGCAATTTGGTATCTGTGTGAACACGAACACACACCTCCATAAACTATAAATACCCTATTACTATACCTATATTATACGATAAGCAGACTAAAGTGTCAATACCTGATACGAAAAATTTTTATCTTGGGGCGGTATTTTTATCTCAGAGGTATAAAAAACTATTGATTACCAACTTAGGGTGCGTGTATTATACTG
>CAZLJD010000031.1:0-27293 GCA_964559865.1 uncultured Synergistota bacterium
TGTGTTATCATTTAGAATCTTATAGGTGATTGTGTTGAATATGATAAGGGACTTGAGGTTGAAGAAGGGTTTTACGCAGGAGGAGTTGGCAAAGAAGCTTGGAGTAGAGAAGGTTAGCGTTTACAATTGGGAAGTGGGTAAGGTAATACCAAGGAGGAGGCATTTGCAAAAATTGGGTGAGATATTTGGTGTTCCGGTTCACGACCTGCTAAGAGAAATCTCTACTGATAGTAAAGCTGTGGGTAGTATCGTTATGAAGAAGATAAAGGTGCTCCGTAGGATGCATGGACTCTCTCAGAAGGAACTTGCCGCCCGTGTTGGGGTCACAGTTGGGGCAGTTTCGAAGTGGGAGAGGGGGCTTTCTATGCCTGATGGTACACACCTTAGGAAGCTTGCGGAGATATTTAATATCCCTGTTGCGGAGTTTTTTGTTGAGAGCAAGTCTCCGGCAATACGGAGTAATGTAGAGGAAGCTTCTAGTGAAGGGATGCAATTTTACAGATATCCGGTACTTTCTACATCTGTAGGTGCAGGTATACCCTTTGATATATCTAATGTGGATGAGTTTGTAGAGGACTTTGTTGTGCTACCTGTGAAGATAGAAAATGCTGCTGTGTTCCATGTGAAGGGTAACAGTATGTCTGGTGAAGGCATAAAAGATGGTGACTTTGTGCTTATTGCATTTGACCTTCCTGTGAGACATGGACAGATAGGGTTGTTTCAACTTAACTCGAGTGAGCTTTTGTTGAGAAAATTCTTTGTCCACAGAGATGGGTATATAGAACTTCGCCCAGCCAATCCAGAGTTTTCGCCATTGATACTTTCACCGAAGGAACAGGATATAAGAGATGTCAGGGTTATAGGCCGTGCGATTATGACATACAAGTTGCTAAAGTAAATTTTCCCGCTTGACAAATCCTGCAGGTGCTGTTATATTTCTCCTTAGGGTGTAAGATATTTTATTCTTACAGGAGGTTTTTTCTGTGTATGACCTTGATGATAGACTCCTTCTTATAGAGCTGTTTGAGATGTATGAACCGTTGTTTACGGAGAGGCAGAGGGAGATATTTAAGTTGTATTATTTTGAGGATCTTTCTCTTGGTGAAATTGCGGCAGAGCTTGGGATAAAGAGGCAGACGATTCACGGTGTTTTAAAGGAGATAGAGAGAAAACTGCTATTGTTTGAAGAAAATCTGAAGCTTGCCTATAAGAGGGCCTATTTACATGAGATAGTAGGCCGCATTAGGGAGATTTTACGGCAGATGGATTGTGGTGGAAAGGATGTTAAGGAGTTGGAAATGCAGATAAGTAAGCTGGAGGAGTTCATATAGGGGGTAAGCATTGTGTTTGACCTGTTGGCTGCGAAGCTTGATGCTGTGTTTAAGAAGATAGGTAGTAAGGGTAAACTAAGAGAGAAGGATATAGATCTGGTTTTAAGAGAGGTTAGAATTGCACTTCTCGAGGCAGATGTAAATTATAAGATAGTAAAAGGCTTTGTTACCGCAGTGAAACAGAGGTTAATTGATGAGAGAGTAGTTGAAAGTATGACTCCTGCTCAGCATATCCTTAATGTTGTGTATGAAGAAATGGTTGCACTTATGTCTGCTGGAGATAGGAATCTTCATCTCAAAAGTGCGCCTTCGGTTGTGCTTTTGTTTGGTTTACAGGGTTCTGGTAAGACTACTACTGCTGCCAAACTTGCAAGTCTATTGAAAGGTAGAGGTCACGCTCCTTTGCTGGTGGCTGCGGATGTGTACAGACCTGCAGCTGCCAAACAGCTGTCTGTTTTGGGAGATTCCATAGGCGTGGATGTCTTCGCAGGAGATGGCAGAGACCCAGTAGCCATATTGAGTGGTGCTGTTGATCATGCGCTAAAACACATGAAGGATGTCGTTTTGGTTGATACGGCAGGTAGACTGCAGATAGACGATGAACTCATGGAGGAGCTTTATCGTATGAAGGAGGCATGTATGCCAGATGAAGCACTTCTCGTGGTTGATGGTATGATGGGGCAGGTTTCTGTCGATGTGGCTAAGGAGTTTGATAATAGGCTTGGCATAACGGGTATCATATTGACCAAGTTAGACGGTGATGCGAAAGGTGGGGCTGCACTTTCCATAACTGCATATACATCCAAACCTGTTAAGTTTGTAGGTGTGGGTGAGAAGATAGCCGATTTAGAGCCGTTTTATCCTGATAGGATTGCAAGTAGAATCTTGGGTATGGGTGATATACTCTCCCTTGTTGAGAAGAGTAGCAAGATTGTTAGTAAGGAAAAGGTGGTAAAGATAGGGAAGAAGTTAAAGAGTGCCAAATTTGATTTTAACGACTTACTTGAGCAGTTTAGATCTATAAAGGAGATGGGACCGCTGGACAAGATATTTGATATGCTACCTTCTCGAGGAATATTGGGAAAGATGAAAGGAGTAGATGTGGATGAGAAAGAATTTAAGCGTATGGAGGCTATAATACTTTCCATGACCCCGGAGGAGAGAGCAAATCCCAGCATTATAAAGGGTTCTCGGAAGATCAGGATAGCGAAGGGTAGTGGGACATCTGTGGAGATGGTTAATAGACTTTTAAAACAATATAAGCAGATGAAAAAACTTTTTAAGAGGAGAGATTTGAGTAAACTTTTTTAGGAGGTGCTTTCTTATGGCTGTTAGGATAAGGCTTACAAGGATGGGTAAAAAGAAGAAGCCATTTTATCGGCTCGTGGTTGCCGATTCAAGAACTAGGAGGGATGGGAGATACATCGAACTTCTTGGTACTTATAACCCCTTACGTGACCCAGCTGAGATAAAGGTAGATAGGGATAAGGCATTGGAGAGGTTGAGAAAGGGAGCTACTCCTTCCGATACTGCTAAGGGTATATTGAAGATGGTTGGGGTATGGGAGATGTTTGAAGCTGAGAAGAAGGGGAAGGTTGCAAATGAAGGAACTGGCGGAGTTTCTGATAGGGAAAATAGTGAAGTATCCGGATAAAGTGTCTGTGGAGATGAAAGAAGAAAGGGATAGAATAACGATTGATGTTAGAGTAGCAGAGGAAGATATAGGCAGGGTTATTGGGAGAAGAGGGAGGATGGTTCAGTCATTGACGCAAATTCTGAGGATGAAGGGTATAAAAGAGGGTAAAAAGGTAGTGATGAAGGTTGAAGGTAGTAGGTCTGGTAGAAATAGGGAGGGTAGTCTCGGTAAACGCACGGCGGAATAGTTTAACCATAAAGCCTTTTACCGACTTTCCTGAGAGGTTTCGTGGCATGACCTCCCTTAGGCTTTACGGGAAAGATGATATCCAGATAGAAGTAAGGGTGAAAGCCGTATCCATACATGATAGCTTGGTAGTAGTGGAGGTGGATGGTGCGTACGACTTGTTTGCCCTTAAAGGTATGTATGTGAGGGTCAACCGGGATGAGGTGTTTGAACTACCAGAGGATACATTCTATGTGTTTGATATTATTGGGTGTGAGGTTTTTCTTGTAAGTGGGGAGTTTGTAGGTGAGATTATAGATGTCATAAGGACGGGTAGCAATGATGTTTATCAGGTGCGTAGGGAGGGAAAGAGAGACCTTTTTGTACCAGCACTCAAGGATGTAGTATTACGCGTAGATTTGGGGCACAGAAGGGTTTATGTAGATCTTCCTGAAGGGTTGACGGATATATATGAAGATTAATGTAATCACAGCTTTTCCCGAGGCATTTAATAGTTTTCTCTCCGTTAGTATGGTGAAGAGGGCTATAGATAAAGGAATACTCGATGTAAGGATGTACAATCTGAGGGACTATTCTACGGATAGACACAGAACTATAGATGATTACAGTTACGGTGGCGGTGAAGGTATGGTGATAAAACTACCCGTTGTTGTTTCTGCACTGAGAGATGTACAAGAAAAAGGAAAGATTATACTGCTTTCACCAAAGGGCAGAAGGTTGAACCAAAGTGTTGTTGCAGAGCTTTCCCATTGCGATGTAATTACACTTATTTGTGGTCACTATGAAGGAGTAGATGAGAGGGTAAAGCTTTTTTTTGATGTGGATGAACTGTCGATAGGTGATTATGTGCTCACAGGTGGAGAATTGGCGGCGATGGTAGTAATAGACTCCGTTATGAGACTTATTCCCGGAGCGCTTGGGAGGGATACTGCTTCTAAGGAGGACTCCTTTTCCTCTGGATTGTTGGAGTATCCTCACTATACCAGGCCAGAGGAATTTGAGGGAATAAGAGTACCGGAAGTACTTTTGTCTGGTGATCATAAGAGGATAGATGATTGGAGGTTAAAAGAATCAATATCTATTACTGCACAGAGAAGACCAGAACTATTTCAGTACATTTCGCCTACGTCGGTGAGAAAAAAGGGTATACACCTTCTTTTGGTTCACTACCCTGTTCTGGATAGAAGGGGAAATGTGGTCTCGACAGCCATTGCTAATCTGGATGTCCATGACATTGCGAGGAGTTGCAAGACATTTGGGATAAAGCACTTTTGGATTGTTACGCCTCTTGGTTCTCAAAGAGAACTTGTTGCTAAGATTATAGCGCATTGGACCTCAGGGTATGGAGCAGATTACAATCCCATGAGGAAAGATGCTTTGAATGTTGTGAAGATTGCGCCTTCACTGGAAGATGCGATGAGAAAGATTGCTTCTTTGGAGAAGTGTGATGTTATATCTGTATCGACCACAGCTAAACAGGTGGAAGGTGCGGTGAGTTTTTCTTTCATTAGGCAAAAGCTGTTTATTGACTATGAAAGGGCTTTTGCTATAATAGTTGGAACTGGGTGGGGATTGGATAGAAGTGTTATAGATTCTACTACATATGTGCTTGAGCCGATAAGAGGTGCTGGAGAGTATAACCATCTTTCTGTTAGAAGTGCTGCGGCTATTATACTTGATAGATTATTAGGGATTAGGAGGGATTGAAGATGGACAAAGTAAGCTTGGTAGAGAAGGCCTACATGAGGAAGGATGTTCCGAATTTTAGACCCGGAGATACGGTAAGAGTGCACTTGAAGGTTAGAGAGGGGGAAAAGGAGAGGATACAGGTATTTCAGGGAATAGTTATATCAAGGGCACATGGAGGTACCCGTGAAACCTTTACGGTTAGAAAGGTTTCTTATGGGATCGGGGTTGAAAGGATCTTCCCGCTGCATTCTCCCAATATAGAGAAGATAGAAGTTGTGAAGCGTGGAAAGGTAAGGAGAGCGAAGCTATACTATCTCAGGAGTTTGAGAGGCAAGGCAAGTAGGATCAAAGAAGATACTACAAGGACCTGAGGTGAGGGGGCTTTTCTGTGACTAAGGGTAGTAGTTTAAGGGGGGATAGTAAATCGGGCAAGAAAAGATCTAAGAAACCGGCATGGAGAGAAATGTTAGAAGTTGTAATATGGGCAGTAGTGTTGGCACTACTCATAAGGACATTCGTGGTTGAAGCATTTTACATACCAACAGGTTCTATGGAGCCTACACTTATGCCCCACGATAGAGTGTTGGTTGCTAAGTTTATATACTACTTTGTTGAACCTAAGAGGGGGGATATAGTGGTATTTAAGTTCCCCCTGGATACTTCTACAGACTTTATAAAGAGGATTATAGGTTTACCTGGGGATCATATTAAGATAGTGGAGGGAAAGGTATACATTAACGGTAAGTTATTAAAAGAGCCATATGTCGTGCATAATGACATGTTTTCTATGGATGAGGTTGTGGTGCCAAAGGGTAGGTATTTTGTCATGGGTGATAACAGGCCCAACAGTGATGACAGCAGGTACTGGGGGTATGTTCCGAGAGAAAATATAAAGGGGAAAGCGTTTATTATATATTGGCCTATAACGAGGATTCGTATATTGTTTAACCCTTATTAGCTATGTTGTGGGTTGCGGGTGTAGATGAAGCAGGGAGGGGACCGATAGCAGGCCCGGTTGTTGCTGCGGCTGTAATTCTCGACCCTCGTAATAGAATAGAAGGGGTGAAAGACTCTAAAAAGCTGTCTTCAAGGCAAAGAGAGGAGCTCTCTTCTGTCATATTAAGAGACGCAGTTGCTGTAGGTATAGGGGTTGTGAGAGAAGATGTGATAGATAGAATTAATATAAGAAATGCTACTCTCATGGCGATGGAGATAGCTGTTAGTAGACTCAAAGTGCTGCCTGCAATGGTCCTTGTGGATGGTAGGGATACCATTCCTACTGTTGTTTACCCTCAGAGAGCGATAGTTGGTGGAGATGCAAAGGTATATGTGATATCTGCGGCTTCCATCGTGGCGAAGGTTATCAGGGATAGAATTATGTGTGGTTGGCATAAAGTTTATCCGCAATATGGTTTCTGTCAACACAAGGGCTATCCAACGAGGATGCACATTGAGGCTGTCAAGATGTATGGTTATTCTCCCATACACCGCTTTTCATTTAGGATAAGGGGATTTGGAAACAATGAAGGTAGTGCCTGAAATATCTATTTCAAGTGCAAAAAATCTGGTAAGGGAGCTCAATCTTAGAGATGGGATGGTGGTGAGAGGGAGGGTAGTTGGGTTTGCAGATGGGAATTCTATAATTAATATAGGAGGTAAGAATGTAGTTGCTGAGAACAGGGTTCCACTTGCCATGGGTGAAAGTATATACCTGAAATTGGAGGAGAATCAAGCAGGTAAGCTGGTGTTTAAGCTTATAACACCTGCGAACATTGGACAGTTGCTTGGAAAAGAGAGCAGCCTGGATATGTTGTCGCTTTTGTTAAAATATGAATGGAGGATAAATAGTGAGACTTTATTGTTTTGGATGAACTTTAAGAGTAAGATGGGTTTAGATATGCAAGAACTTCTGTGGCTTTCAAGGTGGACGAGAGGAATGGGATTACCTGTGAGTTGGGAGATGGCACGGATAGCCATGCTCTTTTATCACAAATCTCGTAAGCTGGATATGTTTGCCAAAAGTGTAGCCAAAAAGACACCACATGAGTTTTTGAGTTTTATCGATGGCTCAGATCTGGAGGAGCTCATGTATTGGCAGGTGAGATTTAACACGGCGCATCATGGCTATAAATTTTTTATATTGCCCTTTGGTGAAAACAACCATTTTTCGTGGATTTTTGTTAAGGAGAGAGAAAAAAATGACAAGGACAACAAGAAACATGCTGCTTCTCCAGAAATGGTCGTTGTTTGGGTTGATTTGCCGAATATAGGCAAGCTTGGCATTCTTATAACATTACTGGGTAGATCGGTTAATGTGGTGTTTAATGCGAAAGAGGATAAAGTGAGTGAGTTACTTACGAAGCATAGGGGGAAACTCAGTAAGTACCTTGAGGATGTTGGTTTCTCACTTGCAAAATTGGGTTTTAGGAAGGTTGAAGATGGACAAAACATATACTTCTACGGTTTTGATATAGAAGTGTGATGGAAAAAAAGAAGAATACCAAGAAAGCTGCTGCGTTGAAATACGATATTCAAGAAGACGAAGCCCCTTACATCTTGTATGTTGCTCAGGGTTTGCTGGCTGAGAAGATGGTGGAACTTGCTAAAAAGTATGAGATACCTATTTACGAAGATGAATTCCTTGCAGATACGCTCTTTAAAATAGGGGAGGGGAAGTATATCCCTCCGGAGTTATATCAAGCGGTGGCTCAGGTGCTTGCGTTTGTTTATTGGCTGGATAGAAATGGATAAGCAATCTCTTGGAAGGATGGGGGAAAATATAGCAGCTAATTACCTGCTTAGCAAAGGGTACAGGATACTGCACAGGAGATATAGGACAAAAGAGGGAGAAGTAGATATAATTGCAGAGAAAGATGGTGTAATAAGCTTTGTTGAAGTGAAAACGAGGAGGAGCTTGAAGTACGGTGCGCCATATGAGGCTGTTGACCAGAGAAAGCTCTCCCACATGAGGAATGTTGCTATGAGGTATCTTCAGCTGAACATGGTTGGGGAAGCGGATATGAGTTTTGATGTAATCTCTATTGTGATCATGGAGCAGGGAGTAAAGATAGAGCACATAAAGGAGATATTATAGTTATGATATCGGTGTACGGTAGCACGATTGTAGGTATGGATGCAAAGCTTGTTAGTGTAGAGTTGGATGTCTCCAAGGGGTTGCCTTCTTTCAATATAGTGGGGTTGCCAGACCTCTCTGTAAAAGAGTCGAGGGAGAGGGTAAGGAGTGCTGTTAAGAATAGTGGGTATTCGTTTCCAAAGAGTAGAATAGTTGTTAACCTTGCACCGGCGTCTTTGAGGAAGGAGGGTTCTATGTTAGATCTTCCCATTGCTGCTGCGATTGTTCAGCATTCTACTGGGGATGAGAAGGATTTGTCTGGTTTTATTTTTGCAGGGGAGCTCTCATTGAGAGGAGATGTTAAAGCTATAAGTGGTGTTGTTTCCATAGGGTTTCTTGCAAAGGAGATGAACAAGGTTTTAGTGATACCAGATGGAAATCGAGATGAAGCCCGGATAATAGATGGATTGAGTTATATTACAATAAAGCATCTGTCAGAGATCCTTGATGTGATTGGCGGAAGTGTACCACCTGATGTTGGTAGTTTAGAGCCTCTTGAAGCAGGGTCACCGAATTATCCTGTTGACTGGTCAGATATAAAGGGGCATGTTGCAACTAAGAGAGCACTTGAGGTTGCAGCTTCTGGTATGCATAATGTTATTATGGTTGGTCCTCCGGGTTCAGGTAAGAGCATGCTTGCAAAAGCGGTTGCCTCTATTTTACCGCCTATGTCACCCCAGGAAGTAATGGAGGTTACGAGGATTTACAGTGTGGCGGGTAAGCTGAATGGGAAGCTTATGTCTTTGCGTCCATTTAGGTCGCCTCATCATACCGTTAGTGATGTTGCGCTCTGTGGTGGAGGAGTTAGCTTGAAGCCGGGAGAGATCACCCTTGCACACTGTGGGGTTTTATTTCTTGATGAGATGCCAGAATTTAAGAGGAATGTGTTAGAGGCACTACGGCAGCCTATGGAAGATGGATATATAGTTGTTTCGAGGTCATCTGGTACAGTTACTTATCCAGCGAGATTCATGCTTGTGGGTGCTATGAATCCGTGCCCATATGGGGAGTTTGATAGATGTACGCCTCGGGATATAAACAGATATTTTTCGAGGATTTCTGCACCTTTGTTGGACAGGATAGACATTCAACTCATTGTGAATAGGGTTTCTATAAAGGATGTTGGTAAAACTGTCGGCAATGTGGAGACATCCGAAGTGGTTAGGGAGAGGGTTAAAAGGGTTCATGAAATACAGAGAAAGAGGTTTTCTGGTAAGGGAGTGATGTACAATTCTATGATGACAGAGCGTGAGATAAAGCTATTTTGCCGTCTGGAGGACGATGCTAGGAAGCTGCTTGACGAAGCGTTTGAGAAGATGAGGTTGAGTATGCGTGCATACACGAGGGTAATGAAGGTTGCTAGGACTATTGCAGATATGCGTGGGGCTGATGAGATAGGGATTAATGACATTGCAGAGGCATTGGATTACAGAAAGATGGATGTGTTGATATGGAAAGTGTAAGGCTGAAAGTAGCTTATGTGGGTTTCAACATGACGGGTCTGGTTGGTGCAAAGAGATTGGAAGTTTTAAGGAGGTACTTTGGTAGTGTTTGTAATGCATGGGATGCAGATCCTACTGATGTATCTCAAGTACTGAATTTGGGGTCTGAATTGGCAGATAGGATTAACAGGATAAAGAGGGAAAGGCTTGCTGAAAAGGAGGTAGAAACGGCAGGGAGATTAGATGTAAATGTTGTTACTGCTGAGGATAAAGATTATCCTGTGAGCTTGAGAGAAATAGATAGTCCCCCTATATTATTGTATGTTCATGGCAGACTTATTGTTGATGCAGTGAGAGTTGCTGTGGTTGGAACAAGGAATCCCACTTCCTATGGGAGAAAAGCTGCGAAGGACATAAGTGAATACCTTGCTGATATGGGTGTTACGGTAGTGAGTGGCCTTGCTTATGGTATAGATACTGAGGCGCACTTAGCGGCTTTAAATAAGGGCGGCAGGACGATGGCAGTTATTGCTACTGGGATGGATATAGTCTACCCGAGAAGTAATAGGGGTATTTTGGAAAGGATAGTGGATTCTAACGGTGTGGTGATAACAGAGTACCCGTTTGGCACTCTTCCAAGTAGGAGAAACTTTCCGTTGAGAAATAGGATAATAAGCGGAGTCTCTCAGGGGGTGGTGGTGATTGAAGCACCTGCGAAAAGCGGTGCACTTATAACTGCTAACTTTGCAGTGGAGCAAAATAGAGATGTCTTCGTTGTTCCAGGTAGCATATACAACAGGAAGTGTGAGGGTAGTAATAAACTTATTCAGCAGGGAGCCTACCCGATACTTTACCCATCTGATATACTTAGAGAGCTTGGGTATCCTACGGAGAGAAGACAACACTTGCAGGATGGAGTTGAAAACTTAGATACAGATGAGCGTAGGATATTGGAAGTAGTGGACTATGTGGAGCCAGTAACTATAGACTACATAGTAGAGAAGACTGGGATGGGAGTGGATGTGGTGCGTAGTAGATTGATGTTGCTTGAGATGAAGGAGCTCGTTTCTTCTGTTAGTGATGGCAGATATATACGCATAGGAGGTGAAAGTGTTGGGTAAGAGGATATTGCATCCCAGGGAGAGAGTGCACCTTTCTAAGGAGGCACAAGGTATATTGTATGAAATGCTTGAGCTTGGTGTTATAGATGAAAGGGAAGTAGAGGATGTGTTAGATACATTATTTATGGCAAAGCAAAAGGAGCTTGATGAAGCGGGTTTAAAGAAGTTGTTGTTCCAGAAGTTTTCGGATAGAAAGTTGGCATTGGAGAAGTTTTTTTATAACAGAACTATTCAGTAGGTGGAGTGTGATGTATTTTGGGTAAAAAATCTCTGGTGATTGTGGAATCACCAGCGAAGGCAAACACGATAAAGAAGATACTTGGTAAGAATTATGAGGTAGTAGCCTCTTATGGGCATCTTATTGACCTGCCCAAAACCAAATTAGGAGTGGATATCGACAATGATTTCTCTCCCAAATATGTGGTAATAAAAGGAAAGGGGCAGATACTTAAACAGCTTAAGTCTAAGGTTAAGAAGGTTGATGGTGTTTATCTTGCTACGGATCCTGATAGAGAAGGTGAGGCTATTGCATGGCATCTGAGCCGTGCATTGAAGTTGGATGGCAGTAAGAACAGGGTGATGTTTAATGAGATAACCCCCTCTGCTGTAAAGAAAGCTATAAGGACACCACAGGAGCTGGATATTCGTAAGGTGAACGCACAGCAGGCAAGACGGATCCTGGATAGGCTTGTTGGTTATTTGTTGAGTCCACTCCTTTGGAAGAAAGTGAGGAGGGCGTTGAGTGCGGGTAGGGTGCAATCTGTGGCATTAAAGTTTATATGTGACAGGGAAAGGGAGATAGAGGAGTTTAAACCTGAAGAGTACTGGACATTGGAGGTTAAGCTTTCTAAGAGTGGAAAAGAGATCCTGTTTTTGCTTGACAGGAAGGTAAAATTGACCAATAAGGAAGATGTGGATAGGCTTGTAGGTAAGATAAATGTGGGCGAATTTGTAGTTTCCGATGTAAAGAGGGAGGAGTATGCGAAAATGCCACCACCTCCGTTCAAGACAAGCACTCTCCAGCAAGATGCGAGTAGGCTACTGGGTTTTTCCCCGGCGAGGACCATGATGGTAGCCCAAAGACTTTACGAAGGGGTGGATGTTGGCAACGGAAACAGGGTTGGGTTAATAACATATATGAGGACAGATTCGCTGAGGGTTTCTGATGTGGCTAAAAAGGAGTGTAGGGACTTTATAAAGGATGGTTTTGGCAAAGAATATGTGGGTTCGGGTATGTCGTTCAAAAAGTCTAAATTTGCACAAGATGCCCATGAGGCTATAAGGCCTACTTATGTGAATCTTACACCTGAAAAGGTTAGAAGTACTTTGAAACCTGAGGAGTACAAACTTTATGACCTTATTTGGAGGAGGTTTGTTGCCAGTCAGATGGCTGCAGCCAAACTTCTTAAGACGACGATTTCTGTTACTTGTAGTGGGTATGTGTTCAAGAAGACATGCAACAAGGTGGTTTTCGATGGTTTCTTTAAACTCTGGCCGTCTTCTGTGAATGAGGAGGATATCCCTGAGTTGAATGTGGGGGATAAGTTAGAGTTTGTTGAGTGGGTATCGAAGCAACACTTCACCCAACCTCCACCAAGATACAGTGAAGCAAGTCTTATACAGCTTTTGGAAGAAAAAGGCATAGGTAGGCCGAGCACATATGCTACGATAGTGAAGACTATAGAAGAGAGGGGTTATGTTGATAAGGAAAAGGGAAAGCTGATCCCAACGACCCTTGGTAGGACGGTTAACGATATACTTGTTAAGCACTTTTCTTCCATAGTAAATGCAGATTTTACGGCAAATATGGAGGATAGGTTAGACAAGATAGAGGTAGGGGAAGAGGATTGGGTGAACACCGTGAGAGAGTTTTATGTCCCATTTTCTAAACTTCTCGAAGAAGCTAAAGAAAAAATAGAAAAGGTTAGGTTACCTGATGAGAGCGAACCAACTGGTGAACTCTGCCCGCTTTGTGGTAGGCCACTTGTTGTGAAAAGAGGTAGATATGGTAAGTTTATAGCTTGTTCTGGTTACCCTGAGTGTAGGTATACTGCACCTTATCAAAAGAAGGTAGGAGTTGATTGTCCTCTGTGTGGGGCACCTATTGTGGAAAGGGTAAGTAAGAGAGGGAGAAAGTACTATAAGTGTAGTAATTCTGAGTGTAGTTTTATATCATGGGACAAACCTGTAGCTGAGAGATGTCCCAAATGCGGTAGCATACTCTTGGTGAAGGAACGCAAGACTAAGAGTATATATTATTGCTGGAATAGCGAATGCGACTATAAGAGAGAAGAGAGTAATGAAGGATGAAGTACTAATAATTGGTGGGGGACTTGCAGGTAGTGAAGCTGCATGGCAACTGGCTAAGAGAGGGGTAAGAGTCAAGCTGATAGAAATGAAACCTCGTTCGTATACCCCAGCCCATAGATTACCCTACCTTGCAGAGCTTGTATGTAGTAATTCGTTCGGTTCGCGTAAGGACACAGCGGCAATTTCATTGCTCCAAGATGAGCTCTCTATGTTGGGTTCTCTTATTATAGAGTCGGCTAAAGCTTCATCTGTGCCTGCGGGTAAAGCCCTTGCAGTTGATAGAGAGAGGTTTTCGATTTACATTACCCGAAAGCTACAAACTCATCCGTTGATCGAGATTGTTGTGGAAGAAATGGAAGATGTACCAGATGGGATAGTAATAATAGCAACAGGTCCGTTGACTACTGAAAAGTTCAAGAATTCACTTAAGAGGTTTATTTCAGCAGACTATCTGCACTTTTTTGATGCAGTTTCTCCTTTGGTAGAGGCTTCTTCTATAAATTGGAGTAAGGTATTTTGGGCATCTCGTTACTCTGATGATGGTGATTATGTAAATTGTCCTTTTACAGAGGAGGAGTATATCAGGTTTTGGAAAGCACTGAAGGATGCGGAAGTTGCTTATAGACACTCGTTTGACGAGAAGGTATACTTTGAAGCGTGTCTTCCGGTGGAGGTTATGGCGAAGAGGGGAAAAGATACACTCAGGTATGGTCCTATGAAGCCTGTTGGAATAGTAAACCCTGTGACTGGGAAGATGCCCTATGCTGTTGTGCAGCTTAGAAGAGATGATGCAGCTGAAACCCTCTTCAATATGGTAGGATTTCAGACGGGTCTTAAGTGGAGTGAACAAAAGAGGGTCTTTAGGATGATACCCGGCCTTGAAAATGCAGTCTTTGAGAGGTATGGAGTTGTTCATCTAAATTTCTTTGTTAATGCCCCTGTTGTGCTTGAGAAGAGCTTGCAGTTGAAGAGTTCCGGACGCATCTTTCTTGCAGGTCAGATCACAGGAGTAGAGGGCTATCTTCCTTCTACTGCGATGGGATTTGTAGCAGGGGTAAATGCCTACGCACTGGTTAAGGGTATGAGTCCGTATATCTTTCCTGATGTTACGATCATAGGTTCACTTCTTAGGTACATAACTACTCCCACTAAAAGGTTTCAACCTATGAATGCGAACTGGGGGATACTTCCGCCTTTGGATAAGAAGGTTCGTGATAGACAAATGCGCCGTTTACTCCTGAGAGAAAGGGCGTTGTCTGCGCTTTATAGATTTGCAGAGGATAGTGGTCTATTGGGTTTGTAACGGAATGGTAAACGATTGAAAAAATATTGTAATTATGTAGCAATTATGCTAAAATACATCTAATTGATGGAGTTGGAGAGGTTGGTGGAGGAGTTTCTTATTGAGTTGAAGAATAGGAGGTTTTCAGAGCATACGCTTTTAGCGTATAAGAGGGATATGATGCAGTTTGTATCTTTTATGAGAACCGTTGGGGTTACCTTTGTGGAAGAAGTAGACGCAGATAGGTGGCTGATGTTTTTGCGGTACTTGGGAAGTAAGGAGTACAAGCGTACCACATTCTCGAGGAAGATCTCTGTGTTGAGATCTTGGGTGAGGTTTTTGCAAAGGAAAGGTCATAGTTTTAAGTGGCCTATGCTTGTTAAAACTGGAAAGCTCCCCAAAAGACTGCCTAATGTTCTTACGGAAGAGGAGGTAGATAGACTTATATCTGTTATACCTGAGAGCTTTAAGGGTGCAAGAGATAGGGCGATTGTAGAGGTTTTGTACGCTACGGGTATGCGTGTTAGTGAGCTGGTTTCTTTAAAGTGGGAAGACATAGACTTGTACGAGGGAATTGTGTTGGTGTACGGAAAGGGGAAAAAACAAAGGGTTATTCCTATAGGAAGTAAGGCTTTAGAATCCTTGGAAAGATATGCAGACATGTGGAATTTGGATAAGACGGGATATGTATTTTTTAATATGAAGGGTGGTAGATTGACGGTCAGGTCGGTAAACAGGATAGTAGATTTTTACAGCAGGAAGGCGGGTATTGTAGCGTCTCCCCATACGCTTAGACATAGTTTTGCAACGCATATGCTCGAAAATGGGGCGGATTTGAGGGTTGTGCAGGAGCTGTTAGGACACGAAAATCTTGAAACAACGCAGATATATACGCATGTTGTATATAGGAGTTTGAAGAAGAAGTATAGAAAGTATCATCCTGCAGATAGACGGTGAGGTGAGGGTCGTGTTGGAGTTTAAGGGTACAACTGTTATTGCATTAAAGCACAATGGGAAATCTGTTATGGGGGGAGATGGTCAGGTAACATTTGGTGATACTATTTTGAAGAGTAGTGCAAGAAAAGTAAGGAAGATATTTGATGGAAAGGTTGTTGCGGGTTTTGCAGGTTCCACTGCAGATGCGTTTACATTGTTTGATAGATTTGAGTCGAAACTTCAGAAGTATCAAGGTAACCTTATGAGGGCTTCTGTTGAGCTTGCCAAGGACTGGAGAACTGACAAGATTTTGAGAAGGTTGGAGGCTTTATTGATAGTTATGGATAAGGACCACATGTTTATAATATCTGGGAGTGGAGATGTTGTTGAACCAGAGGAGGGTATTGCTGCTATAGGTTCTGGTGGTAATTATGCCCTTTCTGCAGCAAAGGCACTTGTGAGGTATAGCAACTTGGACGCAGAGGAGATAGTTAAGGAGTCTTTGAGAATAGCTTCGGAGATATGTGTGTACACAAATGAAAAATTCGTTATCGAATCGTTGTAATGGGGGCGAAAGATATGGATAGGGAGAAAGAACTAACACCTTCGAGAATTGTTGAAGAGCTAAACAAGTTTATCATAGGTCAGGACGAGGCTAAAAAGGCTGTTGCTATAGCTTTAAGAAATAGGTTTAGGAGACGGATGTTACCGCCTGAAAAGGCCAAAGAGATATTACCTAAGAATATCCTGATGATAGGTCCTACTGGGGTGGGTAAGACCGAGATTGCGAGAAGGTTAGCGATGCTTGTGGACTCACCCTTTATAAAGGTGGAGGCGACGAAATTTACAGAAGTGGGTTATGTTGGCAGAGATGTAGAGTCTATAATAAGAGAGATAGTTACCTCTGCTGTCCATATGGTAAAGCAGCGCAGGTTGGAAGAGGTTAAAGAAAAGGCGGAGATGCTTGGTGAAGAGAGGTTGTTAGATGTTTTGCTCCCGGCTCCAAATAAGAAGAAGAAACCCAATTACATTATAGAGTTTTTTGGGGGTGATAAGTCCTCGGAAGGTGAACAAGAGTTTTCGGAAGAATATAAGGATAGTTGGGAAAGTACAAGAGAGAAGCTTAGGGAGAGACTTAGAAGAGGGGAGTTAGATGACAAGATAGTGGAGATAGAGGTTACAGACAGAAATGTTCCAAGGATAGAGGTATTTGGACCTATGGGTATGGACGATATAGGTATGAGTATGCAAGACTTACTTGGTAATATCCTACCACCTAAGGTGAAGCGGAGGAAGGTTACAGTAGCTGAAGCACGGAGGATATTCGAAAATGAAGAAGCGCAGAAGCTCATAGATATGGATGAGGTTATAAATGAAGCAATTGCAAAAACGGAAGAGGAGGGTATAGTATTTATCGATGAGATAGACAAGATCGTTGGAAGGGGGGAATACAAGGGTCCAGATGTTTCAAGAGAAGGTGTTCAGAGGGATATTCTACCCATTATAGAGGGATCTACTGTTATGACTAAGTATGGTCCGGTTAGAACTGAGCATATCCTGTTCATAGCTGCTGGTGCCTTTCACATGAGCAAACCCTCTGACCTTATTCCAGAGCTCCAGGGTAGGTTCCCTATAAGGGTAGAACTAAAAGCGCTTAGCAAGGACGATTTAAGGAGAATACTTGTGGAACCGGAGAACTCTATATTGAAACAGTATAAGATGTTACTATCTACTGAGGGTATAGAGTTGGAGTTTACAGATGATGCATTGGATAGAGTAGCGGAGATAGCTTACGCTGTAAATGAGGAGCTTGAAAACATAGGAGCAAGGCGACTGACGACAGTAATGGAGAAACTCTTAGAAGAGATATCTTTTAAGGCTCCAGAGTTGAAGGGTAAAGTAGTAATAGATAGGGAATATGTGGATAAACAGCTTAAAGGTCTGCTTGACAATAAGGACTTGAGAGATTACATACTGTAAGATTGATGGGGGGAATTGCTTTGAAGGTTGATGCTAAAGAACTTTTGAGGAAAACGAGGAAGATCAATAAATGGTTGGAGAAGACGGCTTCTAAGGAAGCTGACTTTGGGAAATTAGCAAGTATATTGAGTGATGTGAATGAGGCTAATGTTTATATTTCTGATAAGGATGGAAATATCTTGGGGTATAGTCTCGTTAAGGGATATGATTGTAAGGAGGTAAAGAAAGTTTTAAAAGAGGGTAAGTACCCCGAAGAGTACAATGAGAAACTTATGAGGATTATGGAATCGGTGATGAATCTTACTTCAAAGGATGGAAAATGTTCTTATTATCCAGAGGTGAAGTGTGAGTATCCAGATAAGTATGTGACATTTGTTCCCGTTGTTGGAGGTAGGGAGAGGTTAGGCACACTCGTCTTGGCAAGATTTGGTGAAAAATTCAACGAAGGTGACCTTTTACTCGCAGAGTATGGTGCTACTATTGTTGGAATGGAGATACTGAGGAGTCAGAACGATAGAATGGAAGAAAGCATGAGAGATAAGCTTGTTGTTAGGATGGCTTTGAGAACGCTGTCATATTCTGAGCTTACGGCTGTAAGGCATATCTTTGAAGTCCTTGAAGGGGAAGAGGGTATTGTTGTTGCCAGTAAGATCGCTGATAGCATAAGTGTTACGAGATCTGTGATTGTCAATGCACTGAGGAAGTTGGAAAGTGCTGGTGTTATAGAGTCCAGGTCGCTTGGTATGAAGGGTACATACATAAAGGTGTTGAGCAAGGAGTTTTTGAAAGAGATGAGGGGGTAGCTGTAAAGAGTGGTAGAGTTGTGTCCGAATTTAAATCGGGTGAAGGTGGATGAGCAAACTTTTTGGTGAAGTCTTTCAGTTGTTGAATAGGGCAATGGATGCTGCAACTTTGAGGCAGCGGGCAATAGCACAAAACATAGCAAATGTTAATACTCCTGATTATCAGCGTGTAGAGGTTTCTTTTGAGGGAGAGTTGAAAAAGGTGTTCTCTAAACAGAGAGAGATAAAGTTACGGGGTGTGCTTACTAATCCTATGCACATCCCTATAGGTCCTCCCTCAATAGATTCCGTTAAACCCATAATATGGAGAGATGATACTGGCTATTATAGATATGACAAGAACAATGTCGATATAGATAGAGAACTTGTAAAACTTGCAGAGAACAGTATAAAGTACAGGGCGATGTCGTCTTTGATGGGGAAGAGGTTCGCTATGTTAAAGTCTGTTATATCTTCCAGGAGGTAGTAGCTTATGAAGCTGTTTAGTGCGATGGATATAGCGGGTAGTGGATTAACTGCCGAAAGGGTATGGATGGATGTCATCGCTGACAATATAGCGAATGTCAATACTACCCGTACAGCAGAGGGGGGGCCTTATAGGAGAAAGATACCGGTATTTCAGGAGAGAAAAGATCCATTTGACCCTATAGGAAGCGGAGTGAGGGTAGTTAGTATAGAAAATGATACTTTACCCCCACGAAAGGTGTATGATCCATCTCATCCGGATGCAGATAAAGATGGTTATGTTAGGTACCCCAATATAAGTGTGGTCCGGGAGATGGTTGATATGATAGCTGCCTCGCGTGCTTACCAAGCGAATGTTATGGTTGTGAACTCCTCAAAGACAATGCTCCTTCAGTCCATTGATATTATGAGGGCGTAATTCCCTTCTTAATTTTTAGCAAGTTTTCCTTCCTTTTGTGGTATAATTAGGTAAAAGAACCTGCACAGATGGAGGTTTTCCTGATGAGAGATATGAGGATTATTGATCTTAGCAAGTTTTCCTATGGGAACGTCGAGAAACAGAAGAGTCCTTCTACTTCACCTGCAGAGAACGGAGTTAAGAGTTTTTATGAGTTATTTTCCACCGAGTTGAAGAAGGTTAATGCTTTGCAGCTTAAGGCGGATGCTATGGCTAAGAAATTAGCTACGGGCGAGTTAAAAGATATGCATCAGCTCACTATTGCAGTAGAAAAGGCGGACATAGCGTTGAGATTGGTTACAGAGATAAGAAATAGACTGGTAGATGCTTATCAGCAGATCAGTAGGATGACTATGTAGGCGGAGGGTATCTGTTTTGTTTGATAGGATCAAACAGATAGTGACACAGCTTAAAGATACATGGGCAAAGCTCTCCAAACTTCAAAAGGGTGTGGTTGTGGGTGTCACTGCTGCTGTGCTTGTTGTACTGTTTGCTCTTGTGTTCTGGGCGTCCAACCCTCAGTATGTCCCACTTTTTTCGAACCTATCGACGCAGGATGAGTACCTTGTCGTTACGGAACTGAAGAAGGCAGGTGAACCGTATAGGTTATCTGCCGATGGAAAGACTGTGCTGGTTCGTGCAGATAGAGTGTATGAACTAAGGTTGCAGATGGCGGCAAAGGGAATACCGAAAAGCAGTGTGGTTGGATTTGAGATATTCAATAAACCCCAGTGGGGAATGACATCGTTCCAGGAGCAGGTCAGTTATTTGCGTGCCCTTCAGGGTGAACTTGTTAGAACTATTTCGAGTTTGGATCCCGTTGTTGCAGCGAAGGTCAACATTGTGATGCCGAAATCGAGGCTGTTTGTGGAGCAACAAAAACCTGCTACAGCGTCTGTGTTGGTTAAGCTAAAACCATTCTCCCACCTTACGCCAGAACAGGTTAGAGCGATAGTTAATTTGGTTTCGCACAGTGTAGAAGGCCTTTCCCCTGACAATGTTGTGGTAGTTGACACCAAAGGCGAGATCCTGTCTGATATGATAAAAGAGGATTACATACTAAGGAGTGCTAGGAAGCTTAGTACCGTTCAAATAGAAGTGGAGAAGAACTACGAGCAGATGCTGGAAAACAGATTAATGGCTATGCTAAACAAGGTTATGGGCCCAGGGAAGGCAGTTGCAAAGGTGCATGTAGATTTTGATTTTGACAAGAAGGATGTGAAGAAAGAGATATATAAGCCTGTGGTTAATGGTAAGGGGATAGTAAGGAGTGAACAGGATATTGAGGAAAGATATAAGGGTAGTGGAACCGTTCCTGGAGGTGTACCAGGTACACAGAGCAACATTCCGGGATATCAGATACCCAAGGGTAGTGGGCAGAAGACAGAGTATTCTAAGAGTAATGTTATAAAGAATTACGAGATAACTAAGGAAGTGGAAGATATCAAAGGTACGCCGGGTAAGATAAAGAGGATTTCGGTTGCTGTGCTTGTAGATGCCAAACTGAAACCACAAGAAATTAAGAAACTTAGAGATTCTGTTGCAGCTGCTGTTGGAGAGGATCCTGCCCGTGGTGACAAGGTAGTAGTGGAAACTATGGCGTTTGACACCACATATGTCAAAGAGATGGAAGCCGAACTGGCAAGGGAGGAAAGAAATAGACTCATTTTACTCCTTTCTGTGCTTGGTGCTGTAGCTTTGGCTATCTTTCTTGGATATAGGTCTTACAGGAAGAAGAAGCTTGCCGAAATGGAGGCTGCTGCGGCTGTCGAAGAGGAAGAAAAACAGCCGGAGGAGGAAATTCCTACATTGGAAGAGATACTTTCACGAGCAGAGCTTTCTATGGAGGAAAGGGAGAGACTCATTTCTGAAAGGCAGATTAGAGAGTATGCGGATAGACACCCTGATAAGATAGCAGACTTGATAAGAAACTGGTTGATGAGTGATTAGTATGCCAAGAAGGAGAAGAGAGGGTCTAACTGGTAAAGAAAAAGCTGCTGTTTTGCTTATAGCCTTAGGACCTGAAACATCTGCTAAGGTTCTTAAGCACCTCAAGGAGGAGGAAATAGAGCAGATAACTCTTGAGGTGGCAAGTATGAGGAAAATTCCACCTCAGTTGAAGGATGAGGTTATCAAAGAATTTCAGGATATGTTGATTGCCAGGGAATTTGTGGGTAAGGGTGGCATCGATTATGCTAAAGCTATGCTGGAGAAGGCGCTGGGAAAGGATAGAGCAGAAAACATCCTTGGAAAATTGACAGCATCTCTTCAGGTTAGACCATTTGAGTCTGTGAGGAGGGCTGATCCTTCGCAGGTTCTGAATTTCCTACAGGGAGAGCATCCTCAGACTATTGCACTTGTGTTAGCTTATATGAATCCTGACCAGGCGGCGGCTGTTTTGTCTGGTCTGCCACCTGAACTTCAAGTGGATGTTGCCAGAAGGTTGGCAACTATGGATAGGACATCACCTGAGACTTTGAGAGATGTGGAAAGAGTCCTTGAGAAAAAGCTTTCAAGTGTTGCTTTGAGGGATTTTGCGCAGGCTGGTGGTATAGATGCGGTTGTTGAGGTGCTAAATAGTGTGGATAGGACGACTGAGAAGAATATACTTGATTCGTTAGAGGAACAGGACCCTGAACTTGCTGATGAGATCCGCAAGAGGTTGTTCGTCTTTGAGGATGTTGTGAAGCTTGATGACCGTTCGGTACAGAGGGTGCTTAGGGAGGTGGATATGAAAGACCTTGCACTGGCACTTAAGGGAGCAAGTGAAGATGTGAAAGACAAATTCTTCCATAATATGTCGAAGAGGGCTGCTGCTATGCTGAAGGAAGACATGGAATTTATGGGTCCTGTTAGGGTTAAGGATGTTGAAGAGGCACAGCAGAAGATAGTGAATGTTATAAGGCAACTTGAGGAGTCTGGTGAGATCATAGTCTCTCGCGGAGGAGAGGAGGAGATTATTGTCTAATAATGTGGTCTTGAAGGGTGTAAAGGTGGTAAGTTCCCCGTTGACATTGCCTGTTGAGGAAAGAACAGAGGTTGCTGGTGAAAACGTTAAGGCTTCCCACAGTAATATTCCTGACATAGAGTCTGTAAAGAAGAAGGCAGACTCTATTGTAAGGTCTGCTCAGGAAAAGGCAGAAAAGATATTGCTTGATGCAAAAGCAGAAGCAGATGGATTGATAAAAGAGGCACAGAAGGTAGCAGATAAGATTAGATCGGATGTTGACAAGTACATTCAAGAAGCTAAGAATAAGGGGTACAAGGATGGTTTGTTGCAAGCAGAGGAGGAATCAAAAAGGAGATTGGATGAGGAGATACTTTCTTTGAGGAAGAGAGTGGAGACGGTAGTGAGTTCGCTTTTATCCACAAAAGATGCAATTTTATATGAGAACGAATCTATTATTGTTAATCTTTTCATTCAGATGCTGAAGAAGGTGGTGCGGAAGGAGACGGAGGTTGATAGGGAGTTTATAGTTAGAACTGTTAAAGCTGTACTGGATAGAGCGGCAGAATCTACAAAGATTGTGCTGAGGTTGAATCCAAAAGATTTGGATGTGATTTCCAGCTGGGATTTAGTGGATAAGAGGGTGGAGCTAGTTGCGGATGAGAGTGTGGAGGCCGGGGGATGTATCGCTGAGACGGACTTTGGTGATATAGATGCGTGTATATCTACGCAGCTTTCGGAGATAGAGTCTGCTATGGTTAGTATGTTGAAGGAGGGAAGATAACTGTTTGGTAAGTATGTAAGTGTGTTGGAGCGTGTTCAACCCATTTTGTATAAAGGGAGAATTCAGCAAGTAGTAGGACTGCTTTTAGAGTCGATAGGCCCGGCAGCAAGTATAGGTGATGTTTGTTGGATAAGGCTATCTGATGGTAATGGGTATGTAATGTCTGAGGTAGTAGGATTTAGAGGTAATAGGGTTTTATTGATGCCTCTTGGAGATATAAATAATATTTCTCCAGGTATGGAGGTTATTTCCAGAGGGGAAAGGTTGATGGTGAAGGTTGGGGATGCCCTTCTTGGGAGGGTAGTAGATGCACTTGGTGTGCCTATAGATGGCAAGGGAGCTATAGTGCCTGAAGACTACTACCCCTTATATGCGGATCCTCCACACCCTTTGAAGAGGAAGAGTATTACGGAACCTATAGCTCTTGGCATAAGGGCTGTGGATGGCCTTATTACGGTGGGGAAGGGGCAGAGAATGGGTATATTCTCTGGAAGTGGGGTTGGTAAAAGTACCTTGATAGGCATGATTGCGAGAAATACGAATGCAGATGTCAATGTTATAGCTCTGGTAGGAGAGCGTGGAAGAGAGGTTAAAGAATTCATAGAGAGAGACCTTGGAGAGGAGGGCTTAAAGCGTTCTGTGGTGGTAGTAGCTACATCTGATAAACCTTCATTGTTGAGGATAAAGGCAGCATTCACAGCCACTACCATTGCAGAATACTTTCGAGATAGAGGAAAAGATGTCATACTGATGATGGACTCTGTTACACGATTTGCTATGGCGCAAAGAGAGGTGGGGCTTGCTATAGGGGAACCACCGGCTACAAGAGGTTATACTCCCTCTGTCTTTGCCGTAATGCCGAAGCTTCTTGAAAGAGCGGGAAACAGTGAAAAAGGGAGTATAACCGGGCTTTACACCGTTCTTGTAGAGGGTGATGACCTTACAGAACCGGTAGCGGATACGGTTAGAAGCATCTTAGATGGCCATATCGTTTTGTCAAGAAATCTGGCTTCTAAGAATCATTTTCCTGCCATAGATGTCTTAAATAGCGTTAGCAGGGTGATGGTGAATATAGTTAGTGAGGAGTGGATGGAGTATGCCAATAAGGTAAGGTCTATCCTTGCTACTTATAGAGATGCAGAAGACTTAATAAACATTGGGGCGTATGTCAAGGGTAGTAATGCAGATATAGATGAGGCTATTAGGTTAAAGAAGGTGGTTGATGATTATCTTAAACAAGATATGTTTGAAAGGGATACTCTTCAGGGTGCGTTTGAGAAGCTTAAAGGTATATTTAGGTAGGTGTCTCTATGGCGAGGTTTAGGTTTGCTCTTCAAAGATTACTTGATGTTAAGGGGATTAAAAAGCAGCAGGAGGTTGTAATCCTTTCTTCTTTGAGGAAAAGGGAATCAGATCTTGTTGAACAGATAGAGCGATTGGGGTTGAGAATTAAAGAAATAACCGAGAAGATATTTGTGATGGAAAAGGGTGTTTTTAGGATATCTGATATTCAGCAGTATTCTCGCTTTATGGAGTTTCTTGGGGGCGAACTTAAGCGAAAGGAAAGTGAGCTTGAGAGCCTGAGGGAGAAGATAAAGGAGAAGGCAGAAGAGGTAAAACGGCTGTATAGAGAGGAGCTTATACTTAAAAAGTTGCGGGATAAGAGATATATTGAATTCTTGAAAGAAGAAGATAGAAGAGAGCAGAGGCAGTTGGATGAGATTGCTACTATCCTGTTTAACAGGAGGGAAAATCTATGAGATTTTTGCCTGACCTGAGTGGGGTTAGGAGGGTAATCAATAGGATAAGGGAGATAGAAGAGATGTTTACCCCCCATGTTGACAGCAAACTGTTGGTTAATAAGCCGAAAGATGTGCGTTTTTCCTCTGTTCTTCAAGAGGAAAGAAAGAAGATAGAACATAGAGATATTGGTAGTTTGATCAAAGAGTATAGTGACAAATATGGTGTTGATCCACTTCTTGTAACAGCTATAGCGAGGGTTGAGTCCGGTTTTAACCCTAAGGCTGTGTCTCCTAAGGGTGCTGTGGGTATAATGCAGCTTATGCCTTCTACTGCCAGAGCATTTGGCGTGAAGAACCTGTACTCTGTAGATGAGAATATCGAAGGAGGTATAAAGTATCTTAAGTTTTTGTCCGATAAATATCAAGGAGACATGAATAAAGTGTTAGCTGCGTATAATGCAGGAACGGGTGCAGTGGATAGGTATGGAGGGGTTCCACCTTATGCAGAAACACGAGATTATGTTAGCAAGGTAAAGGAGATGTACGAAAGGCTGATGAAAGGTGAGTGAGAGTTGATAAATGCCAGATAAAGAGGAAGGCAGGGAAGCATCTGCAGGGCAAAAAGGAAAAGGATGCCTTTTTGCCCTTATTTTTTTAGCGGTAATTGTTGGGGGTGCACTTGGGTTGCACTTTTCAGGTGTGATCAACCTGAAAAGGTTGATATATCCAAGGTTAGTAGAGATGCCAGTGTTGGGAAAGTATCTTGGCAAATACTTGACAGTTGAGCCCGGTTGGTTTCTGACACCTCAGGAGAGAAGAGAACTTGAGTTAAAGAAGCTGGCAGCTGCACTTAAGAAGCGGCAGAAGGAGCTTAATGAACTGGAGCAGAGGTTGAAACATGAAGAGGCGGTTCTCAAGAAGAAGGAGAAGGAGGTTTCTCTAAGGGAGAAGAAGCTAAAAGACTTGGAATTTAAGGCAAAGGAGCTTATGTCTCAGGCAGTGGATCTGGATAGGAATTACAGGATACTTGCTAAGCTGTACAGTGAGATGCAACCTGCTCAGGCAGCAGATGTCTTTACCAACCTGAGTGACGATATAGTTGTTAATATTTTAAAGAGGATGGATGGGGAGAAAGCAGCAAAGATAATCTCTCTGATGGATCCAAGAAGAGCCGCAGATATTACAAGGAGGATGATGGTGGGTAAGGAGGTAAGATAGGTGAAAGGGCTTTTCATTCCTGTTCGTAAAATAGGTTTTCTAGAATTGTCTCAGCGGTTGGGTAAAGTGAGTAGGAGAGGTCCGTTGCACGCTTCGTCTAATGTTACTTTTCGTAAGTTGCTTGAGCTGATGAAAACCCGCAGAATAAATAAGATATCTTCGGATGCAAACTTTATGAAGTATACTTTCAGGAAGAATATATTAAAACTGATTTCAGAAAGACTTGCTTTGGTGTTCCCTGAGATTGGCAAGGAGAAGATAGAAAAGGATCTTAGAAAGTTGCTTCTAAAACACGGTGTTAATCCTGATGGTAGTGATCTGAACAGGGGGATGATGCTCTTAGTTACCATGCAGGAGATCAGGAATCTCATTCATTTTATCGAACCCTCTGCTATGGTTAGGGTTAGAGAGTTACTATCTCAGAAGGGAAAGATAATGAGAGAGATTGGGAAGTACATACAAATAACTGGTGATGTTAAGCGAGAAATAGATGAGTTTTTTGAAGAGTTGAAGGAGGTAGTTGGTTCTACCAAAAGTGAAAAGCGGGTTGATTATCATACTCCGTTGACTTATACTCATAGTTCTTCTCGAAAGAAGGGTGGGAAACAGGCTCTTATTCTGGAGAGATCTAGTGAAACGGCTCATATCCGTGAGGGAGGTACGAAAGCAACTTTGAATGCTACTGGTAAGGTTGAATCGACTACTAAGAGCATTTCTGGGGTGGATGGTATGCACATTTATAAGGGAAATGCTAGAATTAGTGCTGGGAGTGATGCTTCTTCTGTAAGAAGAGAAAAAGGATTGCCGACTGAGAAAGGTGTTGATGCAGGTAAACTGACAGTAACAAGTGAAACAGCCAAGAAGGTACAGAGCCACAACCGGTTTTTGGGTATTGTCGAGGATATTAAGATAGTCAACAGAGATGCGTCTAAAACGGACACTGGTAGTGTAGAAAAGGGTATAGATGCAGTTAGGAAGACTATATCTAAGAATGGTGGTAAAGATGTGAGTGTAAAGATAAGAATAGGTTCTGATGGAAGACATTCGCACAAGATGGTAGATGAGGCACCTACGAATGCAGCTGTGAAATACGAACATAGCAGTAAGGAAAAATTTGAAGGCGAAAGGAGAGGCTTTAGATTTAAGGGCGTAGCTCTTAAAGAAGATGGGAATGCAGTTAATGTAGTTGCTAACAATTTATCCTCTTCTCATCAAGTAAATCTTGCTTCTAAAACCCAGAATGTGGAATCTAATGTAAATCAGCGTTCCCTTACTGGTTGGGTTACTCAACAAATAGTGGAAAAGATGGATGTAGCGCTTGCAAATGGACAGAAGGAGATATTAATGGAGTTGCAGCCGCCTCATTTGGGTAGGTTAAGAATACAAGTGGTAATTCATGGTAATAATATCTCTGCGAGTTTTTGGACACCTTCCAATGATGTTAAGGCTATTATTGAGTCTGGTTTGGGTTATCTTCAGCAGCATTTTCAGGAACAGGGAATGAATCCCCAAACCTTTTCAGTATTTGTTGGAGGTGGGCAGACATCTGAGAAACAGCAGGAAGATACAGCCTATACTGGATTTAGAGATGGAAGGGCATCAGTTCACCGAGAGAGTGAAGATGTAAACGATGTGCAGGTGGTATCCACTGTAAACGGACACTACATCGTGAATCTTTTGGGTTAAGGAGGTGAGAAGTAGTGCCTTATGTTAATCCTGCAGGCAGTTATAGAGTAGTAAATTCTGTAAGAGAGAGGAATGAACCACCCAA
>CAZLJD010000032.1:0-61091 GCA_964559865.1 uncultured Synergistota bacterium
AACTTTGTTCAAAGATTGAGGTTTGGTAGAACTGCTGCATTCCTCGTGACAATTATAAATAACAGCTATAGGCCTATATCTTTAAGGCCCCTTTCTAAGAGACTTGTGCTTGTTGATAGTAATAATTCTGTTTATTTCCCAGTAGATTATGAGCAGCAACTTGATTCTCCCATAATGGGTATGGTGCAGGGTTTGGTCTTTTTCCCACCCATTTCCAAGAATGTGCAGTGGTTTGAGATGAAGTTTGCGGATCTACCTGAGAAGGGTGATACTATAGTCTTAAAGTGGTTTTTGAGGAGAAAACAGGTTGTTGCCAGGAGAAAAAAAGAGGAACCACCAGCTGTTGCAGTTTTACCAAAAACTGCTGAGGTTGAAAACAAAAAGAGCACACTTCCAGCAAAAAACCAACCGAAAGCTATAAAGAAGGTTGCAAAGGAAGAGATAAAAAAACCCTTGGGACCTAAACCTAAGCAGGTGAAGAAGATAAAGAAGAAGACAGTAACTTCCAAACCTAAGGTAGTGAAAAAGATAGTAACTTTACGTAAGGCAAAATCGCAACCTCTTACAAAAAAGGCCACCAAACCAAAGATTGTAAAAAAGAAAGTACCTTCAAAGCCAAAATTGAAAAAAGTTAAGAAACCATCTGTAACGAAACATAAAAGTAAAAAAATAACTAAGAAAGCTCAAACTAAGCCTAAGAGTATAAAAAAAGTTAAGAAAAAAACCAAGAGTACTAAAAAAACCATGTACAAGTATAAGTACGAGAAGAAACCTATTATAGTTCCCCAAATAGCCACTCCTACGGTTAAAAGAGTTGTTAGAAAAAAAATACTATCTCCTTCTGAGGTTGCAAGTAAGTACCTTTCTGCTTGGGTGAAGGGTAATTTTTTAGGTATGTACGCTTTGCTTTCCAATGTTTCCAAGAAGAAACTTACATTTTCCGCCTTTAAGAGTAAGCTATTATCGAAGAAAGTTGATAAGTCTTTTTTAAAGGGATTAAGGCTGGTAAAACAGGAAATTAAGGGTAAGACTGCAAGAGTAATATTCAAATTCACCTCGAAGCTTTTATTTATCAAGATCTCGAGGTTAAAAGTCTTTCATCTTGTTAATGAGAGTGGAAGATGGGGGATACTATGGTCAGAGAGATGAGGAACAGAAGGCGTAAGATTTTTATCTACCTTTCTGTTGCTGTTCTGGTAGTGGGGGCAGTGATGCTTTATCTGTCTGTTGTTCATGATATTACTGAGCTTCCGAAAGAGTTGCAGAAGGGGAAGTCAAAGGAATCCTCTGTAATGGCGAATGTAGTTTTGTGGAGGGATCTTAAAGATGGTAGGAAACTTAGACTTCAGGCAGCTTCAGTTAAGAGAGGAGCAGATGTGATAGATGCTGAAGATGTGAGGGTTACGGTGTTCAGAGACGGGAACCTTGAGTACATTGTTTTGGCCAAGAGCGGAAGGTATGTCTTGAAAAAGCATACTGTTTACTTGAAAGGCAATGTGAGGGTAAGGGATGTAGAAAGAGAGGTTGAGATTACTACAGACAATTTGCGCTGGGATACAGAAAAGGGCTTTATTTACAGCGATAGTTCTGTTAATATATACAGGAAAGATGGCACTACAGTTGTAGGCAATAGGCTGAAGGGCAGTATTTCTTCTGGTAGGTGGGTTGTCGAAGGTAATGTGAGGGTTATCATTCCGGGGGGTGAAAGGTAGTGAAGCGCTTCGTCGTTATAGGAGTAGTGATTCTTCTGTTGATGTTTGGAGTGAGTGTATTTGCATCTGATTCTGCTATTGACATTAAGGCAGATCATATTAGCTATAGCAGTTGTAAGAATATTATAATAGCAGAGGGACATGTGCTTCTGAAAAGGGGAGTTATAAGAATAGAAGCTGCTCGTGTGAAGTTTGTTGTTTCTGAGCAAAAAGTCTGGGCATACGCGAAAAATGGGAGTCCACTCGTGTTTTGGTGGGGCAGTCGGAAACTGAATGGTAAGGAGGCGTGGTACGATTTCAAGAAGCACATAGGTGTAGTTAAAGATGCCACAGGAGAGGATTACTACACTCACTTTAAGGGAAAAGAAGTGATAGTTGAACCGAGGAAGAATCTTAAGTATAGTAGCATCTTTTTGATAGGTAGGAAGATTCATAAGGCAAAAACCGGAGAACTTCAAGAGAGAGTGAAGGAGGGGCATTTTACTACTTGTGAGAATACAGAGAACCCCCAATATGAGGTTGTGTCGAAAGAAATTATAATACTCCCCGGAGACCTTATAATAATAAAGCATCCGACATTTTATTTGAAAGGGTACCCCCTGTTTACGTATCCTTTTGATTATATTATACCGCTTGGTAAAGGTGGTAAGAAAACTCAGTTTGCTCCGTCCTTTGGGTACACTAAGGATGTGGGTTGGTATGTTGTGAGTGAAGGCACATTTTTCTTGGGGAATATGGTTGGGGCATTATGGTTAAGGTATGGCACGGAGGTAGGGTTTGGTGGAAGACTTTCGTTTGAAGGGTACTTGGATAAAAAGATACATATGTTTCTGTATGGAGGATACACCAAGGACATAACGGGTGATAAGAAAAGGTGGAGGTATGGCGTATACTTTAGTAGGAACTATAAGAGGTTCTCATGGACTATAAGATACACGGTTGACGAGAACTATGAAGTTGTAGACGAGGACGGCAATGAAAAGAAGTATGTTATTCAGCGGACACCAGAGATTACATTCTATTTTAAGCCCTTCCACTTAGGCAGGAGTAAGTGGTCTGTTTCTGCTTTGGTTGACTGGGGTAAGTTTAAGGATGAGGGCAGGAGTGAGGATGAAACTCGGACAAAGTTTGCAATAGGACTTTCGAGAAAACCAATATACTTTACGAAGAATCTGTATATGCCTCTGCATTTTGGTTTCGAGAAAAGGTGGTATAGCGGAAGTAGTAATAGATTTGAAGTGTTCGAGACTGATGTAGGATTGGTTTGGTTAATATCTAAGAAGCTCACATTCTCTAGTTACTATGTAAATAGGGACGTAACTGGTAAGAGTTTGTTGAGCTTTGAATCTGTTGACCCTGCGAAGGAAGTGAGGACAAATCTGGCTTATGCTTACTCTGATAGGTTTAGATTTAGCTTTGGTGCAAAGTATGATATTCTTTCCTCACAGTGGACCAATTACTATCCTTCTACTTCTTGGGTGATGGGTTCTAAGAAGTACCCATGGCACTTTTCGATCAGTGGAGACTACGACGCTACCAACTCGAGTTGGAACAAGATAAACTATTCTGTATACAAAGATCTTCCATGTAAGTGGAGAGCGGTCTTTATTTATAAGGATGATCGTACAGATAGCAATGATGATGAATTGTGGTTGTATTTTTATTTAAAGCCTTTTCCAAAGGCAAGGTTTGGTGTGTATAAGGGTAAAGATAACTACGGGATAATTACGGGTAGTACAGTGACGAAGATAGGTGGGGGTGAATGGTGGTGAAAAGGCTTTTAGCTGGTTTTGTTACGATTATGTTGTTGCTCGTAATGTTAGGGTATGTAACTGCTACCGAAGATGTGAACATTACTGCTGATATTGTTAAATATAATTCTAAGACAGGAGAGACAGTTGCTACTGGTAATGTAAAAATTACAAGAGGTTCTCTTATTGCGACTTGTTTAAAGGCTATAGCTAATATGAACAACAGCAATGTCCACCTTGTGGGGAATGTTTACGCTAAGGACAAGACAACCGAGATGTGGGCAAAAGAGGCGTTTTATTATGGGAGAAAAAAAGTATTAAAGATTTTTGGAAGTGTGAAGGTAGTTCATAAAGGGTATACGCTTTATGCTGATGTTGTTAGATACTTTATGAGAAGCAAAGGGAAGAGAAAGTATATAGCAACTGGAAGTCCTGCTTACATTTTGCAAGAGGGTGCCAAGCTTTCGGGCAAACAGATAGAATTTGAGAACAATGTTATTACTGTTTCAGGTGGTGTTTCTTATGTAGGTAAAAAAGGCAACTTCACTGTGACTGGCGATGATGCAGTTGCTACGATAGGTAAAGGAGATAAGGTAGAAAAGGTGCATATAAATGGGAATGTGCATGCATTAAAGGTTTCAAAAGATAGTAGATTCGAGGCGTGGAGTGATGACTTGGTGTATAGTGCCAATAGCAGGACTATTCTGCTGACGGGTAACCCAAAAGTAAAGCAGGGTAAAAGACTACTGCTTGCAGATAAGATAGAGTATAACCTTGACACAGAAGAGATGAAAGCGTTCGGGAAAGCAAGGATAGTATTACCGTCAGGGAAATAAAGGCTATGTTGAAAGTTGTCTCTGTCACTAAGACCTATTATGGTCGGAATGTGGTGGACAATGTTTCATTAGAGGTTAACTCTGGTGAGATTGTAGGGTTGCTTGGGCCAAATGGTGCTGGTAAAACGACTACATTTTATATGATTGTGGGTGTTGTAAGACCTGATGGAGGAGAGATCTTCCTTGATGGAGAGAACATCACACATCTGCCTATCCATGTTAGGGCGAGAATGGGTATAGGATATTTACCCCAGGAGGCCTCTATATTTAGAAAACTTACTGTGAGGGAGAATATAATGTTGCCATTGCAACACAGTGATGTACCGCCTAATGAAAGAGAAGAATTTGTTGATAGGGTGTTACATGAATTTGGTATAGAGGAGCTTGGGGATTATAAAGGGTATATGCTGTCAGGGGGTGAAAGGAGACGGGTAGAAGTTTCCCGTTCTTTAGTAAATGCACCAAAAGTCATTCTGCTTGATGAACCATTTTCTGGCATAGACCCAATAACTGTGTATGATATACAAAGTATGATTCTTAAACTCAAATCCAGAGGTTTTGGTGTGTTGATAACAGATCACAATGTTAGAGATACACTTGCGATAACTGATAGAGCATATCTAATATATGAGGGTAAAGTTATGGTGCATGGTAGACCTGATGAAGTAGCTGCAAGCAGTATAGCAAGAAAGATATACCTTGGACATAGGTTTAGAATGTGAGGGACTCAAAGCGGTCCTTGACAACTGAGCAGGTGGAGGTTAAAATATTATGTGCTTGGTGAGGTGGCCGAGTGGCTAAAGGCGCTCGCCTGCTAAGCGAGTAGAGGTGCGAAAACATCTCTCGAGGGTTCAAATCCCTCCCTCACCGCCATACGCGCCCGTAGCTCAATTGGATAGAGCGACGGACTACGGATCCGTAGGTTGGGGGTTCGACTCCTCTCGGGCGCGCCATATGGAGAGAGAATGGATACTTTTTTTATGCGGGTTGCACTGCGGGAAGCAGAGATTGGATTGCATAAAGGTGAAGTTCCTGTAGGTGCTGTAGTAGAGAGAAATGGGGAAATAATAGCAGTTGCCCATAATCTTAAAGAGACATTGAAAGATCCTACTGCACACGCTGAGATGATTGCTATAAGGGAGGCGGCAGGACATCTTGGAAACTGGAGATTAGATGGAGCTACATTGTATGTAACTTTGGAACCGTGTCTCATGTGTGTAGGTGCGATCGTGGAGGCGCGTATTCGAAGAGTAATTTTTGGTGCATTTGATGACAAAAGAGGTGCGGTAGCGAGTGCACTTGATATTTTGAGGAATGAAATGATTGTCCCTTATAGGGTAGAGGTGAGAGGAGGCGTATTAGAGGAAGAATGTAGTTCCCTCCTTCGAAGGTTTTTTGATATGAAAAGAAGTGGCGGGAGAGATGGCCGAGTGGACTAAGGCGCTCGACTCGAAATCGAGTGGGCTTTTGGCCCCGTGAGTTCGAATCTCACTCTCTCCGCCATAATATACGGAGAGGTGGCTGAGTGGACAAAGGCGCTCGCCTGGAGAGCGAGTGGGTGGCTAAAAACTACCCCGAGGGTTCGAATCCCTCCCTCTCCGCCATTTTTGGAGCTAACAGCAACTGCACTAACCGGGGAGGTAGCGGTGCCCTGTACCCGCAATCCGCTGTAGCGGGGGTGAATTCCTCACTGCGACTGTTTCATCTGGATGCAGCCTCAGGTAAGTGGTGTAGAAAGTTGGGTCCCGTGCGGCAGAAGGCTATGAACCCCGTCAGGTCCGGGAGGAAGCAGCGGTAAGTAGCTGATTCTGGGTGCCACGGGGGTGCCTGGCTGGAGCTAACTGCCTGAGTAACGGTCCGGGTGGACAGGCAAGGTGGGGTGTGCAGTTGCTGTTTTTTAGTATGGGGGGCGGATGCATATGGATGTATTAACTGAGATAAGGGTTAGATACGGGGAAACCGATCAGATGGGGGTTGCGTACTATGGGAGTTATTATGATTGGTTTGAAGTGGGAAGAACAGAATTTTGTAGGAAGCTTGGCTTGCCCTATGCAGAGTGGGAGAATATGGGAATATTTCTTCCCGCTGTGGAATCATATTGTAGGTACAAGCATCCCGTCCGCTATGATGAGAAAGTGAAAGTTGTTACGAGAATAAAGGAGTTAACTGCTACTACAGTTACATTTTCCTACAAGGTAAGGAGAGCTAAGGATGGGAGACTTCTTGCTATCGGTTATACAAAGCATGCGTTTGTTGGGAAGGATGGGCATCTTATGCAGTTACCTTTGGAGATAAAAGGTCTCCTGAAGAAGAGCACACAGGAGTGATTTTGAGTGGGGGTTGTTCTGCTTGGTAATGAAGCAGTAGCGAGGGGTATAGTGGAAAGTGGGTGTCAGATTGCAACTGGATATCCAGGAACGCCCTCTTCTGAGATTCTTCCTGCAGTTGAGGAGTTTAATAGGCAGGAAGGAACGGGTCTTATAGTAAGGTGGAGTGTTAATGAAAAGGTTGCCTTTGAGGTGGCTGTTTCAGCGGCTTACACTGGCAAGAGAGCGGTAGCTGTTATGAAGCAAGTGGGGTTGAATGTTGCGGCTGACCCTTTTATGAGTGCGGCACTCACCAGTATTGAAGGGGGATTTTTGATAGTAGTTGCAGATGATCCGGGTCCTTATAGCTCACAAACGAAACAGGATACCAGATTTTTTGGTATGTTTGGTAGGGTACCTGTTCTTGATCCAACGGATATTCCAGAAGCTAAGAAGATGGTAGTGGATGGCTTCGCAATCTCAGAGAAGTTCCACATACCTGTTATATTGAGACTCTCGTTGAGGATATCCCATGGTCGCCAAGAGGTAGAGTTTAATGAAGTTATCAGGAATACTAGGAAGGCTAACTTCCAGAAGGATCCTCCAAGGTGGGTATGTGTTCCGAGGTTTAGAAGGATTCACGAAGCAGAGATAATGAAGAAGATTAAGGATATAGAAGCCTACTTTGAAGGTAGCGAGTATAACTTCGTTGTGGAGGGCAAAAGCAGGTTGGGTGTGATAGCGGGTGGATTAAGCTATTCTGTTTTGAAGGATGTTCTCAACCATCATGGTATCGATGATCTACATATTTTGAAAATATCTACGCCGTATCCATTACCTGTTGAGAAGGTTATGAGGTTCATAGAAAAACTTGACAAGGTTTTAGTACTCGAAGAGACTTATCCTACTATAGAGATACAGATCCCAGATAGACGGAAAGTGTACGGAAGGCTTAATGGGTATGTTTCTACTACTGAGGAGCTTGGTATATCTGCTGTAGAGGATATTTTAGGTAATTTCTTGGGCAGGCAGCTGGAGAGAGAGGTAATATCTGTGTCTTCGGTTGCAAAAGAGGTTGGTGTTGAACCAAGACCACCTGTGATGTGCCCTGGTTGTCCTCATCGAGCATCTTTTTGGAATATAAGAAAGGCGTTTCCAAAAGGCATATATCCAAGTGATATAGGGTGTTACGGACTGGGCTTAAATCAGAAAGCAGTTGATAGTGTTATATGTATGGGTGGTGGGGTTACCCAGGCAGGGGGTATATCTCTTGCGTATGAACACGATGGTGAGGATGTGCCCGTCATTGGTACTATAGGAGATTCTACATTCTTTCACATGGGTGTCCCTGGTTTAATAGATGCAGTTGCTAATAATAGCAGGTTTATACTTGTCATATTAGACAATAGCACTACAGCGATGACTGGTCAGCAACCTACTCCAGCTACAGGGTATAACATACAGGGGAAAGCTGGAAAGGTAGATATAGTGACCGTAGTGAAGGGGTGTGGAGTGGAATATGTTAAGGAGATAGATCCCTATGATGTCAAGGGAATGGTAGCCCTGTTGAAGGACGCGTGGGAGTATGTAAAGAGGGAAGGAAAAGTGGCTGTCGTTATTGCAAAGCATCCTTGTATACTCTTAGGAGAAGAGCAGGAAAGCATACCTGTTATGGTAGACGAGGAGAAGTGTATAGGATGTAGGATTTGTATAGATTATTTCTATTGCCCAGGTTTGGTGTTTGATACCTCTACGGGAAAAGCTAAGATAGACCCATATAACTGTATAGAGTGTGGCGTTTGTAGGAATGTTTGTCCTGTTGGGGCTATTGTAGATAACCCAAGGGAGGTGGAATAGATGCAGTATTTACTCTGTGGTGTAGGGGGACAAGGGACCATATCGCTCTCTAAGGTTCTGCTGGAAATTGGCAGGAGGAGTGGAAGGCGCGTTATTGGTTCTGAGATACATGGGATGGCTAAAAGGGGTGGTAGTGTAAGTGTACATGTTAAAATAGGTGACTATTACAGCCCTTTGATAGGCAGAGGTATGGCTGATGTAGTCATAGGACTTGATGATAAAGAAGCATTTTTGAGCCTTTCGTTTTTGAAGGATGGAGGATGTGTGATAACAAATAATACACATCTTGTTGACTGGGAAGACCCAAAGGTGTTAAAATATCTAAATGATAGAGGTATAAAGAAGTATATGGTTGATGCCTATAAGATATGCCAAGAGCGATGCGGTAGCATAAGACCTTTTAATACGTTGGTGTTGGGGCTCGCGTCTTTCCTTTGTCCGGAGGAGGTGGACTATAGCTTAGCAAGGGAAGTATTGCAAGATGTGTTGAAGCCTAAGGTTGTGGATATGAATCTAAAAGCTCTGGAAATAGGCTACAAAGAGATAGGAGGAGATGTGTAGATTATGATAATGTTAAATCTGAGGAAGAGTATGCGCATAATCCTGATAGTGGCAGTAGTAGCATTTGCAGTCTCTATATTTCTTGGATATGGAACGTACCTTACTGGAAGTAGAGCACCTAAGAAGGGATCAAGGACAGTTTTAGCGGCGCGGGTGAATGGGAGACCTATTCCCATGTATGTAGTAGACGACCTCTACAGGCAGTATATCAGTAGAATAGACCCGAAGATTATAGCTAAACTTTCTGATGCAGACCTTAAGAGAATAAGGAGAGATGCCTTGCAGAGGATTATAAGATATGAATTGCTCTATCAGGAAGCGCTAAAGGAGAGGCTTTTAGTTGGTAAGAAGGCAATAGAGGAGGAGATAAAGAGAATAGAAAAGAACTTCCGCACGAAGGAAGAATTCTTGGATTTCCTGAAAAGGAACCATATATCAGTGGCAGACCTCAAAGAGGAACTTTCTAGGCAGATGATGGTAAACAAACTCATTCAGAAGATAAGAAATAGTGTGAAAGTGACACCTAAGGAGGTCAAAGAGTTTTACGATAATAATCCGAAACTCTTTATAAAACCAGAAAGGGTAAAGATAAGATTTGCTGTGTTCAGGGATAAAGGTGCAGCACTAAAGGCAATGCAGAACCTCAAAGAAGGTGCTAAGTGGAAGGATATTACAAAGGGAATGAAGAAAGAAGTTTTAGCAACTTCCAAGGACAAGGTTTATACATATGCTGCTTATAACCTTCCTTCTGCTGTGGCGAAAGCTGTTTTCGGTGCACAGGTGGGTGCGCTTGTAGGTCCCATAGAAGCAAAGGGTAACAAAGGTGAAAAGTTTTACTATTTGGTGAAACTGGAGGGAAAGATTCCTTCTACGAAGACCCCGTTTGCAGATGCAAAAGGGAAAATAGAGGCGTTTTTGAAGAGCCAGAAGGCGCTTGTTGCTCAGAGTAGGTTTTTGGATAAACTTGAGAAACAGGCAAAGATAGAGATACTGGCAGATGAACTTAAGCCTCCTAAGAAGAGTAGTGCAAACCATTCAGGTGCAAAGGTGGTTAGTCCACAGAAGACAAACACGAATGCCGATATGAATCAGAAGAAGAAACCACCCACAAAGCCGGAAGAGACTAAAAAGGCTCAATAATAAGTGTGTCGTGAGGGCAGAGCTTGAGTTCTTGGTCAGCTCTGCCCTTGTTTGTTGCTAGTGAAACCCATCCAAACGAGTCTTGCAGCAAAAATGTCTCACCAGTTTCTGCTTCTGAGAAAGTTGTATAGTGCTTTAGTATGAATTCTCTGTCTGCAGCTTTTACCTTCAGTCTGCTATCTTTGAGAGTAAGGATAGTTCTTAACCAGGAAAATGGTATATTAGTCCTTATTGTGCCGAAGTGATCTATGTACATGACTTCGCCGGTGAGCTTATCCTCTTTGAGTTGCTTACCGAATATATCTATCTTCTTGATGGGTGTTTTGAGTGGTATTGCATTTAGGTCCAAAGGTGACATTCCCTTGGAGAGTTTTGCTGCTATTGGTGCAAATATGTCACGCCCATGGAAAGTTGGAGATATGTGTTGTGTTTTGTCATGTATGATTTCCCACACATTGGTTATGCCCAGCCTTTCTGCCGAAGGATATATTAGACCGTTATCAGGTCCTACAAATGTTATCCTCTTCTCAGTTTCTACTATTATGCTTTTTCTCTCAGATCCTACACCAGGATCTATGATAGGGAGAATAATGCTGTCTGGTGGCATGTAACTGATTATGTTGTAAAGCATCCATCCTCCCGTTAATATGTCGAATGGATATATTTCATGTGAGATATCCACCACGCTAACCAGCGGATTTATCCTATTTATTACCAGTTTACACACCCCTACATACTCGTCTTTTGATCCAAAATCAGACATAAAGGCTATCAGCATATCTTAATCTCACCTCCTGATGGAAGATCTTTAACCTTTCCACCAGTTCGTATGGAATGACGAACTCTCCTAATATGCTCCTTCCTATTCTGTTATGCGTTCCGTGGTCATCCGAACCGCCTGTTATGAGTAGATTATGTTTGTGTGCGATGTAAAGGCACATCTCTGTGTCTTCCTGTGAATGTCTGCTGTGATAACATTCTATACCATCTAATTCTCCGCTATTTACTATGATATTTAGGGATTGATTGTTTCTTATCAGTCCCGGATGTGCAAGAACGGCAACACCTTTCTTTCTCTTTATCTCTCTAATCATCTGTATGCTCTCGGGCATCGCTTTGGGTTCATATGCAGGTTTTCCTTCTCCTATATAAAGCTCAAATGCTTCAGAGATGCTACTTACTATTTTTTTATCCAGTAGTAATCTAGCAAGGTGTGGTCTGCATAAGGGTGTGTTTTTCTCTGCTATGAGTTTTACATCTTCTAATGTCACATCTATGCCAAGTTGATTTAGTTTTTTGACCATTTTTGCCATTCGTTTTTCTCTTGTGATCTTTGTTCTCTGAAAAAATCCTATCCAGAATGGATCTTTGGGCTCAATAAAGTATCCAAGTATGTGTACCTCTTCTTGGGTTGCTTCGAGGAGTGTATCTATTTCTATGCCAGGAATGATTTCGATGTTTTGGTTCTTCATTTTTAGTGCTTTTATTACTCCGTCAACTGTGTCGTGGTCTGTGATAGCGATGGCGGATAGATTAACATCGGTAGCTTTCGTTACTACCTCTTCCGGTGTAAAACTACCATCGGACGCCGTAGTATGAATGTGTAGATCTGCATATTTTATCAATGTCTTTCCCCCTCTTCAATTTGTGATAAATTTCTTATTGTATATTTTATCACTTTTTAATATAATAGTGTATGCATAAAAACCTGAGATAGGGAGATGGGGGATGAGGAGAAAAAAGACACAGATCGGTGTGCCCACAATTGAAAGGATAGTAAGATATTGTAGATACTTGGAGCGGCTTTATTATGTGGAAAAGCGCGATGTTATCTCTTCTGCGGAGATAGGTGAGGCATTGGGTTTAAAGCCTACGCAAGTGAGGAAAGACCTGTCTTATTTTGGAGAGATAGGAAAAAGGGGAGTTGGTTATAGTGTAGAAGAGCTGTATTTTCACCTTATGGGTATATTACCATGCCCTAAGGATTGCCGCTTGTTTAAGATAGCCTTATTTGGAGCAGGTCGGTTGGGTAAAGCACTGTTAGACTATGAAATGTTCTCCAAGAGGGGAGTGGACATTGTAGCGGTTTTTGACCGTAATAGGCAGAAAGTAGGTAAGACCATAAACGGGAGGTATATATACCATATAGATGAGGCAGAAACGGTGTTGAGAGCCCAGAATGTTAGTATAGCCATAATTTGTGTACCTGCATCTGAGGCGCAGAGTGTAGCTGATAGGATTGTAAACTCTGGGGTTATAAAGGGGATACTGAACTTTGCCCCAGTTGATTTAACTGTCCCGAAGGATATTCTTGTTTCCAATATGGATATATCTGCAGAACTGGAAAAGCTGATATATTTCATAAGGGAAAGGGAATATGGGCAGCCTTTATCTGTATGATGGGTATGCCTCTATTAACAACTTGAAGAATGCATACGCGCTATTTAGTGCCGTAACAAATGAGGTTTCTGCCAATTATGCCTATGTTGACAGAAATGATAACACAAATGTAGAGTTTATAACTGAGCGTATAGATGCATGGCAGGAACTCAACATAAAGCTGTATAGATTTTATGCTTCCTTGGTAAATGCCCTTAGTCGTGATAGGTGGGTGCCGTATACAGCCTCTATAGGCTCGATAGGAAGCACTACTCTTCATTATGGTGTTTCACCCCAAGTTACTGCAAGTATATCTGTGTCCTCTGTGGCAACGGTAGAGAAGGATAGGAGTGACGAGTTTTCGGATCCTATGGCACCTCTGTCGTTAGAGGGTACATTTTACCTTAATGGTGGTGCAGTTAGTATTTCCACAGACGACTCATTGTTTGATATAAGCCAAAAGATAAACAGTATCAGTAGTGGTACAAGGGTTGCCTCCTATATAGGTGATGGGTATCTTTATATATACAGTTTATACACGGGTAGTGCAGGCATAGATTATGAGGATCCAGATGGTGTCTTGCAATCCTTAGGGGTGCTAACAGTAGAGGATGGTGTACCTGTTCCAAAATCTCAGGTATCATCACCGTCTGATGCAGTTCTTACCGTGAATGGCAGAACTTACAAACAGGCGAGCAATCTCTTTAAAGATATACTACCACACGTTGATATAGAGGTTAGTAGCAGCGGGTCGAGTTCCTTTAGGCTTTTGTTTAGTATTGATGCAGTTAAGGGTATGTTGAAGTCTATAATAGATAAGTATAATGATGCAATGAGGGAAATAAACAAGCATTTATCTTACAAGGGAGCTTTGTCTGGTGATAGATCTTTGGGTTTAATAAGAAAGAATATTTCTTTACCTTGGAAGAGTACCAAAGTGAATCCTGTAGGTATTGACCTACTTCATAAAGAGATGGACATTAATGAGTTTTCGTTAGTTATGTACGCATCTAGACTAAAGGAGCACCTTATTAACTCTCTTTTTAGATCCGTTGATGGTTTACCCTCTCTTGTTGGAAGTCTTTCAGCTATAGGAGTTTATTCTAACGATGATAGTACGCTTTCTTTCAATGAAGAGCAATTTTCTTCTAAGATGAGAGAGGATTATACAAGTGTGGTTCCTGTACTTGCAGGAGATAATGGCATACTTAAGCGTATAAAGGATTACCTTTTTACTGTTGTTGGTACGGAGCCGAGCCTTATAACCAGTAAGATAGATAGCCTTGAGGAAGAACTGGGGAATATGGAGTACTTGAAGGAGCGATATGAAAGGCTTCTGTGGAGCAAGATTTCACTTCTCTATAAGCGGTATAGTGATATATCCAGTTTGCTTTCTCTGTTGGGTGCTGAGAGAGTCGCTGATATCCTACTACGCGGTGTACCTGCTTTGTAGTGGAGAATATGCCGTGAATTGAGAGTTTGAGCGGTAGTTGTAGCTGAGAGGAGCTTCTATGTAGCCTGCTAAATTTGGGCATTTTTATATATGTGGAGCCATGGATTTGTGGTATAATAATTTCCAAGTTTTTAGAAAAGGGGGTGGTATTTCTATAGCTAACTGAAGTTTTGGTGTGTTAGCTTTAATAATTCTTAAGATGGAGGTGAGTTAGGTGAAAAAGTTAGTTTTGTTAGCAGTGGTAGGAGTTTTAGTGTTTGGTTTAGTGGGTTCTGCCTTAGCAGCAGGGACTGTTAGAGTAGGAGTAATTTTACCCATGACTGGTGCAGTTGCTGCGTACGGACAGCAGACATGGAGCGGTATAAAACTGGCTGAGAAGATGTATCCAACGGTATTGGGCAAAAAGATAAAACTTATTCTTGTTGATGACAAGAGTGACAAGGTAGAATCTGCAAATGCTGCTTCAAGACTTGCAAAGGAGGAGAAAGTTGTTGCAGTTATAGGGGCGGTAGCAAGTTCTAATAGCCTTGCAGCAGGCCCTATACTTGAAAAAGCGCATATACCTATGGTTTCTCCTGCCTCTACGAACCCGCTTGTAACACAGGGTAAGCACTATATCTTTAGGGTGTGCTTCATTGACCCATTTCAAGGAAAAGTAGCTGCTGTATATGCAAGGAAGGTACTGCACGCAAAGACTGCAGCAATGTTGATCGATAGGGCACAAGACTACTGCGTAGGGCTTGCAAACTTCTTTAGGAAAGCATTTACAAAGCTTGGAGGTAAGATAGTTGCGGTTACATATGCTCAGACAGGTGATCAGGACTTTACTGCTCAGCTTACTGCTATTAAGAGAAAACACCCTGACGTGATCTATATACCAAACTATTATACGGAAGATGCACTTATACTGAAGCAGGCAAGAGAGCTTGGTATCAAAGCACACTTCATATCTGGTGACGGTGCACAGGCAGATGCGTTGTGGAAAGTTGGAGGAAAGGCAGTCGTTGGACTGGCATTCACCACCCACTTTGCTGAAAAGGCTGTTTCTACCAAACTTGGTAAGCAGTTTGTCAAGGAGTACCACAAGGTGTATAAGAAGAGTCCACCAGCACTGGCTGCTCTTGGATTTGACTCCTACATGTTGATAAGAGATGCAATGATGAGAGCTAAGTCTACCAATCCAGAGAAGATAAGAAATGCCCTTTCTGCCACAAAAGGATTCAAAGGTGTTACGGGTATAATCAATATTGATGAGCATGGAAATGCCGTTAAGAGTGCTGTCATAGAAAGGGTTGGTTGGGATAAGAAGGCAAACAAGGGCGTGTTTGAATTTGTAACGGTGATCAATCCTTAGTTGAAAATGGGTAGCCCTGCTTAAAAGGGCTACCCTATCTTTTTATGAGGGGGCGGATGTATGAGTTTTGGGGAGTTTATGCAACAGCTTGTTAACGGTATCTCGCTTGGTAGCTTATATGCTTTGGTAGCCATAGGTTATACGATGGTATATGGTATATTGCGACTCATAAACTTTGCACATGGAGACATCATGATGCTTGGTGCATACTTTGCATTTTTTGGGTATGCAGTTTTTGTGCTCCCTTGGTGGTTATCATTCATAATAGCAATAGTCATTACATCCTTGGTTGGTGTGCTAATAGATAAAGTTGCATACAAACCAGTAAGGAAAGCACCAAGAATATCTGCACTGATGACTGCTATAGGGGTATCTTTTTTCTTGGAAAACTTTGGTTTGGTTGTTTTTGGAGGGGTGCCGAGAGGGTTCCACAGACCTGAGATGTTTGGTAAACTCATTACTATCGGCGGTGTAAGGTTTGTGTCCTACAGTATATATATTCCTCTGTTTACTGCAATATTCCTAATGCTTCTTTTGTTCCTTGTTTATAAGACTAAAATAGGTATGGCTATGAGGGCAGTATCGAAGGATATGGAGACGACCAGGCTTATGGGTATAGATGTGGACTTTGTAATATCGGTCACGTTTGCAGTTGGCTCGGCATTAGCTGCTGCTGGTGGAATAATGTGGGCTATTAAGTTTCCTCAAATAAATCCTCTTATGGGAATAATGCCGGGTTTGAAGGCATTTATAGCTGCAGTATTTGGGGGTATTGGAGATATAACAGGTGCTATGTTAGGAGGTTTTATACTCGGTGTCATAGAGATTATGACGGTAGCGTTCTTTCCAGACTTTGCTGGCTATAGAGATGCCATAGCGTTCTCATTGCTTATAATAATACTACTGTTTAAGCCCACTGGATTAATGGGTGAAAAAATAGAGGAGAAGGTTTAGGGGGTTTGAAATAGATGAACAGGAAAACGAGATTTCTCCTTAATGTGCTTCTGGTTGCGGGTCTATTTTTTCTGCTGTACCTTGCGAAACACTACTTGAATTCTTATATGGTTAGAATAATAACGCTTGGTGGTGTTTACGTAGTGTTGGCAGTCTCTTATAACCTTGTTAATGGTATTACAGGACAGTTTTCCTTAGGTCCGAATGCATTTATGGCAGTTGGTGCGTATACTGCATCTTTGCTTACGCTTTCTGTAGCTTCTAAGCAGCAGATGTTTTTTATAGAACCTCTTATATGGCCCTTTAATTCCGTACAGATTCACTTTTTCCCTGCAACACTCCTTGGCGGAGTAGCTGGTGGGTTGACAGCCTACCTTGTTGGGATCCCTTCATTTAGGCTGAGGGGTGACTATCTTGCGATAGTTACGCTTGGCTTTGGAGAGATAGTGAGGGTTATTGCGAATAATGTTATTTTCCTTACAAATGGTGCTCTGGGACTCAAAGATATACCAAATTACACTAATATTTACTGGGCATGGGGGTGGGCTGTATTCACATTCTTTTTTGTGAGGAAGCTCACTGACTCCAGCTATGGTAGGGCGTTTAAAGCTATAAGGGAAGATGAGATAGCGGCAGAGGCTATGGGGATAAATCCGTTTAAGCATAAGATGTTGTCATTTGTTATCAGTGGTTTTTTTGCTGGCGTTGGTGGGGCTCTCTTAGCACATCTTATAACTACAATATCTCCAGTGTTATTTTCTTTCTTTATTACATTTAATTTGCTGATAATTATAGTCCTAGGAGGACTTGGTAGTTCTACTGGAGCTGCAATTGCAGCAGTACTTTTTGCGGTTATATCGGAGTTACTTAGAGCCATAGAATCCCCGATGAATCTGGGTTTTATCCATATTCCAGGAATTCCCGGAATGAGGATGGTTGTGTTTGCTATTTTGCTTGTAGTTTTTATGATATTCTGGCCTCGTGGGATTATGGGAAGGAAAGAGCTTACTTGGGACCTTTTTTTCAATAGAAAGAGGGGTGGCGTAAGTTGAGTTCTACGGATGTAGTATTGAAATTGGACCATATCACGATGAGGTTTGGAGGAGTTGTGGCGGTATCAGACTTCGAGATGGAAATAAAAGAAGGAGAACTTGTTGGGCTTATAGGTCCGAATGGTGCAGGTAAGACGACCATATTTAACATGGTGACAGGTGTTTACACACCTACGGAGGGACGTATATACTTCTATGGTGAGGATATAACGGGTAGAAAGCCATATCAGATAACAGCTATGGGGATAGCAAGGACATTCCAGAACATAAGGTTATTTAAGGACTTAAGTGTAATGGATAATGTCTTGGCTGCTTCACACTTTCGGCTAAATTCTAATATCTTTGCTGCTGCCTTTGGTTTTCCTTCTTATATAAGACAGGATGATGAAATGAAGGAAGAGGCTTTAAGGCTTCTTGATAGTGTGGGGCTTGTGGAGTATATGAATTTTGTTGCTGGGGGTTTACCTTATGGACAGCAGAGGAGATTGGAGATAGCAAGGGCACTGGCTACTCATCCGAGGCTGTTGCTACTGGATGAACCAGCAGCGGGTATGAATCCTCACGAAACCGAAGAGTTAATGGGGTTTATACAAGGAATAAGAAAGAAGTTTAATGTTACGATCCTTTTGATAGAGCATGATATGAAGGTAGTAATGGGGATATGTGAGAGGATTAGGGTAATGGATCACGGTATAGCCATAGCAGAAGGAGAACCGAAGGATATACAAAACAATCCTCGTGTCATAGAAGCATATCTTGGAAAGGAAGATGAGGAAGATGCTTAGGGTAGAGGATTTGCATGTTTATTATGGCGGGATCCACGCGCTGAAGGGTATATCTTTTGGGGTGGAGAGTGGAAGGATAGTTGCATTGATAGGTGCTAATGGTGCAGGTAAGAGCACTACACTGAGGACTATATCTGGACTTGTGGAAGGTAGTGGTTCTGTAAAGTTTATGGATGAGGAGATACTCGGACTTCCTGCTCACGAAATAGTTAGGAAAGGGATAGCAATGGTTCCTGAAGGTAGGAGGGTTTTTGTTAACCTTACAGTTTATGAGAACCTTATGATGGGGGCTTACAACAGGGAGGATAAGGAGGGTATAGAGAGAGATTTAGTGTGGGTGTATGAGCTTTTCCCGAGGTTGGAGGAGAGAAGTTGGCAGCTTGCGGGTTCCCTATCTGGGGGTGAACAACAGATGCTCGCTGTTGGGAGGGCTTTGATGACGAGGCCCAAGCTGTTGACGATGGATGAGCCTTCTTTAGGATTAGCACCCAACCTCGTCAGGGAGATATTTCAGATAATAAAGAAGATAAGAGAAGAAGGTACCACTATACTCCTCATTGAGCAGAATGCAAAAGCGGCTTTGAAGATTGCAGATTATGGATATGTCCTTGAAACGGGCAGAATAGTCATGGAGGGTACAGGCCAGGAATTGCTTGAAAATGAAGATGTAAGAAGGGCATATTTGGGGGAATAAGTAATCTTGGATATATTTGTTGTTGGTGCGGGGAGTTGGGGTACAGCTGTAGCAAACCTTCTCGCTATGAAGGGCTATAAGGTAGCTTTGTGGTGTCGTAGGAAGGAACTAAAGGAGCTTTTGCTTGCCTATAGAGAAAATTTACCGTATCTTCCAGGTGTAAAGCTTTCTAGTTCTCTCCAGTTCGTTGATGACTTTGATGCAGTCGGAAGTGCGAGTATTATCGTGCTTGCAGTTCCTACACAGTTTTTGGCTTTTATTCTTGATAAACTAAGCCCTTATACTTTCTCTAAGGATGTGATATTCGTCAGCCTCTCTAAGGGTATAGAGGTATCGAAAAATAGGAGAGCTTCCCAAATAATTAGAGATACCCTTTCTGTGCCTGTGGATAGTATTGTTGTGCTTTCTGGTCCGAGCCACGCAGAAGAAGTTGCAAGGACGATTCCCACAAGTGTGGTTGCTGCGTCCTTTAGAGATGATACTGCGAAAGTGGTGCAAAATGTATTTAGTACGGACTACTTTAGGGTGTACAGATCTGTGGATGTTGTCGGTGTAGAGGTAGGAGGTGCACTAAAGAACATAATAGCTATAGCTTCTGGAATACTTAAAGGGCTTGAGATGGGAGATAATACGGAGGCTGCACTAATTACGCGTGGACTTGTGGAGATTACCAGATTTGGTGTAAAACTCGGGGCAGACCCTATTACGTTCTCTGGACTTTCTGGGCTTGGTGACCTGATTGTCACATGTACGAGCAAGCATAGTAGAAACAGATTTGTTGGCTACCAGATAGGGAAAGGAAATAGATTGAAAGATATCCTTGCTAATATGAGAATGGTAGCTGAGGGTATATCTACTACTGAGGCGGTTTATTGGTGGAGTAAGCAGTTAGGGGTTAGTATGCCTATAACTACAGAAGTTTACAGGGTTCTGTTTGAAGGCAAATCTCCTTTAGATGCTCTTAAAGACCTTATGAAGAGGCCACTGAAACCAGAAAGGTTTGACTGGAATGATTAGCGGCATCGGTATAGATATAGTGAAGATTAGTAGAATAGCTTCTGTGAGGGATATGAGTGCATTTTTGAAAAGGATATTTACAGACCCGGAGATAGAGTATATAATAGGTAGAAAGAAGTGGTCTATTCAAACAATTGCAGGCATGTTTGCTGCCAAAGAGGCTTTTTTTAAGGCTGAGAGTGGCATTGTTGGTTTTAGATGGAAGGATGTTGAAATAGTGCATGGAAGTGATGGAGCACCTACGATTAAGTATAAGGGTAAGTCTTCTGGGTGTTATCATCTTTCCATCTCCCATGATGGGGATTATGCAATAGCGGTAGTTGTTAAAGACGAAAAAGCATAATATAAAAGGGGGTCAAAAGGTGAAAGTTTTAGTTGTTAATAGTGGGAGTTCATCTATCAAGTATCAACTGTTTGATATGAGAGATGAGAGTGTAATGGCGAGAGGGATTGTGGAGAGGATTGGAATACCGGACTCAAGGTTGAATCATACTCCGTACGGTAGAGATAAGGTTGTTATACCTGCTGATATACCCAACCATAATGTGGGTATAAAGATGGTGATGGATGCGCTTACCCATCCTGAGTATGGTGTTATCAAAGACATGTCTGAAATAAAAGCTGTAGGGCATAGAGTTGTTCATGGAGGAGAGGAGTTTGCAGGTTCTGTTATTATCAATGACGATGTTATTGCTGCGATAGAGAGGTATGCAGATCTTGCACCTTTGCATAATCCTCCTAATCTGCTTGGTATAAAGGCTACAATGGCGTTGATGCCAGGAGTTCCTATGGTAGGTGTGTTTGACACTGCATTTCACCAGACGATGCCACCAAGGGCGTATGTTTATGGATTACCGTATGAATACTATGAAGAACACCGAATAAGAAGATATGGTTTTCATGGTACCTCTCACTACTATGTTGCGTATAGGTGTGCAGAGATACTTAATAAGCCTATAGAAAACTTGAAGATAGTTACATGTCATTTGGGTAATGGTTCCAGTATTGCTGCTGTGGATGGTGGTAAGTCAGTTGATACAAGTCTTGGCTTTGGTACGGTTTGTGGTGTGATGATGGGTACAAGAGCTGGTGATATTGATCCTGCGATTTTGTTATACTTGATGGAGAAGTTTGGTATGGGTGAGAATGAGATAAAAACAATAATATATAAGAAGAGCGGGTTCTTGGGGGTTTCTGGCATAAGTAGTGATGTTCGAGATGTTGAGGAGGCGGCTGAAAAAGGAGACAAGAGAGCCGAATTAGCTCTTGAGATTTTTGCATATGGTATTAGGAAGTACATAGGTGCCTATGCCGCTGCCATGGGTGGGTTAGATGCTGTTGTTTTTACGGCTGGTATAGGAGAAAATAGCCCGGTAATCAGGAAGAAAGTGTGCGATGGGATGGAGTTTTTCGGCATAAAGTTGGATGATGATAGAAATGCTGTTAGGGGTAAAGAGGCTATAATTTCTGCTGAGGACTCTGTGACCAAAGTAGTAGTAGTACCTACGAATGAAGAGCTTGTTATAGCAAGGGATACCATGAAACTTGTTGGAGGAAGATAGGTTTGAACATATTTCTTAAGGAGTTTGGTTCAAAGAAAGAGATAAGCGTGAAATTTGAGGAAGATTTTCAAGCTTTCGAATTTAGAGGAGATCTTGTAGAGTTTGCCGAGAAAGTACGGGTTGAGGGTAGGCTTCGGAAGCTGAAGAAGGGGTACCACTTAAGAAGCAGAGTGATTACTGCACTTGTTTTGACCTGCTCGCGGTGCCTTGACAGATTTGTGTTTAAGGTTGATGTGCCACTAAGTGTCATTTATACTGATAAGCTTCCACGAACCCAACCAAGAGAGAAGTGCATGGATGAGAAAGATGTTTCTTTATCTTATTATAATGGTGATGAGATACAGATAGACGATGATGTTATTGGAGTTATAGTTCTTTCTATTCCTATGAAGCCACTTTGTAAAGAGGATTGTAAGGGTTTGTGTCCAGTGTGTGGTGCGAACTTGAACCGTGAGAAGTGTAATTGCGAGTTGGAGCAAATTGATCCGCGGCTGGAAAAGTTGAAGTTGCTATTGCAGAAGGAGGTGGTATAGTGGCGGTTCCAAAGGACAAAACATCGCATGCCAGAAGTGCTTCAAGGAGAGCTCAGTGGCTTAGAAGAATTGGGAAGCGAAATAACATTGTCTTGTGTCCTCACTGTGGAGAACCTATGCTTGCCTATCATGTGTGCCCGAGTTGTGGGTATTACAATGGTAGGGAAGTTATAAAGGTTGAAGAGTCTGAGGAGGAGTAGTAGATAATATTACTTTATCTTGACCAGAACTTTGTTAGCAATATAGCTAAGGCAAGATTGGGAAGGAAGGGTTATGATGTGTTTTTAGAGCTCTTCCTTGTGTTAGAAGACCTTCTTAAAAGTAAGAGGCTGGTGTGTCCGGCCTCTTACTTTCATTTTGTGGAGACTGATGTGGACCTAAAGTTGGCAGAGGAGATAAGATGGGTGGTTGGTTATCTTTCTGAGGGGTTTTCTTTTTTGCATTGGAAGGAGGTTCTTAGAAGGCAGTTTGTTAATGGCTTCTACAGGTTTATCGGTATGAAGGAAAAGTACGAGGGTTATTACGAAGCGCTTGTTCACACGAACCATAGGTGGGATGAGATTTATCCTTCTGGTGAACAGAAGGAGTTAAAGGAAACAAAAAGGAGCTATGTTGTTGAGATGGAGAGATTGAAGTCTACTTCTACCAATTCAACATTATATGATCTTGTGTCGCGGAATAAAGACACGATTGTAAATAAATATGCTGGTGAGCTCCTTAAAGGGTTGGAGGATAGCAGAGTTGCGAGCTACTTAAATTCTTTTGCTATCAGAAATGCTCCATTTGTAGACATATTTGCTTCTCTTGATGCCTGTTTTGTGCTGTATGACGGAAACAGACGCCCCCGTGGTAGTGACCAGATAGACCTTTTAATGACTGCTACTGTTCTCCCATATGTTGATATATTTGCCACTGACCGGTACATAAAAAATAACATTGTGATAAAGTTGCATTTTGATAGAAAGTATAATGTTGAGGTCTATTCTGGAAAAGTAGATGATGTTAAAGGGTTGATAAGAAGACTTTGTTCTATGTTCGAGTGATAATGTTTACGATACTTTGTGTGTCTTCTAAGGAGGATACCACAATGTCTGCATCTTTCAGCATTTCTTCGCTGTAGCTCCCAGTTGCTACAGCTATAGTGTTGACACCAACTTGCTTCCCTGCCATGACATCGTATATTGTATCACCAAAGAGAAATACATCTTGTGGCTGTATTTTTCCTATAATTTTGCTTGCTCTATCTATCGCTATTTTCAGCATTGTAGCGCGTTGGGGTGCATCGCTGCCAAACCCTCCGACCTTAAAGTAGTGATATATGGATGCTTTGCGAAGTTTACCTTCTGCTATTTCTTGCAAGTTTCCTGTGACAAGTCCAAGTAGTAATCCCATTTTGTGTAAGGTTTCCAGAAGTGGTTTTACACCAGGTAACAGGTATATCTCCTCAGTTTTTATGGCTCCCCTGAAAGAATTTACCATAGCTTCCATGCATTCTTTTATCTTTTCTTCTATGACTTTTTCCTTTAGCCCATGCTTTGAAAGGACTTCTTTTATGATCTGCTGATCTGTTAGCCCATGATGGTTTATAGAATCTATGGAGGCACTTATCCCATAAACTTGCTTGAATCCAGAGGAAAATGCTATTTTGTGAGCCTGGGTGTTTCTTATCAATGTTCCGTCTATGTCAAACAGCACCAACTTTCCCAATGTGTGGTCCCTCCTTTGGGTTTGTCCTGTAGCTTCTACATTATACCACATTACGTTCCCGAAGAGAAAATTGTGGATCCTAATCTTAAGAACATTGCTGCTTGTTTTGTAATATCCTGTGGGGATATTTGCCTCCTTTATTCTATCCCAGAACTGATAAATATCTTCATACCTATTCACCCTGGAGTAGAGCCTCCTTCTTGACTTTTGATAGTTTAAGCCTTATAATTTAGCTTGGATCTCAATAGTGCGACAGGAGGTATAAACCAAAAGCACTTGATTAGACTTGTGCTATCCTCATCTATAACCCCAAGGCTCAAGAGCACTTTTCATCTTCCCAAGAGACTAAAAATGTGCTATTATTATATAGTTATGTTGTTTACTAAGTGGAAGGAGATGGTAGTAGTTGAACAATAGGTTACTTAAGAATTTGGGTATATATTTGATGTTAATAATAATTGTGATATCGCTTGTCAGTAGTTTCTTCTCTCCGCCTAATAGGGGTATAGTGGAGAAGAAGATGATTTACAGCGATTTTATCTATGCCGTGGATAATGGGAAGGTTAAAAGTGTGGTTATACAGGGAAATGTAGTTCACGGAGTTATGAAGGATGGGACATATTTTGTGGTGAATGTTTTAAATGATCCCATGCTGGTGAAGAAACTTGTATCAAAAGGTGTAAGGATAGATGTTAAGCTCCCAGAGAAACCATCTTGGTGGGGACAATTCTTTTCTTCGTTATTCCCTACATTGCTTCTTATAGGAGCGTGGATATTTATTCTTTACCAGATGCAAGGTGGTGGAAGCAAAGTTATGAACTTTGGAAGAAGCAGGGCAAAGCTGTTTCTTGATAATAGACCAAAGGTGACATTTGCTGATGTAGCAGGAGTTGAAGAGGCAAAAGAGGAGCTTCAAGAAATTATAGGTTACCTTAAGAACCCAAAGAAATTCCAGAAGTTTGGTGCAAAAGTACCAAAGGGTATTTTATTACTCGGTGCGCCTGGTACAGGTAAGACCCTCTTGGCAAGAGCCGTTGCAGGAGAAGCAGACGTCCCATTTTTTAGCGCAAGTGGGTCAGATTTTGTAGAGATGTTCGTAGGCGTTGGTGCTTCCAGGGTAAGGGATCTCTTCGAGCAGGCAAGAAGGCACGCACCGTGCATAGTGTTTATAGATGAGATAGATGCTGTTGGGAGACAGAGAGGAGCAGGTCTTGGAGGCGGACATGACGAGAGGGAACAAACGCTTAACCAACTGTTGGTGGAAATGGATGGTTTTGATGCTAATACTGGCATAATAGTGATGGCGGCAACTAACAGGCCGGATGTTTTGGATCCGGCACTTCTGAGACCGGGAAGGTTCGATAGGAGGATAGTTGTGGATAAGCCCGACCTTCGTGGGAGAGAGGCTATTCTCAAGGTACATCTGCGAGATAAGAAGCTGGCTGAAGATGTAGATATTAAGGTAATAGCAAGGAGGACACCGGGCTTTGTTGGGGCAGATTTGGCAAATATGGTGAACGAGGCTGCTATTCTGGCTGTAAGACGTGGAAAGCAGGAGATAACGCTGGCTGAGTTTGAGGAAGCAATAGACAGAATAATAGCAGGGCCGGAGAGAAAGAGCAGACTCATAAGTCCAAAAGAAAGAAAGGTTATAGCCTACCACGAGTCAGGTCATGCACTTGTAGCAAGGTATGTGCCAAATGCAGATCCTGTGCATAAGATATCGATCATTCCACGAGGGTACGCTGCATTGGGATACACACTTCAGCTACCTACGGAAGACAGATATATAGTTAGTAAGAGTGAGCTTATGGACAAAATAACAGTTCTGCTGGGAGGAAGGGTGTCAGAGGAAATTGTGTTTGGAGATATTACAACAGGTGCGCAAAACGATCTTGAAAGGGCTACGAGCATGGCAAGGGAAATGGTGTGTGAATACGGTATGAGTGATAGGTTAGGTCCTGTCACTCTTGGAAGAAAGCATCACCAGGTATTTTTGGGTAGGGACATAGTGGAGGACAAAAACTACAGCGAAGAGGTTGCTTATGCTATAGATCAAGAGGTTAAGGAGATAGTGGAAGTGTGTTATGGACGTGCAAAGGATATAATTCTTAAGCATAGAGAACAGCTTGAAAGTATAGCAACAGAACTCATGAAAGAAGAAGTATTGGAAGGTAGTAAGCTCAGAGAGTTGTTAGGGATAGAGGAGGAGGTAGAACAAGAGAGTCCGGGTAGCAAAGAGGCTCAGGAGGAAGAAGCAGCAATGAAGGGAAAGATTATCACGCCTGTAAAGAAACCTCTAATGGGGACATAGGGGGGGCGGTAGTAGTGGAGAACCTTGAATTGAGTGTTGGGATGACAGGAACTGCGCAGATGCAGGTTACCGAGGATTACCTTGCCACGAAGTTTGTAACGGGTAGTGTGCGTTCATTGGGTACCCCAATGTTAATAAACCTTATGAGTGTAGCGGCATATAATGCAGTTAAAGATTACCTGCCAGAGGGTTATATAACCGTCTCCACTATGGTCAATGTAAGACATTTGGCAGCTACGCCGTTAGGAATGATGGTTACAGCTAAGGCTGAGCTTATTTCGGTGGAAGGGCTAAAGCTTGTATTTAAAGTAGAAGCATATGATGAGGTGGAAAAGGTAGGAGAGGGCATCGTTGAAAGATTTGTAGTCAATGTGGATAGGTTTAATAGGAAGATAGAAGAGAGAAAAAGGATATAGAATGAGCTCCTTCAGGCTTGTTTCTCCCTATGGACTTCAGGGAGATCAAGAGCAGGCTGTTGAAAAGTTAATAGATGGACTTGAAAAGGGATACCGATTTCAAACTCTTTTAGGTGTGACAGGTTCCGGAAAGACCTTTACCATGGCAAATGTAATAGCAAGAATCAACAGGCCTGCGTTGGTAATATCACACAACAAGATTCTTGCTGCACAGCTTTACAGTGAGTTTAGAGGTTTTTTCCCTTCCAATGCAGTCAGGTACTTCATAAGTTATTACGATTATTACCAACCAGAAGCGTACATACCTTCTTCTGATATATACATAGAAAAAGATTCTTCTATAAACGATGAAATAAACAGACTAAGGCTTGCTGCCACCAAAGCTCTCTTGGAGAGAAGAGATGTAATAGTAGTAGCAAGTGTATCTTGCATATATGGTATAGGTTCGAGGAGGAGCTACGAGAAAGTTGTATTTTGTCTCAATGTTGGTGACACATTAAATAGAAGGGAACTTCTGATTAAATTAGTTGACCTGTATTACGAAAGAAACGATGTAACATTAGAACCTGGAAACTTTAGAGTAAAGGGCGATGTTATAGACATATTCCCCCCTTATGAAGAAAACTTGACGCGCATAGAGATGTTTGGTGATGAGATAGAAAGAATATATACGGTTGACCCTCTAACTGGAAGGCACTTAGAGGAGAAGAACAGAGTTTGTATTTATCCTGCAAAGCATTTTGTAACCGATAGGGATGTAATAAAGAAGGCAGTAAAACAAATAGAAATAGAGTTGGAGGAGAGGTTGGAGTACTTTCGGTCAAACAATAAGTTCTTAGAAGCAGAGAGGCTTGAAACGAGAACCAGAAGAGACATGGAGATGCTGTTGGAAATAGGGTATTGTGCAGGGATAGAGAACTATTCAAGGTATTTGAGTGGAAGAGAGCCTGGAGAACCTCCCGGAACCTTACTTGACTTCTTTCCTGAAGATTTCATTGTATTTATCGATGAGTCACATATAACTATTCCACAGCTAAACGGTATGTATAGGGGGGATAGGTCAAGGAAACAGACGCTCGTTGACTACGGATTCAGGTTGCCATCTGCACTGGATAATAGACCTTTAACATTTGAGGAATTCTTGGAATTTACTGGGCAGATAATATTTGTCTCGGCTACTCCCGGGGATTATGAATTAAAGGTAAGCTCTCAGGTCGTTGAGCAACTTATAAGGCCAACAGGGGTAGTAGACCCGGAGATAGAGATTCGCCCTGCAAGGAGTCAGGTAGATGATCTCCTTGGAGAGATAAGAGAATCCATAGATAGAGGGGAAAGAGTCCTTGTAACTACACTTACGAAGAAACTTGCAGAAAATCTTGCCGAGTACTTTGCAGAGCTTGGGATAAAGGTAAGATATATGCACTCAGAGATAGATGCGTTAGAAAGGGCAGCTATACTTAAATCCCTCCGGATGGGTGAGTTCGATGTCCTCGTAGGTATAAACCTCCTAAGGGAGGGTTTAGACCTTCCTGAGGTGGGCTTGGTCGCTATATTGGATGCAGATAAAACGGGTTTCCTTAGGAGTGCTCGATCTCTCATACAGACAATGGGCAGAGCAGCAAGAAATGTCAGAGGAAAGGTGATCTTATATGCAGATGAGATTACTCCGGCTATAAGAGAAGCGAAGAGAGAAACAGATAGGAGAAGAAAAATACAGTTGGAATATAATAGAAAACACAATATAAAGCCAAGGAGTATAGTGAAACCTATAAAAGACTTGATACCTGAAGTAAGTATGCGAGAAGACATGGAGGAAGATAAGGAACTTACCGAACTCTCATTGAAAGAGTTGGAAAAACTTATGTGGAAAGCTGTAGACAATCTTGACTTTGAAAGGGCAGCGTTTATAAGGGATGAGATAAAGAAGAAGTATGGACAAAATAGTAGTAAAAGGAGCAAGAGAGCATAATTTAAAAAATATAGATGTGGAAATCCCAAAGAACAAGCTTGTTGTAATAACGGGCATCTCGGGATCGGGAAAGTCCTCCCTTGCCTTCGATACCTTGTATGCAGAGGGACAGCGTAGATATATAGAATCCCTTTCTGCCTATGCAAGGCAATTCCTTGGGAAGATCAAAAAGCCAGATGTGGACTATATAGAGGGATTATCACCTTCTATATCCATAGATCAACGAGGAGTGAGCCACAACCCCCGTTCCACTGTGGGTACTGTAACAGAGATATATGATTACATGAGGCTTTTGTTTGCGAGGATTGGTGTACCTCACTGTCCGAAGTGTGGAAGAAAGATAGAGCGCCAAACCGTAGACCAGATGGTAGATAGGATAAAACGGTACCCAGATGGATCAAAGATTCAGATACTTGCACCTGTAGTCAAGGGGAAAAAAGGAGAGTTTAAGAACCTATTTGCTAAAATAAGGAGGGAAGGGTTTGTCAGGGTAAGGGTTGATGGTGTTACCATGTGGGTAGAGGAAGAGATACCACTGGATAGAAACAAGAGACATAATATAGAAGTTGTGGTTGATAGAGTAGTGTTAAAGGAGGATGTCCTTGTCAGGCTTGCAGATTCATTGGAAGTAGCACTAAAGCTTGCAGAAGGTACGGTATTGGTGCTCGTTGATGAAGAGGAACTGATGTTTAGTGAAAGGTTTGCGTGTCCTGTATGCGGAATAAGCTTACCGAAGATAGAGCCAAGGCTATTTTCTTTCAATAGCCCTTACGGTGCTTGCCCGGTATGTGATGGGATAGGTTTTAAGATGGAGTTTGACCCAGAGTTGATGATAGATGAGGATCTCAGTATAAGCAAAGGGGCAATCTTGCCATGGAGAGGGAGAAGAACAGAAAGATTCTATATGCAGAGGCTTGCTTCTGTGGCAAGGCATTATGGTTTCAGTCTTGATACGCCGTTTAAGGAGTTACCGAAGGATGTAAAAAAGATTCTACTGTACGGCAGTCACAACGGAGAGATAGAGTTCGTGTATGATACAAAACATGGGTTTTGGGAGCACACAGGAGGTTTTGAGGGTATTATACCGTATCTGATGCGGAGATACGAAGAAGCAGAATCAGATGAATATAGAGAGAGTCTGCATAGCTATATGAGGTTAACCCCATGTCCAGCTTGTGGTGGGAAGAGGCTTAGGCCAGAAGCTCTTGCTGTTACTATAATGGGCAAGAGTATAGCGGACTTTTCAGACATGTCTATAGATAAACTCCGCGATTTTATGGAGGATCTCTCTGTTTCGGAAAAGGAGTATATGGTGGTGGGAGAAGTACTAAAAGAGATAAAGCAGAGGCTTAGCTTCTTAGCAGAAATAGGGGTTGGCTATCTTACACTTTCCAGGCTTGCAGCCACCCTTTCAGGGGGTGAGAGCCAGAGGATAAGATTAGCTACGCAGATAGGTTCGAAATTGTCTGGTGTACTCTATGTGCTTGATGAACCTACTGTTGGGCTACACCCTCGAGATACCGACAAGCTGATTGGAATACTGAAAGAGTTGAGGAGCATGGGTAATACAGTGGTAGTTGTTGAACACGATGAAAACACAATTCGTCATGCAGACTACTTGATAGAGATGGGCCCGGGAGCAGGTGAACATGGCGGTGAAGTGGTAGCAACGGGCGAGGTAAATGATATTCTAAAAGTAGATCGTTCTCCAACAGCTCTTTATCTCTCAGGAAAACTAAAAATAGATGTCCCACATCAGAGGAGAAAAGGGATCCATTTCTTAAAGATAAGAGGTGCCTCTCAGTTTAACTTGAAGAATATAGATGTAGACATTCCTCTTGAGACATTTGTTTGTCTGACAGGGGTCTCTGGTTCAGGAAAGAGCACACTACTTTACGAAATCATATATAAAGGGATAAAGCATAAACTTAGGCAGTCGAGGGAGAAACCGGGAAAGTTTAAGGATATACTTGGATGGGAACAGATAAAGAGAGTTGTAGTTATAGACCAATCTCCGATAGGTAGGACTCCAAGGTCGAACCCCGCGACCTACACAGGTGCATTCACTCCTATAAGGGAACTGTTTGCCTCCCTCCCTGAATCAAAAGTTAGGGGATATAAGGTTGGAAGATTTAGCTTTAATGTACCTGGTGGGAGGTGCTCTGCTTGCAAGGGAGAAGGTATGATAAGGGTTCAAATGCAATTCTTACCGGATGTCTATATCCCCTGTGATGTGTGTGGCGGGAAGAGATACAACGCTGCCACACTTGAAGTAAAGTACAAAGGCAAGAGCATAGCAGATGTGTTAGATATGTCTGTGGAAGAAGCACTTGAGTTCTTTCACAATTACCCGTCAATAAGGAGGAAGTTACAGCTGTTAGCGGATGTTGGGCTTGATTATATAAAGCTGGGGCAATCGGCTACTACTTTATCTGGTGGTGAAGCACAGAGGGTAAAGCTTGCTACAGAACTCTCTAAAACATCTACGAAGGGTACACTTTACTTGTTAGATGAACCTACAACTGGCTTACACATGTCGGAAGTAAACAAGCTGATATCTGTCTTGCAGAGGTTGGTTGAGATGGGGAATACAGTAATAGTAATAGAGCACAATTTAGATGTTATAAAGGTTGCAGATTTTGTGATAGACCTTGGTCCTGAAGGAGGAGAGGAGGGTGGATATGTAGTAGCAACGGGCACCCCAGAAGAAGTGGCAAGTACACGCTCTTCCTATACGGGGAGGTACCTGTCAACCAAGCTTTATCATTTTCAAAGGGGAGAGGCAGATAGTTGAAAGTAGAACGAGAAAATGTCAGGAAGGTCGGTATAGTTACGCTCAGCAACCTTGGAGATAATATCCTTTTGACACCTGCTATCTGGAATCTTGGAATGTACTTTGACAAAGCGGAATTTTATGTTTTCACACCCTTGGATTCGGGAGAAATCTTCTCTTTTTTGCCGCGACTTAGGGAAGTCGTTCCTTACAATAGGGAAAAAGATGGAAGGTGTTCACTCATTAAAGCTCTTAGAAGGAGGAAGCTCGATCTTGTAGTAGATTTTAGGTGTACAATAGTACCATGGTTCTCTGGTGCGCGTTATAAACCCGTGTTCATTTTCAAGGAGTTCTTTCTGTCGAAAGATAACATTCATGAAGCAGACAGGAATGTCATCATGTTGAGAGATGTCCTTGGTATACCTGTAAAAAACCATGGGTTGATCTTTCCGGTGAAAGATGAAGATAGAGTATGGATTAAAGATATATTTGACAAAAACTCTATATCCGATGAGAAAAAAATCGTTTTGGCAATAGGTGCAAATTGGGACAAAAAGAGGTGGCCGATAGAGAAGTTTGCAATGCTTGCAGATCTATTGTCCCAAACAGATAAATGCTGGTTTTTCCTGGTTGGAAATAGGAGAGATGAGGAGAAACTTGCAAGTAGGTTTATGGAGCTCACAAACGCCAATGTCATCAACTTGATTAGAAAGACATCTCTGGGAAGGTTAGCTGCCCTTCTGGAGGTCGCAGATCTTTTAGTCAGCAATGATACCGGTATTTTGCATCTCGCTTCTGCTGTACACACACCAACCGTGGGAATATTTGGACCCGGGGGGTGGAAGAGATATGGGCCTTACAGTAACAAGCATGCCGTAGTTCACTTGGATCTTCCTTGTATCCCGTGTAATAAGAATTACTGCAAATATGGTGATTTTAGATGTATAAGGGATATACCTGTGGAAATGGTGGAGAGGGCCTGTTATGAAATATGGAATTGATTATCTAAAGCTGAAACTTCATGAAAGGCAAAGAAGGAGGAAGCTTATACTGGCTGCTTTAATAGCAATACTGCTACTTTCCTTGCTGATAAATGTGAAGATAGGCAGTGTGCCTATTCCTTTCAACGATATATTCAACATGCACACAAGGATGGGAGAGATATTTTGGTTCATAAGATTACCGAGACTTGTTCTTGCAGTTGTGGTAGGAGCTGCATTGTCTGTTTCTGGGGCAGTGATGCAAGGGCTTTTTAGGAATCCAATGGCAGGACCGTACCTTCTGGGAATATCTGCAGGGGCTGGAGTTGGTGGTGCAATAGGGTTTTTGATGGGTGGGTTGTATTCTGTTAACGTAATGGCTTTTGTAGGGGCAATATTACCGACGTACATATCGTACAGGTTGTCAAAGACACGCTATGGGGCAAATATCCTGATATTGGTGCTTGCGGGTATAGCCATAAGTGCTCTGCTCTCGTCTCTCATCACACTTTTGCTGTTCTTTGCTGGAAATCAACTGCATAACATATTCTTTTGGCTTATGGGTAGCTTGAGCAATGCTGAATGGAACGTACTCTTGTTGTGTGCTATTCCTGTGGTTGCATCCTTGATAGCAATTATAAGACTTTCTCCTGAACTCAATGCTCTGGCACTTGGAGAGGAGACAGCCTCTTCTATAGGTATAGATACAGAACATTACAAGAAACTATTTCTGTTGCTTTCGTCTTTGTTGACATCTTCCTCTGTTGCAACATCTGGAATAATAGGGTTTGTGGGCTTGGTAATACCACATATATGTAAGCTCTTGTTTGGCTATGATAGCAGAATCGTTATACCTACCTCTGCCTTAATTGGGAGCACATTTATGCTGTGGTCAGATGCTCTCTCAAGGAGTGTGATATCGCCTGCGGAGATCCCTATAGGAATTGTTACTTCTCTGGTGGGTGCTCCATTCTTTATGTATCTCTTGCTGAGGAAGAAGGATAGGTAACCTTTAACATAAACAGCATTGACAGGAATGTCATCAGAAGTATAGATAGTATCAAAGTGGTATATCCATATCTCAATTTTATCCACATTCCCACAAAAGGAGATGCAGCACTTATTGTGCCTACTATAGATTCATATAATCCGACAACTTTTGCTCTCTCGTAGGCAGATGACATGGAGGATAGCATGAGGTTAGACGAGATCAAGCAGTACTGCTGAAAGACGAAAGAAATAGCAAATATCCAGATATTCCCTCCCGTTAGAATCCATACAAATAGAATAGATCCCCATGCCACAATACTTACTGAAAATACCTTCTTAGCATTGAGTTCGCCGATGAAGAATGCACCAGCTATGCTGCTGAGTGCTGCTGCAATATTTCCCATTGAAAATACGAAATTTATGTAACTATCAGATAAAGATCTAATTTCCTTGTAAAATAGAGTAGGAAATGGGCCATAAGGGATAGCATTTAATATCATTCCGAAAAATATACCTGAGACTATGAACCACAGGAGATTTCTAGTAAAGGGGAGGCGGAAGTTCCCTTTCTTTTTAGATGTCTTAAGTGTCTCTTCAAGGAAGATGTGCCTCAAAATGCCTGCAATACCTACTACAATTGCTGTGATAATGAATAGATGGGGAATGTCTGTAAATTTCAGTAAGAATGCACCAGACAGTGTACCTAAAGCAAGTCCCGCAGATACAGAACCCTCGAGGAATGAGAAAGATTTTCCCTTACTTTCTGATGAGGAAGACTCGAATACAAGTGATATAAAAGACGGCATTTGCATAGAAGATACCACTTCTGAAAGTGCTGCTAACAGGATAAATATGTAAGGGCTCTTTGTAAAGGCCATTAGAGCATACAGCGCCGCACCAGCATAGGTAGGTAGCACAATGAGGCCTTTCCTCCCAAATCTGTCTGAAAGGTAGCCGCCAACCACTTGTGCGCTTGTAAATCCTAACAACATAGATGCGTAAGCTACTCCTACCAGCCAATCTGTAGCTCCCAGTTGCTTTAGATATATGGGTGTCAGATAGTACCATGTGAATATTACTGCGACATTCATAAATATAGTAATAGAGGTTATATGTATGTTTCTTCTCACCATCAAGAGTAAGTATATAATAGAACATGTACTTTGTCAAAGTGTTTGGGTAGGATCCTATGGTTCTACTCCGCTTCTACTCCACTTAGGTTGTATTGGTTTTAATTTCAGGGCTATGATATTCTATGTTTTCTTAAGAAACAAGTGGTAGTATAATAGTAATCAAAAGGGCTAAGGAGGTATAAGATGAAGACCATCGTAGTTACAGGTGTAGCAGGTTTTATAGGGTGGAAAACCGCAGAAGTACTTCTTAAGGGTGGATATAGAGTTGTTGGGATAGATAATCTCAATGACTACTATGATGTTAGGCTGAAGAGATGGAGGCTTGATTCTTTGAAAAAATATGATAATTTCTTTTTTCATTACATGGATATAGAAGAATTATCTCCTATCCTAAGATTATTCGATGAAAATATGCCAATAGAAGGGGTGATCAACTTAGCTGCTCGAGCAGGTGTGAGGTATAGTATAGAAAACCCATTTGTATATGTGAGGACAAACTCTTTGGGACATTTAAATATTCTTGAGGCATGTAGAAGATATGGCGTCAGAAAAGTTGTCCTTGCATCTACATCGAGCCTGTATGCGGGTCAGAAGACACCATTCAAGGAGGAGTTAGCAGTAAACGAACCTATATCTCCTTATGCTGCATCGAAAAAGAGTGCAGAGGTTATGAGTTACACCTACTTCTATCTGTACGGCATATCAACGGCTGTTCTTAGATATTTTACTGTATACGGGCCTGCTGGCAGGCCTGATATGAGCATATTTAGGTTTATAAAGTGGATAGATGAAGGCAAGAAAGTGAAGGTGTTTGGAGATGGAAGGCAGAGTAGAGATTTTACATACATTGAGGATATAGCAGAAGGTACGGTTAAAGCCCTTTCACTGCGGGGTTATAATATAATTAACTTAGGTAACAATAGTCCACGCATACTCATTGATGTCATAAAGATGATAGAAAGTGCGCTACGCAAAAAGGCAGATATAGAGTACCTGGATTTTCATAAGGCAGACCTTAGAGATACATGGGCAGACATACAAAGAGCAGGTAAACTACTAAACTGGAAACCTAAGACACCTATAGAAGAAGGCATAGGGCAGACTGTGGAGTGGTATAAGAGGAATAGAGAATGGTTAAAGAATATACAACTGGGAGTAGCCTGAAATGGAAGATGAGATACTAACCGAACTTAGAAAGAAGATAGAAAAAATAGATGAGAAATTAGTGAAAGTGCTAATGGAACGGGCTGCTGTGTCTGTGGAGATAGGGAAAAGGAAAAAACTATTGAACCTACCGATCACGGATTTGAGAAGGGAATCTTTTGTGTATGAGAGGGTATTGGAATTAGATGCAGGTCCTTTAAGGAGGGAACATTTACTTGCGATATTTAGGGAGATCATATCCTCTTCGAGGGCATTGCAGCAAGAGGTAAGTGTTGCGTATTTAGGTCCAGAAGGCACATTTACGCATATGGCAGCTCTAAAGCAGTTTGGTCAATCACCAACTTTTGTGGCAATGGGAAGTATAAAGGAGGTATTTGACAGGGTAGAATCTGGAGACAATGATTATGGCGTTGTCCCTGTGGAGAACTCCGTTGAAGGGGTAGTTACCTATACGCTTGATGCTTTCTTTACTTCAAACCTAAGGGTTGTGGGAGAGGTTTACTTAAGGATATCGCATGTGCTTGCATCTCTGAGTGAGGTTTTTTCAAAGGTTTATGGTCACCCTCAGGCTATAGCGCAGTGTAGGGAGTGGCTGTCAAAAAACCTCCCGAATGTGAGCATAGTTGGTACGAGTAGTTCGGCTGAGGCTGCCATAAAATCTGCATCTGAACCGGGGACGGCGTGCGTGACAACAGCATTTGCAGCCCACAAGTATGGTTTAAGGATACTCAAAGAGCACATAGAGGATTATCCCAGCAACACGACAAGGTTTTGGATACTTGGTAGGGAACTACTGGGGCCAACAGGAAAGGATAAAACATCCATTCTGTTTTCAGTAAAAAATGTTCCGGGTGCTCTGTATCATGCGTTGGAAGTATTTGCAGCAAACAATGTCAATTTGACTAAGCTAGAGTCCCGCCCTATGAAGAGTGTTCAGTGGGAATATTTGTTCTTTGCAGATTTAATAGGACACTATAGTGAAGAGAAGGTAAAAGTTGCATTAGAAGGGCTGAGAGACAGAGCGAGCTACTTCAAACTTCTTGGTTCTTATCCTCAGGGCATTAATACTTAGGGAATTGGAGGTGTGTGTATGTTTGCTACAATTATAGAACCGGATCTTGAAGGATACCACATTGTTATGGACTATGGAGAAGGTGGGAACAAAAGTATCTCGGTTGACTTTTTGAGGCTTTCTAAGGGAGAAGATATTGAAAGAGTATTTATGAGTGAAGAGGCTGTCTGGGTGATACTGGAAGGTGAAGCAAAGTGGGAGGTTTCTGATGGACTTTCGGCTGTGTTCAAGAGGGACTCTGCGTTTGATGAATTGCCCAAAGCTGTTTACCTTGCACCGGAAAGTATAATGAAGGTAGTTTCTCTTTCTCCTACCACTGAGTTTGCCATACTTAGAAGTAGGGTAGAGACAAAAGATGTGCATCCCTCCATGATTGTAGAGAGCAAAAGGGTAAGGGAGGTTAGAAGAGATGAATATGGTGTCAGTTACCTTCTCAGAGAGGTAATTAGTGAAGACTTTCCTGCTTCGAGGTTGCTGGTAGCAGAAACGGTAATTGAGTATCCGAACTGGGGAGACTTTCCGCCCACAAAGTTTGAAGAAGGTGAAAGGCTCTCTTTGTTTAGGATTAGAGGAAAAGGTTTTGGTTTATTTTATTCTTATAGTGGTGAGGAGTTTGATGAGAAGGAGGCAGTAGTTATTCAAGATTACTCGGTGATATTCGATAACGGGTATCGGAGCTTTGCACCATCTCCCAACAGTGCGATTTATTGTTTATGGGGGTTGGTTTCAACTAATAGAAAGGTTGCAGAAATTTTTGAGGAAATAGCTTGATTTGAAGGGAGGTATTGCGATGGATTTAGGTATTGCTGGAAAAGTAGCGATAGTTAGTGCCTCAAGTAAAGGTATAGGAAAAGCTATAGCCATTGTATTAGCAAAGGAAGGGGCGAATATTACTCTTTGTGCAAGAGGGGAGGAGGCACTAAACAATACTGCATCGGAGATAAAGAAATTCAGAACAAGGGTGTTAGCAATTCCCGCAGATGTGTCCAAATTTGATGATATCAAGAAGGTGGTGGATGTAACTATTGGTGAATTTGGAAGGGTAGATATACTTGTAAACAATGCTGGTGGACCCCCACCGGGATACTTTGAGGACTTTGAAGATGAAGATTGGCTTTCGGCATTTAATTTAACGTTTTTGAGTGCAAGGAGATTTACCCATCTTGTCCTCGACTATATGAAGAAACAGAAATGGGGAAGGATAATAAATATGACATCTATTTCCGTAAAGGAGCCTATAGATAACCTTATTCTCTCTAATGCGATAAGGTTGGCAGTTGTTGGGATGGCAAAAACTCTCTCGAAACAAGTGGCAAAATATAACATCACAGTTAACAATATAGCAACGGGGATAACGAAGACAGACAGGATAATAAAACTTGCGGAGGCAAAGGCGAGAGAAAAAGGTGTCTCTGTAAAGGATGCATTAAGCGAGATGGCAAGTGGCATTCCACTTGGGAGAATTGCCGAACCGGAAGAGATTGCATACCTTGTAGCATTTCTTGCCTCTGAGAGGGCATCATTCATTACGGGGAACACTATTCAAATAGATGGTGGAATGTCAGGGGGTACATTATAGTCAGCTCAAAGTATTGAGCCAGTCTTTGAATTGCTTTGCTGTAGAGAGTAGCTCCTCTAATTGCTTAGGTGAGGAGGAAATTGCGTTGTCAAGCTTTTTTAGGAGTTGGCACATGCCTTCGATAGAGTGATGTATATTATCTTTGTTAGTGAGGAATATGTCCATCCATATGGATGGACTGCTTGCCGCTATGCGCGTAAGGTCCTGAAAGCTTTGAGGAACAAAAGGGGGAGTATCGGTGCTTGTCCTTAGTTCCAATACAAGAGCGGAGGCTATAAGGTGAGGTAGATGGCTTGACAATGCAAGAAAAGTGTCGTGTTGTGCTGCATGCATAATGATTATCCTGGCGCCTATGGATTTTATTAAATCCCTGAGGAAGAGTGTCCTTTCATTTGTTTCATGTGGTATGAGTACATACGGTCGGCCCTTGAATAGATTCCCATCTATATGCTCTATGCTGCTCTTTTCAGAGCCTGCTATGGGATGTCCGCCTACATATTGGATATGAGGCGGCAGGGGATTGGTTTGTAGCTCCTTTTGTACAAACTCTTTTGTGCTCCCCATGTCAGTGATTACGGCTTCACCTCTTATGTGGTTTGCCACTTTCCTTATAATGGAAGGGATAGTTCTGACAGGAGTAGCCACAAATATTATGGATGCACCTTTTACTGCTATGGAAATGTCTGTGGTGCCCCAATGAATTGCTTTCTTCTCTGTGGCTTTTTTCAGAGTACCTTCGTTTCTCGCCACACCTACTACTTCTACATCATCTCTATGTTTTAAGAGGGCAGCTCCTAAGGAGCCACCCATAAGTCCAAGCCCTACAATTGCAATTCTATGCACCTAACTTTTCCCTCCTTGACAAATCAGAGCATTATCAATATAATAACCCGTGTGGGGCTGTGGCGCAGAGGGAGCGCGTTTCCTTGGCATGGAAAAGGTCGCGGGTTCGATTCCCGCCAGCTCCACCATTTTTTCATTTTGAAACAATCTCACTTATATAGTGGAAATCTTGCTGTAAGCTCCTTTACACGACTTTGAGCCAGTTTTCTTGTGTGTTCATTATCTGGATCTGATAGTACCATGTTTATTATATCTGCTATTTCTTCCATTTCCGCTTCTTTCATACCTCTCGTTGTAACAGCTGGGGTGCCGACCCGTATTCCGCTGGTTATGGCAGGTCTTTGAGGATCAAAAGGTATCATATTTTTATTGACGCTTATTCCCACTTCTTCAAGTATCTTTTCTGCTTCCTTTCCAGTGAGGTTTTTAGGCCTTAGGTCTATAAGCATCAAATGGTTGTCTGTTCCACCTGATACTAATCTAAAGCCTTTTTCTGAAAGTGCCTTAGCGAGCTGTTTGGCATTCTTTACTATCTGTGCTGCATATTTTTTGAATGTTTCTGTAGATGCTTCTTTGAAACACACAGCCTTTGCAGCTATCACATGCATCAATGGTCCGCCTTGTATTCCCGGAAATACCATCTTGTCTATTTGCCTACCATACTTTTCCTTGGTTAGTATAATAGCACCACGAGGTCCCCTTAAGGTTTTATGAGTTGTAGTAGTCACGAAGTCTGCATATGGAACTGGAGATGGATGTACCCCCGCTGCGACCAAGCCTGCTATGTGTGCTATATCAACCATAAAGTATGCTCCAATACTATCTGCAACTTCCTTAAATCTTTTGAAATCTATTATTCTTGGATAGGAAGATGCGCCTGCAAGTATGAGTTTTGGCTTGTGCTCCTCTGCAAGCCTTGATAACTCCTCATAGTCTATGGTTTCCGTTTCACTACTGACTCCATAATGCACCACATTGTAGAATATACCTGAAAAATTTACCGGGCTGCCATGTGATAAGTGTCCACCATGTGCAAGATTCATTGTTAATATAGTATCCCCATGCTTCAGGAAAGCAAAGTACACAGCCATGTTTGCCTGTGTACCGGAGTGCGGCTGGACATTTGCATACTCAGCTCTAAACAGGGTTTTGGCCCTTTCTATAGCTATAGTCTCTATCTTTTCAATATATTGACATCCGCCATAGTACTTGTGCCCTGGGTATCCTTCTGCGTATTTGTTTGTGAGCACAGAGCCTTGAGCTTCCAAGACTGCCTTACTCACAAAGTTTTCAGATGCTATAAGCTCAATACCCTCTTCCTGACGGTGTTCTTCCAACCTTACTAACTCTGCTACCTCTGGGTCTACTTCCTTCAACAACAATCTACTCATCCCCCTTTATGTTTAGTCTCTCATCAGCTTTGTACTCTCTTCCTTCTATGAGTCTTCTTATGTTTGCTCTATGTGTTATTAAGGATAAAAGAGCCATAATGAACGAGAGTTTTATATATATTGGAGGCATTTTCCATACCCACATCCACAAAGGAGTAAACCCTATGGAAAAAATAGATGCAACAGAGACGTAATGTGTTGTCTTCTTTAATACATACCATACAGCAGCAGCAGTTAATGCTACAGGTAAGTAAATGGCTGCTAATGTTCCAAAGGTAGCAGCTATACCTTTTCCTCCTTTAAACTTCAACCATACAGTCCAGTTGTGTCCCGTTATCGCAGCCAAACCCGTACACATGACCACCATGTCTGTAGAGGCAGTATACTTTGACACTATTACTGGAACAGCGGCTTTTAATATATCCAGTAGCAGTACTATTCTCCCAAGTTTACTTCCACAAACCCTCTTTACATTGGTGGAGCCTATATTCCCACTTCCATACATCCTTATGTCTATGTTTTTAACATATTTGCATACTAAGTATCCCGTGGGAATGCTACCAAACAGATAACCTATAGCGATCATCAACCATCCCATTTTTATGCCTCCAAGTTTAACAATAGCACAAGGAAGATAGAAGTTCAATAGTGGAATTATATATCAAATGTCAATTAAGCGGCGATTTATTTCTTGGGCAGAAAGTTAGACGACCCAACATGTCTGGTTGACAGGTGTTAATAGGTGGTATAATATTAGTGGGTCGGAAGGTCATACCTTTTGACCAAATATTTCAGTTCAAAGGAGGGTGATTAGATGATGAAGAGAGGGAGGTTATGGGCTATTCTGGTCATTGTGGCTTTGGTTCTTGTTCCGGTGTTTGCGACTACTGCGATGGCAAAAAAGCACGAAATTGCAGTAGTTGTCAAGATTGCAGGGATACCATGGTTTAACAGGATGGCTGAAGGAGTAAAGCAAGCAGGTAAGGAATTAGGGGTAAAGGCTTACTTGATAGGTCCCTCCACTGCTGACCCTGCACCTCAGGTTCAGATGGTAGAAAATCTTATTACCCGAGGCGTAGATGCTATATGTGTAGTCCCAAATGATGCAAAAGCTTTGGCGCCTGCGTTCAAGAGGGCAAGGAAAAAGGGTATAGTTGTGCTGACACACGAATCCCCATTTGAGACAAAGTCTGCTGATTGGGATATAGAGATGATAGACAATGTAACATACGGGAGACTCGCGATAAACGAGATAGTTAGGAACATAGTAAATCAGGGTGAGAAGTTTACTGTGAAGAAACCATGCGGTTTTGTAATGTTGGTTGGGAGTCTTACTGTGCCTCTCCATAACTTCTGGGCAGATGTGGCACTAAAATATGCCAAGGAGTACTTCCCCTTCCTCAAAGAACTTACGTCTAGGCTACCTACTGCTGAAAGTGTGACAGATTCTCGAAAGGCTGTGTTGGATCTCATAACAACGTATGGTAACAAGTTAGGTGCTATCATTGGATGGGGTAGTCTTGGTCCTATTGGTGCAGCACAAGCTGTAACGGAGAAGGGATTGCAGAATAAGATCATAGTGGTGGGCAGTGCGATACCATCTACCACTATACCTTACTTCAAGACAGGTGCGATAGATTCTGCTCAGCTCTGGGACCCCAAGGAGGCTGGATATGCAATGGTTTACATTGCAAATATGATACTGAATCACAAGAAGATTGCTGCAGGAGAAAAGATACCTCACCTTGGCCCCATGCATGTGAAGGGCAAGATAATCTACTTTAACCAGATCAAGATAATGAGAAGTGCAAAGGATGCAGAGGCATTAGGGTTTTAGATTAAAGGAGCTTTAGGGAGAACCAGACGGTTCTCCCTAAGGTGTTGTCGTAGTCTTTGGTGGAGATCCGAGTGAAGATGGGGGAAAATGTGGTATTTTTAAGTGCAAAAAGTGTGAGTAAAAACTATGGTGGTGTTCTGGCACTAAAAGGTGTTGACATAGAAATCCGAAAAGGGGAAGTTCACTCCTTGGTAGGGGAAAATGGTTCAGGCAAGAGTACATTGGTTAAAATCCTTACTGGGGTAGTGCAACCAGAACCCGGAGCGGAGATAATAGTTAATGGTATATTGAGGTCAGCTTTATCTCCTCTTGAGGCATTCAGGTTGGGTATTCATGTTGTACACCAGGATTTGTCCCTATTTCCGAACGCAACAGTTGCAGAAAACATAGCTATTCATGAGTATACGGAGAAAGGGAAGCTATTAGTAAACTGGCCCGAAATCTACAGTATAGCGGAGCTTTCGCTTAGAGAGTTCAATCTTGACATAGATCCTGACATGGAGTTAGGAAAACTTCCACTGGCAGATCAGCAACTTGTTGCTATATGTAGAGCGCTTGCGAGTGACGCTAAATTGATAATATTAGACGAGCCAACATCCTCTCTAACAAGGAGGGAGGTTGATAGACTGTTTTCACTTATAGAATCGCTAAAGAAAAGCAACATTTCCACACTCTTCATAAGCCATAGGCTTGGAGAAGTACTCGAGATATCAGATAGGGTCACTGTATTGAGAGACGGCAATAAGATAGGCACATTTGAGAGAAAAACTCTGGATAAGAATGAGCTTACTTACTTGATGACAGGAAAACGAATAGTTCAGGAATCAAGGATGTTGCCGTTGCAGAGTCAAGAGATTGTACTTGCGGTCAAGAACCTATCCAAGGAGGGAGAATTCTCGGATATAAGCTTCACTTTACGCAAGGGTGAAATCTTGGGCATTATTGGTCCTCGAGGTGCGGGACGAACAGAACTTGCGCTAAGTATCTTTGGGATGAACAAGTACGACTCTGGTGAAATCATATTCAAGGGTAGTCGGGTGAACATAAGTTCGAATCGAGATGCAATTGCACTTGGTATAGCATATGTTCCAGAAAATAGACTTCTTCAGGGTATCGTACTTCCCCAGTCTGTGATGTATAACATAGTCATTACGAACTTTAAAAAGATTTTGGGTAGAGTGGGACTTGTAAATAGAAAGGTGTTGAGGTCTTTTGTAGAAGGGGCAATAAGATTATTTGATATAAAGGTGTCTGAAATAGGTGCAGCGGCCCGTACACTCTCTGGAGGAAATCAGCAAAAGGTTGTTTTAGCAAAGTGGATTCTTACCTCCCCTGAAGTGCTTATACTTGATGGTCCTACAATTGGAATAGATGTAGCAGCAAAGGAGAGCATTTTCAACCTTGTTCAGGAGCTTTCTGCAAAGGGTGTTTCTATAATACTCATATCAGATGAACCTTCGGAAGTGATATACAACTCTCATAGGATATTGCTAATGAAAAATGGCAAGCTTGTTTCGGAGTACTTACCCGAGGAAATAAGTGAAGAGGAATTAGAGACAAAGATAAAGGAGTGACCACCAGAGACATGAAGCGTATCATTAGCCGACAAGAAGCGTATTTGCTACTTATACTGATTACATTTGCTGCATTCCTTACATTCATGAACCCCAAATTTCTGACATTAGAGAATATCTTTGATATGCTGAGGAATAATACATTTTTGGGAGTTGTAGCTCTTGGAGAATTGGTAGTTTTAATCTCTGGAGGTATAGATGTGTCTTTTACGGCCATTGCAACAGTAGCACAGTACATAATGGGGGTAATCATAAGCAGTTACTATCTAAATAGCGTATTGGCTGCGTTTCTTATACCGATACCGATTGGCATAGCACTGGGGGCAATAAATGCGGCCCTGATATACTATACAAGACTTCATCCGGTTATAATTACTATCTCTAACCTCAATGTGTTTTATGGCTTATTAATCTTTTTCACGCATGGTAAGTGGATATATAACTTTCCACCCGCATTTAGAAACTTTGCAGGCATAAGGGTTTTCACCCTTGTAAATGATAGAGGAGTTCCATATGGACTTTCTATTTTCACTCTTATGTGGATACTTCTAGCTCTGCTTACATGGTTTATATTGAGATATCTTACAATAGGGAGAAAGATATACGCAGTGGGTGGAAATATAGAATCTGCTCGGAGAGTTGGGTTTGATATATTCCGTGTTCAGCTATTTGTGTACTGCTATATGGGAGCATTAGCAGGTATAGCTTCGTTCATTCAAGCAGAGCTTTCACAGATGATACAACCAAATGCAATAGTTGGGCATGAATTGGATGTCCTTGCTGCTGCAATATTAGGAGGAGCAAGTATATTTGGTGGTTCAGGTAGTGCCTTGGGGGCAGTCTTAGGCGTTCTCCTGATAGCTATAATAAAGAATGGATTGATACTCATGAAGATATCTGCGTATTGGCAACAGGTGTTTGTTGGTATAGTGATTGCAATAGCAGCTGGTATTACTGCATACCAGTATCAACTACGGAGAAAGAGGAGTAGAAGAGATGCTAAAGGATAAGAACTATCAGTCAGTGATCCTTGGTAGCACACTTATATTCCTTGTTATTCTGATGACAATTCTCACAGGAGGCAAGCTGTTACAGGTGGACAGCTTACAGGCTATTGCATTTCAGATACCACTACTTGGTGTACTTACGCTTGCACAGATGACGCCCATGCTTACAGGAGGAATAGACCTCTCTATTATATCTACAGCAAATCTATCTGGGATTCTTGCAGCAATGGTCCTCATTCATATTCCATCAGTGTATGGCACCCTTCTTGCCATAATGGTTGGAGTGGCAACTGCAATGGCAGTTGGGATCCTAAATGGTATCTTAATAGCTTTCTTGTATATAACACCCATAATAGCAACGCTTGCAACCATGATTCTGATAAAGGGTGTAGCGCTTGCAATAACTAAAGGATATATTATATCGGGTTTTCCTGATAGTTTTTCTTTCATAAGTAATGGAGAGATACTTGGTATACCTATGCCATTTATCATATTCATAGCATTTGCGCTTTTCCTATCTGTCATCCTCTCAAAGACGACTTTTGGTATCTCTGTCTATATGATAGGGTCTAATCCAACAGCTACTGCCTTTTCCGGGCTCAATAACAAAAAGATACTCTTTAACGTGTACCTACTGTCTGGATTTCTGGCAGGTATCGCTTCTCTTATCATGATATCAAGATTTAATGCAGCTCAAGCTGCATACGGTGAATCTTACTTGCTGTTGACGGTACTGGCATGTGTGCTTGGGGGGATAAACCCTGCTGGTGGATTTGGGAAAGTGTCGGGACTCCTTGTTGCAGTAGTGGTTTTGCAAACGGTTTCTATAGGGTTTAATCTCCTGAGGCTAAGCTCTCATCTGACAGATGCCTTATGGGGCATAATACTACTTGTTATAGTAGTAATAAATCGTGCCATAACAGGGAAATGGATAGGTAATTAATCCTGAAACTCACTCTACAGACATATACTTCCTGTAGCTATCATCATAAACATTTGCTAAAGTCTATATTATCAGAAATGTATTTTCATAAGCAACAAATACACAACGTTTTCCTCTTTTTTCCTGCTAATTATCATGTCTCTGTATACTTTTTGGTAGAATAAAGCAGATGATACGGAGAAAAAACATAAATCTACCGGATATCTTACCTTTTTTTCGGCATAAACTTGTATAATATGCCTTGACTTTACAATAATAAGCGTGTATGCTAATTTACAACCACGTAGGGATGAAGAAGGCACTTTTTAAGCGTTCGGAAAAGCACACGTTTGTGAGGTGTTGCAATGACTAAGAGGGCGACTATAAGGACTATTGCAAAAGAAGTAGGTTTGGCGCCTTCAACGGTTTCAAGAGCTCTGAACAACAAGCCGGGTGTGAGTGCTACTACACGCGAGCTTGTCAAGGAAGCATCCGAAAGGCTTGGATATGTACCTTTCAGTCAGGCACGTGCCCTCAAGAGCAGCAAGACCTTCACCATCGGAGTGATAATCCCAGAGATGAAAAACCCTTTCTTCTTAGGATTCTTGGACGGTGTGGAAAAAGTGCTGTTCCCTCGTGGTTATAAGTTCATCGTTTGCAACTCCTCCCAAGATCCCAAAAAGGAAAAAGTATATCTTCAGTGGCTGATGGAACATGGTGTGGAAGGAATACTTGCGTGTCCTACTTCGCCACACGAGGACCTCAGTATGTACCGGAAGATCAAAAAGTATGGGATACCAGTGGTGTTCTATGACAGAATCATCCCTGATTCAGCAAGCGAGTTTGACAGCGTTACTATTGATAACAAAAGTGCAGTAGCAGATGCTGTATTTTACTTGCACAAGATGGGGCATAGGGACTTGGGGATATGCCTGCCAAGGCTGGACATTTACACTATCCAGGAGCGTTTGAAAGGCTTCTATGAAAGTTGCAAGCTATTGGGTATTCCTATACGTAAGGAATGGATTGTAGACAACATGTATATTGGAAATAAGGGGGAGGAAAAACTTCGAAGCATCTTGAAAGCATCGAGTAGACCAAGCGCTATAATAGCAACGAACCAGATAGTGACTCGGCAGATATTAAAGGTGATTCATGAATGCGGATTTTCCATACCGGATGAGATTTCTGTAGTGGGCTTTGACGATGTACCAGAAAATGAGCTTTTTTCCCCTCCAATTACAGCTGTTAAGCAACCGGTTTTGCAGATAGGAAAGATATCTACAACCCTCCTTCTCGGTAGGATCGATGGAGAAAAGTCAGATATAGAAAATGTCCAGCTAAAGGCAGAGCTGGTAGTTCGCAAATCGGTGAACAGCATGTTGCCCCCTTGAGGGGAAAATCTAAGTGGGAGGTGTTACATTCATGAAAAAGTGGGTGGGTGTTATCCTGGTAGCCACATTGGTGTTTGGCTTTGCAGCAGTGGGGTTTGCGGCAAAAAAGGCTATACCGGTCAATCAAATGCGTATATTCTTTATAGTCAAAGCAAGTGAGTCTGCATACTGGCAGATAGTCTTGGATGGTGGAAAGAAGGCTGCAAAACACTTTGGTATCAAGAAGTTTATTCACCAAGAAGCCACGGCAGAATCTGATGTAGCAAAGCAGGTAGCGATACTTGAGACAGCTATTTCAATGAAACCAGATGCTATAGTTATTGCTCCTACAGTTGCAGATGCGCTGGTACCAGGCATCGAAAAGGCAATGAAGAGTGGCATCCCTGTGATAATCATTGACTCCGCAGCAAACACCAAAAATTATGTGAGTTTCTTAGCATCTGATAACTACAAGATAGGTGTCACATCTGCAGATATGATGGCAAAGGCATTAAAGAAGAAATTTGGTGCTGCAAAAGGGAAAGTTGCCGCTATTACATTCATGTCTGGAGTTGGTTCGCTGGAAAAGAGGAAGAAAGGATTCCTTGATGAGATAAAGAAGTATCCTGGAATCAAAGTTGTGGCGATGAGAGATGCTCAGGGTAAACAGGGTAATACCATAAGTATAGTGCAGAATCTACTTACTGCTTATCCGGACCTGAAAGGTATCTATGCAAATAACCAGTATACGGGTGACGAAATGGTAAGAGCTCTTGCGATGGCAAAGAAGAAAGACTTGGCAACGGTGGCGGTCGATAGTGGTCCTCAGGAGCTGTGGGGAATCAAAAATGGGTACCTGGATGCAATGCTGGTACAGAGACCGTGGGTTATGGGATATGCAGGTGTAGCATATGCCATCATGGCAAGGGAAGGTGTACCTCTGGCAAAGTATGTTGACACTGGAATAGTAGCAGTTACACCACAAATGGTGAAGTCTGGTGAGGCAGACGCAGTATTGAAGCCAATAGAGTTCCATAAGAACTGGTAAAGAACTAAGAGAGATAGGTGGTGTAACCCTTGTTTTGGGTTACACCACCTGTGGGAGGTGTCATGGTGGATTTAGGTGAATACGCCGTTGTAATGAGAGGAATAGACAAAAGGTTTCCTGGCGTTCACGCGCTTGACCATGTAGACTTTTATCTAAGAAAGGGAGAGATAAAAGCACTCATAGGTGAAAATGGTGCGGGCAAATCTACATTAATAAAAATACTGACAGGAGCATATTCACATGATGAAGGGGAGATAATAGTCTATGGGAAACATATAGAGAAAATGACACCCATAATATCAGAACAACTGGGTATATCTGCTGTTTATCAGAACTTGGTCCTTGCAAGGCATCTAACAGTGGCAGAGAATATATTTCTTGGAAAAGAACCCGTGAACAGGATGGGAATTATAGATAAGAGAGAGCTGTTTGCAAAAACCAGAGAAGTTCTTAAAAGGATAGGATATGAAAGTATGGTTAGTCCAAGGGCAGTAGTTGGAGATCTAACTGTTGCCCAACAAGGAATGATAGCCATTGCAAGAGCCCTTGTTAGGGGTGCAAATATTATCATATTTGATGAACCTACAGCTGTCTTGACAGCACGGGAAGTCGATGAACTGTTTGATGTAATAAGGTCTCTGAGAGATAGTGGGATCTCTATTATTTATATTTCTCACAGGTTAGAGGAGATATTTGAAATATGCGACAATGCTCTTGTGTTAAAAGATGGAAAGGTCGTTGGAGAACGAAAGGTCTCAGAGACAAGCATAGACGAACTTGTTACTATGATGGTAGGTAGAGAGGTTAAGAAAAGCTTCTATATGCCAGATAAAAAGAAAGGAGAAGAGGTACTTCGTGTAGAAAATGTTACATCTGATAGACTAAAAGGTTGCTCGCTTTCCTTAAAAGGTGGAGAAATAGTTGGTATATACGGATTAGTTGGTGCGGGAAGGACGGAGCTTGCAAGGGCAATATTTGGTGCTGATAAGGTGGATAGTGGTAAAGTCTACATAAGAGGGAAAGTTGCAAACATAAAGAGTCCTTCTTCAGCGATAAAAAGAGGGATAGGACTTATACCCGAAGATAGAAGAAATCAGGGATTAGCATTGAAACTCTCTGTGAAGCATAACATAAATCTTGCCCTTTACCCTCAGATTTCCAGGGGAGGATTCATAAATTTAAAAACGGAGAGGAATGTAGCTGCCCAGTTTGTTAAGGCACTCTCTATAAGGACACCTTCTTTAGCTCAGATAGTGCAAAATTTGAGTGGAGGTAATCAACAAAAGGTAGTCATTGCTAAGTGGCTTGCTACAAAAGCAAGAGTATTCCTGATGGATGAACCTACAAATGGGGTTGATGTGGGTGCAAAAGAGGAAATCTATGAGCTTATGAATCAGCTTGCCAAGGAAGGTGCAGGTGTGCTCTTCATATCTTCTTACATGCCTGAACTTATGGGAATATGTGATAGGATACTTGTAATGAAAGAAGGAAGAATAGTAGATAATGTGCCAAGAGAAGAATTCAATGAGGAAAGATTATTATCCTCAGCTATAAAAATCTAGAATATTAGGGGGAATCGAGATGGCAGAGCCTTCTTCTAACAAAGGTCTTTCGAGGATAAACACCCAAACAATTTTGATGTTGGTCGTAGTTGCTCTGTGGGTATTTATTGCCCTTAACTCGAAGTACTTTTTGACGCTTTCAAACATACAGAATATAATGAGACAGATGGCAATCCAGGGTATATTAGCTGTAGGAATGGTTGTGATAATTATTACAGCTGGTATAGACCTCTCCGTTGGATCAGTAGTTGCACTTGTAAATATAGTGTTATCTCAGATGCTCGTGAAGGGCATGCCAATATGGCTTGCCGTGGTTTTATCACTTCTGATTTCAACAGCAGTAGGTTTGATAAACGGCATAGTGATATTCGATTTTGGAGTCCCCGCCTTTATAGCAACATTGGGTATGATGACCATTGCAAGAGGTATAACGCTCTTATTATCTGGTGGTAGTAACATATTTGGATTGCCAAAGTCTATTGCTGATTTTGCGTCGTCCAATTTCTTGGGCATACCTGCATTGTTTTGGTTTCTAATAGTGACTGTTGTAATAATAGAACTTATGCTTAGGGTGACAAAGTTTGGAAGATATACTTATGCGATGGGTAGCAATCCAGAAGCTGCAAGACTGTCGGGAGTGAACCTCAGACTTATTACGTATGGTGTTTATACCTTAGGTGGATTTTTGTGGGGAGTAGGGGGTATTTTGGAAACATCCAGGCTTTGGATGGGCGTTCCTACTACAGGTCTTGGATATGAACTTGATGCCATTGCTGCTGCCGTCTTAGGTGGAGCGAGCCTTTTTGGGGCGGAAGGTAATGCCATAGGTGCATTTTTTGGCACATTGGTTATGATTACTATCTACAATGGTTCGGTACTTCTGAATATAAACCCATTTTGGCAGAGAGTTATTGTGGGTATGATAGTTATTGCAACGGTGGCTGTTGACCAGATAAGGAAAAAAAGGAAATAAGGGGGGATACAATGCTCAAAGGAATACCACCTTTGATATCACCAGACCTAATGCATGCATTGTTGTCAATGGGGCACGGTGATGAAATACTATTGGCAGATGGAAATTATCCGGTGCACTCAGCGGGACCGGATGTTATAAGACTTGATGGACTAAGAATACCAGAGGTGTTAGAGGCGGTACTAAAATTCATGCCTTTGGACACATTTTCTGAATATAATGTGTTCTTGATGGATAACGGGAAACCGGAAAAACCTCCTATTTGGCAGGAGTATAAAAGGATATTGCAAAGTTCATCAGAACCATTTAATATAAAGCTGTTGGAGAGATTTGAGTTCTATGAGAAGGGAAAGTTTAGTTTTTGCATAGTTTCAACGAGTGAAAGCTCTCTATATGCAAATATCATCTTGAAGAAGGGAGTTGTTACGGGAACTTGATATTTGTAGATGCATTTGAAAGGGATGCAATAGAGTATGTAAAAACTCACCCCTTTATATCGGGAATAACCACTAACCCATTGATACTCCGCAAAGCAGGTGTTTCCTTCTCCCAGGCTATTGATGTACTCTTGGGTGTCAGGGGAACCCATTTTGCCCAGATTAGCATATATGATCATTCGTGGAAAGAATTTCTGTCAAATATGGATATAGGAAAGAGAAAGAAATTTGTATTAAAAATACCGTGGGACATAGAAACATCCTCAATTGTCGTAGAAGTAGTAAAGAGTTTGGGTTTTAAGAGTTGTGCAACTGCAGTTTATACGATGGCGCAGTTTATCAGCTCTATGGTATTAAATGTGGATTATGTTGCCATATATTATGACAGGATGAAGAGAAACGGTTTGAACCCGGATAAGTTTATAGAGGATGTGGTGAAGGTTAGAGGTAATTCTTCTAAGCCTCGGGTGATTGTTGCAAGTTTGAAGAGAGTCGAAGATGTAGATAATGTTCTGTTGGAAGGTGCAGATGACATTACGCTTCCACTTGTGCTTTGCAGGGAGTACTTTAAGGCTGAACTGCCGGAAAATGATATAGAAGTGTTTGAGAGACAGTTTAGACTGAGATAGGGGGATAAGTATTGGATGGGTACATCCTTTGTGTAGGAGAAATACTGTACGACTTTTTGTCTAAGGAGAAGGGAAGGAGTGTAGGGGAATCTGTTTTCTTCGAAAAGAGGCCAGGTGGTTCGCCTTTTAACATAGCGGTTGCACTGTCGAGACTGGGCTTACACGTGGATTTTATGGGTGTTGTGGGAGAAGATTCCTTTGGCAGGGCACTAATAGGCTATTTGAAAGAGGAGGGAGTTGAAACAAGTTATTTAAAGGTAGAAAAGGGAGCAAAGACCATCTTAGCATTTGCATCTATTGACGAAGATGGAAAGCCTGACTTTGAAATCTACCGGGATGCTGCAAAAGAGCTTTCTTTACTTCCACAAGATGTAGAAAGTATAGATGTAGAAAAATTTTCTGCGTTTCACTTTGGTTCTATATCACTTTTAATAGAGTCTATGAGTGATGCAATAATAGGGCTCTTTCGCATATTTAGGGAGAAAACGAATGCTTTAACATTTTTGGATCCCAACATAAGGCCGTCTTTTATATCGGATAGAGATACTTTTTTGAGGATGATGTCCGAGTTAATCCAGAAAACAGATGTGTTGAAGCTAAGCGATGAAGACCTGTGTTACCTTACGGGAGAAAGAGATGTAGAAAGTGGTCTACGTGCTCTTAAAAGAGATAGCATCACATTTGTTACTCTTGGTAGAAAGGGATGTATTGTGTCTATGAAAGGTGATATTATCTATGTACCAGCTTTTGATATAGATGCAGTTGAGACAACAGGATGTGGTGATGCATTTATGGCAGGAGTAATATACCAGTTACATAACATAGGCAGAGGAAAATTAGATACTGTGAGTATAAGGATGTTGAAAGAGATTGCGAAATTTTCTAATGCGGCAGCAGCAATTGTAGCTACAAGGTATGGTGCAGCTGTATCCATGCCCACTGTAGAAGAGGTACAAGAGTTGCTTCAAGGGAGGTCAAAATGATGGGTGCAGTAAGCTTTCTTGCTATAGATATGGGGGCCTCCAATGTGAAAGCAGTTATAGGAAGATTTAATGGTGCAACTTTAAAGGTAGAGGAAATATACAGATTTGATAATATACCTGTTAACATTAATGGGATCGATATGTGGGATATACTATTCTTGTATAGGAATATCCTGTATGCAATCAGAAAAGCAATAAACTTGGTGGGAGATGAACTTGTCTCCGTTGGTATAGATTCATGGGGAGTCGATTTTGGCCTTATAGATAAGAAGGGTTTTCTGATCAGTAACCCATTGCACTATAGAAACCCTTTTAAATTCAATGTAATGGAAAGGGTAATAAAGAGGATAGGAAAGTGGGAGATCTTCAAACGGTGTCCTGCACAGTTTAGGCCTTTTAACACCATTTATCAGCTTGAGATGATAAAGGAGATAGCTCCTCACACATTAGAAAGTGCAGGCAGCCTGCTTAACATACCTTCACTTATAACATACTTCTTAACAGGGGAGAAAAAAGCAGAGTTTACGATGGCTACAACTACACAGCTTTATAATCCTACTATAGCTGATTGGGACAACTATATTATAAAGCAGATGAATCTCCCAGACGTTTTCCCAGAGGTTTTGGACCCATGTACAGTTGTGGGGAAGTTAGATATAGATAGTAGGAAAATAAAAGTAGTACTTCCAGCAACGCATGACACGGGTTCTGCCTTTGCATCTGTACCTTACTCCGATACAGAAACATTGATAATGAGCAGTGGCACTTGGATTCCAATCGGTATGATAAGCGAGAAGGCCCAAAATACTCAAGAGGCAATGAATGCTGACCTTGCAAACGAGGGTTGTATAGATAAGAGATTTAGAGTGCTTACCAATATGACTGGTTTATGGCTTATTCAGGAGATAAGAAGGAACCTTAGTGAAAGAGGAAAAAGGTTGGAATATGCAGAACTCATTGAGATGGCACAAAGCATAAAGCCGTTCCGTGGGTTCTTTGATGTAGATCACCCGAGCCTACAGAAACCAGATGATATGCTTCAAGCTATTGCAGATGTTACGGAGGAGACCTGTGGGTACAGACCACAGAGGATAGGAGAGATAGTAAGAGTTGCACTTGAGAGCCTGGCTCTTAAGGTGGTTCATGTAAAATCTCTCCTTGAATCAGTACTGAAACGCAAGGTTAAACAGGTTTCTATGCTTGGTGGGGGTGTGAGGAATAAATTATTATGCCAGTTTGTGTCTGATGCAACAGGTTTGCCTGTGAAGGCTGGCCCTGCTGAAGGTGCTGCAGTAGGAAATATAATTGGACAAATGCTTGCTCTTGGCTATATTTCTGGATTGCATGATGTTTCAGACCTTATAAGGGGGTCCTTTGAAATCAGTGAATACGAACCTAAAAGGCATGAGGAATGGAAAGATTTTATGGAAAATGCAAGAATTGGGAGAAAGGGGGAAAGAATATGAGGAAAAGGAAGGTTGGGATCATTACATTTTCTGATGGAAGGGAGTTTGTTCACCGAGAGTTACTTGAGATGAACAAGAAGTTTGAGGATAGGCTTACAAAGGCACTTGAGGATACAGGTGATGTGGAGGTTGTTAGAGCATCGGAAATTGCGTGGAAACCCTCTTTGGCAAAGAAGGCTGCAAAAGAGCTTATGAAGGCTGAAGTGGAGGTAACTATATTCAACTATGCAATATGGTGCTGGCCGCACCTCAGTGTCATTGCCTCCTTATATGCACCTGGTCCTTATCTCCTTTATGGCCAGATAAATCCTGCATATCCCGGAATGGTGGGACTTCTTGCTGCAGCTGGAGCATTAGAGCAGATTGGTATAGTGCCAGAGCGTGTTTGGGGTGAGCCGGAAGATCCAGAAGTCATTGAGAAGGTTATGAAATTTGTGAGGGCAGCTTCTGCTGTGAACAGGCTTGTTGGTGAGAGATACGGTATGTTTGGTGGAAGACCTATGGGGATGTACACAGCTGCAGCTAATGGAGATCAATGGCTAAAGGAGTTTGGGGTGGACGTAGAACAAGTGGATCAGTACGAACTTGTTCTAAGGGCAGAGAAGGTTTCAAAGGATAAGCTCAAGAGGGCCCGTGAATGGTTAGAAAGGCTATCAAATGTTAATTATGATGGGAAGCAGCTGACTCCTGAGATATTTGAGAGACAAATAGCCCTTTACTATGCAGCAAGGGAAGTCATAGAAGAATATGAGTTAGACTTTGTTGGGTTCAAAGGACAACCAGAGATGACAAACAATTATGCTACGTTGGATGTAGTTGAAGCCTTATTAAATGACCCATATGATTGGGATGGGCCGAGGGAACCCATTGTTACTGCTACGGAGACAGACATGGATGGCGCACTTACCATGGAGATATTCAAACACATTGCACAAACACCGGTCCTGTTTGCAGATGTTAGACACTATTTTGAAGAGGAAAACTTATTAGACCTCTGTAATTCAGGGAATCATGCTACGTACTACGCAGGACGCTCATTTGATCCAGAGGAAAATCTCAAAAAGGTTACATTTTACCCTCAGAGTTTTTACTTTCCAGCAGGTGGTGCGGCAGTGAAACACTTCGCTGCACCGGGAGAGATGACATTGGCAAGACTCACAAGGAAAAATGGTCAGTATCACATGACCATCGTGACTGGTAAGGTCGTAGAACTACCTGAAAGTAAGATGGACGAGCTGGCGAATAAAGTCCAAGTGGAGTGGCCACATGCATACATAAAGTTGAACACTACTATGGAGAGCTTCATGAAGCACTATCCGTGTAATCACATTCATGGAGTATATGGAGACTATGTGGATGAGCTCGTTCACTTTTGTAACCTGAAGAAGATACCTTATACTATATTGTAACGTCAGTAGTTCTGTGCCTTTAAAGGCACAGAACTACTGGTTGAAGAGGACAAGTTTACATAACATATATTATCGGACGTAAACTATTTGGAAGGTTACTTTCCCTTTTTTGCTATCAAGCACCTTAAGAGTTCTATATCGCTGCGAGATGTAATCTTTATGTTTGTCCTTTCTCCCAAGATAATCTTTACATCTATTGCAAGCTCGTTTAAGACTAATGTTGCGTCGTCTGTGTAGAAAGTATCTTTTGCTTTTGCATTATTGTGCGCTTTGTATATAATATCAAATTTAAAACATTGAGGGGTTTGAACATGATACAAGCCTGCGCGTGGTACAACTTTTATTATATGTTCGTTCTTGGCTCTAATCATGGTATCTATAACCTCTGAAGCCAACGTACATGCGCCATATTCCATTGCTGCGTTTATGCAATTAACGAAGTGTTGTTGAGAAGCCATAGGGCGAGCTGTATCGTGTATTGCAACTATATCTGGTCTATCTTCGGAGATAAAAACGAGCGCATTGTACACGGAGTCTTGCCTCTTCTCACCACCTTCTATTACTTCAACTACTTTATCCTTTGGTACATTTGTTAATCTTTGCCTGATATGTTTTACCCATTCTCTTAATGTTACAATAACGATTCTATCGATAGTGTGTACTCTATGAACTGTCTCAAATGAATACTCCCACAATTCTTTTCCACATATATCCAAAAACTGCTTTGGTATGCTTGAGTTTACCCTTAAGCCTTTTCCAGCTGCCAGCAGCACTGCCGTAGTTCTCAATTCCTCAATCTCCCCTTGGATATTATATCCTTAATATTTTCCACCACATACTTAACATCATCTTCTGTCATTTGAGGATAAAAAGGCAGAGAAACTGAACGATGGTACACAGCCTCCGCCATAGGATACATGCCCTTTCTATACCCTATCTTCTGGTAGTATGGGTGGTAATGAATTGGGATAAAGTGAACACTGGTCTTTATGCCCCTCTCAGATAGCCTATCTATAAATTCATTTCTATCAAAGTCCAACATCTGAGGATTTAGCTTTATTATGAACAGGTGCCAGGCTGTTCTTCTATCCGGCTTTATAAACGGCAGTTCTATCTCCTCAACATCGGAGAGCATCTCATAGTACATTCTTGCTACATCTTCCCTCATTTGTTGCATTTGCTTTAGCTTTTTCAGTTGTACTATTCCAAGTGATGCCTGAATGTCAGTGAAATTGTACTTAAAACCAGGGTAAATCACCTCGTAATACCAGCTGCCGGAGGAAGTATATCTCTTCCATGCATCTTTGCTTATACCATGTAAGCTCAGTATCCTTATCTTTTCAGCAAGTTCCACATCGTCTGTGGCTAAAGCTCCTCCCTCACCCGTTACAAGATTCTTTGTTGCGTAGAAACTAAAAGAGGTAGTGTTTCCTATGCCCCCTATCATTTTACCTTTATAATACGCAGGTAAAGCATGTGCTGCATCTTCTACCACAAAGAGTTTATACCTTCTCGCAATATTCATTATTTCATCCATATCACAAGGCTGACCTGCAATGTGAACAGGGATAATTGCTTTTGTTCTATCCGTTATCTTACCTTCTATCAGGGATACATCAATATTCATGGTAGAGGGCTCTATATCGACAAGAACAGGCTTTGCACCAGTTTGTATTATAACTGCTACTGTGGACGCAAAAGTGTAAGGTGTTGTAATCACTTCATCTCCCGCACCTATGTTGAGAGCTACAAGTGAGAGGTGAAGTGCTGCTGTGCACGAACTAAGGGCAACTACTTCTTTGACCCCTAAAAACTCAGCAAGCTTCTCTTCAAAAGCCTTGGTTTTTGGCCCTACCGTGAGCCACCCACTCATCAATGTGTCTTCTATCTCCCTGATTTCTTCCTGTGTTATGTAAGGTTTGAAGAAGGGTATATCTCTACGTTCCATAGAAATCACCTATCTTGCTTACTATGTATTCTTGCTGCTCGAGAGAGAGCTCGGGATAGACAGGTAGAGATAGAACTTCTTTAGAGGCCTTCTCTGCATTAGGAAATTGACCCTCTTTATATCCAAGATACTCAAAGCTCTCTTGTAGGTGAAGTGGCAGCGGATAGTAGACTCTGCACGAAACACCATTTTCACTTAGATATCTCATTAGTGCATCTCTATCTTTCTTCACTTTAATTGTGAACTGATGGTATGTATGGTAAAATCCATCCTTTTCCTTTGGGCATTCTATGAACTCATTCAATTTCTTTTCCTTAATTAGATTCCTGTAAATTTCTGCCTTCTTTCTTCTACCTTCTATCCACTTGTCTATGTATTTTAGCTTTACTCTGAGTATTGCAGCCTGTAGTTCATCGAGTCTGCTATTTATACCGATGTACTTGTGGTAGTATTGACTCACAGAGCCATGTACTCTTAGTTGTCTCAATAATTCGGCAAGATTTTCATTATTAGTGATGATCATGCCTCCATCTCCATAACCTCCAAGGTTTTTTGAAGGGAAAAACGATATACATCCAGTTTCTCCAATAGAACCTGCAGTAGCATTACCATCTTTTCCCTCATAGTAAGCGAAAATTGCCTGTGCTACATCTTCTATGACAGCTATGCCATGAGTGTCTGCAATATCTCTAATTTTATCCATCTCTGCCATTTGACCATATAGGTGAACAGGTATTATCGCTTTAGTCCTATCAGTTATAACTGATTCTATATCTGTAGCCCTCATATTGAAGTCGCTCATGTTGATGTCTACAAATATGGGCTTGGCTTTCAACCTTGCTATAGAACCAGCAGTTGCAAAAAATGTAAACGGTGTAGTTATTACCTCATCTCCTTCATCCACTCCCACCGCCATGAGAGAGAGTAAGAGCGCATCACTGCCTGAAGCAACACCAATACCATGCTTTACACCGCTCTTTTCGGCTATAGCTCGTTCAAGTTCTTTCACATTCTCACCTAAGATAAATTGCTGCTTTTGGAGGACCTTCATTACAGCAGTATTAACTTCTTCCTTAATGAATTCATATTGAGCATTTAGATCCAAAAGAGGAATCTTTTGCATTATTTTTACTCTCCTTCCTTTTCATATAGGTTTTTACCCAAAAGGGGTTTGATAAGCTCTATAGGGAATGGCAATATAGTAGTAGTGTTGTGTTCTGATGATATTTCTCTCATAGTTTGCAAGAACCTTAATTGCAGGGCCATTGGCTGAGAGGACATTATTTTAGATGCCTCTGCTAACTTTTGAGCTGCCTGGAATTCTCCTTCGGCGTTTATTATTTTTGCTCTCCTTTCTCTTTCTGCCTCTGCTTGTTTTGCCATAGCCCTCTTCATACCCTCTGGGAGTTCAAGGTCCTTTACTTCGACTGCACTAACCTTTATCCCCCAAGGTCCTGTGTGCTCGTCTATTATTTGCTGGAGTGTTTGGTTTACCTTTTCTCTCTGTGACAGTAGCTCATCTAATTCTATTTGGCCGACTACACTTCTCAATATAGTCTGGGCTATTTGAGAGGTAGCATTTACAAAATTCTCTACCTCTACAACAGACTTAATGGGATCTATAACTCTAAAGTACACAACTGCATTCACTTTTATGGGAACATTGTCCTTGGTTATAACCTCTTGCACAGGAACATCCATTGTTACAATCCTCAAGCTTATCCTTACCATTTTGTCCACGATTGGCATTAGAAATATAAGGCCAGGTCCTTTAGCACCTATGATCCTTCCCAAGCGAAATATAACTCCCCTTTCGTATTCCCTCAATACCCTCACTGCAGAGAACACGACAATGATTATAACCACTATGATGCCTATCCATGAGCCCATAGAGACTACAGAATATATGCTATTCATCTGTGTTCACCTCCTTTACCCTTTCTACTATGAGTATTAGATCCCTCATATCCTTTATCCTTACCCTATCACCCTGTTCAACAACTCGAGAGTTATCTTCTATTTCTGCTTTCCATCTCTCCCCATGTATCAAAACGAAACCTCTGCTACCATGCCATTTTATTACATAACCTGTCTCCCCTATCATGCCTTCCTTTCCTGATATTACGCTCTTCTTTTGAGCAATAATTGCCTTTGAGAGTGCAAATATGAAAAATGCAGCAGTGGTGCCGGCCATCCCAAAGATAAGGCCTACAGATACGGATATCATTGGAGAATTCTTTCCTCCAACAAGCATAAATGATCCCAACAACAGTGATACAACTCCGCCGGCAGATAAAACCCCGTGAGATGGCACTTTTATATCTATCACGAACAATATTACTGCCAATACTATCAGAGCTACTCCAACAGAGTTTATGGGTATTATGTGTAAGGAAAATAAAAACAACAGTAGTGCAATTGCTCCTGCAACTCCAGGAAAGATTGCGCCCGGACTCGCAAGCTCAAATATTATTCCATAAAACGCAATTAAGAGTAATATATAAACCATATTGGGATTACCAAGTGTGTGTAAAAATCTCTTATCCCAGGACATCTTGTACACTTTTCTTTCTATGTTCTTTGTCTTCAACTCTATTTTTCTTCCGTTCACGGTTACAACATATCCGTTTAACTTGTTTAATAGCGAGTCAATATTATCTGCTAAAATGTCTATAACATGCCTTTTAACTGCTTCATCTGCTGTAAGTGTAGAGCTGTTCCTTACAGCTTCCTCAAACCACTTAAATGGTCTGTTTCTATCCTTTGCAATGGCACGTATGTATGCGGTAAGGTAATTAACTATCTTCTTTTTGGTGTCCTTGTCCATTCGAGATAAGCCAATACTAACGGGATGTGCTGCACCTATGACAGTTCCAGGAGACATAGCAATGATATTTGCAGCTGCTGCTATGAATGTACCTGCGGAGGCAGCCCTTGCACCTCTTGGATAGACAAAGACAACTATCGGCACTTTTGACGATAAGAACAATCTAACAATCTGGCGCGCAGACTCCACCAATCCTCCAGGTGTATCCATCAAGAAGATTACTGCTTCCCCCTTGTTTTTATCTGCTACCTTCAAGACTGCTGAAACGTGTTCTACCGTAACGGAATTTATGAAGCCGTCTATCTTCGATATGTATACAGGAGATGCATTGCACAAAGAAGGAAGCAGAAAAAGGAGCAGAAATATCCACAGCTTTTTCACTACTTAAAACACCCCCATCCTATTATAACATGAGGGATGACTTTTTGTACTGAGAGATTTGGTGTGGAATTTCTTGTGGATAAAAAAACTGGCAGGCCCGGCAGGACTTGAACCTGCAACCCCCGGATTTGGAGTCCGGTGCTCTAGCCAATTGAGCCACGGGCCTATGCCAGCCTATTTTATTTCCCTATGGAGCGTGTGTTTCCCACACACGGGGCAGAACTTCTTTAGCTCTAACTTCTGTGTATTTGTCTTTTTGTTCCTGTAAGTAGTGTAGTTCCTACTTTTGCATTCTGTGCACATAAGTGTTACCACTTCAGCTGCCATTTCTATCTCTCCTACTCTATAATTTCGGTGACAACACCGGCTCCTACTGTTCTTCCACCTTCTCTTATAGCGAAACGCAAACCCTTCTCCAACGCTATCGGCTTTATCAAA
>CAZLJD010000033.1:0-8272 GCA_964559865.1 uncultured Synergistota bacterium
AAAATAAAGAGGGGGTAAAGATAGGAGATGGCAAAGGAGAAGTTTGAGAGGACGAAGCCGCATTTGAATGTGGGGACGATAGGGCATATTGATCATGGTAAGACGACGTTGACGGCGGCGATAACGAGGGTGTTATCGTTGAAGGGTTTTGCGGATTATACGCCATTTGATCAGATAGACAAGGCGCCGGAGGAGAAGGCGAGGGGGATAACGATAGCGATAGCGCATGTTGAGTATGAGACTGAGAAGAGGCATTATGCGCATGTGGACTGTCCTGGGCATGCGGATTACATAAAGAACATGATAACAGGTGCGGCGCAGATGGATGGTGCGATATTGGTGGTTAGTGCGGCGGATGGGCCTATGCCGCAGACGAGGGAGCATATATTGTTAGCGAGGCAGGTAGGGGTGCCGTATATAGTGGTATTTTTGAACAAGGTGGACATGGTGGATGATCCTGAGTTATTGGAGTTAGTGGAGGTAGAGGTTAGGGAGTTATTGGACAGTTATGGTTTTCCTGGGGATGATGTGCCTGTGATAAAGGGTAGTGCGTTGGAGGCGTTGAACAATCCTGAGGATGCGGAGAAGGCGAAGTGTATATATGAGTTGATGGATGCGTTGGACAATTATGTACCTTTACCGGAGAGGGATGTAGACAAGCCGTTCTTGATGCCGGTTGAGGATGTATTTAGTATAACTGGTAGGGGTACGGTAGGTACTGGTAGGGTTGAGAGGGGTAGGATAAAGGTAGGGGATGCTGTGGAGATAGTGGGTTTGAGGGATGAGGTGAGGAAGACGGTATGTACGGGTTTGGAGATGTTCAGGAAGATATTGGATGAGGCGATAGCGGGTGATAATATAGGGATATTGTTGAGGGGAGTAGGCAAGGATGAGTTAGAGAGGGGGATGGTGATAGCGGCTCCTGGTAGTATAACGCCGCACAAGGTATTTAAGGGAGAGGTGTATGTATTGAAGAAGGAGGAGGGTGGTAGGCACACGCCGTTTTTCAATGGTTACAAGCCGCAGTTTTATGTGAGGACGACGGATGTGACGGGTACGATAGAGTTACCTGAGGGAGTGGAGATGGTGGTGCCTGGTGATAATGTTACGATGAAGGTGAGTTTGATAAAGCCGATAGCGTTGGAGAAGGGTTTGCGTTTCGCTATAAGAGAAGGTGGAAGAACAGTAGGAGCCGGTGTTGTCACCGAAATTATAGAGTAATGGAGGGGTCTTCATGGATGCTCATAGAGTTAGAATAAAGTTAAAAGGATACGATTACAGGTTGCTCGATAAGTCCACCTCTCAGATAGTTGAGGCTGTGAAGAGAACGGGTGCCAAAGTTGTTGGTCCTATTCCTTTGCCTACGGAGATTAACAGGTATATAGTTTTGCGTTCGCCACACAAGGATAAGAATTCAAGGGAACAGTTTGAGATAAGGACACACAAGAGATTATTGGACATAGTGGATTCGAATCCGCAGACGGTGGATTCTTTGATGAAGTTAAACCTTCCGTCTGGTGTAGACATTGAAATAAAGATGAAGTAGTTGGAGAGAGGTGAATGGGGTTGGCTATAGGACTTTTGGGATACAAGCTCGGTATGACTCAGATTTTTATGCCTACAGGTGAGGTTGTACCAGTTACGGTAGTGCAGGCGGGGCCGTGTGTGGTGGTTCAGAAAAGGACAAAAGATAAAGATGGATACAGTGCAATTCAGATTGGCTTTGGAGAAGTAGATGAGAAGAAGGTTAACAAACCTTTAAAGGGCCACTTTTCCGCACATGGGGTGAAACCTGTGAGATTCTTAAAAGAGTTTAGGGTTGACGATGTTGATAAATACGAGAGTGGACAGGAGATTTCTGTGGATATATTCAGCGAAGGGGAGAAGGTAAAAGTTACTGGTATTTCCAAAGGAAAGGGATTTGCTGGTGCGATGAAGAGACATGGATTTCATGGTGGACCCGCAAGTCACGGTTCAGGTTTTCACAGGAAACCAGCTTCTATTGGTATGCATTCTTATCCTGGTAGGGTGTTTAAAGGTAAGAGGATGCCAGGACATATGGGTGTGGATAAGGTTACAGTAAAGAATATCACGGTTGTTAAGGTAGATAAGGACAATAACCTGATCTTGTTAAAGGGCAGTGTGCCCGGTAATAATAGGAGTTTGGTTGTGATATCCAAATAGGCAAGAGATGTGGGGGAGGATTGTTATGATACTACCTTTGAGGAATAATATGGGTGAAATTATCGGTGATTTAGAGGTAGATGATGCAGTCTTTGGGGCAGAGATTAATATTCCTTTGATGCACCAAGCTGTTGTTACCTACCTTGCGAATCAGAGGAGGGGGACTGCCTCTACAAAGACAAGGTCTGAGGTGGAAGGTAGCACGAGGAAGGTATGGAGACAGAAGGGTACCGGTAGAGCGAGGCATGGTTCTATAAGAGCAAATATATTTGTTGGCGGTGGCGTCGTATTTGGACCTAAACCAAGAAGTTATAGAAAGAGGTTACCTGTTAAGATGAAAAGGGGAGCACTGCGTTCGTGCCTTTCTGCAAAAGTGAGAGACGATGAAATTGTTGTCATTGATGATATAACTCTTGATGCACCAAAAACAAAAGAGATGACGCAGTGGCTCCAGCGTCAGAAATTGGAGGGAAAGGTTCTCTTGATTTTGAACTCGGGGAAAACCAATGTTTTTAAGGCATCTAATAATATTCCCAACCTTAAGTTAATAAGGGTTGATAATATAAATATCTATGACCTGTTGAATGCAGATAAGGTTGTCTTTGAGAAAGATGCTTTGAAGAGGGTGGAGGGGGTGCTGAAGCCTTGATTGACATGTATGATATAATAATTAAGCCCATTATTACAGAGAAGACGAGCAGGCTAATGGGTGAAGGAAAGTATGTGTTTCAGGTCCACCCAAAGGCTAATAAAATCGAGGTCCGCAAGGCGGTGGAGACGGTCTTTAAGGTAAGGGTAAAGGATGTTAACTTGATGAATATGAAGGGTAAGAGGAAAAGACTTGGTAGGTATGAGGGAAAGAGGCCTGATTGGAAAAAGGCTATAGTTACCCTTCATGAAGGCGAAAGGATTCCATTTTTTGAAGGGTTGAGTACATAAGGGGGATACATCGATGGGTATAAAGAGACTAAAACCTGTTACGCCTGGTAGAAGATTTATGACTGTTGCGGATTTTTCTGAAATCACGAAGAAGAAGCCTGAAAAGTCTCTGTCTTTTGGTGTAAAAAAGAATAGTGGTAGAAACTCTCATGGTAGAGTTACCGTGAGACATAGGGGTGGTGGCCATAAGAGGAAGTACCGCGTAATAGACTTTAAGAGAAACAAGATAGGGATCCCTGCAAAGGTGGCAGCTATAGAGTATGATCCAAATAGATCTTGTAGGATCGCACTTTTGCACTATGTAGATGGAGAAAAAAGGTATATAATCGCACCTGTTGGCTTGTCTGTTGGTGATGTTGTTGAAAGTGGACCACAATCAGATATAAAGGTAGGCAATGCTTTGCCGTTGCAGAATATACCAGACGGTACGATGATTCATAATATAGAGCTTTATCCGGGACATGGTGGACAACTGGTGAGATCTGCTGGTGGTTCAGCCCAGTTGATGGCAAAAGAGGGTGGTTATGCGCATATTCGTCTTCCTTCTGGAGAGGTTAGATTGGTGGACTTGAGATGCTATGCAACTATTGGACAGGTTGGCAATGTTGAGCATGAGAATATTAATATAGGTAAAGCAGGTAGGTCCCGTTGGTTGGGCAGAAGACCGAGAGTGCGTGCTATTGCTATGAATCCCGTCGACCATCCAATGGGTGGTGGGGAAGGAAGGTCTAAGAGTGGCAAACACCCGGTGTCTCCGACAGGTGTGCTTGCAAAGGGTTACAAAACCAGGAGGAATAAGAAGACAGATAGATTCATTGTGAGAAGAAGAAAGGGTTAATAGAAAGGAGGGGGAGTGTTGGCGCGTTCTGTAAAGAAAGGACCTTATGTTGATCAGAAATTGTTGAAGAAGATTATAGAAATGAGCGAATCTGGAAAGAAAAAGGTTATAAAGACATGGTCGAGAAGGTCTACCATTGTTCCGGAAATGATAGGCTTTACAATAGCAGTTCATAATGGGAGGAATCATATACCTATATACATAACGGAGAATATGGTTGGTCATAAGCTCGGAGAGTTTGCACCTACACGAAAATTTAGAGGGCATGGTGCACACACGGAGCGTTCTACAGCGCTGAAGTGATAGGAGTGAGTGATGATGGAAGCAGTAGCGAAAAAGAGATATGTTAGAATATCTCCTTTGAAGGCGAGGAAGGTTTTGCAACTTATAAAGGGAAAAAGGGCGGAAGATGCCTTAATGATGTTGAAGTTTATGCCTTCGAAGGGGGCAAGGATAGTTAGAGAGATACTGCAGGCTGCAGTTGCCAACGCAGAAAACAATTTTGAACTCAATGTTGACAAACTTGTTGTGGCTAAGGCTTACGCAGATAAGGGACCATATCTGAAGAGGATAAGGGCTGTTTCTATGGGTAGGGCACACAGAATAAATAAGCCTACGAGCCACATAACTATAGTAGTTGAAGAGAAGGAGGAGGATTAGGTGGGGCAAAAAGTTCATCCAACTGGTTTTAGGCTTGGGGTTATAAAGGATTGGAGTTCGCGGTGGTATGCTTCTGATAAGAGATACAGAGAGTATCTCATGGAAGATTATAGGATAAGAGAGCTTTTGAAAAAGAGATGGTATAATGCGGGTATATCTCGGATTGAAATCGAGAGAGTAGCAACGGAAATCGTTAGGATTATAGTGCATGCTGCTCGTCCGGGGCTTGTGATAGGTAAGAAGGGTGTGGAAATAGAGGAAGTTAAAAAGATGTTAGCTGAAATGACTTCGAGACAAGTGTATATAAATGTCAAAGAGGTGCCAATCCCTGAGATAGATGCGCAGTTGGTGGCTGAAAATATAGCCTCTCAGATAGAGAGAAGGGTTGCATTTCGTAGGGCTATGAAGCAGGCAGTTTCTAAGGCAATGAGGTTGGGGGCTAAAGGTATAAAAATTGCGTGCAGTGGGAGGCTTGGTGGTGCAGAGATTGCAAGGACAGAGTGGTATCTTGAGGGAAGGTTACCTCTTCAGACATTGAGGGCAGATATAGATTACGGTTTTGCAGAAGCATTTACCACCTATGGTCAGATAGGAATAAAGGTCTGGATATTTAAAGGAGAGGTATTACCGCAGAGGAAGGAAGGAGAAACCAAGGCAGAAGTTGCTACTACGCAATAAGAGGGGGACATAGGTCATGTTAATGCCGAGTCGTGTTAAGTATCGTAAGCAACAGAGAGGCAGGCTTAAGGGTCGTTCTAAGGGTGCTTTAACGCTTGCTTTTGGAGATTATGGCATTCAGGCATTAGAGCCGTGCTACCTTACTGCAAGGCAGATAGAGGCAGTTAGGTTGATCCTTACGAGGGCTATAAGGAAGGGTGGAAAGCTCTGGATAAGGGTATTCCCGGACAAACCTATGACAAAAAAACCTGCTGAGACGAGAATGGGTAAGGGAAAGGGAAACCCCGAGGAGTGGGTAGCACCTGTTAAGCCTGGGAGGATAATGTTTGAAATGGTTGGGCTTGATAGAAAGACGGCAGAAGAGGTAGTGAGGTTGGCTTCTTCAAAACTTCCTATAAAGACAAAATTTGTGTATAGAGAGGAATAGAGGTGGTAACGGTGAAAGCAGCAGAACTCAGAGATCTCACCATTAATGAGCTCAAGTTAAAATTGAGGGATTTGAAACAGGAACTTTTGAACTTAAGATTTCAGAACTCTATAGGACAGCTGAACAATCCGAGAAGGATAAGGGAAGTTAAAAAGGATGTTGCAAGAGTTTTGACAATCATAAGGGAAAAGGAGTTAGGGGGTGAATAATCAATGGCAGCGAGGACGCTGGTAGGTACTGTTCTAAGTAACAAGATGGATAAGTCTGTTGTAGTTGGTGTTCGCTGGTTTAAGAGTCATCCCCTATATGTGAAGAGATTGAAAAGGATGACAAAGCTTATGGCACATGACGAAAATAATGAGTGTAGAGAAGGGGACATCGTTGTTATCAGAGAGTCAAGGCCTTTGAGTAAGAGGAAGCGTTGGGTAGTTACGAAGATATTAGAAAGGGCAGTTGTTGAAGGGGGAAGTGGAGATGATACAGCTTCAGACAATGCTTAACGTGGCAGATAATTCTGGTGCAAAGAAAATAATGTGTATTCATGTGCACGGTGGTAGCCATAGAAGGTATGGTTCTCTTGGTGATATCATTACAGCTTCTGTTAAGGAAGCCATACCGAACTCTAATATACCAAAGGGAACGGTGGTTAAGGCTGTTATTGTGAGGGTGGCTAAAGAGGTAAGGAGAAAGGATGGAAGCTATGTGCGTTTTGATGATAATGCAGCAGTTATCATAGATAACAATAAGGAGCCAAAGGGTACGAGGATATTTGGGCCTGTAGCGAGAGAACTTAGAGAGAAGCGATTTATGAGAATAATCTCTCTTGCACCAGAAGTAGTGTAATTAGGGGGAATACTGATGAGCTTATTTGTGAAGAAAAATGATCGTGTGAAGATTTTGTCTGGTAAAGATAAAGGCAAGGAGGGTAAAGTTCTGAAGGTCTTCCCTTCCACAGGCAAAATTATAGTGGAGGGGATAAACTATGTTAAGAAGCATCAAAGGCCTACTGATAAGAATCCTCAAGGAGGGATTGTTAGACAGGAAGCGCCTATATATGCTTCTAAGGTGATGGTTGTGTGTCCTTCTTGTGGAAAACCAACGAGGATTAGAAAAGGTTATTTGGAAGATGGCAGGAAGGTGAGGGTGTGTAAGAAATGCGGAGAGGTTATAGACAACATCTAAGGGGGTAAATGAGAGTAATGTCTCGTCTAAAGGATAGATATAGAAATAGTGTCATTCCGGAGATGATGAAGAGATTTGGGTACAAAAACATTATGCAGGTGCCCAAGATAGAAAAGATAGTTATAAATGTGGGGGTTGGAGATGCAAAGACCAACTCTAAGCTACTTGATAGTGCTATTGATGAGTTGGCCACGATAACGGGGCAGTATCCCGTTGTGACAAGAGCAAAGAGGTCGATAGCAGGTTTCAAGTTGAGAAAAGGTATGAGAATAGGTTGCAAAGTTACATTGAGGGGAGAGCGTATGTACGAGTTTTTGGATAGATTCATCAGTCTTGCTTTGCCAAGGATAAAGGATTTTAGGGGTGTTTCACCCAAGTCTTTTGATGGTAGAGGTAACTATACAATTGGTATAAGGGAGCAGCTTATATTTCCGGAGATAGACTATGATAAGGTTGTTCAGGTCAGAGGAATGAGTATTACGATATCTACAACTGCCAATACTGATGAAGAGGCACATGCCCTTCTTGAGTTAATGGGTATGCCTTTTAGAAAATCTTAAAGAGGTGATGTTGTTGGCGCGAAAAGCTATGATGGTGAAGGCGAAAAGAGAACCCAAGTATAAGGTTAGAAAGTATAATAGGTGTCCTATATGTGGTAGGCCGAGAGCCTATATGAGAAAGTTTGGTATGTGTAGAATATGTTTCAGGAAGATGGCTCTTGAAGGAAAGATCGCTGGTGTGACCAAGAGTAGCTGGTAGGTATTTTATAAGGAGAAGGGGGTGAAAATTTGGTAGTTACAGATCCAATAGCAGATATGCTTACAAGGATAAGGAATGTTCTTATGAATAATGGTGAGACGGTGGATATTCCTCTTTCCCAGATGAAGGTGGCAATAGCGAGAGTTTTGAGGAAAGAGGGATACATAAGGAATTTTAAGATTATAAAGAACGAAAAACCTCCAAAAATAAGGATATATTTGAAGTATGGACCTAACAATGAAAAGATAATAAATAGCTTGAAGAGAGTTAGCAAACCGAGTGCAAGAGTTTATGTAAAGAGGAAGGATATACCTATTATAAAGAATGGACTTGGTATTGCTATATTGTCAACGTCTAAGGGTGTTATGAGTAGCAAGGAGGCCTATAAGAGAGGTGTTGGAGGAGAAGTTCTTTGCTATATATGGTAGGAGGTGTGTGCTTTGTCGCATGTTGGGAAGCAACCTATAGTTTTACCGAGTAGTGTAAGTGTCAAACTCGATGGTAATAATATAGAAGTTAAGGGACCAAAAGGTGTGTTGTCCTTTACGATACCTGAGGGTATTACCGTTGAAATGAATGATAACATCTTGAGGGTTAAGAAGATG
>CAZLJD010000034.1:0-21307 GCA_964559865.1 uncultured Synergistota bacterium
AGAAAACTTACTAAGCAAAGATACCCATGCACTCTCACAAACAACAGAGGAAATGGTACGCAGGGAAAATGAAATACTCGAGATACTCTCTCAATTTAAACTACAAAAAGAAACCTTACCAGCTAAACCCAGTGAAAGCAGCTAAGATATTTCCATAGACTCTTCAGCGTGATAAGAGCTTCTCACGAGGGGAGCAGAGAACACCTTTTTAAACCCCAACTCTTCTCCCCTCTTTTTAAACTCCTCAAATACGCTTGGATGGACAAACTCCACTACATCCAGAGCAAAGGGCGTAGGTTTCAAGTACTGCCCTATAGTAAGCATGTCACAATCCACTTCTCGAAGATCTCTCATAACGGATATAACTTCATCAAAACTCTCACCCAACCCTACCATGATACCGGACTTGGTCAATATTCCAGGCGAATACCTCTTTACATTTTGCAACACACTCAAAGACCTATTATAGTCTGCCATAGGCCTAACATCGGGATACAACCTCGGAACGGTTTCCACATTGTGATTTACCACAAACGGCTTCGCAGCCGCTACCATCCTCAATGCATCAATGTTTCCAGCAAAATCTGGTATGAGCACCTCCACCTTTACATCCGGTGCGACCTTCCTGATTTCTTCTATAACCCTCACAAACTGCAAGGCACCCCCATCTGGAAGGTCATCTCGAGTAACCGAAGTCACAACAACATACTTCAATCCAAGTATCTTCACAACCTCGGCCACTCTCGAAGGTTCTTCCTCATCAACAGGCAAGGGTTTACCCTTTCTAACTGCACAAAAGCGACAATTTCTCGTGCATATATCACCAAGTATCATAAAAGTTGCAGTCCCTCTGGAAAAGCACTCCACCCTGTTAGGGCACCTTGCCTCTTCGCATACGGTATGAAGTCTATACTCAGAAAGCAAGTGTTCTACCCTCTTTAGCTCTTGACTAAACGGTACCTTTACTCTTATCCACTCGGGGAATCTACTCATACCAGATCCAGCCCCCTTATATCTGTAGTCGTCAGGTCTATACCCAAAAGAGCCTCAAATATCTTAACATACAAATCCCTAACCTCATCAAAGTCTACCTTTCTGCCAAGCACCTGTTCCATAGAAACCATTATGACAGAGCTCCCCAATCCACACGCATTTATGTAAGAAAAATGTCTCATTGTTGTATTCACGTTGAAGGCTATACCATGATAACTTATCCACCTTCTCCCACTACGGCTTATTGCAACCCCCAGCGACATTATCTTCCTATGATCATCAAGCCACACCCCCGGAAATCCATCTTTCCTCTCTGCATCTATTTCATAACTCCGAAGCAGCCTGATCACAACCTCTTCAAGCGTCCAAACAAAGCGTTTAACACTTCCAAAGAACTTTACAATGTCGAGTATAGGGTAAACAACCAATTGACCAGGACCATGGTATGTTATATCCCCACCTCTGTCGGTGTAAACCACCTCTATACCTTCACTCCTCAGTAGAGTTTCAGGAACAAGAATGTTGTCCCTCTTTCCCCTTTTACCGATCGTAAACACAGGTTCATGCTCAAGCAAGAACAAAACACCATTATATACCCCTTCTCGTACCCTCTCAACTGTCTTTAACTGCACACCATACATCCAATTGTACTCAACCACCGGCAGATTCACTGCAAAAAACAAAAATAGACTCCCCTTTCAGAAACAATAGGTAGGCAGAGGTAACCCCTCTGCCTACCTCAAACTACCTACTTTAACATCTTCAAGAATTTCACTTGGTTATTCTCCCACCTCACTATAAATATAGGCTTAGTCGGATTACCAGTCTTAGGATTTATAGTAATAGTACCAGTTACACAGGATAGATTCTTAGTGTGTCTTACCTCGTAATTAATGTTTTCAGGTGTCAGCTTCTTACCTGCAGCTACCACTCTCTTCATCGCATTATACAGGACATAGTAAGCGTCAAAGGCAACCGCCGCAGCTGCGTATGTAGCATCTTTGTTAAACTTCTCCTTAAATGCCTTGAGAAATTCCTTTCCTATCTTAGAGTTTACACCTTTTATGTGATAGTGATCGGTGAAGTAAACCCCATTTATAGTGTCATCACTCAGTTTGGGGAGAGTGGGTGTGCCACCAGTATCTCCAAGCATTATTATCCCTTTATAGCCAACGCCCTTTCTCAGAGCCTTAACAAGTTTAGCAAGCTCATTCGGGTAAAGCGGGGCATACACTGCATTCGGGTTAACCTGAGCTATCTCTTTTGCCACCTTCATCATCGTATCGTAAGAATCACCCGTCTTCACAGATATAGTTTTAACCACTATGCCACCCAACTGCTTGAAAGCCTTCACAAAAAATCCTACCAAACCCACAGAATACGGCTGCTTTGCATCCTGAACAGCTATCACTATCTTCGCATGTAGTGTGTCATGCAGAAACTTTGCGCCAATAAGACCTTGAAAGTCATCCGTAAATGCAATCCTGGAGACATACTTCTTACCAGCAGTAACCTTTGGATTTGTAGCCCATGTACAGATGGCAGGTATCTTAGCACTCTCGGCAACAGGTGTCCCTCCAAGTGCAAGCCCGCTCCATGGCCATCCGATAATAGCCACAACACCCTCTTTTACCAGCTCTTCTGCGTCCTGTTTGCTAACCTTCGGATCCGTTTTATCATCCTTAAATATTAGCTTTATAGTTTGTCCACCTACAGAGGGAAACATTTCATTTGCTACTTCCATCGCTTGCTGAGACCACACACCATCCTCCTGCCCATCACCCGTTAGAGGCAACACGACCCCCACCTTTATGTCACCGGCGAAGGCAACAGAGGCAATCACCAACACCACCAAGAACCCCAAGAGAAACCTCCTCATAAAAACACCTCCCCTTATTTAAGAGATTAGCCCAACCAAAGACTTAAGAACCTTCCCTTTCCACCCCCTTTTCACTCTACTATCACAAATTATATCACAAAAATAACATTGATATTTTAGATAATCAACAAGTTTTTTTCAAATTAAACCTCACTTCAAAGCTCGTTCCTTTACCCAGTGTGCTGTTCACATTTATTTCCCAGCCATGCACATCTGCAATCCACTTCACGATAGAAAGTCCCAATCCTATTCCTCCCCTTCCTCTTGCCCTGTCCGCCCGATAAAATCTGTCAAATATGTGCAGCATATCTTCCCTCGACATACCTATACCACTATCCTCTATCCTCAAAACAAGTGCATTCCCAACTTCATTCAAACTTATTTTAACCCAGCCACCATCTCTGTTGTACTTAACAGCATTATCCAGAAGGTTTATAAGCATCCTCGTCGTAAGCGACTGATCAGCCTTGATCTTTATACCTTTTATCCCCTCAAACTCTATTCTTACATCTTTACGCTTGGCTATCTCCGTAAACTCCTCTATCACTCCTTCTATCATCTCAGATATGTCCACATCCTCAAGTTCAAGCCTATAGCTCTTATCATCTGCCTTGCTCAACATGAGTAGCTGAGATATAAGGTGCGCCATCTGTTTGCTCTCCCTTAGGATCGTCCTCAGTGAAGACTTATACTCTTCAATACTTTTGTTTCCCGAAAGTGCCTCTTCCGCGGTAGCAGATATGATAGTAACAGGCGTTCTCAACTCGTGAGATGCGTCAGATGTAAACTGACGCTCCTTGCTAAATGCATCTTCCAGTTTGTCTAACATCTCATTAAAAGTTGTTGCCAACCTCCCTACTTCATCCTCAGTATTTTTCATTTCTATCCTCTTCGAAAGGTCACCTTTACTACCTATTGCTCTCGCTGTAGCGATTATATTGTCTATCGGAGACAAAGCCCTATTTGCAAGGAAAAGTCCACCCCCAATCGCCACAATGAGTATTATTGGTATTGCAATAAGCATCACACTCTTCAGATTTTCCATAGGTCTGCCCATCAGTTTAAGAGGTCGACTACACCTTATCCACGCAACTACTGTACCCAATTGCCTCTTTACCGTATCATAAACAAGCCACTTCTCAGCTCCTATCTTTACTATCCTAATACTTCCATACTTCGGAGGCAATTTCAAAAGACCCGAAGGCATTCCACTTGTTGCAACAACACCACCGTACATATCAAATACAGCAACAAGTGTACCAGAATTCACTATTCGATACAGATCACGAAATCCCTCAAAATGTATGCTACTACCCTCCACACTCACCATCGCAGAGATCTGACTCGCATGTGCCCTTATAAGGCTCTTTTCCCCTTGAAACATGAGGTTTGACATGTAAACATACACAAAAGAGGAAAATACTCCAAGAAGCAGAAGAAGCATAGCAGTATACCATATGACAAGCTTGACACGTATGGTCATACTCACGCCTGCTCCCTTATTGTATATCCTATGCCTCTTACAGTGTGTATGAGCTTCTTCTCAAAACCATCGTCTATCTTCCGCCTCAGATATCTTATATATACCTCAACTATGTTAGAATTATATTCAAAGTCAAAGTTCCATACATGATCGAGAATCTGAAGTTTTGTAAGAACCTGGCCTTTATTTCTCATAAGGTACTCCAATATAGCATATTCCTTAGCAGTGAGCTCTATCCTCCTGCCATCTCTCATAACAACCTTCTTTCCAGTATCCAAAACAAGATCTCCTACCTTAAGAACTGTTTCTCTGCTCTCACCAGTCCGCCTCAAGAGTGCCCTGATCCTTGCTAAAAGCTCATCAAAAGAGAAAGGCTTTGTCAGGTAGTCATCTGCACCCATATCAAGCCCTCTCACCTTCGCCTTTACATCACCTATAGCAGTCAGTATGAGAACAGGCGTAGATATACCTGCATCCCGCAATCTCTTTAAGAATGTCATGCCATCTAACACAGGGATCATAAGATCCAGTACTATGCAGTCATACTCTACCATCTTTACCAACGACGCCGCACTCTCTCCATCCATTGCAGAATCAACAGCATAGCCTTCTTCCCGAAGTCTCCTGACAATAGTATTCAAAAGAGAGGGTTCATCTTCAACAACTAATATTCTTATTTTTACCACCCCCCACAGCAAATTTTAACACATACTATCTTAATCCAGAAGAATTAAAGCAAGATTAAAATTTCTTAATGCGATTTTAACAGTGCTTTAAGGTTATGATATTATAATGGCAGATACAGAAAAAAATCAGGAGGTGGTTTTAAATGGCAAAAAGGCTCAAATTCGTTGCAGTTGTAGTAGCGCTCACACTGGCTGTGAGCATTAGTCTTGGGTATCTCTCGGTATGCGTAGCTGCAACAAATCCATTAAACCCATTTGTGGAAATCGTGAAGAAAGCAAGTCCTGCGGTAGTGAACATCGACACACTTAGCTATGTAAAACAGACCTTACCACCGTTCTGGGATGACCCATTCTTCAAACAGTTTTTCGGAAACATACCATACAACAGAGTTATCCCCATGAGAGGTAAGGGTTCTGGGTTCATAATCTCGTCAAATGGCTACATATTGACCAATAACCATGTAGTAAGAAATGCAAAAGAAATCATAGTAACGCTCAGCAACGGCAAAAGATACAAAGCAAAAGTAGTAGGCACAGATCCAACTGCAGACATCGCAGTAATCAAGATCAAAGCAAAAAATCTGCCAACACTACCACTTGGAGATTCCGACAAGTTACAAGTAGGAGAGTGGGTCATAGCTATAGGAAACCCGTACGGGCTGTCACACACTGTAACTGTAGGTGTAGTGAGTGCATTAGGCAGAACTATCCGTGAAGAAGGAGGATACTTTGGAAACTTTATTCAGACTGATGCCGCAATAAACCCAGGAAATAGTGGCGGACCACTACTAAACATCAAAGGAGAAGTCGTAGGGATTAACACTGCTATAATCCCATACGCCCAGGGTATAGGCTTTGCGATACCTATAAATACTGCAAAGAAGATCATGAAAGACTTAATCAAGTATGGTAAGGTGGAAAGAGGCTGGCTTGGGGTGTGGATCCAACAGCTCTCACCTTCCCTTATAAAGGCATTCAAGCTACCTAAAGACACAAAAGGTGTACTAATAGCGGATGTCATGCCCAACAGTCCAGCAGAAAAGGCTGGTATTAAAAGGGGAGATATAATAACCAAGGTGAATGATAAGGTAGTAGAGTCTCCTGGTCAACTACAGATAGCTATAAGGTCACACAAGGCAGGAGAAGTCGTAAGAATAACGCTCATCAGAAACAGGAGAAATATTACCCTGAATGTAAAATTGGGTAGCATACCGCAAAAGATAGGCATGATAAATAGAAGGATCACAAGGGTAAAGCTTGGCTTCACAGTAGCAAACTTAACACCTCAAAAGGCAAAGAGATTGGGGCTAACAAAACCAGAAGGTGTAATTGTAACTGGGGTAAAGCCAAACTCACAAGCACAGGGAGCAGGATTAAGGGTAAACGATGTAATTCTTGAAGCAAACGGCAAAAAAATAAGAAACTTAACAGATTGGAACAGGTTCATATCAAACCTTAAGAAGGGAGACAATGTGGTACTTGTAGTTTACAGATTCAACCATACATTCTTTATGATAATAAAAGCAGAGTAAATATGTGTGGGGGATATCCCCCACACAACCACTTAATACCTCACGCAATAACACATCCATCACTAAATACTATCTTAGACTTGTTAAATATATTGGGTAAAAAAATTTTTATCCAGGTATTGACATTATCACAAGAAGATGCTATAATGAGTATGCAAAAAACTAAATCAAAAGGAGGTTAGAAAAAATGAGGAAATTAGGGACAATCTTGTTATTAGCATCAGTAATATCTCTGGGAGGGATCTGTATGGGATACACTCAGAATGTACCACCTTTACTCCTACAGGGTAATCAAATTGCACCACCACCAGGAGGAAACCCACCACCACCTCCACCACCTGGAGGTCAACCACCTGCACCACCCGGTAGTAACCCTCCACCACCTGGAGGTCAACCACCTGTACCGGGGGGAGTTGCACCTAATAGCGCACCACCCTTATCTACAAATACACCCCAAAATCCACTAACAAATATTCCAAAGGCACTAAACACAGCTGAAAGTGTATTAAAGTATCTGCAACCCGGGAAAGTGTGGGTAATAAGGGGGCCACGCGGAGAACTCATACTAAAAGGTGCTATCTTATACCAAGGAGTAGCACTAGACACCATAAAATTTGACCCCGCAACGGGTGGTGTACTTCCATGTGGATATAACCCTTACGTCCCCAGCGTATCCATATCTACAGAAGCAATAAAGCGCAAACTTACTGAAGTAATCAAGGGGTTAAAAATTGCTCCCGGTGTGGAGTATAGAGAACCTGAAGCTTGTATGGTTATACCCCTCATCTACGGGTATGAAATAGTTGCTCATCTAAAGATTTACCAGGACGGCATTCATGTCGTACCCGATTACATATCCACACAGGAAATGAATGCATACGGAAAGTGAAAAAAGTCGTTGGGTGGGTCACTCACCCAACGACTTCAAAACATCCTTGTTAACCTTAACTTCAAAGTCATTTGTCCTATAGTACTTTCTGACTATTATTCTCTTGCTGTCAAATTCAACTCTGGAAGAAAGAAAACCCACATTTACCAGTTTCCTAATATGTGCTATCAATAGCGGTTTAGAAATGCCCAAAGCCTCTCTCAACTGCTTGGTAGTCTTTTCCTCCTCCAAACACAGGATTAACACCTTTAACCTTATAGGATGAGCCAACACTTGCAGAAACTCAGAAAGCCTGTTTACAAGATCCCTTCCTGCAGTAGTACCCATGACCTTATTCTTTCAACTCCTCTTTTAACTCCTCTATCTCCTTCCTGAGCTTTTCTATCTCTTCAATCATGCGATTAATTGCTTCTCCCAGCCCTTTGTCCGGGGAAGCCACAGTAAAACTGGAGACTTTGGGATAGAGAAACTTAAATAGGAGGACTATAAATCCCAAGATCACAATTACCATAAACACCCCAAATATCCACTCAAACACTCCAGGTGGTAAAGGTGGCACATCTATCACCTCCATTCGATTATAATAGGTAAACAGTATTTTACCCAATAAATTCATTTTTGTCAAGAAAAATCCACCACAAAATCGATGACCAATAAATAGATATTTACTACTATGCACCATGGGGCATCTGCCCCTTTTATCCTATCCCAAAATCGACAAATATCTTCATACCTATCTCACCTCACATGCCATTTTCAGCTTGACTAATCCATTTGCAGATAATATAATAAAGGTGCGCCGGGATGGTGGAATCTGGTAGACACGCACGTTTGAGGGGCGTGTGGGGTAACCCGTGCGGGTTCAAATCCCGCTCCCGGCACCATTTTACAAGGAGGTTTCCTTTGCACATAGGAGTCATCGGCGGCTCTCTGTGCCCACCAGATCTACTTAGCGATGCGTACACCATCGGTTATCTAATAGGGAAAAAGGGACATCTTCTAATCTGTGGCGGAATGGGTGGTGTAATGGAAGCTGTATCCAAAGGGGCAAAGGAAGGCGGGGGAAACGTAGTGGGCATACTCCCTGGCACTGACAGGAGAGAAGCAAATCCATACATTGATTTCCCCATCGTTACAGGCTTAGGGCACATGAGAAATCCACTGGTAGTGCTCAACAGCGATGCAGTCATAGCCATTGACGGCAGTTGGGGAACTGTTTCAGAGATCTCATTTGCAATGCTCTACAAAAAGCCTGTGATATTATACAATTCGCCACTGATAACTGCAATTCAAGGTGAAAAACCTCCAATAGTGAATATTGCAAGCTCTCCTGAAGAGGCAGTAGAACTTGCAATATTAAAAGGGAGATGAAAAGTTTGAGAGTGCTACTAATAGTTCCCCCAAACGATAACCTACTAAAAAAGATATTAGGAGTAGGAGGACCACCACTTGGCATTGGGTATCTCGGAGCTTATCTAAAAAAAGCAGGACACGAAGTAAAGTTAATAGATGGCTTAATTGAGGACTACTCAGAAGAAACGCTGAGGAGAAAAATAAAGGAGTTTTCTCCTCAGATTGTAGGTATAAGTGTCCTAACCGCAACACTCTACAGAGGCTATGCGATAGCACAGCTAGTCAAAGAGATTGATAGCAACATTAAAACCATAATTGGAGGACCACATGTAACATTCTTACCAGAAGAGACACTGAGTGAATGCCCATATTTAGACTTTGTCGTGCTCGGAGAAGGAGAAGAAACCATTCTGGAACTCACAAATGAGCTGGCAAAACCTAACCCACAGCTGGAAAGCATAAAAGGCATAACATGGCGTAAAAATAACGGAGAGATAGTGACAAATCAACTACGTCCACTCATAGAAAACCTCGATTCCATACCATTTCCTGCATACGAACTCCTGCCAATGGACAAATACAGAATTGGGAAAAAGATCCACATAGGAACTATGATAACCAGCAGGGGGTGTCCATTTGGATGTATCTTCTGCTCATCGTCTGCACTATTCGGCAAACGTTGGAGAGGAAGAAGTCCTGAAAATGTAGTAGATGAAATGGAGATCCTCATTAAGAAATACGGCATAAATGATATAGAAATCTTAGATGACACATTCACTCTTAACAGACCAAGGGCCATAAAAATAGCAGAGCTTATAAAGAAAAGGCACTTAAATCATATTTCATGGACATGCACATCGAGGGTTGATACTTTTGATGCAAACCTCGCGACTGCCTTAAAAGAAGCTGGTTGCTACAGAGTTTACATGGGGATAGAGTCTGGCTCGCAAAAAAGCCTTGACACAATAAACAAAGGCATAACTGTGGAAAAGGCAAAATCAGCAGTGAACATAGCAAGAACTGTTGGATTAGAAGTGATAGGTTCCTTCATAATAGGAATACCAGGCGAAACGAAGAAAGATATAATAGAAACAATAAAGCTTGCAAGGAAACTTCGCATAGCTTATGCCCAATTTACAATCCTTACACCCTATCCAGGAACTCCTATATTCGACTACGCTGTAAAGAACAATCTCCTTATCACGAGAAACTGGAGCAACTACGGGATACTTGACTCCGTCATGAAAGTCCCAAACTTTACGACAGAGGAGCTGACAAAATATATAAGGAGAGCATATATATCCTTCTACCTAAATCCCCACTTCTGGTGGGAACAAATTATCCATGGAAGAATGGATTTCATCATAAGAGTAATAAAGGGATTCTTAAAGGCCCGATGGAAACCACCAAAAGCAGAGGAAAAAAGTGCATATAAATTAACCAACTAAAGGAGTGAACGGGTATGGAGCTTTCCCAGAAAGTAAGAGGTTTAACCTCATCCATTACATTGCTGATCAACTCGAAAGCCAATGAACTAAAGAGACAAGGAGTAGATGTTGTGAGCTTCGGAGCTGGTGAACCAGATTTTCCCACGCCTGACTTCGTAAAAGATGCCGCATATGAAGCCATAAAGAGTAACTTTACCCACTACACACCAGCCAGTGGCATAACAGAGTTGAAGGAAGCTATATCGGAGAGAATGAAAACAGACTTCAACCTCGATTACTCAACAAAAGAAATAGTAGTATCTGCAGGTGCAAAGCAGTCACTATTCAATGCGTTATACGTGCTATGCAATAATGGTGATGAAGTTATAGTGATCACTCCGGTCTGGGTAAGCTATGTGGAACAGATAAAACTAAGCGGAGGCATACCTGTCATAGTAGAAACGAAGATGGAGAACAACTTCTTGCCGGCTATAGAGGACATAGAAAAAAAGATCACAAATCGCACAAAAGTCATAATGATAAACAGTCCCAATAACCCTACAGGAGCAGTATATCCCGAATCTCTGCTCAAAGAGATCGGCGAACTTGCAGTAAAGAAGGGTATATTCATCATATCAGATGAGATATACGCACCCTTCATATACTCTAATACCAAGCACATCGGAGTAGTAAATGCATATCCAGATGCAAGAGAAAATACCATCATCGTAAATGGAGTATCAAAGGCATACTCAATGACAGGATGGAGAATAGGATACGCATTAGGACCTCAGCAGATCATTTCTGCAATGTCAAAGGTGCAAAGCCACACAACATCCTGCCCATCCTCCATCTCTCAGAAAGCAGCATTAGGAGCACTAACTGGTCCTCAAAGTTTTGTGCAAGAGATGAATAAAGCATTCAAAAAGAGAAGAGACTATCTATTCAATGAGTTATCCTCCATAGAAGGCATAGAGATAAAATTACCCGAAGGTGCATTCTACCTGTTTCCTAAGATAGATAATCTAATAAAGGGAAGGCTAAAGGACTGCGAAGAGTTTGCAACCAAACTCCTTACAGATGAATCTGTTGCAGTGGTACCTGGTTCAGCTTTCCTCGCAAGGGGATATATAAGACTTTCATACGCCACATCTATGGAAGAGATAAAGAAAGGAGCAGAAAGGATAAAACACTTTGCTACTACTCTAAGAAATCTCTAAGCTTCTTACTTCTTGTGGGATGACGAAGCTTTCTAAGTGCCTTACCTTCTATCTGTCTTATCCTTTCTCGGGTAACATTAAACGCCTTTCCTACCTCTTCTAAAGTGTATGGCCTCCCATCAGCGAGGCCAAATCTCATTTCTAATACCCTTCTCTCCCTATCGGATAGGGTTTCTAATATCTTCTTCAACTGTTCTTTCAGTACCTCGGAAGCCGCAACCTCAGAAGGAGAAGGTACATCTTTGTTCTCTATAAAGTCGCCAAGATGACTATCCTCTTCCTCCCCTATAGGCATTTCCAGAGACATCGGTTCCTGCGCAACTTTCAATGCCTCCTCCACCTTTTCGGGAGATAGTCCAGCTGCCTCGGCTATCTCCTCCGTGGTAGGTTCCCTATCCAGCTTCTGCGTGAGCTCACGCTCGGTTCTTATTATTTTGTTTATGGTCTCCACCATGTGAACGGGGATACGAATCGTCCTCGCCTGATCAGCTATAGCCCTGGTTATAGCCTGCCTTATCCACCACGTAGCATATGTGCTAAACTTATATCCCTTTCTATAGTCAAACTTCTCCACAGCCCTTATCAAACCTAAATTGCCCTCCTGTATCAAATCCAAAAAGAGCAAACCCCTACCGACATACTTCTTAGCAACGCTAACTACCAACCTCAAGTTAGATTCAACCAGCTTCCTCTTTGCCGCCTCATCACCTTCACTTGCCCTTTTAGCCAGTTCTACCTCCTCCTCAGGTGTAAGCAGCGGTATTTTCCCTATATCCTTAAGGTACATCCTAACAGGGTCATCAATTGGTATCTCCTCTGGTAAAAGAGGTTCACCCTTACTTTCCTTTATCTCCTTTATGACACTTTTACCCGTATCTGCATCCCTTATCTCTATCCCCAGATCAAGGGCAGTAGCATAAAGTGCATCAAGATCCTCAGTAGTCAAATTACACTCTATCATCGCCTTTTCTATCTCGTCCTGCGTGATATATCCTACCTTCCTCCCTGCCCTGATCAGCTTCATAATGCAATCTGATACCTCTTTCGCCATAAAACTACCTCCTCATACTTTTTCGCAACTCCGTATACTCCTTTAACAAAGAAGGAGTGACATCCCCCTGCTGCATGTGTCTATATATTTCTTTTAATCTCTCCTCCTTTGCCCTCTCTTGCAAAATGGACAGCAACCCATCTACCCAGCTCTTAAGATCAACATCCTCAGCAGGACGTTTCCTCCAAGCAATATCAGAAAGTACAATAGAGACATCTGGATCGCCTCTTAATTCCTCCAACACTTCCTCTTCAGACAACCACATACCATCCGTGAGAAGATACTCAGCAAGTCTCCTATGAACCTCATCAGTAAAGGTCAGACTACTTTGTGCATCCTTTATCATACCCCTCACTTCTGGATATATCAACATAAGCCACAACAACTCCCTTTCTGCTCTCAAATACTTATCCAATTTTCCTCTAACCACTATACCCACATCTCTCTCTTCCAAAGAAGCTGTTCTCCTCTTTTTCCTTTTATAAAGGATACCCCTCAAAACACCTTCATTTAAATCCAGCAATTGAGAGACCTTCTTTATCATGCGTTCTCTCTTGATTTCATCAAAGGCATCAAGCAAAGAAAGCACCTCTTCCACTATCTCTCTATCCTTGAGTTTACCTTCCCTTTTCCGATTCAAAACACTATCGATAACACAATCCTCAAATGAAACTGCACTATCTTCCAACTCGAACCACTCTTCCTTAGAGTGGTGGCTAAAAAATTCATCTGGGTCCTTCCCATCCGGAATCCTTATAACCTTTACATCTATGCCCTTATCCATTATCAACTGCAGCGCCCTTACCGTCGCAGATTCCCCTGCCAAATCCGAATCATACGCAAGAAGTATAACATCGGTACTCCCAACCAGCCTCCTTACCTGCTCTCTCGTAAGGGAAGTACCAAGCGATGCTACAGAGTAAGATATTCCATTCTTGTGCAACGCTATTACATCCATATAACCCTCTACTACCACAACCTTCCTCTCTCTCCTTATATTAGGTATAGCAAGATTTATCCCATACAGCACCGTCCGTTTATTAAATATCTCTGTCTCTGGCGTGTTTATGTATTTCGCTACTCCGTCTGCACTACCCACAACCCTACCTCCAAAACCAACCACCTTCCCAGAAACTGTAAATATAGGGAAAATCACTCTATTGTTAAACCTGAGATAAAGATCACCGGTATCTCTTAACCCGAACACACCACTTTTCACCATCTCTTCACTTGTAAACCCACTTCTCTCGAGAATTTTTCGCAACAACCCCTTTTTAGATGCCCATCCTATCAAAAACTTATCTATAGCAGTTCTATCGACACCCCGCCCCTCAAGGTAACGCATCACATCCCTATCTCTAAGGAGAAGCTCATGAAATACCTGCGCACACTTGTAATTCAAATCGTACAGTCTCTGTTTTCGATTACTCCTCTGCTTCGATCCCTTAATGTCCTCTTCCGAAAGCCTTATACCAACCCTCGCAGCTAACTTATTTAGCGCTTCATAAAAGCTTAGATGCTCTATCTCCATGACAAATGTAATAACATTTCCACCCTTTCCACACCCAAAACAGTGAAACAACTGCTTCTCTGGACTTACTACAAAAGATGGCGTCTTTTCCTTATGAAAGGGGCATAACGCCTTATAATTCTTACCTGCCTTTTTAAGGTCCACATACTCAGAAACAACATCCACTATGTCATTTCTGCTTATAACCTCATCTATCATCTCTCTGGGGTACATACCAACTTCTCCTCAAATCTATATTCGACCTTTTAACTCAAAATCCTTCTTTCAAAAAACTGGGCTCCCACCCACAAGAGGACAGGAGCCCAGAAGAAGAGTAAACCTAATAAGTCAACTTTAATGAAACATGGAGGCAAATACCAAAGATATAATAGACATCAGTTTTATAAGGATATTTAAAGATGGACCTGCAGTATCCTTAAACGGATCACCCACCGTATCCCCCACCACAGCAGCTGCATGTGTAGGCGTCCCCTTTCCTCCAAAGTTTCCCTTTTCTATGTACTTCTTTGCATTGTCCCATGCACCACCTGCATTTGCCATCTTTATAGCCAGAAGCACACCAGAAATCAATGCACCTCCTAAAAATCCCCCAAGGGCTGCAGCACCAAGTGTCAAACCTATTGCAACAGGCACAATAACCGCCATCAACCCGGGTAGCACCATTTCCTTCAACGCCGCCGCCGTGCTTATATCAACGCACCTATTATAATCAGGAGTAGCTTTGCCCTCCATCAAGCCGTCAATTTCCCTAAACTGCCTTCTAACCTCCTCAACCATCCTATAAGCTGCCCTACCAACAGCCTGCAAAGTATAGGACGAAAATAGGTAAGGTAGCATGCCACCTATAAGCATACCAGCAATAACCTTTGGATCCGTAATGCTAATGGTTTTAAGCCCTGCAGCAGTACTATATGCAGAAAAGAGAGCTAACGCTGTAAGCGCAGCAGAACCTATTGCCAATCCCTTCCCTATAGCCGCTGTGGTATTACCAACAGAATCCAACCTATCTGTTATCTCCCTCACACTCTCAGGCAAAGAAGCCATCTCAGCAATACCACCAGCATTATCAGCAATAGGGCCGTAAGCATCAACTGACAGCGTCATGCCCGTCAGGGAAAGCATGCCCACAGCAGAAATGGCTATCCCGTATAGACCTCCGCAGAGATATCCAACAAGCGTGGATGCCACTATAAGCAACATAGGTATAGCAGTACTCTTCATGCCAACAGCTATCCCCATCAGAATAGTAGTTGCTGCACCTGTTTGTGACGCTTCGGATATCATCCTGGTAGGCTTGTACAGATACGAGGTATAGTACTCAGTAACAAGACCTATCAATATACCCGCAACTACACCGGAAACACCAGCAAAAAATAGCATGTAATTACCAAACATATACTTTGTTAGGGCAAGATTTCCTATTATTATCAATATCCCGGTAGCATATGTGCCCCTCCTTAAGGCTATCTCGGGATCGACATCTCCCTTTCCCCCTACAAAGAAGGTTCCAATAATGGCAGACACTATACCTAGTGAGGCAAGGAGCATTGGATAAGCAACACCCCTCACCCCATAAACAACAGCTCCTATTATCATCGCTGCTATTATTGAGTTAACATAGGACTCAAAGAGGTCGGCCCCCATACCGGCAATATCGCCAACATTGTCACCAACATTGTCTGCTATAACGGCAGGGTTTCGTGGGTCATCTTCAGGGATACCTGCTTCTATCTTACCGACAAGATCTGCTCCAACATCTGCGCCTTTGGTGAAAATTCCTCCTCCTACACGTGCAAAGAGAGCAACAGAGCTTGCACCAAAACCAAAGCTGTTTATTATGGTAGCATCTCTAAATATAGCGTAATAAACTGCTATACCTACTATTCCCAATCCAACCACAGTCATCCCCATTACAGTCCCACCAGTAAATGCAACGTACAAGGCCCTTCCTATACCACCCTCCTGCGCAGCCTCTGTTGTCTTACCATTGGTTCTGGTAGCAATATCCATCCCTACAAACCCAGCTGTTGCCGAAAGAAAAGCTCCTCCAACAAATGCCACAGCCGAATGCCAGCCTATCTTCCAGAAAAGCACAAAAAACACCACAACCACAAATATGAATATGCTCTTATACTCCCTGAAAAGAAATGTCATTGCACCACCATGGATAAAATTAGAAAGTTCCTCTATCCTCTTATTGCTGATCTTTATCCCACCAACTCTAACAGCAGAGTACAGCGCAAAAATCAACGCCAATATCCCTGCCACCGCCGTCAACAAGACAAAGTTCACTTGAGCCTACCCCCTTGATTTTAGTATCTCTAACCCTATTTCTTCTCCTCCTCCTCTATAACTGCGTGTGCAGCCGCTATTCTCGCAACAGGAACTCTGTAAGGTGAACAGCTCACATAATTCAAACCTATTCTATGACAGAACTTAACTGATTTAGGCTCTCCCCCATGTTCACCACATATACCTATCTGCAGATCTTTTCTCGTGCTTCTGCCAAGCTCTACTGCCATCTTCATGAGCTTTCCTACGCCACGTTGGTCTAATACCTCAAATGGGTTCTCATCCAATAAGTGTTTCTCTATATAGGCAAACAGGAACTTAGCTTCCGCATCATCACGGCTGTATCCAAATGTCGTCTGTGTTAAGTCGTTCGTCCCAAATGAGAAGAACTCCGCATACTCCGCTATTTCGTCTGCAGTCAAAGCAGCTCTTGGAAGCTCTATCATGGTGCCAACTTTATACTCCAGTTCCACACCAGACTCCTTTATAATCTCATCTGCCACTTCACGCACAAGTTTATCAAAGTACTCCATTTCATTCTTAAGTCCAACAACCGGTATCATGATATCAGGTATTGCGTTGTATCCCTCTTTCTTAAGCTGAATAGCTGCCTCAATTATAGCCCTCACCTGCATCCTCGAGATCTCTGGATAAAGCACACCGAGTCTGCACCCTCTAAAGCCGAGCATCGGGTTTGCTTCCTGTAAAGCCCTAACCTTCACCAGAATCCTGTTTATTTCGTCTATTCTCTCTTTGTCTTTCTCCGGGTCGAGTTTGCTCAGTTCTTCAAGCAGCTCTCTCTCTTTAGGTAAGAACTCGTGAAGTGGTGGATCAAGCAAACGGATGGTTACTGGATACCCATCCATCGCTTTAAATATACCATAGAAATCCCCTCTTTGCATAGGTAAAAGCTTATCCAAAGCAGACTCCCTTTCTTCCTTCGTTGAAGCCATTATCATCTCTTGGACAACAGGGAGTCTTTCCTCCTGCATGAACATGTGCTCAGTTCTACACAACCCTATACCCTTCGCACCAAACTCTCTCGCCTTAGCTGCATCTTCGGGCGTGTCCGCATTAGCCCAAACTTCAAGCCTCGAGATCCCATCTGCCCAAGAAAGAATCGTTTTGAACTCATCAGAAAGCTTGGGCTCTATCATGGGTGCCTCTCCCTCTATCACAAGCCCCTTACTACCATCTATTGTTATGACATCAAGTTTATTAAACTTTTTCCCCTCTACCTCAAAGAACTCATCCTCAAGATTTATCTTCAACGCCTCACATCCAGCAACACAAGGCTTACCCATGCCTCTCGCCACAACTGCTGCATGGCTAGTCATGCCACCCCTCGATGTCAGAACACCCATAGCCGCAAACAGACCATGAATATCATCCGGACTGGTCTCTGGTCTCACAAGTATCACCCGTTCTCCCTGCTCACCAAGCTCCTTTGCCTCGTCAGGATCAAAAACTATCTTACCGCTGGCAGCACCCGGAGATGCAGGCAATCCCTTAGCAAGTACCTTCACTTCTGCCTCTGGGTCTATCTGACGGTGCAGCAACTGCTCTATTTGACCAGGATCAATTCTCCCAACCGCCTCTTTTTTGGTTATAATACCTTCTTTCTCCATGTCCACAGCGATCTTAACGGCAGCAGCAGCAGTTCTTTTAGCTGTTCTCGTCTGCAACAAATAGAGCTTACCCCTTTCCACGGTAAACTCTATATCCTGAACATCACGATAGTGCCTCTCCAGGGTGTTGCAAACATTAACAAACTGCTCATACACTTGAGGAAGCTTATCCTTCAGATTCTTTATTGGTTCAGGAGTCCTTATACCAGCAACAACATCTTCACCTTGGGCATTCACAAGAAACTCCCCATATATCTCCTTTTCACCAGTAGATGGATTCCTCGTAAACGCAACACCTGTACCAGAATCATCCCCCATGTTACCAAATACCATGGATTGCACATTCACCGCTGTACACAGGTCATCAGGTATATTGTTTATCTTCCTATAAACCTTAGCTCTTTCATTGTTCCAAGAGGCAAAAACTGCTTCTATCGCCATCCACAACTGTTCCATAGGTTCATCCGGGAACTCCCTACCGACTTCCTTCTTGACCAAATCTTTATAATCCTTTATTACATCTCTCCAAGTAGCAGCATCTACCTCAGGATCATATTTTACCCCTATCCTTTCTTTGTGCTTCTCTATAATAGACTCAAATTTATCATGGGATATTCCCATAACCACATTACCAAACATCTGGATAAACCTACGGTAACTATCATAACTAAACCTTTCGTCGTTCGTATTTTTCAACACACCCTGAACTGTTTCGTCATTCAACCCAAGATTCAAGATAGTATCCATCATGCCTGGCATGGATATAGCTGCACCAGACCTAACAGAAACAAGAAGTGGATTATCCTTATCTCCAAACTTCTTTCCCGTTTTTTCTTCAACCTTTCTCAATGCAGCCAAAACATCGCTCTCAAGCTCCTTAAGTACCTCTTTACCTTTCTTAAGATACTCCTTACACGCCTCCGTTGAGATCGTAAAGCCAGGCGGAACGGGTAACCCTATTCTACTCATTTCAGCTAAACCTGCACCCTTTCCTCCAAGCAGGTACTTCATATCTGCCCTGCCCTCTTCAAAGAGATAAACATACTTCGTCATACCCAAACCCCCTTTATCGAAATGTTATAAATAAATACATTAAGTATTATTTTATTACAAATGTTCTTATACTGTCAATAGAGATAAATCGCCAATGACCATGAAGAAGTCTCTTAAAACAGTCAACAAAGCAAGCCTATTATTCCTAACATCTATATCGTTGTCCATCACAAGTACCTTATCAAAAAACCTATTTACAACCGGCACAAGAACCTGCATCCTGCGAATAGCACTTCCGTATTTCATCTGCTTAAGAAGGGGCTCGCACTCCCCACGAACCGTAAGGTAAGTAGAGTGAAGCTCTGCCTCTGCCTCATCTCTGAAAAGGCTCCTATCAACCCGTGCACCTGCAATGCTCTTACCCTTGAGTATATTCTTTATCCTCCCCACTGCAAGTACCAAGTCTTTGAAATTCTCCTCTTTCCTCACTTTCACAAGCGCATCCAGTTTCTTTTTCATTCTGAGCAATCTGTCCCACCTGCCTGAAATAACCGCATCTACCACATCGTGCTCGTAACCTTCTTCTCTCAGCTGAGCTTTTAGCCTCTGCACTATAAAATCCTCAGTCTCCTGTACGCACTCCTCGTTAGTGCCCAACAGCTCAGCCGCCCTCCGGATTAGTTCCATCAACGAAAAATCCATCTCTCTACCCCACACAATCTCGACTATCCCCCGTGCACTCCTTCTGAGTCCATAAGGGTCTTGAGAGCCCGTGGGCATCATACCCACTTTCACTGCCCCAACTATTGTATCACACCTATCACATATCCCAACTACCGCACCCTCCAAACCGCTGGGTAATTTATCTCCCCTGAATCTGGGTAGGAGATGTTCGAATATCCCCTCCGCAACTTCTGGCTGCTCACCACTAACCTTAGCATACTCTCTACCCATGATACCCTGCAACTCTGGTAACTCATAAACCATAGATGTAGTGAGATCTGTTTTAGAAAGAAGAGCAGTTCTGTACACCGTATCCGCCTTGTCTTCCCTACCTACCAACTTGACAAGTAGGGCAGAAAGCTTAACCAACCTCATCGTTTTATCATACATGGAACCAAGCTCTTCCTGAAAAACTATGTTCTTCAATGATTCTACCCTATCCGAAAGAGGCTTCCTTATATCTTCCTCCCAAAAGAAGACAGCATCTTTTAACCTCGCCTTAACCACATGTTCGTTGCCCTCCCTTATCAGTTCAACAGACTTTGGCCTATTATTGGAAACAGACACAAAATACGTAAGCAATTTACCACTTGAATCTCTAACAGGGAAGTACCTCTGATGATGCTTCAATACAGTAATCAGAACTTCTTCTGGAAGTTTGAGGAAATCCTCATCAAATCTGCCTATAATAACTGTTGGATATTCAACAAGGGAGACATTTTCTCTTAAGAGCTCTTCATCCCAATCTACACGGAAGGACAAGGCTTCAGCTGCCCTTTCAGCGCCTTCTAGAATCATTTTCCTCCTTTCTTCAGGGTCAACCACCACAAAATTCTCTTTCATCTTCTCAAAATAATCATGCACATCCATAACAGTGACCTCCTGACTACCCATAAAACGATGTCCCCTCGTCGTCCTTCCAGAGGAACAGCACCCATCGATAGAAAACGGTACTATTTCACCACCAAAGAGGGCAACTATCCATCTAATAGGCCTCAGAAACCTCACCTTACTGCCCCATCTCATACTCTTAGGTAATCTAAAGGAGGTAATAACCGTTTTAAGGATTTCTGGGAGTACCTCCGTTGTTGGCTTACCTACACTATGTTGGTAAGCATACACATACTTCACACCCTTTTCATCCTCCTCTATGACAAGGTCTTCAACTTTAACTCCTTTACTCCTTGCAAAACCCAAAGCGGCTGTAGGCTCGCCTTGAGCATTAAACGCAACACTTGCACGGGGTCCTCGTATCTTCCTCACCACATCTTTCTGTTTATCCGCAACACCTTCTACCACAGCAACAAGTCTTCTCGGTGTTCCAAAAGTCTTTACCTCAGAAAACTCCACCCTTTGCTCCGAAAGTGTCCCAGATATATTGGTCCTCATCTGAGCAATAAGGTCATACAAATGGATAGAAGGTATTTCTTCCGTCCCTATTTCAAACAGCAATTCAGACATCCACCACTCCTCCTCACATTTTCTGCATTAAGGGATAACCAAGTTCTTTTCTCTGCTCCAAATATCCAATTGCGCACTTTCTCGCTATACTACGCACTCTCCGTATAAACCTCGCCCTTTCTGTAACACTGATAGCACCCCTTGCATCCAGTATGTTAAATGTATG
>CAZLJD010000035.1:0-133163 GCA_964559865.1 uncultured Synergistota bacterium
ACCACGAGCTTCCACCGAAGCAGCTTGCTGCTACCATGTGGATAGGGCTTGGACCTGTCGGCGTTGGTGTTATCTCTCTTAATAATATTGCGCATGCATCTGTGAAGGTCCCAGCGTTTAGGTCGTTTTTCTCCCATTTACTTGGGCCATTACACCTGTTTAGTACCGTTTTCTGGGGGTTCGGTGTGTTCTGGTTTCTCGTTACCATCGTTTTGACGCTTTATTACCTTATGAAGGTTTCCATACCCTATGCTATGAGCTGGTGGGCATTTACATTCCCTCTCGGAGCTTATGCCGCTGCTACGCTCGTTCTCTACAAGGAGGTAGGGCTCTTAGGTATTAAGTATTATGGTATTTTGCTGTTTGTCTTGTTGCTGTTTTTCTGGGTGATAACCTTTATAAACACGATGAAGGCTGCCTTTTCTGGGAGATTGTTTGTAGGTAAGTAAAGTGGTGCGCCTGAGAGGACTCGAACCTCCAACCTACGGTTTAGGAAACCGTCGCTCTATCCCATTGAGCTACAGGCGCATCCTTATATAATATACCACAGCTTACCCATCATTTTCAACACCCAATTGTGATGTTTGCAGATAACCTTATCTGCCTCGTGTTGCTTGACATATATTGGGTAGTGTAATACCATTATTGTCGGAGGTGTGAATGTTGCTATTCAGGATCTCAGATAGCTGGGTAGAGGTGGATACAAGTTGCCTGAATGTGGTTGACGAGGTGAAACCTGCAAAAAAGGTGATTCCGTTGGAGGAACCTGCTCGGGCTGCAATTCGTGCTTTGAATTTTCCCGTAGGGGCGGCTCCTCTGAAAGAGGTTTTGAAAGGCAAAAGCAGAGTGCTTGTGATCCTTAACGACATAACGAGACCTACACCTTATAGATACATGTTGCCCGCTATTGTGGATCTGCTTGACGGTAAGGGTGTGAAGTTTGTCGTGGCTACGGGAACACACAGACCAAACACCGATGTCGAGATGCTGGATATGTATGGAGAAGAACTTTTTGCTCGTGGTTTTACCGTGGAGAATCACGACTGCGACGGTTCGCATTTTATTCACTGTTGCACTACAAGTGTGGGTAATGATGTATATATAAATGGGGTGATAGAGCAGGCAGATGTAGTAGTAACAACGGGCGTGATCGGTTTTCACTACTTTGCTGGTTACTCTGGTGGTAGAAAGAGCCTCTTTCCGGGTATAGCTGAGCGTAACAGCATAGGTAGAAACCACGCATTGATGGTGAAGAAAGGGTCGGTTGCTGCTAACATAGAGGGTAACCCCGTTAACGATGAGATGATGGAAGTGGCTTCTGTGTTTGGTGAAAGACTGTTTATCTTTAACGCTGTAACCTCTCCTGCAGGAGAAGTTCTGGGATTTTTTGCGGGCAATTACGAGAACGCTTGGTTGAAGGGTGTAGAGTTGTATGATTCCTACTTTAAGGTTAGAATACACGAATTGGCAGATGTAGTGATAGCAGACGCTGGTGGGTATCCGAAGGATATAAATGCGTATCAGGTTCAGAAGGCTCTGGATAATGCCTTGAGGGCTGTTAGAGATGGTGGTACTATAATACTTATTGCGGGCTGTGTGGAGGGATTCGGTAATGCTGTATTTGAAGAGTGGCTTAAAGATGCACGAAGCCCCGAAGATGTCGTGCACAGGTTGAGTCAAGGGTTTGTGTTGGGTGGCCACAAGGCGTATGCAGTTGCAAGTGCAGTCAAAAAGGCAGATGTCATATTGGTTTCTCATATGAGGCCTGAGGATGTGTCAACGATGTTTTTCAGATATGCACCGAGCGTTGATGTTGCAATGGAGATGGCGGAGGAAAAGCATGGCAAGGGATTTTCCGTTACACTCTTTCCTAATGCGTCGTCTCTTTTGCCAGTGTTGTAGTTATACTCTTTTAGAAGGGGTGGTATCATGGCAGAGCTTTCCATGACGGAATTTAAGTCTATACTCGATAGGATAGATGGGAGGGGATATAAGGCTTACAAAGACATCCAGAGACACAGTTTGAGGATAGGAGACATTGCTATCAGTTTTGACCATGTTCAGGGAGATCCGTTTGCCTCTCCTTCTGTGTTTAGGATAAGCGTTCCCCAGAGCTTTGAAAGGGAGTTTTGGAGTGAAAGGTACAGGAGGATAGCCCTTGAAGATATGATTACGAGGAAGGCTTACGAGCTGTGTGTTAGGAGGTCTTCGCATCGAGGTATAGGTAGTAGTGGTTATATAGGTTTCCCGAGACCCGGACAGGAGGTGCTGGAAAGATCGGTCTTGAGAGTCTTTCCTGATAGGATAGAGCTGAGGTTGTTTGTGGGTTTGCCAGCAGCAGGTAGAAGGATCCTCTCAAGCGAGGCACGGAAGATGATAGTTGAAGACCTTCCATTTATTGCGAGAAACTCTCTTTATAGAAAAAATTACTCGGCGGACGAGGTGAGGAAGAAGATTTCTCTTGCAGATGAGCAGGAGTTTGTTCGTAAGAGTTTGGACAGGCTGGGTTTGGTGGCGTTTGTGGCAAACGGTGCAATATTGCCAAGGAGATCAGGTGTTGATCCTCGCCCTATGTCTCTGGATAAAGCTGTGCCGTTTAAGTCCCCCCCAGAGTTTCAGGTGGAGATATCACTTCCCACTGGCAGAACCATCAGTGGTATGGGTATAAAGAAGGGGATTACACTGGTAGCTGGTGGAGGGTATCATGGGAAATCTACGCTGCTTGAAGCAGTTCAGCTTGGGATTTACAACCACATTGCAGGAGATGGAAGAGAATTTGTGATAACGAATCCAACTGCCGTGAAGATAAGGGCAGAAGATGGAAGGCGTGTTGCGAGTGTTGACATCTCTCCCTTTATATACGAGCTACCTAGTGGGATCGATGTAAAGCGTTTTTTCACAGAGGATGCGTCTGGCTCTACCTCCATGGCTGCTAATATGATAGAGGCAATAGAGGCGGGTTCTACATTTCTCCTTATAGATGAGGATACTGCTGCAACCAACTTTATGATAAGAGATGCGAGGATGCAGAGGCTCGTCAAGAAAGAACCTATAGTCCCTCTCATTGACAGGGCAAGAGAGCTCTACGAGAGGTTTGGTGTCTCCATGATGGTCGTCATAGGTGGAGCGGGTGACTACCTTGATGTAGCAGATAGCGTAATAATGATGGAGGATTTTAAACCCTACGATGTAACAGATGAGGCAAAGGTCATAGTGAACGAGATGCCAACGGGTAGGAGAGATGAACCGCCGTTTCCCATGGAACCTGTAAGGGAAAGGGTACCTCTGCCTTCTGGCTTTGATCCCTCCAAAGGAAAGAAGGAGGAGTATGTGAAAGTTAGGGGTATAGGTGCTTTGCAGTTTGGTGGCGAGGTTGTTGACCTTTCCGCGGTTGAAACTATAGTAAGTGTGGGACAGGTGAGTGGTATAGGTAATGCCATGTTGAAGCTTTTGAGGGATAGACAGATAGACGGAAGAAGGAGGATAAAGGAGATCCTTGAACATGTAGAAAGGGAGCTTCTGACGGGCTCAGTTGATGTTTTGTTCAAAGGCTACATCTCTCCTACGATTGAAGAGTTCAGGGTTCTGGAGTTAGCAAGTGCCATAAACAGATTAAGGACATTGAAGATAAGATTTTAGCTTTCTTGACATTGTATTTGGCAGGTGAGATAATTATATGAGGGGGATAGTGTAATGGATATGAATAAACTGATGAAACAGGTTCAAAAACTGCAGGCACGCATGCAGAAGATTCAGGAAGAGCTTGCCAACGAGGAGATTGAGGGTAGCGCAGGGGGTGGTATGGTTAAGGCTGTTGTTAATGGTCAGCAAGAGGTCTTGGAGATAAAGATAGACCCAGATGTTATTGGAGATGGGGATATAGAGATGCTTCAGGACCTCGTTGTTGCTGCTGTTAATGATGCCATAAAGAAGTCGAAGGAAAGAGCGGGCGAAAGGATGGCATCTTTGACTGGCGGGATGAACATTCCGGGGCTTTTCTGAGGTGAGCTGTGCTTTTACCGGAGACCATTGAGAAGGCGGTGAGGAATCTTTCAAATCTTCCGGGGATAGGTAGGAGGTCTGCTGTTAGGATCGTGTTTTATCTGATGCAGTTGCCTCCCTCAGAGGTTACGGAGATAGCGGATTCCTTGTCTGCATTACACGAAAAGTTGCATCCGTGCTCTGTTTGTGGTTTTATCACGGACGAGGATCCGTGTAGTATATGCAGAGATTACACGAGAGATAGGGAGTTGCTTTGTGTAGTGGAGGATTCCCAAGATGTGATCGTTATAGAGAAGGCAGGTGTTTATAAGGGTCTTTACCATGTGTTAGGTGGTGTGTTGTCCCCCTATAGTGGTATAGGACCAGAGAAATTGAGGATAAAGGAGTTGTTGAACAGAATAAAGGGTGGTAGTTTTAGAGAGATAATAATAGCAACCAATCCGAAGGTGGAAGGGGATATGACATTTTACTATTTGGTGGATCTCTTAAGACCACTTGGGGTAAAGGTGACGAGGTTGGCTTACGGACTTCCGGTGGGGGGTGATATAGAGTACGCAGACGGTATGACCTTGAGAAAGGCGATAGAAAATAGGTTTACGGTTATAGGAGAGGGGGTAGAAGATGACAGAAAACAACAAGAGTAGGGGTAGCCCTACATGGGAGAAGTTCTTTGGTGCTATAATGTTGTTGGTTGGTATAACGGGGGGTTATCAAGCTGCCGAATATCTCCTGAACAATGTGCTGCACTATAGTAGCGTTGAGATAAAGGTGGCAGTGGTGATAGCCTGTACAGGTGTTGTTGGATTGGTCTTTTTCTATGTTTTGACACCCAAGGTCATTAGTGGTATAAGCAAGATTACTGGTAAGGTGGAGGTGGAGTTACAGGAGATCCCTCCCCGTGAGATTATTGCGGGTGTTATAGGTCTCATAGTTGGACTCATAATTGCTAACCTTTTGGTATATCCGCTATCGTTTTTGCCCATAGTGGGTCCCTATGTTCCAATTGTGCTTAACATAGGGTTTGGCTATCTGGGTGCAAGAATAGGTATAAAGAGGCAGGAAGACATATTTGGTATATTTAACTCTCTACCCAAGATAGGGAGTAATTCGGATAGAGAGGCAAAGAAGTTGTTGAAGAAAGGTAAGGGGGAAGCGAGCAAGAAGATAGTGGATACGAGTGCTATCATAGATGGTAGAATACTGGACATGTCGAGGACTGGATTTCTTGAAGGCCTCTTGATAATACCGAGGTTCGTTGTGCAGGAGCTTCAACACATAGCTGACTCATCTGAAAGCTCAAGGAGGGCTCGGGGAAGAAGGGGTCTTGATGTGCTTAATGCGTTGAGTAAGGAGAACTATGTGGATGTTTACATATACGAGAAAGATGTGCATGGTGAGGATGTGGACTCCAAGCTTGTGGTTCTTGCCAAAAAGCTTGGGGCGAAGATTATAACTAACGATTACAATCTAAATAAGGTGGCAAGTATTGAGGGTATAGATGTCTTGAACATAAACGACCTTGCAAACGCATTAAAGCCGGTTGCTTTACCGGGAGAGGAGATGCATGTGCATATTCTTAAGGAAGGTAAAGAGCAAGGACAGGGCATTGCGTATTTGGATGATGGTACTATGATTGTGGTTGAGGGTGGAAGGCGATTTATGAATATGGATGTTACGATTGTGGTTACGAGTGTACTTCAGACATCTGCAGGCAAGATGATATTTGGCAGGCTCAAAGATGAAAAGAGGAGAAGGGCAACCGGATAGTTAGATGAGAGTTGGTTTTGGATACGATATACATAGGTTTGCCGAGGGTAGAAGACTTGTCCTGGGTGGTGTAGAGGTAGAGTATCCACTTGGCCTTTTGGGTGTTTCTGATGGTGATGTGGTGTTGCATGCCATTGCAGATGCCGTTTTGGGTGCTATTGGGAGGGGAGAGATAGGGATATACTTCCCTCCCAATAGTCTTTCTTCGCAGGGGATTGACAGCAAGGTTATACTAAAGTATGTGGTTGAGATGGCGGATAGAGACGGGTTTTTGATAAGCAATATCGATGTCACGATAGTGACTGAGCAGCCGAAACTGAAGAAGTATTACGGTTTGATGAGAAAAGCAATTGCTGAGATCGTGGGGATAGGTGAGGATCGCATTAACATAAAGGCTAAGAGTAATGAGGGATTGGATAGTGTTGGCAGAGGCGAGGCTATAGCAGCGTACTCTGTGGTTTCTGTTCAGGAGGTGAAACGGTAAATGAAAAGGCGGATTTTAGTGGTGGCTTTTCTTCTGTTACTTTCCTTACCGGTGCAAAGCCTTGCTGCTGTGAGGGATTTTCCTGCAAGAGTGGTTTTGTCGAAGGGGAAGTTGGCTTTGTATGTTGCACGCTTTCGGATTATGACAGTCCCTAATGTGGGGAGCAGCAAAGCTGCATTGGATTCCTTTAGAGATAAGATAAATGCTCTCTGGAGGAGGGGAGTGCACCTGAGATACCTTAGGCTGGCAAGAGATGGTATAAAGTATCAGAACAGTTATATCCTGAAGGTTCGGAAGAGCTGGGTCACCTATCACAAGAGTGAATCAAAGTGGCTTGTTTTAAAGTGGGGTAACAATCTCTACAAGGCTTTAAGTATCTTGCAAGCTGGATACTCGAGAGGTGGCAGGTATTACAGGCAGGTTGGACTTGCGTCCTGGTACGGTTATAGGTGGACTGGTAGAAGGACATCTTCGGGTGAGAGGTTTAATCACATGGAGCTTACGGCTGCGAGCAGAACGCTGCCTTTCAACTCTGTGGTGATGGTGACCAACCTGTCAAATTACAAGAGTGTTATAGTTAGAATAACGGATAGAGGTCCTTACTACAAGAAGAGGATAATAGACCTCTCTGAAGCAGCAGCCTATCTGATAGGTATGCTCCACTCGGGTGTGAAGAGGGTTAAAGTGGAGGTAATACTTTGGAATGACAGAGTTGGTGGAGAGCGATAACATTAAAGTAAGATTTGCACCAAGCCCTACCGGGCATCTGCATGTAGGGGGGGCAAGGACAGCCCTCTTTAACTATCTGTTTGCGAGGAGGTATGGTGGGAGGCTCCTTCTTAGGATAGAGGATACGGATAGAGACCGCTCTTCGGTGGAGTTTGAAAAGGAGATAATAGATGACCTTAGGTGGCTTGGAATACATTGGGATGAAGGACCGATAAGGCAGTCGGAGAGGTTTGATCTCTACAGGGAGTATGCGGAGAAGCTTCTAAGAGAGGGTAAGGCGTACTTTTGCTACTGCACACCTGAGGAACTTGAGGCAGAGAGACAGAAGCAGATTGCTGAGGGGAAACCTCCAAGGTACAGTGGCAGGTGCAGGACGCTGACTGACGAACAGAAGAGACTGTTTGAGTCTGAGGGCAGAAGGCCTGTTATCAGGTTTAGACTACCTGATGATAGGGCAGAAGTGAAGGTGAAAGACCTCGTTAGGGGAGAGGTAAAGTTTAGCATCTCTGCACTCGATGACTTTATCATCATGCGTTCAGATGGGATTCCAACCTACAATTTTGCTGTAGTTGTAGATGACTACTTAATGGGTATAACGGATGTCTTGAGGGCAGAGGAGCACCTTCCCAATACGCCTAAGCAGGTCCTCATTTACGAGGCATTGGGGTGGGATGTGCCGAGATTTGCACATGTGTCTATGATACTGGGACCTGATCGTACGAAGCTCAGCAAGAGGCACGGTGCCACATCCATATCAGAGTATAGAAGAAGGGGTTTTTTACCCGAAGCTCTCGTTAACTATCTTGCCCTTCTTGGATGGTCCTCGAAGGATAGTAGAGAGCTTTTTACCATGGAGGAGCTAATAGATAGATTTTCGGTTGAATCGCTTTCAGGGAGCCCTGCAGTTTTTGACGATAAGAAACTCCTGTGGATGAATGGCCATTACATAAGAAGTGCAGATATAGACAGGATTACGAAGCTTTGTATACCTTATCTGGAAGGCGCAGGCTACGGTGGAGTTGACTTTGAAAGGTGGAAGAAGATAATACTCGTTACCAGAGACTACCTTAGCACATTGTCCGAGATCCCTGAGCATGTTGGAATCTTCTTTGGTGAGAGGGTTGAAGTAGAGAGGGGCGCGGAGAAGTATCTCAAGTATCCACATGTTCCCCTTATTATAAGGGAGTTTATTCGGAGAACAAGGGACGCTGAAAAGCTGGATGCTGACAGGGTGTTAGATATACTAAGAGGTATGTTAAAGGACTTTGGGTTGAGTGGAAGGAAACTCATAATGCCTTTGCGAGTAGCCATAACTGGTAGAACGAAGGGTCCTGAGATCTACAATATCGTTGAGATATTAGGGAAGGAAGTGACCATAAAGAGACTTGAAAATACATACAAGGAGTTGAATGCTGATGGATAGAGGTTTGACTTTTGATGATGTTTTGCTTTTACCGGCAAGGTCATCTGTTGTCCCCAAGGATGTTGATATATCTACTCGTCTCACTACAGAGATTAGACTAAATATACCGATTGTGAGCGCAGCTATGGATACAGTAACTGAGTATCGATTGGCAATAGCACTTGCAAGAGAAGGAGGCATAGGCGTTATTCATAAGAATATGCCCCCGGAGAAGCAAGCAAAACAGGTTGATAGGGTAAAGCGTTCTGAGAGCGGTGTTATTACTGATCCCTTTTACCTTTATCCCGATAGTATGCTGAGGGAAGCCGTTGAGATCATGGATAACTATCACATATCTGGTATGCCGATAGTTGACAAGGATAGCGGCAGGCTTGTGGGTATAGTTACGAATAGAGACATAAGATTTATAGAGAACTACGATCAACCCATAAAGAATGTTATGACCAGGGATAACCTTATCACTGCACCTGTTGGCACTTCCCTGAAAGAGGCAAGGGATATAATGGCAAAGTATAAGATAGAGAAACTGCCGCTTGTAGATAAAGACTTTAGACTGAAAGGACTAATAACGATAAAGGACATAGAAAAGGTGAGGCAGTATCCGAATTCGTGTAAGGACGAACTTGGAAGGCTGAGGGTGGGAGCTGCTGTCGGTGTGGGTAAGGATATGTGGGAGAGGCTTGAGCTCTTAGTTGCTGCTAAGGTAGATGTAGTGGTCCTTGATACGGCACACGGGCACTCTGAGAATGTTATAAGGGCTGCACGGGAGATAAAGAAGAAGTATAGAGATGTTCAACTCATAGCGGGAAATGTTGCAACGGCTGAGGGCGCAAGAGACCTGGTGGATGCTGGTGTAGATGCAGTGAAGGTGGGTGTTGGACCTGGTTCTATATGCACAACGAGGGTTATTGCTGGAGTGGGTGTTCCTCAGCTCACTGCCATTATGGAGGCTTCGAAGGAAGCGCACGCCAAGGGTGTTCCTGTGATAGGAGATGGTGGTATAAAGTATTCTGGTGACATCACGAAAGCGATAGCTGCAGGTGCTGACAGCGTGATGATAGGGAGTCTGTTCGCAGGCACAGAAGAGAGTCCCGGTGAGATAGTGATATACAAGGGTAGAAGCTTCAAGACATACAGGGGCATGGGGTCACTTGGTGCCATGAAGGAAGGCAGCAGGGACAGGTATTTTCAAGAAGAGAAGGAGTCTGACAAACTGGTGCCAGAGGGTATAGAGGGCAGAGTACCTTACAAGGGGAGCCTTTCAGCGGTTGTGTATCAGCTTACTGGTGGGTTGAAGTCTGGTATGGGGTACTGTGGTGCAAGAAACATTGGTGAACTTCAGAAGAATGCAAAGTTTATCACCATTACTCCGGCTGGACTAAAGGAGAGTCATCCCCATGATGTTATAGTTACCAAGGAGGCTCCGAACTATCGAATTGATGAATAAAAAACTGTTTTTTGCTGTGCTTTTGGTCTTTGTGTTTCTTTTACAAGCACATGTGAGTGCTGCAACGCTCTCTGCAGAGCTGTATCGTTATCTCATCCGCAACTTTTCGCCGGATACTGTTGGTGTTGTGGTCAGAGATGTGAAGGGTACCACGGGAAACCCTGTTCTTGGTTATCTCCGTATATCTGCGATGGGTGCAAGTGTGGAAGGGCTTAGAATAGACAAACTCGTCGTTGAGGCTACAAATGTGCGTGTCAACGATGTGAAAGATTGGAAGAAGGGGAAGCTGCGGGTCTATTCTGCAAAAGATGTTAGATTTTATGCACGGATAAGGAGAGACGATATAAACAGATTTTTGAATCTTGTGGAAAAGAAGACGCACGACCATCACTTTTCTGGTGGAAGGGTGAAGTTTAAACCCCCATATATTGTGGTGGCAGTAGTCTACAAGTATAGCCTTATATTTAAGATAGGTATACTTGTTGAGCTCAAAAGCAGGTTAAAAGTAGAGGGGAGTAAGGTTTTCCTTACTGATTATTCCATGTTTGCGGGTGGACTGAAGCTGGATAAGAAGACTACAGATAGGATAATCCAAAGTATAAACCCTCTGCTTGACTTAAAGGAGTTTCCCATTCCTATAAGGCTTAAGAGTATAAAGCTTACCAAGGATGCCATGGAACTGTGGAGTGCTAACCCCCCGGGGTTAGACACTCCTTAATGATTCTCTGTAGGCTTTGACCTCTTCCTTTATCTTTTTGTTTGATAGAGATATGATTTCTGCGGCGAGGATTACGGCATTTTTTATGCCTGAGCTCCCCACTGCGACGGTGGCTACAGGTATGCCAGTTGGCATCTGAACTATCGAAAGTAGAGAGTCTATCCCTTTGAGAGGTTCTGCTGCAACGGGTACGCCTATTACTGGTATTGTTGTAAGTGCGGCTACTACTCCCGGTAAGTGGGCGGCGAGTCCGGCTACTGCTATAGCTACTTTTACGCCGAGTTCCTCAAATGTGTTGATGTACTCTGTGAGCTTTTGTAGATTTCTGTGTGCGGATATTATCTTTATGTCGTATTCCAGCGAGAATTTTTCCATTATGGGTTGAGCAGACTCCACCAGTGGAAGGTCTGACTTGCTTCCAAGTATTATAGATACATCTGCCAATTACATCAGCCCCTTTCTGCCTATGTCTCTGCGGAAGTGCATGCCTTCAAACCTTATGTGCTTTACCCCCTCATAGGCCCTGTTAATGGATGTTGCAAGGTCATTTCCCCTTGCAGCTACTGAAAGTACCCTGCCGCCATTAGTGAGAAGGATGCCATCATCACTTTTTACTCCACTGAAGAATATCTCTATGTCTCTTTGCTTTGCGAACCAATCTTCGTCTATCTGTATCCTGTCACCTTTGCGGTATTTTCCTGGATAACCTTCTGCTGAAATTACCACATCTGTTGCAAAGCCGTTGTGCCACTGGATCTCCTCTTCTAAGTTACCATTTACGCAACCTTCAATGATTTCTAACAGATCACTTTTCATCAGCAACATTATTGCCTGGGTCTCTGGATCTCCAAACCTCACATTGAACTCCAAGACATGGAAGTTTTTCTCCTTGTCTATCATGAGACCTGCATATATGACGCCTTTGTAATCGATCCCTTCTTCTTTTAATCCGTTTATGAGGGGTATAAATACCCTGCTTTTAACCTCTTCGATGAGTGTGTCATCTGCTATGAGACACGGTGCGTATGCACCCATTCCACCTGTGTTTGGTCCTTGGTCTCCATCTAATACTTGTTTGTGGTCTTGTGCTGGGATTAGTGGTAGGATCTGGTTTCCTGATGCGATTGCAAGCAGGGAAAGTTCTTGTCCGTATAGCATCTTTTCTATTACTACTTGTCTTCCAGCTTCGCCAAATACTTTCTCTACCATTATGGAGTCTATGGTTTTGGTGGCCTCTTCGTAGTTTTTTACGATTATACTTCCCTTTCCTGCGGCGAGTCCATCTGCTTTTATAACGATGGGATAGCCTTGACTCTTTAGGTATTTCTTTGCTTCGTTTGGGGAGTCGAACACCTCAAACTCAGAGGTTGGTATTTCATACCTCTTCATTACCTTTTTCGCCCATACCTTGCTTGCTTCGAGCATTGCAGCCCTTTTAGTTGGGCCAAATATCTTTAATCCTGCTTCCGTGAATCTGTCTACTATTCCGTTTGCAAGTGGTAGCTCAGGTCCTACAACTGTAAGGTCTATCTCTTTGTCCTTTGCAAAGGCTAACATGGACTCTATGTCTGATACTGGTATGTTAAAGCAGTTAGTGTGTTTTGCAATGCCGTCGTTTCCGGGTACGGCCCACAATTCGTTTACCTCTGGGCTTTGCAATAGCTTCCAGGCGATTGCGTGTTCTCTTCCACCGCTACCAATTACCATTACCTTCAATTTTGTATCACTCCTTAGTGCTTGAATGTTCTTACACCGGTGAATACCATTGCCAACCCGTACCTGTCTGCCTCTTGTATTACCTCTTTGTCCCTTATAGAGCCACCGGGTTGGATTATGGCAGTGATCCCGCCTTCTGCTGCAATCCTTATGCTGTCCGGGAATGGAAAGAATCCGTCAGATGCCAACACTCCTCCCTGCTTGGAGGACTGTTCTACTGCATACTTTACTGCCCGCGCCCTGTTTACATTTCCTGAGCCTATACCAGTTGTTGCACCAGACTTTGCTGTAACGATGGCATTTGAGTTTACCAGTGAAACTACCTTCCACGCAAACTTCAGGTCCTCCCATTCCTCTTCTGTGGGTTTTCTTTTCGTTACCACCCGCAGAGAGCTTTCGTCTAATATCTGTATTGTCTCTTCCTGGGCGAGCAGGTAACCTTTGAATCTTCTGTATGATAAGTAATGGTATTCGGACTCCTTTAGTTCTATTATGCTGAGGTTCTTCCTCTTGGAATGCATGAACTCAACTACACCATCTTTGTATCCCTTTGATATCACGGCGTCTTTGAATGTAGATGTAATTTCTTCTGCCAGTTGCATGTCAACGATGCCGTTTATACCTATTACCCCTCCAAATGCGGATTCTCTGTCGGCTTGGAGTGCAGCTCTATACGCTTGGGTCAGGTCTCCAGACACGGCAACTCCACACGGGTTTGTGTGCTTTATAATGATTGCCATCTTTTGTTTCTTGAATAGAGAAAATGCCTGCATGACCGTATCGAGGTCCAGAAGATTGTTGTAAGAGATACCCTTGTCACCTGCTAAGAGCCTCCAGGGTAAGTCTTCCCCTTGAGGAAGATAAACGGCTGCTTGCTGGTGGGGGTTTATCCCGTATCTCAGTTCTTGTATCTTTTTGTGGCTTTCTACGAGGGTTGGTGGCAGGGATTCGGTAGAGAATGTCCTTGTGATGTATGCATCGTAGGATGTAGTGTGTGCAAATGCTTTGTATGCGAGCTCTTTTCTCTTCTTCTCTGCAACTTCGCCTCTTTCTTTAAGCTCTTTTAGTATGGCTTCGTAGTCTGTAGGAGATGTGATTATTACTACATGTTTGTAGTTTTTTGCTGCAGCCCTTATCAGCGTTACCCCACCTATATCTATGTTTTCTATGATCTCCTGCCACGACTTTTCAGCTTTAACCACTTCCATGAATGGGTATAGGTTTACGACCACCATGTCTATTGGCATTATGTTGCGTCTGTTTATCTCCTCTGTGTGTCTTTTATTCTCTCTGTCGAAGAGTATGGATGCAGCTATCTGGTAGTGGAGGGTCTTTACCCTGCCGTCTAATATGGGTGGAACCTCTGTTATCTCCTGTATGTCTCTTATTTCTATTCCGTTTTCTTGAAGGTATTTTACAGTGCCAGATGTTCCCCAGAGCTCTATTCCCATTGCTGACAAGCCTCTGGCAAACTCTACAATCCCTTGTTTGTTGCTAACCGATAACAAAGCCCTCTTGATCAAGGATCTTCACCTTCCTGCCATGTAGTTTTATCCTGCCTTCACTCCACAGCTTTATTGCCATGGGTAGTATTGTGTGCTCTTTTTCCAGTATCCTTTGCGAGAGGGTTTCCTCTGTGTCGTTTTCTTCGACACCCACGGCTGCTTGAAGGATAATAGGACCACCATCTACTTCCTCGCTTACTATGTGAACCGTGCAGCCTGAAACCTTTACGCCGTAGCTTAGTGCCTGTGCCTGCGCATTTATCCCCGGGAATGATGGAAGTAAAGATGGGTGTATGTTTATGATGTTGGGGTAGAATCTGTTTACAAAGCTGCTCGAAAGTATTCTCATAAATCCTGCAAGCACGACCAGTTCTACGCCAAAGGCCTCCAGCTTTGATGCGATTGCTTCCTCAAACGCCTCCTTTGACTCAAAAGCCTTTCTCTGTATGACGAAGTTGGGTATGTTGTGCTCCTGTGCATACTTTAACCCTTTTGCCTCTCTCTTGTCACTTATGACGACTCCTATACGCACATTTAGATATCCACTTTCTATCTTCTGTATGATTGCTCTTAGGTTGCTTCCCCTTCCAGATATCAGGACACCTATGCACTTTTCTTTATTACTCTTCCTATCTCCCATGCCCTTTCACCAGCTTCCTCCAGTAGCTTGATCACCGTTTTGCTGTCCTCTTTTGGCACTATTAAAACAAACCCTATTCCCATGTTAAATACCCTGAACATCTCGTCTTCGTCTATTTTACCTTCTCTCTGTATGAGGTTGAATATGTCGGGCACCTCCCAGCTCCTGCGTTCTATCTTTATTTCAAGTGAGGAGGGAACTACCCTCAGGATATTACCTCTTAGTCCACCTCCCGTGATGTGTGCCATTGCTTTTACCCCGCTGTACCTTTGCAGGAGATTGTGTACGGGTTTTACATATATCTTTGTGGGTGTTAAAAGGGTCTCTTGTAGCTCTCTGCTTTTTTCCCACCTCAAAACGCTTCTTATGAGCGTAAATCCGTTGCTGTGAACCCCTGATGAGGCAATTCCCACTATTGAATCTCCTTTCTCCACTCCCCTGCCGTCTATGATCTTGTCCTCTTCCACGACGCCTACTGCGGTGCCTGCTGCGTCGAACTCTGGAGGTTTGTAGAAGTCTGGTAGCTGGGCAGTCTCGCCTCCTATAAGGGCACATTCGGACTCTACACATGCATCTACTATACCATTGACAAATGACTCTAATAGGTGATTGTCAATGCTGTTTACTGCGAGGTAGTCAAGGAAAAACAATGGTTTTGCACCTACGGTGAGTATGTCGTTCACATTCATGGCGACTAAGTCTTTACCTACTGTATAACAATTGCCGTAGTGAAACGCAATCCTTAGTTTACTGCCAACCCCGTCCGTTCCAGAGACGAGCACAGGCTTTTCGTACTTGGAAGTGTCTAACCTAAACAGTCCTCCAAAACCTCCTATACCGAAGACAACACCCTCTGTATAGGTAGCTTTTGCCTTCTTGGAGATGAGTTTGCTCCACGATTCTGCCTTTTGGATACTAACACCACTTTTTTCGTAGTTCAATCTTATCACTCCAAAACTGGGTATTTTCCGTTAAAACAGGCAAGGCATACCTTGTCCTCAGGAAGCCCTATGGCTTTTACCATTCCATCTATGCTGAGATATTCCACGCTATCTGCACCCAGAAACTTTGCTATGTCAGTTGGGTTGCTGCTGGATGCAATGAGCTTTTCCCTATCTGGGGTGTCTATACCGTAGAAACACGGAAACTTCACCGGAGGGGAGGATATCCTGAAGTGGACCTCCCTTGCACCTGCGTCACGCAGCATCTTGACTATCATACGGCTTGTAGTTCCTCTTACTATGGAGTCGTCTACTATGATGACCCTTTTATCCTTGACGATGTCTGGTAGAGGGTTTAACTTTATTCTCACGCCAAGACTTCTGGTGAACTGCGTAGGCTGTATGAATGTTCTGCCGACATATCTATTTCTTATGATACCAAAGTCAAATGGGATACCGGACGCCTGTGCATAACCCAGCGCTGCAGGTGTTCCGGAATCCGGTACTGGTATGACAACATCAGCCTCTATAGACTTCTCCCTTGCAAGCTCCTCTCCCAAGGACTTTCTGACTTTGTAAACATCTCTCCCGTATAGTCTGCTGTCTGGCCTTGCAAAGTACACGAACTCGAATGTACAGAAGTGCTCTTTGCTTTTGGCAAATCTGATGCTTTTTTCACCTTCTTTGTCAATGATTACCATCTCTCCAGGTTCTATCTCTCTTACCGGTTTAGCACCCATTATGTCGAATGCACAGCTTTCTGATGCTATGAGGATCTTGTCGTCTAATCTCCCTATGGATAGGGGCCTGAACCCCCATGGGTCTCTTATCGCTATGAGCTTCTCGGTGGTGAGTATAAGTAAGGAGTACGCACCTTTTAACTCCTTTAGTATCGACATCAGTGCATCTTCCACAGTTTTACCGGGTAGTCTTGCGAGCAGGTGTATTATTATCTCCGTGTCTGTCGCAGACTGGAATATGGAGCCTGCATATTCCAGTCTCTCTCTTAGGGTGTCTGCATTCACGATGTTGCCGTTGTGCGCCACGGCTATTACGCCTCCAGAATACTTTGCTACGAGGGGTTGTGCATTGTCCAGTACACTTGCACCGTATGTGGAGTACCTCACATGCCCTATAGCAGCCATCTCTTTTCGCTGGCCTATTTCGTTGTCGTGGAGTGCTTCGGATACTAACCCTACGCCTTTTTGTAGGTACATGGAATTACCGTCTGTGGCCGCTATGCCTGCGCTTTCTTGTCCCCTGTGTTGAAGTGCGGATAGACCCAGATACATGAGGTGAAACAGATCCTCTTCTTTTTGCGTGTATATCCCAAACAGCCCACACTTATCCTTCCACATTTCTCTTTTCCCCTATATCTATTTGCCCCTGTCCTTTGATCTGTATGTATCTGTCAGTTGTTGTCTTTCCTATTATGCTCCACCTCAGCTTTTTGTTGACCGTGCTTTTCCATTTTGCTATGTCCTTTACTTCCAGCCAGTACGCAGCATCCTCTATTGGAGAGGTGACTATTATTACGCCTATGTCTCCTTTGATTGCAGCCTTTGTAAGCGATAGTAAGATACCTGCACGCCCATTATAACCCATTGACACTATGTTGTCGAGAGAACTCAGTATGACTTCTTTTGCGCATAGCTCATCTTTTGTGTCTTTTATAGTGATGGCCACGATGCTGTTGTCCCTGCCTTTCAGGATTGGTCTCTTTGCGTCTTTGATGTCGTGTAAGATACCCACCATGCCTACCACAACTGTGGGTGGAATGGCTTCCTCGTTGGTTTCGTTGTAGAAGCTGACATTTCCGCTTATTACTGGTACGGATAGCTGCTTGCAGGTTGATGCGAGCTCTTCTACGAGGTATGCAAACTCTCCATATATTTCCGGGTATTCGGGATTACCGAAGTTTAGACAGTCCGTTATTGCTATGGGTTCGGCACCGGAGGCAATAATGGCTCTGTAAGCCCTCTTTACTGCCCTCTCTGATGAATTTTCTCCTGCGATGGCAATTGATATACCTATGTCGGTTTCGGTTTCTTTAAGCCTCATTAACGATGCCCCTATACCTATTGGTAATACTGTATTTACTCCTACCATATGGTCGTACTGTTCGTATATGTAGTCTTTGTCTGCAAAGTTGGGGTCTTTCAACAGCTCCGGTATTCCTTTGTTTGCGTTGTAGAAAGAGACATTTACCCTTTTGGGGTTTGGCCTTTTGATCGCTCCTTCGTATGGTGGTACGGATTCCGTTAGGTGTTTGGGATCAAGGTCTGCAACTATACTGTTTTGGCTTTTAATGACGAATCTTCTTTCTTTTGTTACCTTCCCTATTACGGTGCAGTCTATACCCCATCTTTCGAATATCTCTTTGACCTCGTTGTAGTCTTCTGGTTTGACTATAAGTGCCATTCTCTCCTGTGATTCTGATATCATGATCTCCTCGGGTTTCATTCCTTCTTCCCTCAGAGGAACTCTTGAGAGCTCTATTTCTATGCCGCAGTTACCCTTAGATGCCATTTCTGAAAGCGAGCTTGTGAGTCCTGCAGCACCAAGATCCTGCATGGCAACTACCTTTTTGGTTGATGCAGCCTCCAGGCACGCCTCTATTAACAGTTTTTCCGTGAATGGGTCTCCGACCTGCACGGAGGGTCTCTTTTCTTCACTTTCGTCGCTAAGTTCCTCTGATGCGAACGCTGCCCCTCCAATACCGTCTCTGCCAGTCTTTGAACCCACGAGCACGACCAGATTGCCTTCCCCTTTTGCAGCAGACTTTAACATCTGTTCGCTTTGCATTATTCCTATACACATGACGTTTACCAGAGGGTTGTCCCTGTAGGGCGGTAGAAAGACTGCTTCACCCCCAACTACAGGTACTCCTATGCAGTTTCCATAATCTGCAATACCAGAAACTACGCCGTTGAGGTAGTACTGGGTTTTCTGCTCAGAGTAGTCCCCAAACCAAAGTGAATCCATAAGAGCAACGGGTCTTGCACCCATTGCAAGTATGTCCCTTATAATGCCTCCTACCCCTGTTGCAGCTCCTTGATACGGCTCAACTGCAGACGGGTGATTGTGGCTCTCCATCTTCATGGCGAGGTACCACTTTTCGTTGAGCTTTACTATCCCTGCGTTTTCCCCTGGTCCCTGCACTACTCTATTGCCCTTGGTAGGCAGTAACTTGAGAAACTTCTTTGAACTTCTGTAGCTGCAATGTTCTGACCACATCACATCGAACATGGCTTCTTCTGTAGGCGTTGGTTTTCTCCCCAAGAGATTTACTATGCGTTCCTTATCTTTTGCTTTTAGGGTCATCTTATCTACCTGCCTTCCACTCTATCACTGATTTCCAGACCTTTATGCCGTCTGTAGAACCGAGTAAAGGACTTATAGCCCTCTCTGGGTGTGGCATGAGTCCAAAGACATTCCTGCTCTCATTTACTATTCCTGCTATGTTGTCCACAGAACCATTTGGATTTTCTCCGTAGTACCTAAAGACTATTTGCTCGTTTCTCCTGAGTTTGTTTAGCCCCTCCTGAGGTATGTAGTAATTGCCCTCCTTGTGTGCTATGGGTATGTTTAGGATCTCACCTTTTTTTAATGTGTGTGTGAAGGGTGTGTCGGTGTTTTCTACCACGAGCCTTTGCATCTTACATGTGAATTTCAGACTCCTGTTTATGCCCATAGCACCGGGTAAAAGACCGCTTTCCAGCAAAATCTGAAAGCCGTTACATATACCTATTACGAGGTTGCCGTCGTTGGCAAACGCTTTTACCTCTTTCATGACTGGTGACTGAGCAGATATGGCACCTGCACGGAGGTAGTCACCGTATGAGAAGCCGCCGGGTAACACTATGCAGTCTATGTCAGATATATGAGTTTCAGTGTGCCATATGTATCTTACCTGTTGCTTTAGCGTCTCCTTCAACGCATAATAGCAGTCCTTCTCACATGTGGAACCCGGGAACACAACTACGCCGAACTTCATAATTCTTCAACCTCTATAGAGTAGTCTTCCATAACGGGATTTACGAGCAATTTCTTTGCCATGTCTTTTGTCATCTGTATAGCTGACTCTGTGTCTTCGGTATCTATGTAGAGCTCCAGGGTCTTTCCTACTCGGACATCTTTTACCTTTTCGTACCCTAAGTTTTCCAGTGAGCCTTTGATGGTCTTTCCTTGAGCGTCCAATATACCCTTCTTTAGAGTTACCAAGAGCCTGACCTTTACCATCTCCATACCTCCCGATAGTGTGCTCTGGCAATTTTACCATATACAGATGTGAATTTGCATCACCATTTTGTTACAATTTTGAGCTTACCTGTAGAGTGGAGTGGAAGCGGAGGGGGTGCAGATTGTGGTATAATTAGCTTGGAGGTGTTCAAGTGGTGCAGAAGACCTTTTATATAAGGACATTTGGATGTCAGATGAATTTAGCAGACACAGAGAAAATAGTAGGAATGCTTGAGGATGCTGGGTACAGTCGTGTAGAGTGCGAAGGTGATGCAGAGATCCTGCTTTTGAATACATGTGCCGTGAGGCAGAAGTCTGAGAACAAGGTCTACAGTATAATTGGGAGATGGAAGCAAAAATATCCTGACAAAGTCGTTGGTGTGCTGGGTTGTGTAGCTCAGGAGGCGGGGGAGGCGATCTTGGATAGGTTCGAAAATGTATCTCTTGTGCTTGGCACCGTTGGTGAGTGGAAGATAGTAGATGTTTTGAATGAGGTTTATAGGGGTAAGCGCGTTGTAGATGTGAAACTCCACGGTGATATACCTGAAGGTGTGCGGGCTCACAGAGATAGTAGTTTCAAGGCGTGGGTAAACATAATATACGGTTGCAACAAGTTTTGCACATATTGTATAGTTCCCTATACACGAGGTCGGGAGAGGAGCAGGAAGCCTGGAGAGATCTTAAAAGAGGTAGAGGAGTTAGTGCGAGATGGCTATAAAGAGATAACGCTTCTCGGTCAGAATGTTAATTCTTACGGAAAGGACCTGCCTTATGAGTATAGTTTTGCAAGGCTGCTGAAGGATGTAGATAGCATCGTGAGTGACGGTGTCTGGATAAGGTACACTACCTCTTATCCAAGGGACTTTGACGATGAGCTCATCTTGGTCATAGCCTCATCTAAGCATGTGTGTAGGAACTTTCACCTTCCTTTGCAATCTGGGTCCAACAGGATATTGAGGACGATGAATAGAGGATACACCATTGAGCAGTATAGGACTCTTGTAGAGAAGATTAAGTCGGTATTCCCTCGTATAGGATTGACGACTGACCTCATTGTGGGTTTTCCTGGAGAAGGAGATGAAGATTTTGACCTTACCCTTGATGCAGTGAGAGAGTTTGAGTTTGATATGGGTTTTACTGCTATGTATTCTCCGAGGCCTGGCACCGTAGCTGCCCGTATGGATGGACAGCTACCAAACGGCGTGAAGAGGTGTAGGTTGAGAAGGCTCAACCAATTGCTTGCAGAGACCTCTTTGAAGAACAACAGAAAGAGGGTTGGGAGGGTAGAGAGGGTTTTGGTGGACGGGATTGCACCCAAGCATGGTGGTATGCTTCAGGGTAGAACCGAGGAGAACATTGCTGTGGTCTTCCATGGAGATGAGAAGCTGATCGGGGATTTCGTAAGTGTAAGACTTCTTGAAGCTCATAGCTTTTACATCATTGGTGAATTGGAGGTGTAGGCTTATGAAGGGGTTAATACTCTGTGCAGGAGAGGGCACAAGACTCAGGCCTATAACCTTCTCTTTTGCCAAGCCGCTGGTTCCGGTTGTAAACAAGCCGGTGATCTTCTACGCCATTGAGAAACTGGTTGAAGCGGGGATAAGGGAGGTAGGGCTTGTTATAGGGCCGAACGGTGGTGAGATAAAGGAGAAGGTCGGTGACGGTAGTAGGTGGAATATAAGGGTTGATTACATAATTCAGGAAAGAGCACTTGGACTTGCTCACGCAGTCAAGGTCTCCAAGGAGTTTATAGGTAATGACAGTTTTCTCATGTTTTTGGGTGACAATCTTATAAAGGCATCGCTGAGAGACTTTGTAAAGATGTTTGAAGAGCATAGGTATGACGCACTGGTGCTCTTAACCCCAGTTGAGGATCCTCGTGCCTTTGGCGTTGCTGAGATGGATGGAGATAGGATTTTGAGGGTAGTTGAGAAGCCTAAGGAACCGAAAAGTAATCTGGCCATAATAGGTGTTTACATATTCAGCAATAGGGTGTTTGATGTCATTGATGGGCTGAAACCTTCATGGAGGGGGGAGCTGGAGATAACCGATGCTATACAGGGATTGATAGATGCAGATGCGAAAGTGAAGGGGTATATCGTCAAGGGTTGGTGGAAAGATACGGGTAAGCCAGGAGACTTGCTTGAGGCGAATAGGTTTGTCCTTGAAGGCATGGAGTCCGATGTGAAGGGAGATGTCGATGAAGAGAGTGGAATTATAGGGAAGGTCGTCATAGAGGAAGGTGCTGTGATTAGGAGTAGTACCATACTTGGGCCTGCTTTTATAGGTAAGAGAAGTCTGGTAAAGGATGCCTTTATAGGTCCTTTTACTTCCGTGGGAGACGATGTAACCATTGAAAACAGTGAGATAGATTACAGTGTTATTATGAGCGGGACCAAGATAAAGGACATCGTCGGCAGGATATCTGCGAGCATAGTAGGAAGAGATGTTCAGATCTTAAGAAGTGGGCAGAAACCTAGGGTGCTTGAGTTTATCATAGGGGATAAGAGCAAGGTGAGGCTGGAATGAACAAGAAACAGTTGATTTCCGCTGTTTCAGTTTCTCTGATTATTATAGTGGGGGCATTTGCCTACTATCTTCTTAATAAACATACTACAGTTTTTACTGTCCAGGCAAGATCTACGAATCACCAACAGATAGGCGGAGCTGTGCAAAAGGGCAAAAGTAGTTCTCTTATAACGGTGTACATAGTTGGCGCAGTTAAAACCCCCGGGGTTTACAAAGTGAAGGTGGGTACGAGGTTGTATGAGCTTGTGGATTGTGCTGGTGGCTTTCTTCCGGGAGCGGATGTTGTAAGTCTGAACCTTGCGAGGAGATTGCATGATGGAGAAAAGATCGTTGTTACCAAGAAAGACAGTAGAAGTAAAGGTAAATCTTTTGTGTATAAGAAAGGAACTACCGCCCTTTCTGGGAAAATAGACATAAATACTGCTTCTGTGGAGGAATTAAAGAGGCTCCCTGGCGTTGGTCCTAAGATAGCGCAGAGGATAGTAGATTATCGTAATGCACACGGTGGTTTCCGCTCACCGCAGGAACTGATAAGGGTAAAGGGAATAGGTAAGAAAAAGTTGAAGAAGATGCTCCCGTTTGTGGTCGTTAGATAGATGACAAGGAAATATCCTCTATTTTTCCTGTTTCTTTCGTTCCTTGCGGGGGCGATTTACTTTTATCACTTTCCGATAAATGTACTGTATGTCTTTTTTACAGTGGTTTTTGTAGTCTCTTTTTTGCTTTTTGCTCTGCTTTTGGAGTGGTTTAAGCTTTCAAGTGCCTTAGTGTGCGTTCTTTTCTTCTTAATTGCCTGTGTGTGGGTGACATTCTTTATCCCACCTAAAATGTCTTCCTATGTTAACAGATATGTCATTCTGTACGGTAGAGTGGATAGGGTTGTTGGTAAGGGTAGGGCTGAGTTTCTACCCTACTGGATTAGGTATAAAGGCAGATCTGATGACGTGAAGCTAAGGACGATCCTCTTTTTCCCAAAGAGCACCCTCTTGAACCGGGGAGATTATCTCCTGTTGAGGGGAAAGTTTAGACTTCTGGAGGAACCGGAGACAGATTATCAATTTAACCGTAGATACAGCTATTGGAGTAAGGGAATATACTTCTCTATTGGTGTGTTTTCTGACAGAAATCTTTTAGTGACTGGAAAGGATCGGCGGAGTGGTGTCCTATCAGCACTAAGAAGGAAGATTTCGTCGTTTGTAAGAGGTGTCATGGAAGAGGACACCTCGGCACTTTTACTCTCCCTCACTACGGGGGATAGGCATTTTCTACCCAAAGATGTCAGGGAATTGTTCTACAAGCTCGGACTTGGACACTTGCTTGCAATATCTGGGTTGCATGTTGGGGTGATAGTCTCTTTTATCTTGGTATTTGTGTCGTTATTTTTACTGCCGTTGTGGTATAGGCTGGCTATTGCTTCTGTGTTTTTGGTTTTGTATCTTTTGTTCGTTGGTATGGTGCCCTCGGTTTTTAGGGCTGTGGTTATGGGTGTGGTGCTTTTACTTTCTTGGTTGACGGGTAACAGGTATAGTAGCGTGAATGTGCTGGGACTCGCTGGGTTAATATTTTTATTCGTTAACCCTTTTGCTTGGATGGGTGTGGGATTCGTACTCTCGTTTGTTGTTACCTTCTTCTTGATTTATGCTGTGCCCCTTTTTGATAGTAGGGGAGGACTTTTTGCATCTTTAAAGGTGCTTTTTGTGGCGCAATTCTCCTCGTTGCCGTTCGTGTTGTACTTTTTTAATTTTTACAACCTAATCTCTATACCTGCTAATCTACTGGTCGTTCCAATGGTCTCTGTTGTGATACCACTGGGTCTTTTAGGGGAATTATTGGGGCTGATTAATACGGTGGTTGGTGGCTTTTTGCTTTTTGTGGCCGATGTAGTCTTACGATTTATGTTAGATGTTATGCGCTTTTTGGCGGGTGTGAGTGGATTTAGTCTGAGAGTTCCCGTGTTCTCTATCTGGATAGTTTTGATACTCTATACGGGTTTGTTTTTCCTCTTTTTGAAGGGCCCATGGAAGCGTATGTATGTGATTACCATTTCTGTAATGTTACTCCTTTTGGGCTTTTTCCTTTTGTGGAATGAGTGTGGGTATGTTAGAGTTGTTCACCTGGCCAGGGGAAGTTACTTTACTGTTGCGGTTGGGTTACCCCATGTAAATGATGCTTTTGTGGTAAGCAATAGTCGTAGCTTTGGGAAATACCTCGTTATGAGGCTTGGTAAGGGTAGTGTAAAAAAGGTTAACGGTTTGGAGGTTGAAGGTGGTAGAATAAGTGTAAAGGTGCTACCTACGGGAGAAGTCTTTATCGGTGGTAAGAAGATGCCTACTAAGGGGTGTTGGGCTGTTGAGTTGGAAGGAGGCTGATCTGTATGATTAGAAGGGTAGGGGTGTTAACGGGAGGGGGAGATTGCCCGGGATTGAATGCTGTGATAAGGGCGATAGCAAAGGCAGGTATTATGGAGCACAATATGCAGATAGTTGGTGTAGAAAACGGCTTTAGTGGTCTGATTCATGGCATGTTCAGGGAGCTTAAGAGCAGTGATGTTTCTGGGATACTGCCTCGTGGAGGAACCATACTTGGAACGACTAACAGAGATAACCCGTTTGAGTATCCTGTTAGAAAGGGAGATGAGGTGGTATATGAGGATCGCTCTGATAAGTGCATGGAGAACTTTCGTAGGGCAGGGCTTGATGCACTTATCGTCATAGGTGGTGATGGTAGCCAGTCTATAGGTTATAAGTTCTACAAGAAGGGTATGCCCGTGGTTGGAGTCCCAAAAACCATAGACAACGATTTGCTGGCGACCGATGTTACCTTTGGCTACGAGTCTGCACTTCTTACGGCAACGGAGGCTATAGACAAGTTGCATACCACGGCTGAGTCCCATCACAGGGTTATGGTGCTTGAGGTTATGGGGAGAGAGGCAGGGTGGATTGCGCTCGGTGCCGGGATTGCGGGTGGTGCTGATGTTATCCTTATACCTGAGATACCGTTTGAGGTGGAGAAGATATGTGAGAAGATACTCCAAAGGGTAGAGGAAAAGAAGAATTTCAGCATAGTGGTTGTAGCTGAGGGGGCATATCCGAAGGGTGGTAGCCCGATGTATAAGACCACCTTTGACGGGAGAAAGAAGCTTGGTGGTATTGGCAACTGGGTTGCTGAGGAGATAGAAAAGGCAACCAATATAGAAACAAGAGTTACAGTCCTTGGACACCTGCAAAGAGGAGGGACACCTGTCCCGTTTGATAGGATACTGGCTACAAGGTATGGAGTGGCTGCTATAAACGAGGTTGCCAAGGAAAACTTTGGCGTAGTAATGTGCCTGCAAAACGACAAAATAGTCCCTGTGCCGATGGAGGATGTAGTTGGTGGCAACAAACTTGTTGATCCTAATGGAGAGCTCGTGACCTACGCAAAAGAGATAGGGACATCATTTGGGATCTGAAAGCCGTGTGAAAACCGTTAGATAGTATTCTGGTTATTGGGAGCCGAGTTTTTTACCCGTGGAGCATATGGTAAGTTTTCCCAGCTTCACACCTCTTTTGCTGATGAGCATATCTGACAGCTTCTGCAGTTTACTTGCGCTACCACGGAGTAATGAGACTTCCAGACAGTTTTCTTCGTCCAGATGAATGTGTGTAGTTGCAAGTATCACATCATTGTAGTGATGCTGGAGGTCTGTGATCTCCTCGCTTAGACCCCGTATATGGTGATTGTATAAAAGGGTAAGACTCCCTGTTACTTCTTCGTTTTTCTCCCATTCTTCCTCTGCCAACTTTTCTCTTATTATGTCTCTTACGGCTTTGGAGCGCTTCTTGTACCTCTTTCTTCTAATGAATCTGTCGAATCTTTTTAGAAGTTCTTCTTCTATGGAGATGCTGAATCTCGTCGTTTTCATTTTCTTCACCCTTTCCCAATATGGTACTTAATCCTGTATTGATTATATGTTATAATCAGCCAAATGGCAAGTAATGGGGGGATGGTTTTGGTTATAAAAGCACCGAGGGGTACTCACGATATTTTACCATCAGAGATGGAAAAGTGGCATTATGTTGAAGAAGTTGCGAGGAAAGTAGCGTCTGACTACGGGTACAAAGAGATAAGGACGCCGATATTTGAACACACCGAGCTGTTTTCCAGGGGTATAGGTGATACTACTGACATAGTAGAAAAGGAGATGTATACATTTAAGGATAAGGGTGGTAGAAGCATAACTCTGAGGCCTGAAGGTACGGCATCTATAGTGAGGGCAATTGGAGAGCACAAACTCTATGGAAAGGGAAAACTTCAAAAACTTTTCATGATTGGGCCTATGTTCAGATACGAAAGACCCCAGTCCGGCAGGTATAGACAGTTCTGGCAGCTTGATTTCGAGGCTATTGGAAGTTCAGATCCTTATCTTGATGTAGAGATCATCGCTCTCTCCGTTGAGATATTTTCAAGATTGGGATTAAAGGGGTTGTCTGTTGAACTCAACAGTGTGGGATGTCCAAAGTGTCGTCCTAAGTATAAAGAGCTTCTTAAAGACTACCTCAGGCCGTACTTTGATGACTTGTGTGAATCGTGTCAGAGTAGGTTTGATAGGAATGTGCTGAGGATTCTGGATTGCAAAAACGAGGGTTGCAGGAGGATAACCGAAAGTGCACCTCGCATGGTGGACTACCTTTGTGAGGAGTGCTCTTGGCACTTTGAGGAGGTTAAGAAAGGGCTTAACTCTTTGGGTATTCCCTATAAGATAAATCACAGACTTGTGAGGGGACTTGACTACTACACGAAGACTGCGTATGAGGTTATTTCCGGTGAACTTGGTGCGCAAAATGCAGTTTGTGGAGGCGGGAGGTATGATGGTCTGTCGGAGGATATAGGAGGACCCTCTATTCCCGGTGTTGGCTTTGCAGCGGGGGTGGAGAGAATTGTGCTCACAATGGAACAGCAAGAGGTAGCATTCCCCAGAAGCAGAGGCATGGAGTATTTCGTTGTCGTGTTAGACAGCAGATATAAAGAGTTTGCGGCTCGTGTTGTGTATGAGCTTAGACATAGGGGGATATACGCAGATATGGATTACTTTGGTAGGAGCTTAAAGGCGCAGATGAGGTATGCAGATACCATGGGGGCAAGGAAGGTAGTGTTCGTTGGGCAGGAGGAAGTGGATTCTGGTATGGCGAAGGTTAAGGATATGCAGACGGGTGAGCAAGTAGAAGTAGAATGGGGGAAGATAGGCAATGAGTAAGGTTAAGCGGACTGATTACTGTGGTGTGCTTTCTGCTGCAGATGTTGGAAGGGAGGTTGTACTTGCAGGGTGGGTTAATAGGGCAAGGGACCATGGAGGAATAATATTCGTTGACCTTAGGGATAGAACTGGTATAGTTCAGGTAGTTCTTAACCCTGATTTTGTAGAGAGGTTTGAGGAGGTTAAGAGGGTGCGTTCTGAGTTCGTGCTGATGGTTAAAGGGAAGGTCCAAAAGAGGCCTTCTGGTACTGAGAATCCGTCTTTGCAAACGGGTGAGGTAGAAGTTGTTGCTACTGAGGTAGATGTTTTAAATGAGGCGGATGTACTCCCGTTTGAGGTGAAGGACGACTTGCGAGCAGATGAAGATATAAGATTCAAGTATAGATACCTCGATCTGAGGAGACCCATTATGCAGCGTAACATAATTACGAGGCATAAGGCATCTCTGTGGATAAGGAACTTTCTGTCTTCCAAAGGATTTTTGGAGATAGAAACGCCTTTTCTCATAAAGAGCACGCCCGAGGGGGCACGAGATTATCTGGTCCCGAGCAGAGTTAACCCGGGTAAATTCTATGCACTTCCACAATCGCCACAACTGTTCAAGCAGATACTGATGATGTCTGGATTTGACAGGTACTTTCAGATAGTCAGGTGCTTCAGAGATGAAGACCTGCGTGCAGATAGACAACCGGAGTTTACGCAAATAGACATAGAGGCTTCTTTCGTAGACGAGGAAGACATATTCTCGCTTTCTGAGGAAATGATTTCTGGCTTGTTTCGGGAACTTATAGGTGTTGACATAGAAGTCCCATTTAAGAGGGTTACTTATGCAGATGCCATGCTGCACTTTGGTAGTGACAAGCCAGACCTGAGATTTGAACTTCAGATCCAAGACTTCACCAGTATTTTTGCTGACACGAACTTTAAGGTTTTCCGAGATGTTGTGGAAAAAGGAGGTGCTGTAAGGGGTATAAGGGTACCTGGAGGTGCTTCCTTCTCCAGAAAGGAGATCGATGACCTCGTTGCGTTTGTTGTTGATCTGGGTGCTGGTGGTATGGTGTGGTTATCTTACAGAGATGGTTTGAAGTCCCCCATTTTGAAACACCTCAACACCGCTGAGATAGAGAAGCTGATCGAAGTATCTGGGCTTCGGGCTGGAGATGTGCTGTTTGTAGTAGCTGACGCTGATGAGGATCTGGTTGCTGGTGTTTTGGGCTCACTTAGGAAGGAACTTGCTAAGAGGTTGTCCTTGATATCAGAGGATAGATTTGAATTCTTGTGGGTTTATGACTTTCCACTGTTTGAATGGAATGAGGAGAAGGGTGGCTTAGAGGCTCGACATCATCCGTTTACATCTCCCAATCCGGATGACTTGCATCTGCTCGAGGAGTGGCCGCTGAAGGTCAGGGCACGTGCGTATGATATGGTCCTTAATGGAGTTGAGATAGGGGGCGGGAGTATAAGAAATCACAAAGTAGATATACAATCAAAACTGCTTGGTCTTATAGGTCTTTCTTGGGGAGATGCACGGGAGAAGTTTGGATTTTTACTGGACGCCTTGAGGTATGGTGCCCCTCCCCATGGGGGTATAGCTTTTGGCTTTGACAGGTTGCTTGCCATTTTAACGGGTTCGAAGAGTATAAGAGATGTGATTGCTTTTCCGAAAACGCAGAAGGCTACCTGCCTGCTTACTGGTGCTCCGTCCTTTGTTGATGAGAAGCAGCTCGCAGAACTACATTTAAAGGTGATGGATTAAAGCTCAATCAGGGTTACCTTCCCTGATTGAGCTCCTTAGACCGGCTTGTGGCACTTTCTATTGCCTTCGATATGATCTCTGGTAAGCCGTGTTCCTTCATCGTTTGCAACGCGCTTGCCGTTGTTCCACCGGGAGATGTGATTCTCTCCCTGAGTAAGGAAATGTCTTCGTTTGTTCTTTTTGATAGTTCAGATGCTCCCCACAGTGTTTGGAGTGCGAGTACATGCGCAACATCTTCTGGCATACCTGATTTTATTGCTCCTTCCCTCATTGCCTCTATGAGAAAGTATATGTATGCGGGTCCGCTTCCGCTTAGTGCGGTTACGAGGTCCATCAGACCTTCGTCGATCACAACAGACTTTCCTAAAGCGCAAAATATCGTTTTTGTGAACGAGATGTCGTCATCGGTTGCGTAAGTCCCCTTTGCTATGGCAGTTGCTGATTCGCCTACTGCTACTGCAATGTTTGGCATCGTTCTGACAACTCGAATCTTTTTCCCGATCTTGGACTCTATGGTGGAAGTCTTCAACCCTGCGACTACGGAAATTATGAGGTGCTTTTCTTTCACCATGCGTTTGATCTCTTTTAATAGGTCTTCGATGTCTTGAGGTTTAACTGCAATTATTATGGTATCAGAGAACCTGAGCAGTTCCTTCTTGTCCTCCGTGATGTTTACCTTCCAGAGTTCTTTAAGCTTCAATAATCTGCTCCTTTTTTCCCTGTTGGTTATGATTATGTCTTCTGGTTTAAATGTTCCTGCAGATATGAGTCCGCTTACGATGGCTGAGCCTATTGCACCTGCACCGATTATGCCCAGTTTTTTCATACAAATACCCCCCTTATAATAAAAATTCTCCCCGCCCATAAGGACGGGGAGACCGCGGTACCACCTTACTTGCCAACAGATTTGTCTGCTGGCCTCTCATTCACTTTAACGCCGTTAAAGCGGGATGGTTCATCACCACCAGCTCCGGGAATGGGCTCAGATAGGCAATTGCAGGCATCCCTCTCAGCCACTGGGTGATGCTCTCTGTTCTGCCGTCCTATCCTACACTTCCCTTCATTGCCTTTTACCATATTTAGTTTCAGTTATTTATATTATACTCCCTTTTTGAGTGGTGTCAATACGAAAATGTTCTGTTGGGTGGATAGGTATGAAGGTACTTATCAGTTTTGGGGTAGAATAAAAGGGGTGAACTTAGAAATCTTCACCGAGAAGCAAAAAACTCGTGCGTAAAATCCTTGCACAAAAAACAAAGTAAAGAAAAGACACCCTACGAAAAATTTAAGGAGTTCACGCCAGATTGATAAACAGTGATGTTGTGTACTTCCCTGTGGCAATGATGGAAGATTTGATAAAACTTGCAGGCTCAACCGTCTGGTGGTTAAGCGGATATGAACCTATCAAGTACATACTGCGAAGTGATAAATGTATATCTATCAAGTGCTGTTTGCTTTTGGAACGGTATGGAGTTGACATGTGAGAGGAAGAGTGGTATAATCTTTCTTGCAAGAAATCCTTCACAATCTTTTTGAGGAGGAAAAAATCCTTCAATGGGAGATTTGATTGAGAGTATAAAGCAGAACACGGCGAGTTTTACACCTGCGCAGAGGAAAGTTGCGGAGTTCATAATGAAGCATCTTGAGGATGTTGCGTTTATGTCAGCCTCTACATTTGGTAGGAAGGTTGGCGTTAGTGAATCTACGGTTGTTAGATTTTCTCAACTACTGGGCTATAAAGGTTTTCCTGAGTTGAAAGAGGCTGTGAGAGAGATAGTAATGCGTAGGCTCGATACCTCAAGGAGACTGAGTGACTACCTTGTTAGTGAGGGAAGGGAGCATGTTTTGTTTGAGACTATGCGGAAAGACATGGCTGTTCTGGAGCTTGCGGTGGATAGCATATCTATAGAAGAGTTTGACAGGGTAGTTGATGTTTTACACAAGGCAAAGAGAGTGTTTGTTGTTGCGCATCGTAGTGCTTATGTCCTTGCGTGCTATTTTACATTTTATCTCAGATGGATAGGTGTGTTTGCCTTTACCATCAGAGCTAAGGAGACTTCTTATGAGTTGATTATGTCTCTTGGTGATGGAGATGTGGTGGTAGGTATTACATTTCCACGCTATTCCAAGGATACAATTGAGCTGTTTACCTTTGCTGCTAAGAGGGGGATAGAGACTATAGCTATTACTGATGACTACCTTTCGCCTATTGCCCACGCTGCTTCTCATACCCTCGCCGTGCCTACGGATTTTGTCTCCTTCGTTGATTCGTTTACAGCCCCCATGAGTGTTATAAACGCCATTGTGATTGCTCTTTCTACACGCAATCCGGAACTGACTGAGAAGCGGTTGGAAACGCTTGAGAAGGTGTGGAAGGATAAAGAACTTTATTGGGATTTGAGTAAACCTTTGGGAGGTATGGATAATGGTTGAGAATGATTTTGTTTTCTACAGGAATTTCCATCAAGACTACCCTTTGGCGGATAGGGCAGAAGGTATATACATCTACGATAAGAGCGGCAAGAGGTATATAGATGGTTGCTCTGGAGCTGTTGTTTCCAATATAGGGCATGGTGTGAAGGAAGTTGCAGATGCTATCTATCAGCAGGCGAAAAAGTTAACATTTGCTCATCTGTCGAGATTTATAAATGAGCCTGCGCTGGAGCTTGCGTCCCTTTTGAAAAGGTTTGCCCCTGGAGATCTCAACTACACATGGTTTGTTTCAGGGGGATCTGAAGCAGTGGAGTCTGCTGTGAAACTTGCAAGGCAATACTTCCTTGAGAGAGATGGCAAGAGTAGTAAGTATAAGGTTATAGGGAGGTGGAATTCGTTCCACGGTAATACGCTTGGTGCAGTTGCTATAGGTGGCAACATGCCAAGGAGAAGACCCTACATTCCTATGTTGAAGGAGTTTCCACATGTAAGGCCTCACTATTGTTATCGCTGTCCGTTTGGCCTTAGGTATCCAGATTGTGGCTTGAGGTGTGCTTATGAACTTGAAGATGTCATAAGAAGAGAAGGAGAGCAATACATAGCTGCCTTTATTGCAGAGCCGGTTGTTGGTGCTACGGTTGGTGCATTACCACCTCCACCTGAGTATTGGAAGATAGTCAGGGAGATATGTGACAGGTACGATGTCCTTCTTATTGCAGATGAAGTTATGACCGGGTTTGGGAGGACCGGCAGAAACTTTGCTGTTGAGCACTGGGGCGTTGTGCCAGATATCATCGTGGCGGGTAAGGGAATGGCAGCAGGCTATAGCCCACTTGCAGGGATCATCGTGAGGGAAAAGATTGCGGAGGCTATAAAGAACGGGAGTGGACACTTTATTCATGGACATACATACGGAGGGAATCCACTCTCTTGTGCTACTGGGGTTGCTGTTTTGAGGTATGTTATTGAACACAATCTTGTCGAGAATGCAGACAAGGTTGGAAACTACCTTGGGAATTTGATGAAAAGCGAGTTACAAGGAATTCCCGTAGTAGGAGAGGTAAGGGGCATAGGGATGATGTGGGGAATAGAGATAGTAGAGGATAAAAATACCAAGAAACCGTTTGATAGGTCTGTTAATGCTTCTGGAAGAGTAACCCGCATACTCATGGAAAAGGGGCTTATCGTTTATCCGGGTAGCGGTGCTGCGGATGGCGTGAACGGTGATCATTTTATTGTTGCTCCGCCTTTGACACTCAAAGAACAGGAAGCAGATACTATTGTTTCTATACTGAAAGATGGATTGCTCCTGCTTTCTAAAGAGCTTGTGAGATAGGGGGGATTGGTATGGGAAAGTACTTTAAACCTGTTATGAGCCCTGATGAGGCTGTAAGGGATATACCAGATGGAGCTACGATAATGATAGGTGGATTTAATGTGGGTGGTGTCCCTTATAGTCTAATAGAGGCACTTATAAGAAAGGGGGTAAAAGACATAACGCTCATAGCAAACGATACTCTTTATGAGAACATTGGACATGGAAAATTGGTTGCAAATGGCCAGGTGAAGAAGGTTATAGCATCTCACATAGGTTTGAACAAGATGACTCAGAGGCTATATAACGAGGGTAAGCTCGAAGTAGAGTTTGTACCTCAAGGTACCTTTGCCGAAAGGATTAGGGCTGGTGGATTTGGACTTGGTGGTATACTGACGCCTACGGGTGTTGGTACTATGGCGGAGGAAGGTAAACAAGTGATAGAAATAAACGGTAAAAAGTATATACTGGAACTACCTCTGAGGGCGGATTTTGCTCTTATTCGTGCGAGGAAGGCGGACAGGGTTGGTAATCTCTGGTATTGGGGTAATGCAAGAAACTTTAATCCCTTAATGGCTGCTGCAGCAGATGTTGTTATTGCTGAAGTAGATGTTGTGCTGGGTGTGGGAGACATCAATCCAAATGATGTTCATACGCCCGGTATTCTTGTGGACAGGATAGTGGTTGACGGGGGTGAATATTATGCTTCCTAACATAAGTGTTGATGAGGCGAAAGTTAGAATAGCCAGGAGAGTGGCAATGGAGTTTAAAGATGGGGATGTTGCAAACCTTGGGATAGGGATACCATCTATGGTTATGGATTATGTTCCCAAGAGTGTGAGGGTCATTCTTGAGACCGAGAACGGTATGCTTGGGATGGGACCGATGGCAAAGGAAGGTGAAGGTACACCGGATATAATAGGTGCGGGAGGAGTTAGGGTGACCGTCCTTCCGGGTGGGTCATTTTTCAGCAGTGATGTTTCTTTTGGCTTGATAAGAGGTGGACACATAGATATTACGGTGCTTGGCACATTGCAAGTGGATCAAGAGGGTAATATAGCGAATTGGATGATACCTGGCAAACTCATCCCTGGGATGGGTGGTGCAATGGACCTCGTTACGGGTGCAAGAAAGGTTTTTGTTGCTACACTCCATACAGTTAAAGGGAAACCTAAGATAGTCAAGAGGTGTTCACTGCCGCTTACCGGTAAAGGTGTAGTTAACAAGATATTTACCGAATTGGGAGTTTTTGAGATAACACCCCAGGGCTTGGTGCTTGTGGAAATAGCACCTGATACCACTCTGGAAGATGTCAGAGAGCATACCGATGCAGAGTTTACGGTAAAGGAACCGCTCGAGATGATGAAGGGAGTGGATGTTGATGGGTAAGCCTGTCATACTATCTGCTGTAAGGACTGCGGGAGGAAAGTTTGGTGGAACGCTCTCTTCTCTTACAGCTTCCGATATAGGTTCTCTTGTAGTGAAAGAGGCTGTTAGGAGGGCAGGTATATCACCAGAAGATGTTGGAGAGGTAATTATGGGTAATGCGTGGCAGGCAGGTGTAGGCCCAAATGTTGCGAGGATGTGCACAATATTTGGTGGGTTGCCTGAAAAAACACCTGCTTTTACTGTGAATAAGCGGTGTGGTTCTGGGCTGAAAGCAGTAATGCTTGCTGCAGACGATATTGTGCTTGGCAGAGAGCACATTGCAATTGGTGGGGGAACAGAGGTGGCAAGTCAGGTGCCTTACCTTTTGCAGGGGGCAAGATGGGGCTATAGAATGGGACACAAAGAGATATACGATGCTATGCATAAGGATGGTTTTTTCTGCCCTATGGCTAATATGATGATGGGAGCTACTGCAGAGGTTCTCGTTGAAGAGTATGGTATTTCGAGGAAGGAACAAGATGAATACGCTTTGGAGTCTCACAGAAGAGCAATAGATGCTATGGATTCTGGAAAATTCGCTGACGAGGTGTTGCCCGTTGAGGTCAAGATGAAAAAGGAGACCGTTATGTTCAAAGATGAGGAGATACCTCGTAGAAACACTTCTCTTGAAAAGCTGGCCAAGTTGCCCCCCATCTATAAGGAGGGTGGAACCGTGACTGCGGGTACGAGTTCTGCTTTGTGTGATGCGGCTGCAGCTGTTGTGGTTGCAGACGAGGATTGGGCTAAGGCAGAGGGTTTAAAACCGATGGCAAGGATCTTGAGTTATGCAAACGCGGGAGTGGCACCGGATCACATGGGAATAGGCCCAGTTAAAGCGGTTCCAAAGGCACTCTCTATGGCAGGATTGAGTCTTTCCGATGTGGATCTCATTGAACTTAATGAGGCGTTTGCTGCTCAAGTCATAGCGGTGGAAAGGGAACTAAAGATGGATCATAGCAAGGTTAATGTGCATGGTGGTGCAATTGCACTTGGGCATCCGATAGGTGCTACTGGTGCGAAAATACTCACAACACTCGTGTATGCACTTCACAGATACGATAAGCAGATCGGACTCGTTACCCTGTGTATAGGTGGAGGACAAGGTGTTGCTATGGTGATAGAGCGTTTATAATCCAGTTGGTTGGTGGTATAATTTAAAATAGAAGGAGTAAGGAGGTGAGAGCCGAAGGGTGCAGAGGAGTTTGAAGTTGGAGGTGTTTCAGGTTTAAATCTTAGTGGAGGTGATGTGAGTTATGAAGCGTGGTGTAGTAGGTGTAGTGTTGATTTTGAGTCTGGTTTTTGGGGTTGCTTTGGGTGCTAACTTTGCTGTGGCTGCTCCCTATCCAATTACGATTTACACGGGCTCTGGTCCTGGTAGTGTTTACTTTGCACTTGGTTGTATGCTTGCAAAGATATTGAATCAGAAAGCGAAAGGCGTTATTTCTGCAAAAGGTGTTACTAGTGGAGCAAGCGTTGCAAATGCGAGGGCTATAGCTAACGGGGAAGCACAGATGGCTCTAATTCAGAACGATGTAACATGGGAAGCGTACAATGGTAAGGTTAGGTTTAAAGGGCATCCTGTGAAGAACATGAGGGGTATTGCGACGCTGTATCCTGAGGCTGTGCAGATAGTTGTGAGGGCAGACAGCAATATCAAGACATTGCAGGACCTTGTTGGTAAAAGGGTTGTTGTTGGTGCAGCGGGTAGTGGTACTGCAGCAGCTGCACAGAGGGTACTTACTGCTGCTGGTATATGGAATAAGATAAACAAGATATACCAGACATTCTCGGAGGCAGCTCAGAGCTTGGTTCTTGGACAGATAGATGCGAACTTTACGGTAATAGCATATCCGGCACCTGCTGTTAACATGACAGCTGTGAGAGTTCCTGTGCGTTTGATACCTATTCCAGACAATGTGATAAAGAAGTTGCACGCATCTGGTTATCCGTTCTATGTGAAGGTTGTTATCCCGAAGAAGACATACAACGGTATGGACAAGGATGTGCAGACTGTGGCTGTCAGGGCTACGTTGGTTGTTAGCAGTAAGGTGCCAGCTAAGGTAGTCTATGATGTGACAAAGATACTTTACACGAGCCTTAATGACCTTGCGAAGGCACATCAGGTAGCAAAGCAGATAAAGATATCTGAGGCGTTTGATGGTTTAATGGTACCACTGCACCCAGGTGCAGTTAAGTTCTTTGAGGAGCATGGTTTGAAGGTCCCAGCAAATCTGAAGAAGTAGTCGGACTTTAAATGCGGCTTAAAAGGTACCTTTGGCTACTCTTATTGATTGTGCTGGTTTTTCCTGTAAATGTGCTGGAGATAGACTCTAAGGAGGGGGTCGTAAAGTGCCCCCTCTTCTCTCCAGTGAAAGTGGAGATTTCTTATACCCACAGCGTTTCCTTGACGAAGGTGATAGATACCTATAAGGTTAGCAAAGATGGTATATGGGCGATTGAGGAGAGATGGCAGCAGTTTGATGCAGGTCAGCCGTTAAGCTTCCAGCGTGTGAAGAATGGTTTTTTTGTTAAAAGGTTGAACATGTACATGGGAAAATCTTGGAGGTACTGGTTTATACCGCTTAACGATGTTTCTGTGAAGGTGGACGGCAAGTTAGTGCTCTCTCACATGAAGAAAGAAGGCATCCTGCAGTTTGGAGTAAAGAGGGTACCGTTGATTACGGTTCTTTTTGGGAGGTGTTGATGTGGCTGAAGTATCCAAAAACGGTAGTGAGATAGGGAATGTTGAAGAAGTTACGAAGATACTGGAGAAGACCAGAAAACTCTCTCCAGGCCTTGATACCGTTGTGAAGGTAGCAGCGATTGCCATTGGGATATATGAGATACTGTTTATATTTCACTTTACATTTTCCATATACGACCTGTTTTCAAAGATTGGCATAAAGATCTCTTTCCTTGAGGGGAACTTTCAGAGCAAACAAGGAGAGGCTTTTGTCCTTGGTATGATATTGGTAATTGCGTTTTTACTTTATCCTTTCAGAAAGAAGGAAAAGTATCTGAAGAAGGTCTATAGTTATGATTATATATTTGCTCTGCTGAGTTTGGTTAGTATGTTTTACATGTTTGGCAGGTATCCCACATATATGGTGTTTTACACAGTAAACAATTACGATGTGTTGTTTGGTATGATTGCTATAATAATGGTTTTGGAGGCTACGAGGAGAACTATCGGATGGATTTTGCCAGCTATAGTGATAGGTTTTTTGGTGTTTGGTATTCAGGACACCAATTTTAACTGGCATAGATTTGTTCAGTATCTGTATCTTGATCAGGGTATCTTTGGCATACCCTTTTTCGTTATGACGATATATGTTTTCGCATTTATATTCTTTGGGGCTTTCCTGTTAAAGATAGGGGTTAGCGACTATGTGACCCAGTTGATGATATCACTGTTTGGCTCTCGTTCGGGTGGACCGGCAAAGGCAGCGGTTGTTTCAAGCGGTCTTATGGGTACGGTTAGTGGTAGTTCGGTTGCGAATGTCTTGACTACGGGTACTTTTACCATACCACTTATGAAGAAGGCAGGATATCCACCTGAAACTGCAGGTGCGGTAGAACCTGTGGCATCTACTGGCGGACAGTTAATGCCACCTATTATGGGTGCTGCTGCATTTATCATGTCTCAGTTTCTGGGGATTCCGTACAACAAGATAATTATTGCGGCTGTGTTACCAGCTATTATCTACTATGCGGGTGTGTATATATTTATAGACCTTGAGACGAAGAGGTTAGGGTTAAAGGGGCTTTCCAAGGAGAAGTTTACGCCACTTATTTACTTTATTCGCAAGCTTTATGTTCTACTACCGATTGTTATCATAACTGTTGCACTTGTCTGGGGGATTGCTCCTCACATAGCTGGTATATCCTCTCTTGGGATAGCCATATGGGTGGCATGGATATCCAAAGATGAAATAAAGGGACAGGAGCAAGTTTACACGGTAGTGGTTCTGGCTACTATTCTACTCATGTTCACTGGTAAAACATTTGCACACACGAGTGCTGTTGCACTCATGGTTATAGCTGCTGTCCTGACGCTCCTGGCTTTTGCTACGAAGTATGTGGAGTTTAATGAAAAGTTCCTCATGAGCATACTTTTTATACTCTTTGTTGCCTTTATGAAGTTCATAGGGATAAGAAAGGAGTCCATACTCCTCACGAGCGGTGTGTTTGGAATAGTCTTTTCTCTTATAGTAGGGTACTTTTCCAAGACACCCGAGGGCAAGAAGATGTATAGTGCAACCTACGAATCTATGATAGACGCAGGTAAAACGAGTTCTACAGTTATGCTTGCTGCAGCAAGTGCGGGTCTCATACAGGGTGTGCTTACGATGACTGGACTTGTAACGAGCCTTGGATACAAGCTTATAGACCTGACAGGCGGTAACCTCATATTGCTCCTCATTATGGCGATGATATTTAGCCTTATACTTGGCATGGGTGTGCCAACCACGGCAAACTATGTTATAACATCACTTGTGGCTGCTCCGGCCATATATAACGCCGTTGCCTACTCGGGAACTGGGATATATACTCAGCATGTGTTGGGATATGGTCCACCGATTGCCCTTTTGGCAGCACACTTCTTTGTATTTTACTTTGGTATACTGGCTGATCTAACACCACCTGTAGCCTTAGCCTCCTATGCGGGATCTGCCCTTGCGAAAAGTGATTTCTGGCAGACCTCGAGAAATGCAGTGAAGTACGCCTTAGCCGGATATATAGGCCCTTACATATACTTTATGCATCCCCACATGTTTCTTATTACGGTTAATTCGTGGGATGTGATGATGGTTGTTAAGGTGCTCTACTTCTTGTTAGGGACTATTTTCGTCATGTATCTCTTTGGAGTAGCGCTTACGGGTTACTTTGGAAGGCATATAAGCCCGTGGATGCGTTTCTTGGCAGCTGCACTTGCGTTTGCGAGTGCAAGCCTTAATATCACGATCGTTTTAGTTAGTGCTGCCGTCATGGTTGGGTTAAGGCTTATGCTACGCAGTAAACCGGCTACATGATAGCAAGTGGACGAGAAGCGGAGGAGATGTGGGGATAGCGATATGCCTCTTGTATGAGAGGAAAATGTGTATTTTGTGTTTGTAGTGTATCAAGCCCTCACTTAAGGGGTAGGTGAGGGCTTGTTTTGTATGCTATTATTATGTGTATGAGGGATTCGGATGTAGATGTAGTTATAGAGATCCTGCAGGAGAGCTACAGGAAGTGGAGGTTACCTGTAGTGTCTGAGATATCCGTTGAAGACAGCAGTCCATTTAAGGTACTTATTGCTACGATATTGAGTCTCAGGACGAAAGACGATACTACTCGTGATGCAGCAAGGAGGCTTTTTTCACATGCTACCACGCCGTCAGAGATGTTGCAATTGGGAGAAAAGAAAATAGCGGAGCTTATATATCCTGTAGGGTTTTATAGGAGGAAAGCCAGGAATGTGATAGAGATATCGAGGATACTTCTTGAGCGATATGGTGGAAATGTCCCAGACAATATGGATGAGCTTCTCTTACTGCCGGGGGTTGGCAGAAAGACTGCTAACCTCGTGTTGACGGAAGGTTTTGACAAGATGGGTATATGCGTTGATACTCATGTCCACAGGATATCCAACAGGTTGGGGTACATAGCAACCAAGACACCCAAGGATACCGAGATGGCTTTGAGAAAGAAGTTGCCGACTAAGTATTGGAAAGTGTATAATTCATTGTTAGTTGCGTTGGGACAAAATGTGTGTAAACCTGTATCACCCTTGTGTAGTGTGTGTCCGATAGAACAGTTTTGTGACAAGGTAGGTGTTAAAAGGAGGCGGTAGTTTTGATAGACAAAGAGCTACTCGACATTTTGGTGTGCCCGAAGTGTAAGGGTGATCTCGTGTACGACGAGCAGAAGGATATGCTTGTATGTAACAGATGTAGGCTTGGTTATCCCGTTAAGGACGGAATTCCTGTTATGCTCATAGACGAAGCTATAAGACTGGAGGGATAAGATATGGGAGAACAGATAGGCATTAATGACATTTATAGGGGTGCGAGAGTGGAGATAGAGGGCACTCCATATCAGATCGTGGACTATGAACATGTGAAGCCGGGCAAGGGGCAGGCATTTGCGAGAATTAAGATGAAGAATCTGCTCAATGGTAGGATAGAACAATACACCTTTAAGTCTGCTGATATGCTGACGCTTGCGGATTGTGTGGAGAAAGAGGTGGAGTATAGCTATTCTTATGGTGATGTGTTTGTCTTCATGGATTACAATACTTATGAACAGGTGGAAGTCGATAAGGAAGTTATAGGAGAAAAGGCCGGTTTTCTGAAGGAAGGAGACCATGTTAGTGCAGTTATATATCAGGGGAGAGTTATAGACATAAATCTTCCCAAATATGTGGTGTTGAAGGTCACCAAGACGGAAGTAGGCCTTAAGGGTGACAGGATAAGCAAAGCGACCAAACCTGCGGAGGTGGAAACTGGACTGACAGTTGCTGTACCTATATTTATCAACGAAGGGGATCTCATAAAGATAGACACTTCCACGGGTAAGTATGTAGAAAGGGTTAAGGAATGACCCTTTATGAGAGGTTGCGCGCTAAAAGAGATGTAATTAGGGGTAGGCGAGAACTCTACCGCATTATAAGGGAGTACTTTGAGGGGTTGGGGTTCTGTGAGGTTGAAACTCCTGTGGTTGCAGGGTGGTATGGGTTAGACCTCAATATAGAACCATTTGTCACGCAATACGCTAATGGAAAGATGTTGTATTTACAAGTTTCTCCAGAGTTTTTCTTAAAGAAACTTGTTATTGCTGGTTATGATAAGGTTTTTGAGATTGCCAGAGTTTTTAGAAACGGAGAATACACACCACTGCATAATCCGGAGTTTGCTATGTTGGAGTGGTATGAGCAGGGGAAGAGTTACTGGGATGTGATGAAGAGGGTAGAAGACCTTATTGTGCACGTATCATCTAAGTTTCACGCTGTTTGGAATTTGGACCTCTCTACACCGTGGGAAAAGGTCTCTTTGAGGGACATCTTCCGTGAGTATACGGGGATAGATATAGATGAGTTTAAAGGTGATATCGGGCGTTTTCTTGAAAGGGCAGAGGAACAGGGATATAATATAAAAGCGGATTACAGTTGGAACGATGTGTTTTTTCTGCTATTTGTGGATAAAGTTGAGCCCAAGATACCGAAAGATAGGCCTCTCTTTATTTATGATTATCCGTGTCCCCTTGGAGGTATGGCGAAGTTTAAAGATGACTTTTATACTGAAAGGTTTGAACTCTACCTGGGAGGTATAGAGATCGCTAATGGCTATTCGGAGCTGGTTGACCCTGAGGAGCAACTTAGGAGATGGGAGATGGTAGGGGATGCGGTGGATGTGGACTTTATAGAAGGTTTGAGATCCTATGAAGGCAACATAGGTGGCATAGCAGTTGGTTTGGATAGGTTGCTTTTGCTTATGATGGGTAAAAAGAGGGTGCAGGATGTGATACTCTTTCCCTTTGGGGATGTAGGGGGGATAGCTGGTGAAGATAGGTATTATAAGTGATACGCATGGGGATCATGAGGCTTGGAACAAGGCGTTGTTGGTGTGGGGTGATGTTGATGTCATCTTGCATGCAGGTGATGTGCTCTACCACGGACCAAGAAATCAGATGACGAGCGGGTATGATCCGAAGAGGTTGGCAGAGGCGATCAACAGTTGTAAAATTCCTATCGTTTTTACGAGAGGAAATTGTGACTCTCCTATAGATATGGAGGTTATAAAAAAGCCATTTAATGACAGGTATTCCTTTATTGCGTTGGGTGGGCTTTTCATAATGGTACATCATGGTGATAGATTCACAGATGCGGAAATTAAAGAGTACATAGATGATTATGGAATAGATGTTGTTGTTTCGGGGCACACTCATGTGTTTGCTGTTAGGAGGATGGGTAGGGCGCTTCTCGTGAACCCTGGTTCTCCTTCTATTCCGAAGGGTTCAGGTATCCCTACGGTGGGTGTGATAGAAAATAGGGTAGTTAGGATACTGGATATGGATGGTAACACTCTGGTGAAGGAGGTGATAGGGTATGGAGGTGAAGGTGAATGATACGGTTTTGAGTCTTCATAAGGGTGATATTACGGAATGTGATGTGGATGCAATAGTTAATGCAGCTAACAACCATCTCTGGATGGGAGCAGGAGTTGCAGGTGCTATAAAGAATAAGGGTGGAGTAGAGATAGAAAAAGAGGCTGTGAGTAAGGGTCCGATACCGGTAGGTGAGGCTGTAGTTACGACAGCGGGTGGGCTAAAGGCGAAATATGTAATACATGCGGCTGTGATGGGTCAAGACCTCGTTACAGATGAAAAGAAAATAAGGAATGCAACTTACAACTCTCTGCTTCGTGCCGATGAACTTAAGCTTGAAAGTATTGCCTTCCCTGCGTTTGGCACGGGTGTCGGTGGTTTTCCAATGGATAGGTGTGCTCGTGCCATGATTGACGAAACGAGGCTTTATCTTGAAGAAAACGAGGATACCACCTTGCGCAGGGTGGTTTTCACCCTGTATTCGGAGAGTGCTTATAGAGAGTTTGAAAGGGTAATGAGAGAGTTTTTTGGTGAATGAACCTATCTACCGTACTTGCCGTAAGTTTCTGCTGTTGCTATAATGTGTCCTTCCATGAGGCGAAGTAGCTCTTGTTTCGTAATACCGGCAGGAGCATGGAGCTGTATGTCCAGTGCGTAGAGTTTAAAGAAGTAGCGGTGGGGTCTGCCATGAGGTGGGCAGGGTCCACCGTAACCTATTCTTCCGAAATCGTTTTTACCTTGTATTGTTCCGTCTTTCAGTGTTTCTCTTTTTGGTACATCTTGCTTTAGTTCTCTGGCATCTTTTGGGATGTTGTATATGACCCAGTGTACCCATGTTCCAGCAGGTGCATCAGGGTCGTCGCATATGAGTGCGAAACTTGCTGTTGCGTCAGGCACATCGCTCCACTGCAGCGGTGGAGATATGTCTTTGCTGTCACATGTGTGTATCTTTGGTATCATTCCACCTTCGGGGAAGGCCGTACTCTTTATTTTCATTGTTTATTCACCTCCACATCTATGAGGTTCTTTAGGAGTTTCCTGACATCGGAGGTAGATTCTACATAAAACTTGCTTCGAGATGTTCCTATGCCGACTTTTATGGAATAAGCAGAGTTTGGAAGGACGCTGAAGATGTCTTCATCTGTCCAATCGTCTCCTATTGCCATTATGAAGTCCCAGTGCTTGTTTGACAACCACCTCTTTGCTGCTACCCCTTTATTTATGCTTCCGCTCTTTATCTCTATGACCTTACTCCCATCTAAGACTTGTAGATCCATGTTTGCCAGCAGGTTTACGAGGTTGTTCTTTAATTCATTTGCCCTTCTTTCTCCTAACTCCGGATCAGCAGACCTGTAGTGCCACGCAAGAGAGTATTTTTTCTCCTCTATGAAAGACCCCGGTGTGATGTCTACATACCGTTTGAGCATGGGCTTTACGCTGGACTTCCACTCGTCCGATACTAATTCCGACATGTCTGTTTCTTCTTTTCCTATCCTCATCCATACCCCGTGTTCTCCTACGAGGTTTATGTCAAGTCCACCAAGCCACTTTTTTAGTGTCTCCCTGTGCCTTCCACTTATGATCACCAGTTCGTTTTTTCTGATAGATGATAGGCTTTTGAGTATAGAGAGTATTTCCTTGTCGGGGCTTGCCAGTTCCGGTCTTTCAGAAAATGGGACCAGCGTTCCGTCATAGTCTAAGAATAACAACCTCTTTTTCCCCTTCTGATAGTCTTCAATTAGCTTCTCTTTAATCTTTTTAGAAAGCTTTCTCGACTCTATCCGCTTTTGAGCCCTCTTCATGCGTAGCAGATTTACTAAAAAGTCTTCTGCCCATCTCACTATGTCGTAGTTTTTGAGTCTTTCTCTCATCTGACTGTTTCTCTTTCTTTGCTCTTCCTCGGACATCTCTAACGCTTCCTTTATTGCACTTATTATTCCATCTTTATCGTTTGGGTTTACGATTATAGCTTTGCTCATTTCCATTGATGCACCTGCAGTCTCCGATAGTATGAGAACTCCTCTTTCATCAGACTTTGTGGCTATGTATTCTTTTGCCACGAGGTTCATACCATCTCTTATAGGGGTTACCATAGCTACATCTGATATGGTGTAAAGTGCTGCAAGGCTGTGGAAGTCAAAGAATCTGTAGAAGTACATAATGGGTATCCAATCTACGGTGCTGAATCTCCCGTTTACCATTCCTATTGCACGGTCAAGCTCTTCCTTCAGTGCCCTGTAATTTTCTACCTTTGTGCGTGAAGGCACTGCTATGAGTATCAGTGTGACCTCTCTCCGGTACTTGGGGTACTTTTCGAGGAATGTTCTGAACGCTTCCACCCTTTCAAGGATACCCTTTGTGTAGTCCAGTCTATCCACGGAGAGTATGATCTTTCTTTCTCCTATACTCTTTGAGAACCTTAGAATTTCTTTCTTTACATTTGGTTGATGTATTGCATTTGTGTACTTTTCAAAGTCTATTCCCATGGGGAATATGTCAACTTTTACCAGACGATTGCCGACGGATATTTGACCCAGGTTGTTTTCGTACCCTAAGAGCCTTCTAACACTGCTTAAAAAGTTGTCCACATAGGTGTAGATGTGAAAGCCTATCAGATCAGAACCGAGTATACCTTCCAGTATCTCCTTTCGCCAAGGTATTAGTCTGAATACTTCTGAACTTGGGAATGGTATGTGCAAGAAGAAACCTATAGCTGCTTCTGGTATCTCTTTCCTTATGAGCATGGGTAGAAGCATGAGGTGGTAGTCTTGTACCCATATAATATCCCCTTCTTTGTAGTTTTCCATTACCGTCTGACAGAATAGTCTATTTACCTTCTTGTATGTATTCCACGCTTCGCTACTGTAGGTTGCGTAAAGCGGGAAGTAGTGGAAGAGTGGCCAGATGGTCTTGTTACTGAACTCGTTGTAGTATCCCTTTATCTCACCTTGTGAGAGGAAGACAGGGTAGCTGTTGTGTTCACTGAGTTTCTTTTTTACTTTTGTTTTTTCTTCGTTGTTTAACCGTTCTCTATGTATACCTGGCCACCCGATCCACAAGTTTTTTGAGATATTGTGTTTTTGCACAAACGAGGATAAGCCGGTAGCCAACCCACCAGCGCTTGTTGTGAATTTTAACACGCCACTATCTTTTGTAACGGTTAATGGTAATCTGTTGGATACGATAATGAGTTTTCCCTTCATTTAGTGATTGCCACCATACATTTCGCACACATCGGACATTATACTTAAGTGGTCCGATAGCAGCCTGGTTATTAGGAACTTCTGTCTAACTCTTTCCCGAGCATTTTTACCAAGTTCCTCTGCCAGTTTCTTGTCTTTCAGAACGGTAATTATTCTGTCAACGAAGCAGTCTATATCCGTTGGTTCACACAGGAATCCACTTACCCCATCTTCTATCTGGATTGGTATGCCTCCAACATTAGATGCAATAACGGGTCTCTGTTTCCACATTCCTTCAGTTACGGTTAGTCCGAAACCTTCTCTCAAAGATTTCTGTATTATGACATCGGATATGTGTTGCAGCACATTGACGAGTATGTTGTTTTCGCTGTTTATCAGTATGATGTCTCCGCTTCCCACCATCTTTCCAGCCTTTCTCTTTACCCTTTGGTATATGACCCATCCTTCTGGGTCATCTGTTGCCATGCTTCCACATAAAACCAGTCTTGCATCTATTTTTTCTTTTACACGCTTGAATACCTCTATTACTCCCTCTGGATCTTTCCACTTGTCAAACCTCGATATTTGCGTTATTAGTGGTTTGTCCATGGGTATGTCAAATTTCTCTAAATACCGCTTTATGGTCCTTCCATCTAATGGGACATTCTTAGGGGATAATGGGTCTATTGCTGGATACACTATCTTTTGCGTCACCGGTAGGTGTTTCTTCCTATACTTTTCGTTGGATATGATAACCTCATCGTATCTCAGGATAAAGCCTTTTAAGAAATTCCAGAGTCTCTGATTTGGTTCTGACAGGTCTACGTGGCACCTCCATACCCACGGCTGTCTCTTCTTGTAAAATCTTATTAATGGTAGTGGCTGTGGGTCGTGTATCATTACAAAGTCTGCGTCTATGTGACAGTAAGAGGAAAAATCCTCGTTGGCTTGGATGTAAAGCCTTTTCTTTATTTCCGTTAATCTTATACTCCCACCCTGCAGGGCGTTGTGAAACTTTTTGGTGACTTCAAAGAAGTCGTTTGTGCCACGCAGTATCCTCCAGTCAGCTTGTATTCCCACATCGTTCATCAGGGGTATGAGTGAGTTCAGCATTTCTGCTACTCCGCCGCCATAGTAGGTGGAGTTGATGTGTATAGCCTTTTTCCCATAGAACTTTCTTGCCTTTTTGTATATCTCTGTAAGAACGCTATCATCTACGATACCTCTGTAGTCCTCTAATATACGCAAGGTTACTCCCTCCTTAGCTTTTCTCAGCTATTGCGATACATTCCATACCTAACTCTGCGCCTAAGGGAAGTTCTTTTACGGGTATAATAGCTCTTGCTGGGTACTCTCCTTCTTTGAAATAGCTTTTGTAGACTTCGTTCATCTTACCGAAGTTTCCCATGTCTCTAAGAAAGACACTTACTTTTACCACATCTGAGAGAGACATTCCTGCCGCTTTGAGTATGTTGGAAATGTTTTCTAATACCTGATGTGTCTGTCCTTCTATGCCACCTTCAGCCAGCTTTCCACTTTCTGGATTAATAGGAATTTGTGCCGATACATATACCACTCCTTCTACCTTCACTGCCTGAGAGTATGGCCCTAAGGGTAAGGGCGCACTTTCTGTCCTTATAAACTCTTTTTTCATCGTTTCACCCTCTACACATGTAATTTATATTTGGATAGCTTGAGGTTCTGTATGAGTCTTCTACTTTCACCTCCTTTATCTATATTTTAGCACAGCGCTTCCTTTGGGTTCTCCTATGTCTTTTGATAGAATATCACATTTTACCATTAGCAAGAAGAATATCCCACTGAGCGTGCTGAACATTTCATAATTGCCCTGTCCTTTGGATACAACAATGTCAGATGTTTCAATCCACTGACTTGCTTCTTTGATTGCTCTTTTCCCATCGATGTGGAGTGTTTCCACTTCTACCTTCGGTAGTTTGTCAATACCTGTGTAGCGGAGGTCTTCCAGTGTTACATCGTTTATCAAAGGTCTGTCTCTGGCGACTATTACGACCTTCTGTATATTTTTTAGCTTTGCAATCTCTTCTAATAAGATGCTGTCGAAGACTATTTCCCCTGCGTTGTCTGCTATGTAGGTTAAAACGCGGGCACTTTTTAGCTTCTCTTTAAACAGCTCGTAGTCCTTTAGCTCCATGTCCTCAGAGAGGACATTATGTAAAGTCTGTTCTATGTCGAAGGAGGTTAGTGCACCGAAGTCCATTATATTCCCTGCTATGGCAGCCTTTATTGCCACCTTTAGTGGATCGCTTGCTGATTCCATCTCTTTCCTTACTTTTGGCAGGAGCTTTAAAGCGGCTTCGTCACTCTGCCTTTTTAGTTCTTTGTATGGGTCTTCTATGCCTGTAATCTCTGTTATTATGTCTTGAACACTTCTTCCCATCTCCAGCGGAGATTTGTGCCAGTCCTCATTCACAACGAACTGCATAGTTTTGCGCAGTATATCTTCAAGTTCCCTTTCGTTGTCGGTGGCAATTCTGCCTATCTGCAAAGCCTGTTTTTGGATACATATTGCACACTCAAGATACATTTCCATGATTTTTTCTCTCCGTTTCAAGTAGTCTCATGAAGTTTTCCTTTATAAATTCCAATTGTTTTTCCGTTGAGGCTTCAAATCTCAGGACGAGCACAGGCTGGGTGTTAGATGCGCGCACGAGTCCCCATCCGTCTGTGAATATCACTCTTATTCCATCAACCGTTACCGTCTCTTTTATCTTGTCCTGTAGTTTTTCATCTTTTTCCACTCTGGTCTTCAATCTCTCTATGACATTGAACTTGTCTTTCTCGTCCCATGGTAGTCTTATCTCAGGGGTGGACACGAGCTTTGGTATGTCTGATAGAATCTCTGAGAGAGTTGCTGGTTTCTTTTTGTTTAGTATCTCTATCAGTCTCAGACTTGCGTACACTGCGTCGTCGTATCCAAAGTACCTGTCTGCAAAGAATATGTGGCCACTCATTTCACCAGCTAATAGTGCGTGCTCTACTTTCATCTTCTTTTTCAGGAGAGAGTGTCCTGTCTTCCACATGATTGCTCTTCCACCGTGTTTCTTTATATCTTCGTACATCGTTTGTGAGCACTTTACCTCTCCTATTATGGTAGCACCTGGGTGTTCTTCCAGTATTCCCCTTGCAAAGAGCGTTGTCAACTTATCCCCCCAGATTATTTCTCCTTTTTCGTCTACAACTCCTATCCTGTCTGCGTCTCCATCGTAGGCTATACCTACATCTGCCTTTGCTTCTCTTACCTTTTCAATCAGATCCTTTAGGTTTTTGGGTATAGTTGGGTCTGGATGATGGTTTGGAAACCTACCGTCTGGTTTCGAGAATAGCTCTATAAACGAACATCCTATCCCCCTTAGGATATCTGGTACTACCAGACCTGCACACCCATTTCCTGAGTCTATTACTACCTTTACCTTACACGGTTGAATGGATTTGAATTGTTCTATCATGTAGGCTTTGTAGTCTTTCAGTATGTCATAGGAACTTCTTTTACCACTTGCTCCCTCAGGTGGTGTTGTCCTTCCTGTTAAAATGTCTTCTGCTATCTCCCTTAGTTTTTGGATTTCCTCTCCGTATATGGTTTCTTTCCCTATACAGACCTTTAGTCCGTTGTACTCTGGTGGGTTGTGACTACCTGTGATCATTATCCCACCATCAACATCCAAGTTAAATAGGGAAAAGTACAGCGCTGGTGTTGTGGTCATACCCAGCTCTATTACTGAGATACCACTGGATAATATACTGTCTGTTATTGCCCTTGTGAGCCTTGGAGAGTGTGTTCTGGCATCGTAAGCTATGGTTATTTGCAGGTTTTCAAACGGTTTTCCAGTTTTGTCCTTTAGCATCAAGGCATACGCCTTCCCTATAAGGCTTAAGACTTCTTCTGTGAAGTTTTTGTCTACAGTTCCTCTTATGTCATACTCTCTGAATATAGTTTTATCAAGATTCATCTTTATACACCTCTTTTACCCTTTTTATATGTACAGCTTTGCCGTTTTCTCTATTTATGTCTACTATGACGCCGTTTAATACGAGGTTTTTGTTTGCAACCTCAAACTTTGCCGGTAAGGATGTAAGAAATCTCTGTATTATTATGTCCTTCTTCATACCTATTACCGAGTCTATAGGCCCAGTCATACCCACATCTGTTATAAATGCAGTGCCATTTGGAAGAACCCTCTCATCTGCAGTTGCTACATGCGTATGCGTTCCCATCAGTGCAGAGACTTTACCATCTAAGAACCATCCCATTGCGATCTTTTCTGAAGTTGCTTCTGCATGGAAGTCCACGATCACCACTTGCCTTTTTGGGATCTCCTTTAATGCTTCTTCTATCTTTCTGAAGGGGCAGTCTGTTAGTGGCATAAATACCCTTCCTTGCAAGTTTATTACGGTTATATTTGTCTCTTTGAACTTCATATTGCAGATGCCTGTCCCCGGTGTCCCTGGTGGATAGTTTAGTGGTCGTAATATGTTTGGTTTGTCGTTTAACAATTCGTATGCCTCTTTTTTGTCCCACACATGGTTGCCGGTGGTGATGCAGTCTATCCCACAGCCCAAAATCTCCTCAGCAGTGGACTTGGTTATACCGAGACCACCAGCCAAATTTTCACCGTTTGCTATAGTGATGTCGATGTTGTACCTTTTTTTTAGCTCTGGTAGAAGGGCTTTTACTACCCTTCTACCAGGCCTACCTATGATGTCACCGATAAACAGTATTCTTAGGTTACTTTGCATATTCTATACTCCTCGTCTCTCTTATAACTACTACCTTCACTTGACCAGGATAAGTTAGGCTTTCTTCTATCTTTTTTGCTATGTCGCGTGCCAGTTTGTAGGAGCTGTCATCATCGATTATGTCAGAATCTACGATGATTCTCAGTTCTCTACCTGCTTGTATTGCATAAGCCTTACTTACGCCTGAAAAACTATTTGCTACCTCTTCCAGTTTCTCAAGCCTCTTGATGTAAGTTTCGAGGCTTTCTCTTCTTGCACCCGGTCTTGACGCAGATACAGCATCGCTGACCTGTATAATTACATCTAGTAGAGATTGCACTTCTACTTCTCCATGGTGTGCTGCGATTGCATGCACTACCTCGGGCTTTTCTCCGTATCTTTTGGCAATGTCCGCTCCTAAGAGGGCATGTGTCCCTTCGGTGTTTAAGCTTATGCTCTTGCCGATGTCGTGAAGCAAGCCCGCCCTCTTTGCAAGTTGAACATCTACACCTAACTCGTTTGCGAGCATGCCAGCTATGTACGCTACCTCTATGGAGTGTTGTAGGACATTTTGCCCATAACTTCTTCTGTACTTCAAGTTTCCAAGGTGTTTTACGATCTCTTCGTGTACACCCTCAATACCCATTTCCATGAGAGCCCTCTCACCTGCAAGCATACCTTCTTTGCTTATCTCTGCCTTTGCCTTCTCTACCAGCTCTTCTATCCTTGCAGGGTGTATCCTGCCATCTCCTATGAGCCTATCAAGTGCTCTCCTTGCAATCTCCCTTCTGATAGGGTCAAACGACGATAGCACTACGGCTTCTGGTGTGTCATCTACTATAAGGTCAACGCCTGTGAGTTGCTCGAATATCCTGATGTTTCTGCCCTCTCTACCTATGATTCTTCCTTTCATCTCGTCATTGGGTAAAGGCACTACTGAAACTGTAATCTCTGATGTGTGTTCTACCGCACATCTCTGTATTGCAGTTGCAAGTATCTCTTTTGCCCTCGCCTCTGCTTCTCTCTTGGCATTTTCTTCTATCTTTCTTATAAGGGCACCAGCTTCCTTGTTTACTTCACTTTCTATCTTTACCAGCAGAAGTTCTTTTGCTTCTTCTTGGGACATCTTTGCTATGCTTTCAAGCTCTTTGAGTTCTCTTTCCTTCAACTCTTCTGTTTCCTTGAGGAGCTTTTCTATGTGGTGTTCTTTCTCCTCTAATATGGTTTCTCTCCTCTCCAGGCCTGCTAATCTCCTGTCAAGGGTCTCTTCTCTCTGAAGGAGTCTCTTCTCCAGTCTTTGGATTTCCTGCCTCTTTTCCTTTATTTCTCTATCGGTATCTATCTTTATCTGATGCGCTTTTTCTCGAGCTTCTAATATAATCTCTCTCTTCTTTGCGTTTGCCTCTTCTTCTGCGGCTTTTAATATGTTTTCGGCACTCTTCTTTGCAGCCTCTAATCTATGCTCAGTCGTGTATTTTCTGATCAGAATACCTATAGCTATGCCGACAGCTAATGAGGCGAGTACAGCGACAGTTAAATACATCTTTACTTCCACCCCCTATTTTGTTATCAAGGTCCTGTTACAAAGTTTTTTGAGATAGACTTTATGTTTCTAATTCTATGTCTCTTCTTCCTCAACAGCTCCGTAGTTGTACATAACTATGCCAGATGCCTCTTTGATCTTTTGTTCGATGGTTTGCAGAAGTTCGGGATGCTCTGACAAATGCGCTGCTGCATTGTCCTTTCCTTGCCCTATTGCTTCTCCCTCAAACGAATACCAGCTCCCAGACCTCTTTATTATGTTCATCTCTGTAGCCATGTCTAAGAGTATTCTCTCTCGTAGTGCCCCTTTGCCGTAGATTATATCAAATTCTGCTATCCTGAACGGTGGTGCTACCTTGTTTTTGACAACTTTTACCTTTACCCTATGGCCTATTTCCCTGTCGTCACCCTTTATTCCCGAGATTCTCCTTACATCCAGCCTTAAAGACGAGAAGAACTTTAGTGCCCTTCCACCAGGTGTTATCTCTCTGGTAACCCTTCCATACCCTGTTGCATTTATGTCTGACCTTACTTGGTTTATGAACACCACTATAGATTTTGTCCTCCCTATGAGGGCGGTTAACCTCCTCAGTGCTTGGGACATCAACCTTGCCTGTGATGCCACGGTAATGTCTCCTATGGAGCCCCTTAATTCATCTTGGGGTACGAGGGCAGCCACGGAATCCACGACTATTATGTCAACGGCACTGCTACTTACGAGCATTTCAAGTATAGAAAGTGCCTGTTCTCCGCTATCCGGTTGCGATAGTAAGAGGTTGTCTATGTCCACACCCACTGCCTTAGCGTACATAGGATCAAGGGCATGCTCTGCATCTATGAAAGCTGCTATACCTCCTTGACTTTGTGCAGATGCTATAAAGTGCAGTGCAAGCGTTGTCTTTCCAGAACCTTCAGGTCCGTACAGCTCTACCACTCTGCCTTTTGGTAACCCTCCTACTCCAAGTGCAAGGTCGAGTGGCAGTATCCCTGTAGGTATGACATCTACGCTTTGGGTGGATTTTTCCCCCAGCCTCATTATGGCTCCTTTACCAAACATTTTCTCTATGTTACTTATGGTCCTGTTTAATACGCTGAGTTTTTCCTCATCAGCCATATTTTCAATCCCTCCTTGCTTCATACGATTTTACCACTTCGTAGATGGGACCTTCCCGTGTAAGTGTGCTTTTCACAAGGCATATCTGACTCACGGTTAGGTCAATGTTAGAAAACACCTTACTATTTAATTCTTTCCTTAACTGTTTGACTTCTGACGCAGATAACCGCTTTTTTGTCCGAGCAAGTGTAATGTGAGGTGAAAACCCCCTCACATCCTTCTGAATTCCTACTTCTGAAAGAGACTCTTCTATACCTTTCCACACATCTCTGATCCTTTTTACTACCTCCTCTGGCTGTATTCCAAGCCATACGACTCTTGGGTTTTTCCACGAGGGGAATACCCCCGCTCCTGAGATGACCAAATTAAATACCTTAAAATCACTCTTTAGAAAGAACGCTCGCATTGCATCTTCTATCTGCTTTCTTACCGGTAAGCTAACTTCTCCTATAAACTTCAGTGTCAAATGTAAGTTCTTGCCCTCTACCCACTTTAGGTTGTGAAATACCTCTCTGTATCTCTTAATTATACCATCTAAATGCTCTTTTGTCTTCTCCGGAAACCAAAGTGCTATAAACAGCCTATCCATTTATTGTCCTCCATAGCTTGTGGAGTGCCATATTAGTAGCCCACTCTTTTACCTTTACTCTATTTCCTATAAAGTGGTGTCTTTCTGATATCGTTTCTCTAAAAGATATTGCTATGCACACTGTTCCAACTGGTGTTCTTTCGTTGCCGCCAGTTGGCCCTGCTATGCCTGTAATACCTACTCCTATGTCTGATTTGAATATCTCTTTTACGCCTTCTGCCATAGCTGCTGCTACCTCTATACTCACTACACCGTGACTCTCTATTAATCCTTTGGAGACTTTGAGTAAGGACTCCTTTGTGGATGTATGGTAGCTCACCACTCCCCCAAGGAAGTAATCCGAGCTTCCAGGTATGTTTGTTATCTTGTGTGATAACATTCCACCTGTACAAGATTCGGCAGTAGATAGGGTTAGTCCTTTCTTCCTTAGGAGCTTTCCCAATACTGATTCGAGTGGGTCTTCGTTGCATCCGAATACATATCCTTTGAGCCGATTTGATATTTCCTCTGATATACTCTCCACTGTTTCTTTGTTCTCGCCAGTCACGAATATGTCCACTTTTCCGGGCGAGGCAAGTACCCCTACATGTTCGCTGAATACCTCTTTGATCTTGGCGGAGACTTCTGATTCTTTTAGTCCCGATGTGTGCAAGACTTTTGTGTAATACCTTGATTCACCAAAGATGGACTTCCACCACGATGTAACCTCTTCTTTCCAGATCGATTCCATTTCCCAGGGGACACCGGGCAGTGCTAAGATGTATTTTGTTCCATTCTTTATGGCAAATCCAGGGGCAGTTCCGTATCTGTTTGGAAACAAAGTGCTTCCCTCAATGATAAAAGCCTGTCTCTTTACGTATTCTTCGTCCACAGTTAGTCTGTGTGATTTTATGAATGCTTTTATGCTTTCCCACACATCTTCACTGAATATTATCCTCTTGTTGCACACAGATGCTATAGCCTCCTTTGTTACATCATCGCGTGTGGGACCTAATCCTCCAGTCGTAACAACGAGTTTCACATCTTGTAATGCGTATGATATGTGTTTTTTTATCTCTTCTTCTCTGTCTGCTACTGCCATACCGAAGTGAACAGTTCCGCCTAAACGCTGGATCTCTCTGCTAAGGGTTGCCATGTTGCTGTTTATCCGTAATCCAGTTATGAGTTCTGTTCCTATGTTTAGTATTGCTACATCTACCATTTCCTTTCACCCTCATGCCTTTATGCCGTAGTAGGAGACTATTGCCCAAAGAAGTAAGTTACTTTCGATGCCCGCTATTACATCGTCTAACATTATACCCCATCCCCCTCGGAGCTTTTCCACTCTGCTTATGGGAAACCCCTTCAAAATATCAAATATCCTGAAAAATACCAGTGCTGCTACCATGGATTTTGGCGAAAAGCCATACATTGCTACGAAGTACCCCAGCATCTCGTCCCATACTACTTGTGGTGGATCCTCTGTTCCTATGACCTTTTCTGCTCTGGATGTTATGTAAACGCCCACAAAGAACACGATTAGCAGTTCCCACCATGTTGGCGTCCACTTCCACCTTATAAGCATTGCTACTACTGTTCCTGCAGTTCCCGGTGCGTATGGAAATCTCCCCACTCCTATGAGAGTAGATAGATATAGTGAAACTTTGTTCAAAAATGTGTTCAACTTGCAATCACTCCCACCAAGTCGTACTCCCATGCATCTGTGATCTCTACTGTATGGAAATCTCCTATTTTGGCTGAATTATCTGATATCCACACTGTGCAGTCTATATCCGGTGCATCTCGATAGCTTCTACCGTAAAACCAGTTGGAGTCTTTGTCAAAGCCTTCTACCAGAACTTTCAGTCTTTTCCCTATCAGTTCAGCATTCTTTCTGTATGAGATCCTTTGCTGAAGTCTCATTATTCTGTGAGCTCTTCTCCTTGCAACACCTCTTTTGACCTCCTTGAGGTTGCGTAAATGGGGAGATTTGTGCTCCTTGGAAAATACAAATGTCCCGAGCATGTCAAACTTCGTTTCTTCTATAAAGTTGAGCAACTCTCTAAAGTCTTTCTCGTCTTCTTCGGGGAATCCTACCATTACCGTGGTTCTTAAGACTGCGCCTTTTATGGTCTCTCTTATCTCCTTTATCTGTCTTTTTATCTGCTGTGCATTTGTTTTTCTTCTCATAAGGTTCAGAAGTTTGTCACTGATGTGCTGTATAGGTATGTCGAAGTAGGGTAGAAGTTTCTCCCTGTTTTCTGCCACCATCTTTATTACTGAGCTGCTCACCTTTCCCGGATATAGATATAACATCCTTATCCAGAAATCGCCTTCTATCTTGATTATGTTTGATAGAAGTTCTTCCAGCGAGCTACCTATGTCCTTTCCATAGTCTGTTAAGTCCTGTGCTACCAATATGATCTCTTTTGCGCCTTCGTGTACTCTTTGTTTTACCTCGTTGACTATGGAGCTTATACTCCTGCTGTTGTATCTCCCTCTGAGTTTGGGTATGATGCAGAATGAACACGCATTATCACAACCGTCCGCTACTCTTATGTATCTGTAGTATCTCTCTTGGTATAAAGGAGTTCCCGTTATACCTGTACTAAACAGCTCCTTGTAGGCTGCAGATGGGTTGGTAACATACACGCCGCTTCCGCTTTCTACGATCTGTGGTATGTTGAGGATATTCCCTGCACTTACCCATGCATCGACCTCTGGGAGGATTTTGGGGAGACTCTTACCGTATCTGTTTACGAGGCAACCTGTTACTACGAGTCTTTGGATGTTGCCACTTTGCTTTTCTTTTGCGAGTGCATAAATGGTAGAAATACTCTCGCTTACGGCGTCTCTAATGAATGCACATGTATTTACCACTGTAACCTTTGTCTGTTTGCGTTCCTTATTTGAGCTTTTCAGCAATCTATTTATAACTTCGCTATCTGCCTCGTTTTTTGGGCACCCAAGGCTGATAATGTTAAGGTCCAAACTTATTCTCCTTTAGAGCTGAACTCCTTTGTGATGACCTCTCCCGGCTTTCCAAAGTATCCTATGTCTTTTCCGTTGAGACTCCACTGTATTCCACCGGCGTTTCCAACCCTTATCCTTATGTTTTCCTTTGCAGTCCAAGACACATCTTTTGGGGGATTTAGGATCCCCTCGAATACCACCTTGCCGTCTACAGATACCCTTACCCATGTCTTTGCGGTTACCTTACCCCGCAGCGTGATTTCTTTGGCTTCTTTTTGGGTGGTTTTCACTTGCTTTTTTGCCTGTGTGTTTTCCTCTTTTTCTTCCTCTTGCTGTTGTTTTGCTGGTTTGGTTTCCTCTGTTTTCTCACCACTGCTTGTGAGGGTTTCGTTTACATTCGCTTCCTGGTTTTTACTGCTTTGTGGTGTTTTCTTTTCTACTGAACTCTTTGTTTCACTACTACTGGCTTCTGGCTGATTTTTGCTGGTGTTTGCAGGTTTTTGTGCAACAGTATTTTCGGTGCTGCTGATTAGCTTGGGATTCTGTGTTTGAGGGTTTGTTTTTTCTTTCTGTGTAACGATAGTGTTTTGAGTTGTTACATGTTTGTGTGATATCTGCCAGAATAACAGCCCCCCACTGACGCCTATAAGTATGAGTGCTATGAGGTAGATCACCCACTTTATTGGTTTCTTTGCCACTTTTACCTTTTTCTTGTCTTCGTACTTGGAGAGCTTCTCTAACTCCTCTGCTTTGGGCTTTTCCTCTTTTTTCTCTCCCTTTTCCTCCTTATACATTCGTATAGCCTCTTCAGGGTCAAGTCCTAAACTTCTTGCGTAGTTTCTTATGAAACCCTTACAGTACACATCTCCACCTATTATCTCGTACTTACCTTCTTCTATTGCCTTTATGTATCTTGGATTGATTTTGGTCGTTTCCGATATTTCCTCTATCGTTATGCCTTTGTTTTCTCTTACACTCTTTAAGTATTCACCTAACTCTGCCATCGGCTACACCTCTCAATGTGTTTAGAGCATTTTTGCGATCCGTTGACTCGAATATATAGCTGCCGCATACCAGTACATCTACTCCAGCCTCTACCACTTTTCTTGCGTTGCTGGGTGATATGCCTCCGTCTATCTCTATCATGAAGTTGAGGTTTCTCTCTCTCCTCATCGCAGATAACTCCCTTACCCTTGTTACACTTTCTTCTATAAATCTTTGTCCCCCAAAACCGGGATTTACACTCATGACAAGGACGAGGTCTACATAGTCTATTATGCCCTTTAGTGCCTCTATAGGGGTTGCTGGGTTTAACGATATACCGGCTTTGATCCCCCTGCTTTTGATGTATTCGGCCAGCCTATGTGCGTGATGGGTTGCCTCTATGTGAAATGTCAATAAGTCAGGTTTTGCATCACAAAACCCTTCTACAAAACTGTCTGCAGGCTCTACCATGATGTGAACATCTAAGAAACTCTCAAAACGCTTTTTTATGCTGCTGACCAATCCCCAACCAAATGTAAGATTTGGGACAAAGTGCCCGTCCATTGCGTCAACGTGTATCCAGTCGGTAAACTCTGCTACGCTCTCTATTTCTCTTTCCAGATTCAGGTAATCGGCATTCAATATAGAGGCAGATATCTTAACTGCCATTAGTAATACCTATCCTCTCTGTAAAACTTTCCATCCAGCAATATTCTTACTACATTATAACCCTTTGGGGCCAGAAGTTCTACCTCTATGTGCTGACCTCCTTTTACCTCTTTCTGGAGTTCGATGTGGCTACCATTTTTGTCTATGCGCACCACGGTCATCTTGTAGGTTGCCTTTTTCTTTGGTGTGTCAAAGCTAAATGTTATCTTTCTCATTCCTGTCGTAGGAGGCTTTTTTGGTTTTTCCTTTGTTGGTGTTTTTGGCGTTTTCTTTTCAGCTATGCTTTGTTTTTTTGGCTTTGTCGTTATTTTTTCTTCCTTCTTAGTTTGTTCGTTTGCCTTTGGTTTTTCGGGTACCGTAGGTTTGGATATCTGTGGGAGTTTTTCGTTTGTTGGATTGCTTTCTTCTGGCTTTCCTTTGCTTACGAGCAGGTCTATCTTTTTGACATGCTCTCCAACTATGTATATTGGATACTGCGCTATTACGGTATCTTTGGGAAACTCATCTGAATATACTCTTACTACATCTCCGATGTTTAACCCGTGATTCTCGATCTCCTTTACTGCTTCTTGATATGGCTTTCCGGTCAGAGTGAGCATTGCACCTTTATTGCCCGTACTCACATATACATATACTATACTTCCCTGTTTTACGATTTTGCCTGCCTTGGGTTGCTGACTCATGACGACATCAGCTTCATACAAAGGAGATGGTTTTCTACCTGCGACTTTTATGTATAACCCGTATTTTGTCGTAATGTCTGTGGCTTTCTCTATAGTTTTCCCAACGAGTGTAGGTACAGTTGTTGATGGTTTTGCGAGATAAAGCTTCATGAAGTAGTAGATAGAACTTACTCCTATTGCGACGGCAAGTATCACAAGAACGAGTATTATACTTATGCCCCTTATCTTCAAATCAGCTCAGCCTCCAGATAATCGCCCCTCTGGGCAGTTTTTACAAAGAAGTCTGTTGGATATACGACTCTTACTCCCCAGTACTTGAGAGGTTCTACATTCCACTGTACACCCACTATCTCCATGTCATGCACATCTGCAGATGTAGTGATATGCTTTTGCACGAAAGGGCTTAGTATTGGTCCTAATATCGTTGCTATTACGAGCGCTACCAGTACATTTAGAAAACTCAGGTAGCCCGTGGCGAGGAGTAGTGCGATGAATGTTATGGCAGCGATGAAGTTTATCGTTGCAACCGTTGTGCCGCATCTTTTGTGCACGACAAGGTCTCTCTCCCCGCTTTTTAGTCTTGATAATGCCACTCTTGCAGCCTTCTCCACTATCAGGGGTTCCAGTGGTCCCCTAATGAAGAAGCCATCTTCTTTAGATAACCCTGAGAGATTTTGGTAACCTCCAGCGCTCTCGAGTACATTTATCGTTGCGTGTTCAATTGCATGGTTCTTCCTCACCCTCTTATTTGTTGCTATCTTGTAAAACTCTACTGGTACTGTTATTAGCGTTAAGAACGCCTGTATGGAGAACCCAAACGGCAGAAATAACAATATACCTATCAAAAAAAATGGTAACAGAACTAAAAGAAAGGGAGAAAAGAGTAACAGTAATATTAAGAGAAATAGGAAAGGCATGGTTATTCTCTTTCTCCCCTCAGTATGAGCAACCTCACAAGCTGGAGTGCTGCCATTGCAGTTGCTGCTACATATGTCATGGCAGCAGCCCACAGGACGGCTTTTACACCCTTTATCTCGTAATTAGATACCAAACCGAGATTGGTAAGTAGCCTTATTGCCCTCTTACTTGCATCGAATTCAACTGGTAGTGTGACGAGTTGAAACAGCACGGCAAGTGAGAATGCCAGTATACCGATATCCATCAGTGCTGGTATGTAGAATATGAACCCCAAGAAAAAGAAAGGTATAGCGAGGTTTGATCCTATGCTTGCTACGGGCACAATCACACCTCTGATCTTCAGAGGTACATACCCCTCTTTGTCTTGTAAGGCATGTCCTATCTCGTGAGCTAGGATACCAAGTGCCGCTATAGATCTGCTGTTGTAAATACCGTCAGACAACCTTAATACCTTGTCTCTTGGATCGTAGTGGTCTGTGAGTTCTCCGCTAATCCTCTCCACGCTCACGTAGTGAAGCCCTACCGCAGAGAGTATTTCCTCTGCTACCTGCCATCCAGGTTTACCCAGAGATGATGGTACTTCAGAGTACCTTCTATATTCACTGTTTACCTTATACTGGGCGTAGATGCTCAGTATAAGGGCAGGTAATAGCAGTAATATGGTATTATCCCAAAAGAACAACATACACTTCCCACCCCCTTTTGTAAGCCTGTCTCTGACATATTATACCACAATATGTTGGCTATTTTAACAATTTATGTTGCGTGAGTTATACACATCTTCTCCGCTTCCACTCCGCTCAGGATTATAACTGTTACAATTTTTGAGAAGTTTGGAGAACTCCACAAGTGTAACATTTGTACCTTTGAAAGTTTGTGCAATTTGTTGCATAATTAAGTTATTAATCTTCATTCCGTTCTGTCCTGCAGAGGAATCAAGAAGATTATACCGTGATGTAAGGGGGTGAATGGGGGATTTTTTTGCTTTATTTAATTTAGTGAACTTTATAACTTTAGGGGGCGAGAATTCTTGTCCAATAGCAAACTTAAGGTGCCACATACCTTTGTTTTGTTGTTTTTGATCGCCTTGGTGATGGCAATAGCTACTTACTTTATACCTGCAGGTGAGTTTAAGAGGGTAGTTGACCCAACTACGAAGAGGACGATAGTCCTTGCTGGTTCTTATCACCTTGTAAAGCCATCGCCTGTAGGTGTGTTTGATTTCTTTGTTGACTTCCAGAAAGGTATGATAAATGCAGCCAACATTATATTCTTCATAATATTTGCTTATGGGTATGTCTATGTGATTGTGAAGAGTGGGGCTTTGTTAGGTGCCGTGAAAGTGTTGCTGACCAAGATGGAGGGTAAAGAAAAGCTTTTAATACCCATTTTATGATATTCTTTGGGATATGTGGCTCTACTTATGGTATGTTTGAGGAGACTTACGGTTTGATACCCGTATCTGTGTGCATTGCCATAGCTATGGGGTATGATGCAATAGTTGGTTTGTCTATGGTCGGGTTGGGCGTAGGTATAGAGTTTGCCTCTGCGACCACGAACCCGTTTACGGTTGGTATAGCACAAACAATAGGACAGCTTCCACTCTTTTCTGGTATAGCTTATCGTGTAGTGATTTTCATAGCAATGGAAGGCGTGGCTATATGGTGGACGACGAGATACGCAGAGAAGATAAAGAGAGATCCGCGCAAGAGCATGGTCAAGGACATTAATTTTAGTGCTTTGCAGTTTTCCCAAGAGGAGATGGAGAGAGCCAAGTTTGGTATTAGGGAGAAGATAGTATTTTCTACTTTCTTTCAAGGGCCTTAAATTCTTCGTATCCGAGTTCTGGATTGTCATGGATATATTTTGCTATCCTAATTAATTCCTCTTTAACAGAATCAACCTTCTTTATCACTTGGTTTCTCAATTCCTCGTAATTGTGCATAGTTTCACATCCTCCTAACCACATTCAATTTGTTTTCTTTCTTGGGGGTATAGGAGCTTACGAGCTCTTGTGTGGTAGTAATGCCAATAGTGAGCTTAGGTTTCTTGTTTGTATGGTTATCTTTCCGGGACCCGTGAGTTCGCACACCAGACCTTCTCCACTAAAGAGTGTGGACTTTATCCCTCCCACGGTTTTTACTTTATAGCCAACTCCTTCTTCAAAGGATACTATGTGTCCAGTATCTACCGTATATCTCTGACCGGGCTGTAGCTCTACTTCGTGTATGGCTCCGTAGCTTGAGAGGAATACAATTCCTTTGCCGCTGATTTTTAGGAGGAACAAGCCTTCTTTTGAGAAAAAGGTCTTTGCACCACCCCACTTTGTGTCTATGTTAATTCCTTCTGTAGATGCTATGTATGCATGTGACTGTGCGTATATGGTTCCGTTTAACTCTATTGGATGTATATCCCCAGGTAAAGGTGGGGCAAACATTACCTCTCCCTTAGTTGTTGCTGTGAATGTGTTCATAAAGAAAGACTCTCCCCCAAGCATGCTTCTCTTTAGAGAACCAAATATGCCACCCTTTGCACTCGTTTTTATGGATACCTCTTCCGACATGCTTACCATTGCACCTGCCTCTGCAACTATGCTTTCTCCTCCTGATAGTGTAACCTTCAGTAAGGAGAAAGAAGGCTTGTAAAGAATTTCGTAATTCATTGAAAAATCCTCCCCTCTATCATTTTTATTGCGAACAGGAATAGTAGCACACCTATTGCCTTTTTCACCTGAACTGAGGACATCTTGTTGTGCATGAGTCGGGTTCCTAACCATCCGCCCAGTAGTGCGACAGATGATACTGCCAGTAGTAGCTTGATGTCTATGCTTCCCATGTAGATGTATTCTGCAAAGCCTGTGAGAGAAGATATTGCTACTATCAGTGCAGTTGCTCCTGCCACCCTTTTTGGGTCGTATCCGAGCAGTATCAGAGATGGGCTTATGATTCCTCCCCCTCCTACTCCCAGCAATCCTCCGAGAAAGCCTGCAATGGCTCCCACTGACACGAGTATAGATACGCTATGTTTTGATTTTCTGCTCTGCCTTTCTGACCTGAAAAACAACATCATACTTCCTGAATAGAGCAAAAAGACTATCAAAATCCATATTACCACCCTTTCGGGGAACAACTTTGTGCAGTACGCTCCAATAGGAGAGATACTGGTTGCACTTATTATTACGGGTAAGGCGAGCTTGGTGTCTAATTTCCTGTTTTTTACATTATACACCGTTGCAGTTGACATTGATAGTATGTTTATAAACAAACCTGTTGGTTTGGCTATAGATAAAGAGACGCCCATCCAATGCATGATGGGGATTATGGCAATTGCGGAACCAACTCCACCAATGGAGAATGCTATGCTTGTTAGTAGTGACACTAAGACGATGTAAAGGAGCACATTACCCCTTCTTTCTTGGTTGTACTACTTATTTATTATACTACTGATGGGAAGACTTTTATATAACAAAGGGGACTTCTCTTAGTCTCTTTGCAATGTCCGATGGCGTAGATGGATTTATGAATGTCCATGTCCCTGTTTCTACGCTTGCCATCCACTTTATTTTGTCTTTGTCTCTTTTGGGAGGATAAAACTCTATGTGGAAGCCAAATGCCTCCGATGTTGGGTTAACTGGAGATTGAAAGATGGCCATCATGTACGGGAAATCTTCGTTGAAGAGGTTGTCATACTTTGATGTTACTACCTTTAGGACAACAGCAAGGTCGAACTTTTCCTCTGTGGACATCTCTGTGAAGTGATGCAATTGCCTTTTGGGATATATGTGTACTTCGTAGGGAAAGCGTGCAAAGTATGGAACAACTGCTACGAAGCGCTCTAACTCAAATATCACCCGCTCCTCTGCCATTAGCTCTGCTCTTGCTATGTCAGGTATGAGATAGCTATTGTTCTCCTTGTAATATCTTTCCTGTGATTCTATCATGGCTTTTACCCTCTTGGGTATAAAGGGAAAAGCGTATATCTGGCCGTGTGGGTGCGAGAGAGTTGCCCCTACCTCTTTTCCCCTGTTTTCAAATGGAAATATGTACTTTATATCTTCGTGCTTTGCCAGTTCTTTTGTTCGGTCCTCCCACACATATATGAGTTTTTCTATTTGTCTTATGGGCATCCTTGACATCGATGAATCGTGCTTCGATGTGTACATTACGACCTCGCACTTTCCAAATGAGGGTCTATTCTTCAGTAGTTTCTCGTTTCTTGGATTGACCTTGGGAGGTTTTGTCTTCATGGCTGGGAATAGGTTGTCAAACACAGCTAAGTCATAATCTCTATCGAATTCCACTCCACCGGGACATAGCGGACACTTTGACACTTTCGATTGCAGTGGACGCACCTGGCGGTCCGAGGATACTAATACCCATTCGTCAACTATTGGATTGTAGCGAATCTCCATCATGTTTCGTCACTTCCATAGTAGTGAAACTCTCTACCATCCTTTTTCTTTTCGTCTTCCCGCTTTAGTTTTACTCTGCTGCAATGCATGAGTATCAGGATGGAATGTGGTTCTACCTTTTGCCTCCGCTCTTTTACCTTTGTCATAGATGGATATGTGACCAAAAACCCGCTGGCGTTTCCTTTGAGTAGGGGAGTAAACTCGCTTGTATCTACATACCATTCTGTGTCTGAGAGGTTCACGAATGCGAGCACATCGCCGTTTACTGCACCTGTAGAAGATGTTGCAAATCTTTCGCTATCTACAAACCAAACTCTGCTGTTTCCACCTCTAAAGTTTAAAGCACTTTTCACTTCGCAGATCTCGTGTTCGGATAGTGTGTAGAGCTTATCGCTTTGCAAGTATACACTGTTGATGAGCGCTGGGAGGAAGATGTTCAGTGTGCGTTCATTTTTGTTTAGCTCTGTGTTGGTGAGTCTTGCCATTATGCAGTCAGGATCGTTTCTCCACCAGAGGCCGTTCATGAAGTTTCGTGTGAGTGTGTTTCTCATGGCGTATTTTGCAGATGGCATACCGTTGTCCTTTTCGTGCCAGTATGGTGCTGTATCTGCTCCTATTCTCATGGAATCTACGTATCCTATGGATGGAAGCAGGGGGGCACCACAGCCAAGTATGTGGGCATCTTTTACTGCTTTTCGGATCTCACTCATTCCCATTCTATAGGCCTCCACCGGTGTCACATTGAGATACCTTTTGCCCGGTATCATACCGGCAAACAAGAAGTCTATCTTGAAGAATCCATAACCATAGTTCCTGAGGGTGGAAAAGGTCTCGTTTAGCCACCTTCTTGCGTCTGGATTCGTGGTGTCGAGTGCATATATGCTCTTTCCCCAGTTTTTATACGCTACTATGGGATTACCTTCTTCGTCTTTTACAGCCCAGTTCGGGTGATTTTTAAATACCTCTGATGTTTCTGACATGCTGAAGGGTGCAGTCCATATGCCCGGCATCATGTTGCTCTGCCTTATCTTTTCGGCTAATGACTTAATTCCTGAGGGAAACTTCTTATTTGTATACAACCAATCCCCGATGTCCTTTTCGTACCCGTCATCTACCTGAAACAACTTGTATTGGATTTTTTTCTCCTTTATGACTTCTATCTCTTTCTCGAGGAAACTTTCGGATATCTCGAGGTAGTAGTGATACCACGAAGCCCAACCAAAGAGGGGTTCACCTATGCGTGGTCTGTTGTTTTTCGCCACAGTCTCTGCGTAGTCTCTAAGTGCTTCTTCGAACGGAGGAAAGGAGCTCCACCACAATGGGTCAAGTTTGACGCTTTCTTCCGGTTTTAGGGTTTTTCCCAGATACACTTTGATCTTTATGCCGTTTTCCTGCATTACAAAATAGGGATGACACACGCTTGACGATAGAAATCCCAAAAACTCCCTTTCGGTTGACACGAAGTAATCTGACACTATGTGGTTGTGTAATTCCCACGGCACTGGAGATATGGGATATTCGGTAATGAGTGCATTGCCGAATGCGTGTTCGAGTATGTCTCTCTTGTTTGTAAGCTTACATGGTCCCCATGATTGAAAGTTGTTTACGAGCAACCTTTCCGTCGGGATTACTTCTCCTACTTCAAATGTGCCAGCAAATCTTGGCTCCATCGAGATATTTTTTACTTTTAGTTCTACTTTATTTGCCTCTTCTGAGATTGTGGCTGTTATCTCGAAGTTACCTATAGTTTTTTTGACCTCTCCCGCTTTTACGCTGTTGCCCAAGACCTTCAATTTATGTACCTCCCATCATTGTGGTGGGTGGATTGCCCTTAGTTACTTACTTAGTCCCTACTTTCCGAGAATGCCCTTGTCGGCCATACCGCTTAGTTTGTTGTGTAGCCACACTGCGGCTTCGTGAGGAGTGTTAACCTTGTATATAACGGTGTTGAGGGCTGTCAGGATAGCATACTCGACTGGTGCCCAGTTGATAGGTGCTAAACCGACGCCTTCGGGCAGTCTTTCTCCCCATGCCTTTGCCCACCAGTTCTGGAACTCCGGCATGGCAAGTGCATCTTTTCTTGGTGGAAGAACACCTTCGGCAGCATCCCACTTACCCATGGCTGTTTTAGATGTTATAAACTTGATAAGCTCCCACGCCTTGGCTGGGTTCTTGCTGTATTTGTTGAGCATTATGGGTTTGACCTCGAGATATGCAGCCTTTACACCACCCTCGGGTATCGGCAGAGATGTAACACCAGTTTTCTCCTCAAGTATGGATTTTGCTACCTTGTTGTCGTTTCTGTGTCCCCAGATCCATGGTCCCATTGGTACCATTGCATACTTTCCTGCCACATATCCAAGGTCTTCTTGCTGCCATGCACCGCCTCTGTTGTTTGGATCAAATGCGGAGTACGGTGCCTTGTAGAATGTCAGGTCGTAGTAGAGTTTGAATATCTTTTCAAACTGGCTTACCTTTGCGTTGAGCTTCCACTTGCCGCCGGAGTAAACGAACATCTGTTTCTTGTTGTTTAACTGGTCAAACCAAGAGATAAACTCTTGGAATGCTCTTGGTTCGTTTACTGCGCTGCAGAAGTCAAATCCGTGTATCTTGCCGTTTGTCAGTTTGGTGATCAGTGCAGCGGTTTTTACGAGTTCTTTCCATGTCTTCGGAACGCTGAGGTGATATTTTTTGAATATGTCTTTTCTGTAGAGCATACCCCTGACATTTATGTTGTATGGTATGCCATAGATCTTGCCATTAACGGTGCATGCGGCTATTGCGTTTGGTAAGAAGTTGTCTTTTTCTTTCCAGCTGTTGAAGTATTTTGTCAAATCTGCTATTAGTCCCATTCTTACATACACGGCGAGTTGCTCTGTCAAACCCTCTATTACATCGGGTTTTCCAGTGCGAGCTTGAACAACAAACGACTTCATCATAGCATCATATTGACCTGGTCCATAGTATTTGGATACTTCAACGCCGGGCAATGCCTTTTTAACTGCACCTTGCCACCACTTCACGTAGTTGGACAGTACTTCCCCGGTTGTAAATGGCATGTTCCAGAATGTCAATTTGCTGGATGCAGCGTATGTTGGTAGAGAGAATGTCGCCAGCGCAACCAGGGCTACCAGCACCACTACTAATCCTTTTCTCATGCTTATACCTCCTTGCTTAAGTTTTAGGCAATCCACCCATTGCCAGTTACTGTTTTACGGCTCCTCCTAACAAACCGCTTACCAACCACTTCTGGAATAAGGCAAACAGTACGACCGTTGGCAGTGTGATAAGCACGGTTGCCGCAGCTACATTGCCCCACTGTAGTGTCAAACTTGACGCCAGCCTGTAGAGGGCTATAGGTAGTGTTGCTGTGGTGTTGCTTTGTACCAGCACGGATGCCATGAGGTAGTTTCCCCACGAAACGACGAATGAATAGAACGCAGCTATTGCGATCCCAGGGATGGACACAGGTAGAATGATGCTCCAAATAGTTCTCAACACTCCACATCCGTCAAGCATGGCAGCTTCGTCCAGAGATCGTGGTATGCTGTCGAAGAATCCCTTAAGCAACCACACCGAAAACGGTAGTGTTAATGTGCTTTGTGCGAGTATTATACCTACGATGGAGTCCACCATGTGGTAGTTTAGCATTAGATTATAAAGTGGTATTATCAACAGCACGCCGGGAAACATCTGCGCAACGAATATCGTTGATATCCACACATTCTTAAGCTTTATGTCGTATCTACTCAGAGAGTAACCACCTATTATACCTATAAATAGAGATATGAGAGTTACACTTAGCGCTATTATCAGTGAATTGAAGGAGTAAAGCAAGAAATCCCCTCTTCCAAGCACTTGATTGTAATTTTGAAGGGTAAAACCTTCGAAAGAGAATAGTTTCATGTTTGTTATGCTCGAACCCGTTTTGAAAGAGGCATAAAGTATCCACAACATAGGTATCAGGAAGAATGAGAAGAAGAGGATCAGTGGTATGTAAGACTTGAAACTGCTTTTTGCTCTGTAAGTCTCCATTCATCGCATCCCCTTGGCATAGAATTTGTTAAACAACAGGAAGAATGCAAACAGCACTCCTAACATAACTACCCCAACACTGGAGCCATATCCTAAGAAGAACTCGCTCCACACCTTCCTGTAAAGGAAAGTTGGTAGCACATCTGTTGCATTTATTGGGCCACCTCCGGTTGATAGATACACCATGCTGAAGTTGTTGAATGTCCATATCACATGAATTGTAATCATTATGGCTGCTGTGTACCTTATTCCTGGTAAAGTTATGTACCTAAATTCCTGCCATTTGCTTGCACCGTCTATCCTTGCAGCTTCGTATAACTCTGATGGAATACCTTGCATCGCTGCTAAGAATGCTATACCAAAGAATGGCACATTTCTCCAGAGATGCAGTATCACCACCATGGGAAAGGCAAATCTCATGTCGCCAAAGAAGTAGGTATCAAAACGGTGTAGCCCGATGGCATTCAGGATCATATTTATGAATCCATAGTGGGGTTGTGACATAAACTGCCACATTATTGTGGTTGCTACAATGGGTATAACCCATGTTACCATTACGATGCTTCTGAAGAAGTGTATGCCCTTGATTTCTTGTTTTAGTGCGAGAGCGAGCAGTATCCCGAAGATGTATTCTAAGACGATAACCACAGCAACCAGTATGCCAGAATGGTAAAATGCAACCCAAAACCCTTTATCGTGCAAGAGGTCTATGTAGTTCTTCAGTCCTACGAACTCTTCTGTGTGAAACAGGAGGTTCTTGTTCGTGAAGGAGAGTTTTACCCCTATGCCAAGTGGGAAGAATATGAACAGTGCAATCACGCCAAATGCAACGGAAAACATGATGTAACCTTTATAAGTTCTCATGTTTTTCTCCCCTTGCTATGAGTTCTATGTCTAACACTTCCTGTTTCTTCTCCTTGTTGATTAATATCTTAAACGCCTTTTCTCCCATTTCCCGTTTTTTTATTCGTATAGTTGGAAGCGGTGGAGTTACGATAGTTGTGTAAGGGATATCATCGTACCCGATAACCTTTACATCTTCTGGTACTTTCAAGCCAGACTCTCTTAGTGCCTTCAGGACGCCGAATGCCATTAGGTCGTTGTATGCAAATACCCCGTCAAATTGCTTTTTCTTTTCTATGAGGCTCATGGTGGAGTCATAGCCACCCTTTATCTCTATGCCACCTGTCTTTATCAGAGACCTATCGATTTTGATTCCAGCCTCTTTAAGTGCTTTTTTATAACCTTTGCACCGCTCTATAGATGCTGTGTTATAGGGCTGTGCACCTATAAATGCGATCCTTCTGCACCCTCTTTTTATGAGGTACTGTGTTGCCATGTACCCACCTTTAACCTCGTTGCTGTAAATCATGGGGATGTTGAGCTTTTCGAACTCTTTTATGTGTCTTCCCATTATTACGAATGGTATGTTCTCCATTTCTATTAGTTGGTATATGTCGTCGTATTTCTCCTGATTTGGTGCAATTAAGAGTCCGTCAACTCTTCTTTCTAGTAACATTTTGATACCTTCAACTTCGTTTTGATACTCTCTGCTGGTGTTGACCAATATTACATGGTATCCGTGGGACTTTGCGGCAGATTCTATGCCCCTCAACACCTCTGCCCAGAAAGGGTTTGCGTTGTCCTCAATAATTACACCTACAATGTGGGTTTTCTGTTTTCTAAGGGATAGGGCAGATCTGTTGGGTACATACCCGAGACGCTTTGCAGCTTCGAGTACCTTCTGGCGTGTTTCCTTACTGACATCAGGCTTGTCGTTTATGGCACGGGAAACCGTATTTACGGACACGCCTACTTCTTCTGCTATCTGCTTCAGCGTTACGAATGCCATCTTTGGACTCCTTTTATTTATACGGTATCGATACCGGTATCGATACCGTATAAATATGGTAGCGCACCGCTTTCTGATTTTCAAGGGTTCAAAATTTCTCTTTTGTGGTTGAAGCTCTTGAAATTGAAAAAGCTGATGTTATGATATACAATAACTTATACGATCGATAGGAGTGTTGGGAATGTTGTTAGGTACTTTGGTAAACGCCGCAGCTATTGTGGGGGGAAGTCTCATTGGTCTTGCAATTCATGAGAGGTTTCCGGAGAGAGTAAAGACCATAGTCTTTCAGGGGATGGGGATTGCTACGCTGGTTATTGGCATGCAAATGGCCCTGCGTGTTGAGAATATCCTTGTGTTTATCTTTAGTATACTTGTGGGTGGTGTGCTGGGAGAGTGGATTGGATTAGAAAGGATACTTAACAACTTCATGAACAGTGTTCACGGTAGATTTCGCTCCACAGATGGTAAGTTTACGGAGGGCTTCGTTGTAGCATCTTTGCTCTTTTGTCTTGGCTCAATGGCGATTATAGGTGCAATCAATGAGGGGTTGAATTCTGATCATACATTGCTCTTCACGAAGGCCATTCTTGATGGCTTTGCATCCATAGCGTTTGCGTCTACCTATGGTGTGGGAGTTATGCTTTCTGCTGTTCCTCTGCTTCTCTATCAAGGGGGTATAACTCTTCTTGCGGCCCATGCTCGGGTGCTGTTTTCACCTGTAGTGGTTAGGGAGCTCACGGCTGTTGGTGGTGCTCTTATATTGGGATTGGGCTTTGACCTTTTGGAGGTGAAGAAGATAAAAGTCTTGAACCTTTTGCCTTCAATCGTGATTGTTGTAATACTGGCACTCCTTTTTGGTTGAGGGGGTATTTGTCGTGGAGAAGTGCAAAGTCGTTTCGATTAGAAGAGATAGAGGATTTCTGTGGGTTGAGGTGGAAAACACATCCTTGAGAGTTGCCGGTGGGGGTCAACCTTCTGATAGGGGAGTTATGATTTACGGGAACTTTTCATGTGCGATAGAAGAGGTAGTAAAAACGCCGGGTGGGTACGCTTTGAGAGTAGGTGACGAGGTTGATCTGGGCGAGGGAGATACTGTGTATTGCAAACTTGATGAGGACTACAGACGATTGCTTTCTCGGATGCACACGGGGGAACACATCCTTTCAAGGGCGTTGGAGTTAACTGTGCCTGGCTTGAGAATTTTGAAGGCTGAGCTTGGTGACCGTGTGTCTACTGTATTTGTAGAATCTCCGATAGAGATGGATTGGAATGTCATTTTTAGGGCAGAAAGATTAGCGAACTCTGTTATCCATGAGGGTAGAAAGGTTCATGTAAGGGTGGTAAAGCCGGAGGAGGCTCGGCGGATAAAGGATCTCAGGATAAAGTGGGATAGAATAGATAGTGACTTTATAAGGCTTGTTGAAGTTGAAGACTTTGACATTATTGCGTGTTCTGGCACGCATGTTGATGATACCCGTGAAGTAGGAGACATACTGGTGGTGAAACTTAATGGCAGTAGAGGTAAGTATGAAGTAAAGTTTGAACTGGATGCGATAGAAAGACTGTGGGATTATAGTTACAGGATGAGAAAGGTTGAGAGCGATGTAAATATGCAGATAGAGGATTTGGTTGACTCCTATAATAGGGCAAAGAGTGAGAACAAAAGACTGCAGAAGGACTTTAAGACTATAGCTAACTATGTGGACATTCCTTCAGAGCGAGTTGATGTGAACGGGAGGGGATTTTACTTCATATCTTTGGCTGGTTTTCCATCTCAGGTGTTAAGCATGTACCTTAGTAGGTTGCACAGGACCTGTAAGCGAGACTATGTTGTGTTGAATGTTATTGGAGATGAGTGTAATCTTTGCTTGAGTTTACCATCTTACACCGAAAGAGAGGCGGACAACTTGGTTGCTTGTTTGAGAGAAAAGATAGGTGCCAAAGGGGGAGGTAAAGGTATTTACAGGTTGAAGTCAAGTGTAGTGGATGCAGAGAAGATAGTGGAGTGCTTGAGGGAGTGTGTAAGATGACTGAGAGGTGGAGAGAGGTATTGTTGGAGGCGTGTAAAGATGGTAGGAGGGCTTCCCCCTTTGCGGAGGTGCGCAATGGGTGGATAACTGTTGAGGAGGAGGTAAATGCACTAACGGAAATCACGGCAGATGCCGTTAAAAAGCTGCAGAAGTTTTCTAATATACTGAGGTATGCGGGTAGAGGTGTACCGTGGGTACTCACCGTCTTCCTTGGGAGAATTATGTCGCAGAGGTTTGGGGTAGATGGAGATGTGATAGTTGCTACCACTATAGAGCCTGATAGGATAGAATCCATACAGCTTTTGGGTAAGAATGGTAGGCGTATCTGGGGATTGAGTATCCCTATAAACCATATAGAGGATCCATTTATCTACCCAATGGTGGTGAGAGAGCTGTTGCTTTCTGTGTACGGAGAAGAAGATCTTGCGGGCGAGCTTGCGTTTTTGGTGTTTGGTGAGGCGTATACTATGAGTGCTAAAGAGTTCAACCTGTTGTATGATAAGGATGTGGCTGAAGTTCCGATTGTGTCCCAGAAGGCGAGGAACATGTTAGGAGATTTTTCCCTTGATAGAAAGTCTGTGCTTTCCGCAATGGAGAAGTTTGTGATGGCTATTCCACCTGTTGAATTTGAGGACCTTTCTCTGCTCTTGAATGCCCTGTGGATGGCATATTTAAGTAAAGGAAGGAGGCGGGAACTCTCTCAGCTTTTCTTGACGACCGTTAAGTTGATAGAGGTAAAAAGATTGTGGGAGGAGAACAATGGGCGTATTACCTTCTCAAAAAATAAGGGAGCTCCTTAGAAGAAAGGAGATCCAGATTATACCCCTCCTTGATGAGGAGGAACAGATAGGAAAGGGCAGTATAGATGTTAGACTCGGTTTTGACTTTGTGTACTTTAGAAAAAGCAATATTTCAGTTGTTGACCCGTTGGATGTCTCGATGGATGATTACAACGAGAGACTCTTTTTAAGACCGGGTCAAAGACTTATACTTCATCCGAAGGACTTTGTGCTTGCGAGTACGCTCGAGTACATTGTATTTAGTGATAAGGTTATGGCGTATGTAGAGGGACGCTCGTCCTGGGGGAGAATGGGGCTGATTATAGCCACTGCTACCGTAGTTTCTCCGGGGTATAAAGGAATAATAACCCTTGAGATAAGTAATCTCGGTGATGTCCCAATAGCGTTATACCCGGGTATGAGGGTGGCTCAACTTGTGCTTCACACGGTTGAAGAGGGTGAAAAGTGGAGTTATTCTCACAGAGACAAGTATTTGTTTTCTCTTTCGCCGGAGCCTGGACGGATATCAAAGGATAAAGATTGGGGTATAATAAGAAGATGGACCCAAAAATAGATTTGATGCTAAACGACCTCAATCCGGAGCAGTTGGAAGCGGTGACATATATAGGTGGACCATTGCTTATAGTCGCAGGGGCTGGTAGTGGTAAAACGAGGATTTTAACCTATAAGTTTGCATATCTGGTTGCTCAGGGTTTCCCGCCGCCCTCGATAATAGCTGTGACTTTCACTAATAAGGCAGCAGACGAGATGCTTAGCCGGGTGAGGGCAATTGTGGGAAAGAGGTTGGGCAACCTTCACATATCTACATTCCACGCATTGGGATTGTGGATCTTGAGAAAACACATACACTTGATAGGTGGATACGACTCCAATTTTACCATAGTGGATACCAATGATCAGAAAAATATTGTTAAAGAAGCAGTAAAGGACCTTAACATGGATCTGTCCCTTGTTGATGTGGCACAGGTGATGTACCGTATAGCAGATTGGAAAAGGAGTAACCTGTTACCGGAGGACATTTCACCGGGCAACTACATAGAACAGAGAACACTTGCCATATACAGGAGATACCAGAAGAAGCTTAAAGATATTCGAGCGGTGGATTTTGGAGATCTTTTGCTCTACCCGTTGAGGATATTGGAAGGGTATCCCGATGTGCTTAATTATTATCAGAGCAACATTTCATACCTTCTCATAGATGAATATCAGGATGTGAATCCGATCCAGTATCAGATTGCGAGGATTCTGTGTTCTCACAATGATATGATAACGGCTGTTGGAGACCCTGACCAATCCATATATGGTTGGAGGGGGGCGGATATAACTAATATACTGAGTTTTGAAAGGGATTTCCCTAACGCTCGGGTGATAAAGTTAGAAAAGAATTATCGTTCTACCAAGACTATTCTCAAGGCTGCCAACAGTGTAATAGTGCATAATAGGATGAGAAAGAACAAGAGATTGTGGACGGACAACGAAGTTGGCAGTAAGGTCGTTCATGTTATTGCTCCTGATGAGGAGAGGGAGGCAAGGTTTATCGTGAATAAGATTACAGAACTCCTTGGACAAGGCTATACCTTTAAGGATTTCGCTATCTTCTACCGCATGAATGCACAGTCTCGACTCTATGAGGAATATCTGTTGAGGGAGGGGTTGCCATACAGAATAGTAAAGGGATTACACTTCTATGAGAGAAAAGAGATAAAAGACCTGCTGGCTTACCTGAATGTCCTTTCCAATCCCCATGATACGCTTAGTCTGAGGAGGATCATAAACATCCCCAATAGGGGAATAGGTCCCAAGAGGTGGGAATACATATACTCCAAGATAGCGGAGGGTGGCGATATATACAGTGGTTTAGAGTTGATTTTAAAGGAGAAGAGGCTTAAAGGTGGGGTAAGAGAATCTATGGAGAGGTTCTTTGAGCTCATGACTACTTTGAGGACGAGGTTGCACGAAGAGAGCCTTTTTGAAGTGGTAGCTGAACTTCTCGAGGAGAGTGGCTATTGGGACATGTTGAAAGAGGTTGATGATACCTCGAGAATGGAGAACATAGAGGAGTTTTTCTCCATAATAAGGAAGTTTGAAGATAGGAATCCGGGAGGTACACTGCGGAAGTTTTTGGAGGAGGTTTCTCTCTCAACCGATGTGGATACACTTGACACAACGGAGGAGAAGGTGAGCTTGATGACGCTGCATAGCGCTAAGGGTTTAGAATTTCCAGTCGTGTTTATGGTGGGAATGGAGGACGGTGTTTTACCCCATTATAGGAGTGTTCAGGATGGGGAAATAGAGGAGGAAAGGAGACTCTGTTATGTAGGGATGACGAGGGCAAAGAAGCTACTTTTCTTGACATCAGTTGAGAGACGGCTTTTGTTTGGTGCCATCATGGAACAACCGGTATCTCGTTTTGTGAGAGAGATGGATAAGGATACGAAGGAGACGATACCAATTGGGTTTACCTTTTCTGATAGGGGTGACAGGCTCCATAGGGTCTGGTAAGTCAACAGTTGTTCGCCTACTTGGTGAGCTTGGAGCTGGGGTCGTAAGCTTAGACGATGTAGGTCATGAAATCCTGAAAGATGAAGAGGTAAAGGATGCACTATTAAAGGCCTTTGGAAAGGGGATTCTTTCTCCAGATGGTGAGGTTGATAGGAGGAAGCTTGCCCAGAAGTCGTTTTCTACTCCTGAATCTGTGAGGTTGTTGAATGATATTACGCATCCGAAAATAGAGAGGAGATTAAAGAGCATAGTAGAGGAAGAAGGGAAGAAGGGAACGGAGTTTTTGGTTATTGAATCACCTTTACTTATAGAGGTTGGAAGCGAGGACTTTTACGATTTCGTGATTTTGGTTGTGGCTGATCTAGATAAAAGAGTTTGCAGGGTAAAGGATAGGGGCTGGGATAAAGAAGAGTTGCATAGGAGAGAACGCTTTTTCGTAGATGAAGAGATAAAAAGAAGACATGCTAACCTCGTCATACACAACAATGGTTCACTTGAAGAGCTCAGAAAGAAGGTGAAGGAAGCTTGGAGCTTTATCATCTCCCTAAGGGACATGTACCAGACTACATCGTAGAGTCTACAGAGGAGAGTGGTGGTGTAAGGCACGAGGTATTGGTGTTTGATAGTCCGTTTTCAACCCAGTACGATGTGAACAACAGAGTGCACCTTGAAGTGTTTACCCCTCTTGATGTGGTGGAGCACACGACGGTGATTTTCATTCACGGACTTGGCATAACACCTCGCAGGAAGAGGTTGTATGTTTTGTTACCACAAAAGTTGGCGGCAATGGGATATAGGAGCGTGTTTTTTACCCTTCCTTTTCACCTTGAAAGAAAACCAGCAGGTAAGAGCGCTATGCAGTGGTTTTCAGACTTAGACGATGTAGGGACACTACACTTTTACCATCAAGCCGTAGTGGACTTAAAGGCAACCCTAAACATATTATCTGATACGGAAGATTTTTCTTTGGTAGGGATAAGCCTTGGTTCAATGATAACTGCGGTTGCGCTTGGCGTTGAGGATAGGTTCAAAAGAGGTGTGCTTATACTTGGTGGTGGTAACTACGAAAGGATACTGTGGCACAGTCTTACCAAGTATGTAATAAGAGAAGGGTATTGTAATAGCAAGATGTGTCATCATTTCTACTCGAGGTTTCCAGAATACCTGCAAAACATTAAGGAGGCAGAATCCTGGAGAGTGGTTGAATGCCCAAAGATGTGTTTTTTGTTTGAACCTTTGACATTTGCCCCCTTTATAAAAGGCAAAGAGATAATGATGATAAATGCCATCTTTGACCTAATCATACCGAGAAAGGCAACATTGCAACTGTGGGATGAACTTGGGAGACCAGAAATCCACTGGCTTTTGGCGGGGCATGGAACATCTCTGTTCTGGGGAACGAGGATAGCCAGACTTATAAAGAGGTTTCTGGATAAAACCTCAAGGTGAGGTGGTTCCCTTTGAGAGTGGAGTTTATTGCTGAGGTTTCCAGCAATCATAACGGTGATCTGGATAGGTGTTTGAGGTTCATAGATGTTGCAAAGGAGTGTGGCTTTACTGCTGTGAAGTTTCAGCTGTTCAAAGTGAAAAAGCTGTTTTCTCCGGAGGCACTGCGTTTCGATCCGGCGTTACTGGATAGAGAGAAGTGGGAACTTCCTGTGGAGTTTTTACCTCACATATCTCAAAGGGCCAAAAGGCTCGGATTGAAGTTCATTTGCACGCCGTTTTACCTTAGTGCGGTTGATGAACTCTTGCCGTTTGTGGACGCTTACAAGGTAGCCTCTTACGAACTTCTGTGGGGTGGGCTGCTGGAAAGGATTGCAGCAACGGGAAAGCCTGTAATCATCTCTACGGGTATGGCTACACTTCGGGAAGTAGTTGATGCAGTGAACTTGATCGTGAAGGGAGGTGGCAAGGATATTACAATTCTTCACTGTGTTTCGAGTTATCCGGCACCAGTTGGTGAGTGTAATCTTTCTGCTATAGAAACGATGCGTAGGTCTATCAGTGTAAGTGGCGATGTTAGTCTCCGATTTGGATGGTCTGACCATTCAGTTAAGGAGGGAGTTATACTGCGTGCTGTCCATAGGTGGGGGGCTGAAGTCGTTGAGGTGCACTTCGACTTGGACGAAAAGGGGGACGAGTATGCCTTTGGGCACTGCTGGTTGCCCCAAAGGGCAAAGGGGCTTATAGAGATGGTCAGAGATGGTTTCCTGTCTGATGGTGATGGTGAAAAGATGCCAAGAAAGATAGAGCTTGATGAGAGGATGTGGCGTGCAGATCCTGAGGATGGGTTAAGGCCGCTAAAGATCACTCGTAGGAGACTTAGAAGGGATGATTGATTATGGAGAAAGTAATTGCCTTTGTGGTCGTGAGGCTGTCCTCGCTGAGATTACCACGAAAGCAACTGCGTATGATAGGAGACAGGAGATTGATAGACTGGACTATAAGGGGAATTAAGCAGAGCAAGTATGTAAACCGCATAGTTATAGCTACGACTGACGAGCCTGAAAGCAAAGAGCTTGAAGAGGTAGCTGCAGAGCACGGTGTTGAGGTATTCTTCTATGATGGAGATGTAAACGATGTGGTGGGAAGATTAAACACAGCAGCCTCTTTTTACAACTGTGAAGTGTGCTTGCTCATAAGCGGTGATTGTCCTCTTGTTTGGGCACCTTCCTTAGATAAATTAGTTTGCAAGATTCTGCATGACGAGAGGCTTGATATGGTGGGATTCTGCTTGAAGGATGGTAAGCCGCCGATACATGAAGGGATGAGTGTTTATAGGAGGAGGTGCTGGAGACTTGCAGATGGACTTTCAGATACTACTAATCTGCGAGAGCACCACTTTCCTATTGTGAAGCTGAAACCGGAGCTGTTTAATGTAGGTTGTGTCCTTGATGATGACCTCTTTTATAGGGTGAAACATCGGGTTTCGGTGGACACCGTTGCAGACCTTGAGTTTATGAATGCGGTGTATATGGAGCTCAGGCAAAGCGGTAAGGAATTTAATATGCCTAATCTTGTAGAGCTTCTGATAGAAAAACCGGAACTGATGAATATAAACAGAGATGTTCACCAAATGGGCCTGTATGAAAGGCAGAAAAGGGCGTTGTTCAAAGTTAGGGGTCTGGACAACCTCAACCTTCTGTTAGGCATGGCTTACGAGCTTACCAAGAAGGGTGTTGGTGTAAGGTTTATGGTAAGAGACGATAAGGCCAGAGAGATGATAAACAATAGAGGATTTGGAACCTTAGATGCAGAGGTGGTCGAATCAGAGTTTGATATTTTGATTAGTGGATAGGTGTTTTAACTGGGGGAGAGATGGGGTGGGGAAAAAGGTTGTTATTAAGTTTAAAGCGTCTGAGGATGTAGGATTGGGACACCTTTATCGAAGCATATCTTTGTCTGAAATCTTGAGGAGTGTGGGGTATCAGGTTGTTTGTGCAATTAACGATTTTACTCTTGCCAAGAGGGAACTCTCTGCTAAGTCTGTGCGGTGGTTAGTAAATGCATTTGATTCCGAGGAGGCATTTGTTGATTATCTCCTTGCTGTGGAGAAGCCAGAGGTCATTGTGTTTGATGAGAAGTACGAATACAGGCGTTCGGACTTGTTGAGGTGGAAGTCGAGGGCAAGGCTTGTTTCTATAGATTTTGTCGGTGCTGATTACCATCTGTTTGACCGTATCTTGATCCCAAATGCCCACTTTATAAATGTGTATCCAGCTCTTCGAAATGTGTTGTGGGGCTTTGAGTATGTGATAATAAACGAGAGTGTCAGAAAGAAGATACCCAGAGATGAGCCCCCAACAGGTGTTAACAACATAGTCGTTACTACCGGAGGGAGTGACCCGGAGGGCGTTTTCTTCTGGTTGCTTGATGTGTTTAAGGGCATACATAAAAATGCGACTTTTTTGGTTGGCAAGGCTTTTAAACATAGGAAAGATCTTTGCCTTGCAAATGTTCCTCGGAATGTAGCTGTAAGGCCTTACAGCCTTGATGTATTGCTCGAAGCAGATGTGGTTGTTTCGCTGTTTGGCGTTACCGTTTATGAGCTCATTTATTTGAGGATACCTACCATAGTCGTAGCTCATACAAAGGAGAACGCTGTTTCCGCATGTGTTTTGAAAGAAAGGTGTGGTTGTGTAGAGACACTTGGTTTTTTCAGGGATATTGGCATTGAAGTGGCGAGGGAGGGTATTAGGGACTTTATCAAGGATAAATCGAAACTTGCCGAAATATTTAATAGGGAGAGACTCCTTAAAATAGGTGATGCGACGAAGATAGCTGCTGCTGTCGTGGGTGGGGAGGAAAGAAGTACATGAAAGTGTTGCAGTGTGGATACCCGAGATCTGGGAATTACCTTTTATGGAAGATACTGAGGAGATGTCAGGAAATGGTCGGAGAGTACAGTAGCTTTAGTACAAGGAGTGGGATAGGAAGCTTGGTCGAAAAGATTTATAAGGTTTTGGGATTGAAGCCTTATTTTAACGAAGTTTTTGAAATGGATGAGATTGAGGTGAAGGATGGAGATATCTATTTTTACAAGGTTTTGCGGGAAGATGGTGTACTTTCTTCTTTTTTGGATGTTGATCTGAATCTTTTGTTTTCTGTCTCATCTCTGGTTTGGTCGCATACTTCTCCAGATGTATTAGATAAATGCGATGTTTTAGAATATTTTGATAAGCGATTTTACATACTTAGAGACGGTAGAGCAGTGATTAACTCTCTTATGCATCATGTGGTTAGGAAAGAGGTGCTCTCCACTTATCCTATTTACAAATATGTGACCGTAGATGAAGTGTATGGTGATTTCTCTCTTTTTAGGAGGTATGTTTCTGCGTGGGAAAGGCATGTGAGTTCTTTTTTAGCTATGAGAGATAAGTTTACTCTGATTAGATTTGAAGATTTAACTCGTAGCTGTGTTGGAATGAAGGTTATACTATCTACTTTTGGATTGGAAAAGATGTTAGAGAGTTTTATGAGTGAATTCTCATTTTCTAATATGAAGAAGAGCGCTTCTACTCATTTACGAAAAGGGGACGATAATGATTGGAGGAATTTTTTTACAGATGGGCATAAAGATATATTTAAAGAGATAGCAGGAAATTTGCTGGTGAAACTTGGATATGAAAAAGATTTTAATTGGTAGGGAAGCACTTCATAATCTAATATCTGACCAAAAGCATGTTTTGGGTATTTCTTTGGTTATGAAGTGAGATGGGTGTTACATAGAAGGAGTAGGGAGGGAGAAATAGGAGATGGATGAGCCTATTGTCAGCGTAATTATACCTGTGTATAACAGGGAAAGTTTTTTAGGTAGGGCAATAGGGAGTGTTTTAGGTCAAAGTTATGGGGATTTTGAGCTTATAGTGGTAGATGATGGTTCTACGGATAATACACCAGAAGTAGCGTTAAGCTTTAAGGATAGTAGGATGATTTATGTGCGGTGTAATGAGAATAGAGGTGTATCTGTTGCAAGGAATAGGGGAATAGCCATTTCGAGAGGTAAGTATCTGGCTTTTTTAGATAGTGATGATGAGTGGTTACCGGGGAAGCTTGAAAAGCAGGTAAGGGTGATGAATGAAAGCCCCCCTGAGGTTGGGGTAATATATACGGGCTATTTGCAGTTGATGGATAAAGAAGTTACTGAGAGTCCTTTTTTGTCCGTAGTGAGAATAACAGAAGGAAATATACATGAAGAGCTTTTAAGGGGTGACTTTGTTCTTATATCTTCTGCTTTGGTGAGGAGAGAGGTAGTGAAGAGGGTAGGTGGTTTTGACGAGTTGCTTCTTAGTGCTGAAGTTTGGGACTTTTGGTTGAGAGTTTCCAAAGAGTATGTTTTTAGATTTTTAAGGGACCCCTTGGTGAAGAGGTATATTCATAGTAGCAATATAAGCTCCAGTTTTACTGATTCTGCGAGAATTGAGATTGAAGGAGTAAGGAAGTATCTTTGTCAGAAATATTCGCAAGAACTTGGCATGTTAAGAGATGATATGGAACAGCTGGGGGAATACGGTGGTATAAATGTACTTTTTAATAGCATTCGAAATGAGGGTAGATGTGTAGTTGTATTTGGTGCGAGTGCCCGGGGTAGGGGTGTTCTTAGATATTTAAAGAGTAAAGGTATAAGGTGTAAGTTTTTTGTGGACAACGACAAGAAGAAGTGGGGAAAAGTTGTTGATGGGCTCGAGGTTAAACCCCCTGATAGTATTAGCAAAGATGATGTGGTATTTGTGGCAAGTGCTTGGTGTAGAGAGATATTAAGCCAGCTTGAGGAGATGGGAGTGAAAAAGCGCTTCGTGGTTTAACTAGAGGTATGTTTTGATATTCCCCAAATATGAAGTGGCGTATACATAACCTAAAGTGTAGTTGTTTTGTTAGTGAAAAGTTATATTGTAGTTTGTTGAGGTGGTACCATGGATGTGCGGGCTTTTTATCGGTATGTTGGAGAGCTTGTAGATGAAAGTACATGGCATTTCAAAAATAAGAGCAGTGTGAAGAAGAGCTTGGATGCTGTGAAGGATCGGGAAATTCCTGTTGTTATTTGGGGTGCAAGCAGCGGCGGAAAACGAGTACTTTCTGCTCTTAGGGACTATGGTGTTTCTGTTAAGTATTTTGTCGATAGTGATCCGCTCAAGTGGGGTAGTAGGGTAAGTGGATTGGAGGTAAAAGACCCAAATTCTCTTCAAAGAGATGAGGTTGTCGTGATAGGGAGTGTATACGAGAAGGAGATGGTTCAGGTCTTAAAGGGGAAGGGTATAAGATATGTTTCGGGTGTGCTTGGTTTATTGGAGTTTAGCATAGATGGGAGGTTGCTTTTGGAGAAGCGAGACCTCCTGTTTGAGGTGTGGCAAATGCTGTCTGACGACGAGAGCAGAGATACATTTGTGAAGGTGCTGGTTTATGCGGTAGATGGGGACGCTTCTAAGATTGCTGTATCTCGATACAGACAGTATTTTCATCCACTCGTTAGGCCGGTGGGTGGAGATATTGTAGTGGATGGTGGAGCCTATAATGGTGATACTGTGTTGGGGGTAGTTGGAGAAGTTGGTAAGGATGTTGTGATATTTGCCTTCGAACCGGAAGAGGAGAACTATCGGGAGTTGGTGGATAATACGAAGCACTTGGAAAACTGTGTTACAGTCAGAGCAGGGCTGTGGAGTGCGAGTAAGAGGTTGAAGTTTAGGGGAAAGGGTGTTAACGGCCATGTGGTTGATGATGGTGATGGTTATTTTGTGGATGTGGTTTCTCTGGATTCGTTTTTCGGTGGCAGGGAGGAGATTCCCACTTTGATAAAGATGGATATAGAAGGTGCTGAAGTGGAGGCGTTGAAGGGGGCAAAAGATATCATAGTGCGGTACAAACCGAAGCTTCAGATATCAGTTTATCATAGGACATCTCATTTGTGGGAAGTCCCCTTGATGCTTAAGGAGTGGGTCCCTGAGTACAAGGTGTTTTTTGGGCATCATAGAATGAACTGGTGGGATAGTGTTTTGTACTGCACTGTTGGGTAGGGGGTGGTTTATGGTGTTAACTGAGATTGCGAGGGATGTGAGGAGACTGATTGTGCTTTCCATATATCATGGTGGTTCAGGCCATCCTGGTGGATCTCTGTCCATTGTAGAGTTGCTCGTTTACCTCTACTTTGAGGAGATGCGGATAAGCGATTTGAATGATCCCTATAGGGACAGGTTTGTGCTCTCCAAGGGGCATGGATGTCCTGCTTTGTATGCTGTGCTTTCGAAGAAGGGGTTTATAAGTGAGGATGAGCTGTGGAAACTCAGGCACACTGGGGCACTCCTTCAGGGACATCCGGAAGTGGGAATACCGGGTATAGAGGCAGCTTCTGGCTCTTTAGGGCAGGGCTTTTCTGCTGCTCTTGGTATGGCAATAGGAGGAAAGAGGCTGAACAAACCTTTTAGGGTTTATACCATTCTGGGTGATGGTGAATGCAATGAGGGGGAAGTGTGGGAAGGTGCAATGTTTGGGGTGCATCACGAACTTGACAACCTGGTTGCTGTGGTTGATTATAACGGGCTTCAGAGTGATGATAGGTGTGATAACATAACGGCATTAGGAGATTTGGCGTCCAAGTGGAGGGCGTTTGGGTGGAATGTAATTGAGATAGATGGACATGACTTTGAGGAGATAAGGTATGCATTTGATAGAGCGAAGAGAACTAAAAATGTGCCAACCTGCATTGTAGCACATACTGTTAAAGGAAAAGGCATATCTTTCATGGAAGATAACCCGAAGTGGCACGGTAGCAGAACTTTGACAGATGAGGAACTGGAGTTGGCACTTAAGGAGATTGATGAGAGATGATACCGTTAAGAGATGCGTTCGGAAAGTATCTTTTAGAGATTGCGGAGAAGAGGGATGACTTTTTTGTTCTGGATGCTGATGTGGCAGGTGGAACATGTACGCACTGGTTCAGAGATACGCATCCTGAGAGGTTTGTGGAGTGTGGTATAGCAGAACAGAACATGTTTGGAGTTGCAGCCGGTTTGTCAACGGTAGGGATTGTCCCTGTAGTGACTACATATGGCGTCTTTGCCTCTATGAGAGCGATAGAACAGGCAAGAAATGCAATTGCATATCCCAGATTCAATGTAAAGATTGTTGCGTCTCATCCGGGAATAGATGTAGGACCAGATGGAGCTACGCATCAGGCTGTGGAAGACTTGGCTATTTACAGATCTATTCCTAACTTCGTTGTTCTATCCCCTGCTGATGAGATAGAACTTAAGAGGTGTGTAGACTTTATGCTTGACTACGATGGACCTGTATATATGAGAACAGGTAGGAGTCCTGTGCCGAATGTTCACTCTGCTGGGTATAGCTTTGTGTTGGGTGCTCCTGATGTAATGAGAAGGGGTAAGAGAATAGCCCTGTTCACTACGGGGATTACCACGCACCGGGCTTTGCCCACCGCAGAAAAGTATGATACATGGCTCGTGAATGTTCCTACATTGAAGCCAGTGAACGGGAATGAGTTTGCAGAGATACTGAGGCAGGTGGAGGTTGCTATTACGGTTGAGGACCATAATGTATTTAATGGTTTGGGGTCTATGATAGCCGATGTAATCGCTGAGTATGGTATGGGTGTGAAATTGATAAAGCTTGGTATCAATGATCTCTTTGGAAAGTCTGGAGACCCTCTGGAGCTTGCTGAGTTGTATGGCATAGACCCTAATTCCATAGAGAAAGCGGTGAGAGAATGTGTGGGAGAGTAGCTCTTGTTACCGGAGGCAGCAGAGGGATAGGACGGGCTATAGTGGAAGAACTTGCCCTTGAGGGTTATAAGGTGGCGTTTACCTATAATTCAAGAGAAGACAGGGCAAAGGAGTTGGTGCAGACTCTTGCAGACAGAGGTCTTGAGGCAAGATACTTTCAGCTTGAACAGGCTGAAAGAGAGAGTGTGAGAAGTGTGGTAAAGGCTACCGTTGATGCCTTTGGCAGGGTTGATATTCTCGTTAACAATGCAGCTATTTCTCAAGAAAAACCGTTTGACACAATAACTGATGACGATTGGGAGAGGATGTTGAAGGTGAATCTTCAGGGACCTTTTATGCTGATTCAAGAAGTTTTGCCTTTCATGTTGAGTAGGAAGTGGGGGAGAATTGTGAACATTGTTTCAATAGGTGGGCAGTGGGGTGGCTTTAATCAGGTTCACTATGCTGCATCTAAGGCAGCTTTGATAAGTTTGACTCACTCGATCGCTAAGATATACTCAAGACAGGGCATAACCTCTAATGCTGTTTCTCCCGGACTTGTGCTTACGGATATGTCCTCACCCGAATTGGCGACCGAACAGGGTATGCGTAAGGTAAAGAACATACCTTTGGGGAGGGTTGCACATACGCATGAGGTCGCAAAAGTAGTAGCCTTCCTCGTGAGTGAGGATGCTTCTTATATAACGGGGCAAACCATAAATGTCAATGGGGGAATGCTGTTTAGTCATGGGGTATAAAAGGCTTCTTGTCCTCGGCACTGGTGTGGATCAGGTGCCCGGGATAAAGAGAGCGAAAGAGATGGGGCTTTATGTTGTGGGACTGGATGCTAACCCTGAGAGTGCAGGCAAATCTCTTGTTGATGAATTTTACCCTGTTAGCGTTAAGAGTTTGGGTGATGTCAGGGAGTTTGTTAGTGATTATCGAGGTGGTAAGATAGATGGTGTTGTGGCTTTTGGCGTTGACATACCAGATGTCCTTGCAATGGCGTCGGAGATGCTGGGTTTGACCTACTATGTTGATTTTAAATCTGCGCTCTTGTCTAAGGATAAATATCTTGCAAAGGAGCGTATGAGGGAGTATGGTGTTAACTTGCCCGAGTATAGAAAGGTTGAAACTTTGGAGGAGTTAAAGAGGAGTGTTAAGGATTTTGGTTATCCTTGTGTGCTTAAGCCGGTGGATAACAGTGGAGCAAGAGGCGTTTTGAGACTGACTAAGGGTGTGGATCTGGCGTGGGCTTATGCCTTTTCGAGGGGTTACTCAAAGCGTAAGTATTTAATAGTTGAACGGTTTTTGCCGGGCGTTCAGATAAGCACGGAGAGTTTTGTGGTGAATGGTGAGGTTTATACGGTAGGATTGTCTGAAAGGAACTATGAGTATATGGAGATGTTTTCCCCGTTTATAGTGGAAAATGGGGGAGATTTGCCGCCACTTTCCGTAAGTAGGGAGTGGATTCCTGCCATAGATGTTGAGCTTAAGAAAGCAGCAAGGGCTTTTGGTGTCAGTAATGGGATTATTAAGGGTGATGTCGTTATCGATGAAGATAAAGTTTATATAATAGAAGTAGCTTTGCGTTTGTCTGGAGGGCACTTTTCGTCTATTGAGATACCACTTAATACGGGCATAGACTTTTTGGGGAATGCCATAAGGATGGCATTAGGGGAAGATGTAGATGTTTCGACTCTTGTTTATGAGCCTAAGCGGTTTGTTTCTTTGAGATACCTGTTTCCGTATAAGACGGGTATTTTGGAAGAAGTAAAGTTTCCTGAGTGGATGGAGGGGCATTCAGGTGTTTATGCATATGGCCTTTATTCTGGGAGAGGGGATAAGGTCTCCTATCCGGTGAAAGACCACACGGAGAGATTGGGGTATTTTGTAGTGTTTTCTGAGGGCAGCAGAGATGAAGTTGTTGATCTTGTGAAGCGTATCTACGACGATGTGGTTTTGCGGATACGATAAAGTGGATTGTCCCGGTTTGTGGTATAATTTGAATGACTGGAGGCTGTTGATGGGGGTAGGTGCATGTTTGATGGTAAGGCAATTTTGATAACGGGTGGAACCGGGAGCTTTGGTAGAAAATTCGTTGAATTGCTTTTGAGTAGATATAAGCCTAAGAGAGTTGTTGTGTATTCGAGGGATGAGTTTAAACAGTTTGAGATGTCACAGGTGTTCAATGCGAAGTGTATGCGGTATTTTATAGGTGATGTGCGTGATAGAGATAGGTTGAGGAGGGCTATGGAAAACATAGATTATGTGATACACGCTGCGGCACTTAAGCAGGTTCCGGTAGCCGAATACAATCCTATGGAGGCGATCAAGACCAACATCTTGGGTGCAAATAATGTTATAGATACAGCTATAGACATGGGTATTAAGAAGGTTATAGCCCTTTCCACTGACAAGGCAGTAAACCCCATAAACCTATACGGTGCAACGAAGCTGGCAAGCGATAAACTGTTTATTGCGGCGAACAACATGAAAGGAGCAAGAGACATAAAGTTCAGTATTGTTAGGTACGGAAATGTAATGGCTTCGAGAGGGAGTGTAATACCGCTGTTTCAGAAACTTGCAAGACAGGGAGTAAAAAGGCTTCCTATTACACATCCAGAGATGACGAGGTTTTGGATAACGCTTGATGAGGCTGTGGACTTCGTTATGAGGTGCTTTGAGACCATGAAAGGCGGGGAGGTATTCGTTCCCAAGATTCCTTCTATGAAGATAACAGATCTTGCACGAGCCATCTTACCGGATGCCGAGTTTGAGGTGGTGGGCATAAGGCCGGGGGAGAAACTTCATGAGACGCTCGTTTCCGTGGACGAATCCTTTAACACACTGGAGTTTAAAGAGTACTATGTAATTGTCCCTTCGATCACCTTTACTGGAAGGCCTGAGTACCAGATCAATGTTTGGGGAGAGAAGGGCGTGAAGAAGGAGTATGGCTTTGTCTTTTCCTCGAATAAAAACGATAGGTGGCTTACGGTGGAGGATATAAGAAGTAAGCTGAAAAGCGTAAAGATAGATTAAGCTTTAATCCCCAGAAACCCTGCTCGAAACCCTACTTGTGCAACCTGCACTCAAAAGTGCGTAGTTTTTCGTCTTACGATATGCAGGTTGAACATAGAAAATTACCAGCCTTTGTGCTACACTAATTTTAGCAGATTTAGGTTTTTCAGTATATTCCTAAATTTTGTGTAGCTTTTGTCATTAGCCAGCAGTGAGAGTCTATGATTATCAAGGAGGTGGAAGGATGAGAAAGGGTAAGAGGATGTTGGAAGCTACAAGTACAGAAAAGAGGATAAAAGTGTTATAGAGCGTAGGATAGAAGAGGTGTTGGAGATCTTTCCTGTGCTGAAAGAAAGGTATCATTCGAGGGCAGATACTTTGAGTGGTGGAGAGAGGCAGATGCTTGCAATGGCGAGAGGTTTGATGGGAAACCCAGAATTATTGATGTTGGATGAGCCGTCCCTGGGTTTAGCGCCGAAGATAGTAGATAAGATCTTTGAAGTAATTCAAATTATCCACTCCAAGGGAGTGCCTATACTCCTTGTGGAGCAGCAGATTCACAGGGCGCTTGAGATCGCAAATAGGGGATATGTATTGCAGGATGGTGTTATAGTTTTAGAGGGGAGTGGAAAGGAATTATTGAACTCAGAACTGGTGAAAAAGGCATATCTTGGTATGTAAGCGAAGGTGGAATGTCATGATTGTTAAGATACCTTATGGGACTAAGACCCTTGATGTAAATGTGCCAGATGGTAACCTTTTGAGTGTTATCGAGAGTAAGGAAGTTGATAGAATTTATGATGTTGTTGCTGAGATCAAAAACCAGCTATTGTATCCAATTGGTGCAACTCCTTTGCCTGAGCTCGTTTCTGGGAAGAGTAGTGTGTGCATAGTTGTATCTGACATTACGAGGCCTGTGCCTTACAAAGTAATCCTACCTGTTATGTTGAGTGTGATTGAGGAAAGTGGAGTGTCTCCTCAGGATATATATTTTCTTGTAGCAACTGGTTTACATAGAGCGTGTACGAGAGACGAGTTGGTGGAGATGTTAGGTGACGGTGTGGTTGGAGAGTACAGAATTTTGCAGCATGATGCTCTTGATAGCAATTCTCACAAGTTTTTAGGCTATACTAAGAGAGAAACCCCCATTTGGGTGGACAGAAGATACCTCGAAGCAGAGGTGAAGATAATCACGGGTCTTGTAGAGCCTCACTTTATGGCGGGTTTCTCCGGTGGTAGAAAGAGTATAGCACCGGGTATCTCTGGCTTGGATACTATAAGGGCATTGCATAGCCCTTCACTTTTGGAATCTCCTAACGCCGCAATAGGTGTTGTTAAAGGCAATCCTGTTCACGAGGAGACAACTGAGATAGCGAGGTTAGCAGGTGTGGACTTTATGCTGAATGTGACTTTGAATAAAGCCAGAGAGATCACGGGGGTGTTTGGTGGGGACTTGGATGCTGCGTTTTATGAGGCCGTTGATTTTCTGATGTCAACTGCCGTGGATGTGGCAGAGGAGGCAGATGTGGTTATAGCATCTGGCGGTGGCTACCCACTGGACACGACTTTTTATCAGTCTATAAAGGGTATGGTTGCAGTTTTACCCGCAGTGAAAAAAGGGGGTATGGTATTTGTAGCCTCCTCTTGCACTGATGGAGTGGGTAAGAAAGATTTTGAGGATGTCCTTATAGAACTGGGCAGACTTAAAGACCCGGATATGCTGGTAGAGAGACTAAAAGAACCGGATTTCTTTAAGATCGATCAGTGGCAAGTTGAAGAGATGTGCAAGGTACTTAAAAAAGCAGATATTTTTTACTATACTGAGGCTCTGTCTCCTGAAAGGGTAAAGAGGTTCATGGTAACCCCTGTTAGTAGCTTAAGTGAACTTTTTGACGAAGCAAGAAAGAGGTATGGTAAAGAATTCACTGTGAACATTGTTCCTGAGGGTCCTTATACCCTTCTACTATGACATTTTGGGAAGAAGGCGTTGACATGTGGAAATTACCTTTGGATGGTGAAAGTGGGCGAGTTTTGGAAGGCATTTTGAAAGAAGCGCTCCGAAAAGTTCGGGGAGATGTTGTTGTTAAAGACAATCTGGCTGTTGTTGATGATTACATAGTTATCAAGGGGAGAAAGGTGAGGATAGAAGGAGACATATATATTTTGGCAATAGGTAAAGCCTCCGTTGCGATGGCAAAGGGAGCAGAAGATGTATTGGGAGATAGGATAAAAGGAGGGCTGGTTGTTACTAAGTATGGTTTTTCCATGCCTCTGAAGATGTGTAGGGTGATAGAAGCAGGACATCCTATACCTGACGAGAATGGATTGAAGGCGGCACGCTTGGCGTTTGACTTGGTTAGGGGGCTTTCTGAAGGAGACATACTGCTCGTTCTTATATCTGGAGGTGGTTCAGCACTTTTACCTGCCCCTGACGGTATAACCCTGCGGGACAAGATGTTCGTTACTGATCTTTTGCTAAAGAGTGGGGCTACTATACAGGAGATAAACTGCGTGAGGAAGCACCTTTCGTTTTTGAAAGGCGGTAAGTTGCGCAAAGCTGCTTATCCTGCAAAAGTCGTTACTATGGTTCTTTCTGACGTTATAGGAAACGATCTATCTTCTATAGCATCTGGTCCTACATTTGCAGATTCTACCACTTTTGAGGATGCTGTGAATGTTTTAAGGAGATATGGATTGTGGGATAGGGTGCCGCTTTCCGTCAGGAGACACCTTCAAGAGGGTGTAGAAGGACGTGCTCAGGAGACACTAAAACCTGAAGATGAAGATATGAATAGAAGTATAACAGAAATAATTGGTGACAATAGATATTTTTGTAATGTCTTGTGCGAGGCAGCGAGAAAGGCAAACATATCACCGGTGCACTTTACGAGTTTTGTTGAAGGTGAGGCACGGGAAGTTGCCAAGGTTATAGCTGCTGTAGTGAAGGAATACCTCTTTAGGAGAGAAAACACACCGAAGCTATTGATATTTGGCGGAGAAACTACGGTAAGGATAAAAGGGAACGGTAAGGGGGGAAGATCTCAGGAACTCGCGCTCTCTCTTGCGGTTTCTATGAGTGGATGGAAAGGTTATAGGGTAGTTTCTATCTCTACTGATGGCAATGACGGTCCTACTGATGCTGCTGGTGCTGTTGTGGACGATACTACACTTGTTAGAGCGCATGAGAAGGGACTTAATCCTTTAAGCTACCTCGACGATAATGATTCATATCACTTCTTTGATGAGCTGAAAAACCTTGTGTTTACAGGTCCCACGCAGACGAATGTAAATGACGTAGTAGTTGCTCTTGTAGGGTATGATTAGTTGGTGTGATTATTCAGTGTTATTGCAAGATATAACTGCACTGCTTCATAGAAATTGAAGGGGTTTTTCCCCGTCAAGTTGTGTATCTTCCTAAGGTGGTTGTTAACGGTGTTTCTGTGTAGGTGCGCTGTTTTTGCGGTTTTACATACATTAAAGTTGTTGTCGAGGAACGCAATAAGTGTATGGATGAGGTGTTCTTTGTTCTTTAACCCTTTTAGGGTCTCTCTTACAAAGTTTTCCTGGATCTCAGCGGGTATGTTGGTAAGGAGCTCTTCGAATACGAGTTCGTCTATAAAATAGATATTGGCTTTGCTGTTGAAAATTTCGCCGATGTGAAGGGCTTTTAGTGCTTCTTGATATGATATATAGATACCGTGTACACCGGGGTGATACTTTCCGATACCTATCTTGATGCTTGTCTTTCTTATTCCTTCTATGTAGCTCTTTATTCTGTTTAGATAATGTATTGTTCTTGATCTTTCGTCCTTTGATGGGTTTATGTGTTTTAGTATAAAGTAGTTGTTTCTAATGTTCGAGCCAACGATGTCGTTGTTGTTATTCAGAAAGGCCTTTATATCTTTTATAAACCTTTCTCTTTCCACTTCCTCATTTAATATGGTCTTTTCGCTACCCTGTTGGTCTTTCTTTGTGGATATCACTATAGCTATTCTTGGGAGGCTTAGGTCAAAACCAAGCACTTTTCCTCGATATATTATGGCTTCTTCTGCTTCGTCGAAGTAGCCATTTAACAGGTCATTTAAAAATCGCTCTTTTGCCAGCGAGCTGAGTCTTATTTCCTTGGTAAGGATATTCTGTTTTATCATGAGTTCGACTGTCATTTTTACCAGTCTTGTATAGCTCCTTATCTCATTTGGAGGTCCTGTCACACCAACTACGCCGGCAATTTTGCCATCTATCTCTATTGGCATGTTTATACCCGGTTTTGTGCCTTTTAGCCTTTGTGCTGTCGGAATGTCTATCTCTATGGTTTTTCCTGTTTTAATCACGATTGAAGCGCCTTCGTGATAGGTATCTATGCGCTCTTTGTCTCCCGATGCTATAATTACGCCTCTTTCGTTCATCAGATTTACATTTCTGTGAATTATTTTCATTGTCTCTGTAACTATAGATTCTGCTATATCCCTATTTATGTACATCTCTACCACCTTTCTTTAAAGTTTTGCCACTTGGGTTTGTACCTTTAGCCTTCGAGTGCCGAATCTCTCAATACTTTTGCCCATCCCATAGACCTTTTTACTGCTTCTTTCCATACCGAGTAGAGTCTCTCTCTTTTCTCCCTCTCCATCGCAGGGAGAAACTCCTTTCCCATCTTCCAAATTTTGGATATCTCTTCTTGATTTTCCCAGTATCCTACTGCAAGCCCTGCAAGATATGCTGCTCCCAGGGCTGTTGTTTCGTGGATAGCAGGTTTTACGACCTTTGTGCCGGTGATGTCTGCCTGGAACTGCATGAGGAAGGTGTTGTTAGTAGCCCCACCGTCAACACGGAGCTCTGCTATCTTTATGTGGCTACTTCTTTCCATTTCTATTAGTACATCTCTGCTGAGGTAGGCTATGGACTCGAGTACTGCCCTTGCAAGGTGGGCTTTTGTTGTCCCCCTCGTAATGCCTATTAGGATACCCCTTGCATACTGATCCCAATAAGGTGCACCTAATCCTACGAATGCTGGAACACAGTAAACTCCATCGTTTGATGTGATCGATGTTGCAAGAGATTCGCTTTCAGATGATTCATCTATCGTTTTCAGGGCATCTCTGAGCCATTGCACTGCAGCTCCGGTTATGAATATGCTTCCTTCAAGCGCATATGTTACTTTATTGTCTAATCCCCATGCGATTGTCGTTAAGAGCTTTTCCGAATGTACTACCTTTTGCCCGGTATTCATTAGGATGAAATTTCCCGTTCCATATGTGTTCTTTACCATTCCGGGGTTATAGCAGGCTTGTCCGAAGAGGGCAGATTGCTGATCTCCTGCATCTCCAGATATTGGAATCTCTGCACCAAGTATGCTTTTGCTGGTGTATCCGTATATCTTGCTTGAGGGTTCAGGTTTGGGTAATATGCTTTGAGGTATGTCGAACATTTCTAACATTTCTTTGTCCCAACTCAGTGTATTTATGTTAAACAGCATGAAGCGTTGGAGTAGTCTGTCGTGTGTATTTTGCCACCACTGAGTCTCCACATCAGAAATGTATCTATTGTTCCAAATAAAACCTTTCCTTTTTTGGTCTTTTCTCTCAAAATTGGAATGCTGTCTAAAAGCCATTTTATCTTTGGCCCAGAGAAGTAAGAATCTGGAACTAACCCTGTTTTTTCTTTTATTAGCTTATAACAGTCTCTTTTCAATTGCTCGACTATCTCTGTTGTTCTTCTACACACTGCCATACTATAGCGTTATATACAGGTTTGCCCGTGTCTTTGTCCCACAGAACTACGGTTTCTCTCTGATTGGTGATTCCGATGGCTTCTATCTCTTTTAGTTGTATTTTTGCTGTATTTATAGCAGTTTTAATAGCATTTAACTGAGCACTCCATATCTCTTCGGGGCTGTGTTCAACCCAGCCTGGTTGCGGATAGTACTGAGTAAACTCGTATTGCCCCATGCCCAATATGTTGCTTTCTTTATCAAAGACGATTGCCCTTGCACTTGTGGTTCCTTCGTCTAAGGAGAGTATGTATTTCCCCACTCTAAAAATTACCCCCTGTTGCTTGAATTGGTGCTTATTTCTAATTTTCGACTATTTTAATTGGAAATTCAAGATGGATTTTGCATTCTTATAGTTTTGGATATGGATTCGTATAGATTACCTTGCGTAGACACTATTTTTCTGTTGACACATAACATCTATTGTGTTATATTTTTCCAAACTTTATTATACAGCACATAAAACTGTTTGATATTTTGAAAGAGGTGGTTGTATGGAGGAAGAGGGGATTTCTTCTGATAGCATTTATGAGCTAATCAAGGAAGATATTATGTTCAGGAGGATTAAAGGGGGGCAAAAGATAAGGGAGAGGGAGTTAGCGGAGAGATTTGGAGTTAGTATTACGCCTGTGAGGGAGGTGCTGACGAGGTTAGAGTATGATGGCTTGGTTGTGAGGAATGGGAAGGCAAGAGTTGTGAGGACTTTGTCCTGTTCGGAGTTGCAACATTACTACAATGTAAGGCTTTTGCTGGAGCCAGAATCTGCGTGCCTTGCAGCTCAAAATGCTTCAAGTGAGGACATAAAGAAACTTGCGGGCATGATTGAGGAGATGAAGAGTTGTGCAAAGAGTGGAAGTTTGCAGGAACTTGACAGGGTGAACAAGGATTTTGACGAGTTTATATATCGATTAAGCCGCAATCCTGTGCTTGAGAAGTTTCTAAGAGAAGTGCTGGTTGTGGTTTTCCCATATAGGGTGATGGGAACGAGGGTAGAAACCAGATTGAAGGAGACTGTCAAAGAGCACGAGGCAATATTTAAGGCTATAGCTAATAAAAAACCTGCTGAGGCAAGGCGTGTTACGAGAAGACATGTAAGAAACGCCTCTGAAGTGGTTATGCTGGTGATGAGAGAATTTGAGGAAAAGGGGTTGTGAAAGATGAGAGGGCTGTTGCTACTCAGAAGGATAATAGATGGTAGCACGAAATTCTTCTACATTCTTAGCATGGGTGGGGTGTTATTTATAGCTATTGCCGTGTTTTACAATGTAATAATGAGATACATCTTTAGAAATCCCACCTACTGGTCTACCGAAGTTACCTCAGTGATGCTCGTAATACTCACATTCCTTGGTGCGGGTGAAATTTTGAAACAAGACCAACACATAAAGTTTAGTCTGATTCTGGACAGGCTTTCTCCTAACGGTAGAAGGATTTTTGAGATCGTAAATTCTATTTTGGGAATTGCGTTCTGCATTGTCTTGGTGTGGCAGGGTGGAAGGGCAACCGAGATGGTATATACGAACAATATGAGGATGCCTTCCCTTCTTGGGACACCACTTGCAATACCCTATTTCTTTATAACCTTGGGGGCTTTGACCCTTGCTCTACAGTTTCTGTTTAGGGTGATAGATGCCCTTTTATCTCTCAGAAGGAGGTAGAACATGGATTTTAGTACTGCACTTATAGTTGTGATATCCTTGCTGTTTATTTTGATGGTGCTTGGTGCCCCGATATTTCTTTCTCTCGGGCTTTCTGGTATTGTTGGCATATTCTTGATAAGCGGTGTAAGAGGGCTTTTTCAACTACCTGCTTCTTTGTTTGAACAGCTCGACAGCTTTACACTGGTTGCCATACCGTTGTTTATCCTCATGGGAGAGGTGATATTCATCATCGGTATTGGTAAGGATATTTACAATGCTTTTAGTAAGTGGTTAAACAGGGTTCCGGGAGGACTTGCTGTTGCGAGTATCTACTCTTGTGCACTGTTTGGTGCAATGAGCGGCGTTAGTATAGCTGGGGTGGCAACCATAGGTACGATGGCTATTCCAGAGATGCTTGACAGGGGCTACGCTAAAACTATATCAGCAGGTTCGATAGCTGCTGCAGGAGCCTTAGCGGTTTTGATACCACCGAGTATATCTTTTATATTGTATGGTGCTATATCTGGAGCTTCTGTTGGGAAGCTATTTATAGGGGGGATTGTTCCGGGAATTGTACTTGCTACGATGATGGCTGGGTATGTACTATTTAGGGTTTTAAGGAATCCAGAGCTTGCACCCAAGGAGTTTGCCAAGGTTTCTTTTAGAGAAAAGATGGCTACTCTTACAAGACTATGGCCTGTTTTGGTGCTCATAGTAATGGTTTTGGGCACAATATATAGTGGTATAGCTACTCCTACAGAAGCAGGGGCAATAGGTGTTGCAGGTGCCTTTCTCATAGCTGCTCTGTACGGAAGGCTTACTCGTGAAACATTTGTTTCCTCTCTCTTCAAGGCGACGAAAGTCACTGTAGCCATACTGATAATTTTAGCAGCTGCTTACACGTTTAGCCAGTTTTTGAACCTCATAAGATTGCCAGAAACAGTTGCTGTGTGGCTCACAGGTTTAGACCTGCCTAAGTGGGGTATAATGCTCATTATAATGGCTGCACTTATAGGTTTAGGTTGTCTTATAGATGGAGCTTCTCTTATTATTGTTACTACCCCTATACTTCTGCCCACGATTACCAAACTTGGTTTTGACCCTCTTTGGTATGGGATATTGCTTGTTTTGAATGTTGAGATTGCTGTTATTACTCCACCTGTTGGGCTGAACCTTTATACGCTCAAGAGCATAGCAGGTGATAGGTTGACGCTCGGGGAGATCATAAGAGGAACGGCACCTTTTATACTTGTGGATGTGGGCGCACTTCTGCTGTTTATGTTTCTACCGGAGCTTGCACTCTGGTTACCCAGTAAGATGTGATAGGTAAGGGGGTGATAATGATTGGGTGTGGCGTGGCTTCTGCGTTAGTTCTTGGTAAAATCTTTTAGTGGAGGTGGTAGGAGTGAGAAATAGGTGTAAGAGGTTGTTTGTTGGTTTACTTGTTGTTGGTCTTCTCTCTTTGGCTGTGGGAGTGAGTTTTGCCAGTGTTGTTAAGATAGTTATTGCAAGCCATGTGCCCCCAAAGTACACGGATATATTTCCTCTTACGAAGGTCTTTGTGGACGACATAAATAGTCTTGGAGCAGGTAAGGTAAAGGTTCAGTATTATCACTCAGGTACCCTTCTAAAGGTGAAACAGCTTATACCGGGCTTGATCTCTGGAACAGCAGACATGATATTCTTGACCACATCTCACTGTACAGGTAGCTGGCCTATTATAGGAGGAGAATCGTTACCGTTTTTGTCCAATGGTGTGTACGACCTTGAAAGGAAGTTTAAGATAGGTTCACCTCTGTTTAACTTTGTGAACAAGGTATTGGAAAAGAAACACGGTATTATGATGCTTGCAAATGGGCTTTTACCACTGGAGCATATATGGACTAACAAGCCGATTAGGAAGCCTTCAGACTTGAAAGGACTCACCATAAGAGCTGGTGGTAAGACGGAATCGGAAGCGATAAAGGCGCTCGGGGCAAGCCCTGTTATGATGTCTTCTGCTGAGCTTTATGAAGCACTTCACAGGCATACCATTGATGGTGTTGTCTCCTATCCTGGCACCATTCACGGTCGTTCTCTCTATGAGGTGTTGAAGTACAACATAAATGTCCCTATAGGCGCTTACGGTTATGCTATCTGGATTAAGAAGAAAACATGGGATTCCTTCCCGAAGGAAGTTCGTCACCTGATTTACATGGCAGCCGTAAAGTATGACTACTTCTTCCTTGCCAACGCTAAAAATGTGGAGAAAAAGAAGTTTCTGCCAGACTTCAAGAAAGCTGGGATGAAGACTATAACACCTTCTCCAGAGGCTATGGAAGAGTTTAAGAAAAAGGTAAAACCTGTATGGAATGAGTGGGCTAAGAGTGTAGGTGAAGATGTAGGTAAGAAGTTTATAGAGTTAGCAACAGAGTAGAGTTCAGGGGCACCATTTGGGGTGCCCCTATTCTTGTGAGGGGGTGTCTCTTATGAAGATTCCTTCTGATATAAGTAGTCTGGGGTGGCCTATAGTGGTCGTGATAGGCCTTTTACTTCTTGTCATGCTTCTTATAGGATACATATCTTACAAGAGAAGGGTGGGTTTGACCACTCAGGAATTCTTCTTAGCTAACAAGACTTTTGGTTATCTCATGCTTGGTTTGAGTACATTTGCCATTGCCTACAGTGGGAACTCCTTTTTGGGTTATGTTGCAAAGAGCTACAGAGCTGGAATGATGTTTCTCGTCTTTCCTGCATTTATGGTGGCATTTGTCATCGGCATGATACTCGTTGCTCCTCCTCTTAATAATCTTACTGCACACAGGGGCTATGTGTCTCCTGGAGACTTTATAGAGGACAGATTCCATTCAAAGGTTATAACGCTCCTTGCAAGTCTGTTTATGTTGTGGGGTTTGTTTGTGCAGTTTTTGGAGCAGTTCTTTGCGATGGGGTATCTGGGACAGGTATCGTCTGGAGGTGTGATACCTTATACTGCGGTTATCATAGTTTTTGCGGTGGTTATGGTGGTTTATACGCTTTTGGGAGGATTCAGGGGTTCTACCATAGTTGCTGCTATTCAAGGTGGGATAATGGTGACTTCTATTGCCTTTGTTATCCTCATTATAATGCACTTTGGAGGATTGACTCACGCCGTATCTGTGATACAGAAGGTAGCTCCTAAAAAACTTTTGCCTCCACCAGGTAGGGTTGACATTACATTGCTGAGTATTATAGTTTTGGTTATGCTTGGGGCACCTGTGTACCCACATATATTGCAACACTTAATGGCTGCAAAGGACCAGAATAATCTCAAGAAGATGTTTGCATTTCAGGCTCCTATCTATCTGTTTACTGCACTGATGTTGTTCTTTCTCGGTATAGCGGGTATTGCACTCTTTCCACATCTGGGTAAGTTGCAGTCTGATAAGGTGGTGCCTTATATATTTGGAAGAGCGGTTGGTGAGATGTATGGTGGTTATACTATAGTAACCTGGGCAGCAGTAGGAGTCGTTATGGCCACGCTATCCACTGCTGGTGGCACATTGATTACCATTTCTATGGAGATAGCGAAGGATATATACAAGCGATTTGTAAATCCGAATGCGTCTGAGAGAAGAACGATAATGGTGGGCAATGTGGCTATCGTTGTAGCTTCTGTGCTTGCCGTGATTGTGGCTCTTTATCCGAAGCTTACCATATGGCGATGGACGGAAGTAAAGTTTGAGATTCTGTTGCAGGTTGGTCCCGCATTTTACTTCGGTTTGTATTCTTCCCGTATAAGGAGAAATTCAGTCCTTTGGGGAATGATAGTGGGGGTAGTGCTTTCCCTTGGATTGACGCTTTCTGGTCACCCTAAGCCATGGGGTTTGCATGCGGGTATGATAGGCTTCCTCGTAAATACACTTGTAGTTTTGATGGGTAGCTATCTGGTTAAGCCTGATAGTGAGACGCAGGAGGCACGCAAGCTTCTCGAACTTAGCAGAGTGGAGAGAGGTAGTGAATCTGGGAGGAAACAGGTGTTTCCCGTTCACCACAAATCATTTTGGATTATACTGGTGCTATTGCTTTTGCTCTCTGTTCCGTGGTATTTCCCGAGGAGTGCACATTATTCCATTGTTATGGGATTACCGTCTTGGGCATTTGTAATAGTGTTGGTTTTGATACTCATGGCTCTTTTGGCTATCATTGCACCGTTTAAGATGTGGCGTGAGGAGGTGAAGAGGTGATAAAAAAGGTGCATCACATAGCCTTTCTGGTGAAAGATACTGAAAGAGTTAAGGAGTTATTTGGGATAGGTTTAAAACTCCCGTTGTTTAAGGAGGTAGTGCTTGATTCCCTGAGGATAAAGGTTACTATCTACAGGATAGGGGAGGTTTTGGTAGAGTTTATTGCTCCTCTCTCAGAGGAAAGCTATGCTTACAAGTACTTGAAAGAGAAAGGAGAAGGCTTTTTTCACATGGCTATGGAGACCGACGCGCTCGACGACGATGTAAGTGCGCTTAGGTCTGTTGGCGTTGAAATACCAGATACGGTACCGAAGGAGGGTGTTGATTGGAAGATCGTTGACATGGATCCGAAGTCAACGCTGGGCATCTACTTTCAGTTGGTGGTATCAAAGCTTGGTGAAGGGAGTGCTTCTACTTGAAAAAGAGCAGGATTTTGAGGGAGATGTTTGAAAGCAAAGAGTTGGTTGTGGCACCGGGTGCTTACGATGCTCTTACGGCAAAGCTTGTGGAGTACACTGGGTTTAAAGCGGTGTTTCACACTGGGTACGGGACGGCAGCAAGTCTTTTGGGGCAGCCAGATGTTGGTTTGGTGTGTTTTAAGGAGATGGTTGACAGAGTGAGTTACATGGCTCGAGCCGTTAACATACCCTTGCTTGCAGATGGTGATACGGGCTATGGTAACGCTATAAATGTTTACAGGACGGTGAAAGAATACATATGGGCTGGTGCTTCTGGTATGTTCATAGAAGACCAGGTGTGGCCAAAGAGATGTGGCCACATGGAGGGCAAGGAGCTTATATCCGTTGAGGAAATGATAGGTAAGATTAAAGCAGCTAACGATGCAAGGAACGAGGAAGATCCAGACTTTCTCATAGGTGCGAGGACAGACGCAATAGCCGTGTACGGCTTTGATGAAGCTATTAAGAGGGCAAATGTGTATGCAGATGCCGGTGCTGACTTTGTGTTTGTAGAAGCACCGGTTAGCGAGGAGCAAGTTAGGAAGATTCCACGGCTGGTGAAGGTGCCTGCTATGTTGAATCTCATAGAAGACGCAAAGACTCCTCTGCTCCCTATCCATGAAGTTAGAGAGCTGGGATACGGCATAGTGGTTTACCCTCTTACTACACTTTATGTGGCTGCGAGGAGTGTACTTGATGCCCTTAGATCCTTAAAGGAGAGCGGAGTAACTACCGAATACATGGATAAGATGATAGCCTTTAAGGAATTTGCAAAGCTGATAGGACTCCCTGAGGTGCGTAAGATGGAGGATATGTATCTGCCAGAGGCAGAGGTAAAGAAAAAGTATAAGGGGGTATAGTCTATGAAGGGATATAAGATAGCGCTTATTCCGGGAGATGGGGTTGGTCCAGAGATTGTTGCAGAGGGTAAGAAGGTCGTTGAATCTGCTGCCGAACGGTATGGTTTTGGGGTTGAGTGGGTGCCTTATCCGTTTGGTGCAGACCACTACCTCGAAACCGGTGAGGTACTGCCTGACAGTGCATTGAAGGAGATGGAAGAACTCGACGCAATATACCTTGGGGCGGTTGGTGACCCAAGAGTCAAGCCGGGGATCCTCGAAAGGGGGATACTCTTGAGGCTTCGGTTCTACTTTGACCAGTTTGTAAACCTAAGGCCTATAAAACTTTTTAGCGGTGTTGAAACACCGTTGAAGGACAAAAAACCGGAAGACATAGACTTCTATGTAGTTAGGGAAAACACAGAAGACTTTTATATAGGGCTTGGAGCAAGGGTATCTGAAAGTGGTGATCTTCATCAGAGCTTGAAGGTTGACAGAAGGCTGTACAAGGGAAGGTTTGAAGTGGAGCTTGAACTTGAGCCTATGCAGGAGGTTGCCTATCAGATAGGTTTAATCTCCAGAAAGGGGGCGGAGAGGGTCATAAGGTATGCCTTTGAACTTGCAAAATCCAGAGGAAAGAGCAAGGTTACCAGTGTGGACAAGGCGAATGCCATTCCTCAGATATATTCCCTTTGGAGAGATGTCTTTAATGAGATAGCGGGGGAATATCCCGAGATATCTACGGAGTTCAATTATGTGGATGCTACTACCATGTGGATGGTAAAGAGACCTGAGGACTTTCAGGTTGTGGTTGTGCCGAACATGTTTGGAGACATAATAACAGACCTTGGAGCCATGATACAGGGGGGGCTTGGTATTGCAGCTGGGGGAAACATAAACCCTGAAGGTGTATCGATGTTTGAACCTATACATGGTTCTGCGCCTAAGTATAAGGGTAAGGGGGTTATCAATCCTTTGGCTACGATACTTGCGGGGGCTATGATGCTTGACTTTTTGGGTGAGAGAGAGGCATCTGTTGCCGTTAATGGAGCAGTAGAGAAGGTGTTGAAGGAGGGTAGAGTGAAGACGAGAGATCTTGGTGGAGATGCAACTACATCTCAGATGGGAGATGCGGTTGCAGAGGCCGTAAAGGAGGTGTAGGATTGTGGGTATGACTCTGGCGGAGAAAATTATAGCCAGGCACACTGCGGATAAGGTAGTGGCGGGGGCTATTGTGAAGGTAAAAGTGGATTTTGCCTTTGCAAACGATATTACTGCGCCTATGGCTATAGAGGATTTCTACAAAATGGGTGCAAAGAAACTGTTTGATCCCCAGAGGGTCTCACTTATACCTGACCACTTTGTTCCCAACAAGGATATAAAGTCTGCTGAACAGTCAAAGATGATGAAGGAGTTTGCGGTTCAGCATGGAGTAGAGTACTATTATGAGGTTGGTAGGGGTGGCATAGAACATGCCCTTCTTCCGGAGGAAGGACTTGTGTTGCCCGGCGAGATAATACTTGGTGCGGATTCTCACACCTGCACTCACGGTGCCGTTGGTGCGTTTGCTACTGGTGTGGGAAGTACAGACCTTGCAGCAGCATGGGTGTTGGGGGAGACATGGTTTAAAGTGCCCCACACGATAAGGGTTAATTTCAACGGTAAACTGCCTGAGTGGGTCTCTGCGAAGGACCTGATACTGTATCTTATAGGTAAGATTGGAATAGATGGGGCACTCTACAAGGCGTTGGAGTTTGGGGGTAAAGTTGTAGAGGACATGAACATGGACGGTAGGTTTACTATATGCAATATGGCTATAGAGGCCGGAGCTAAGACCGGTATAATACCACCTGACGAGACCACATTTGGATTTCTAAAAGACAGGGCAAAGAGAGATTACGAACCCCTCTTTCCGGATAACGATGCAGATTACGAACAGGTAATAGAAATAGATGTTAGCAATTTGACGCCCCAGGTTGCTCTCCCTCATCTGCCGTCAAATGTGAGGCCCGTGGGAGATGTGGGTAGGATAAAGATAGACCAGGTGGTCATAGGTTCGTGTACCAACGGTAGAGACACCGACATGGAGGTAACTCACAGGATATTGAAAGGGAAAAAGGTAGCCCCGTGGGTTAGACTTATAGTGGTACCTGCTACTCAGAGAGTCTATTTGAATATGTTAGAAAAGGGATGGGTTAAGGACCTTATAGAGGCTGGTGCCGTTGTTAGCACACCCACATGTGGCCCGTGTCTCGGTGGGCACATGGGAGTTCTCGCAAAGGGCGAAAGGGCAGTTTCTACCACGAATAGGAACTTCGTTGGAAGGATGGGACATCCAGAGAGTGAAGTCTATCTGAGCAGCCCTGCAGTTGCTGCAGCTTCAGCTATAACTGGCTATATTACGGACCCTGCGGAGGTGGTTTGATATGGTGCTTAAGGGGAGGGTCTGGAAGTACGGAGACAATGTGGATACGGATGTAATTATACCGGCACGGTATCTGAATACGAGTGACCCTGAGGAGTTGGGCAAACACGCAATGGAAGACATAGATCCCGATTTTACCAAGAATGTTAATAAGGGCGATATAATAGTAGCAGGTAAGAACTTTGGCTCTGGCAGTTCGAGGCAGCATGCCCCCGTTGCTCTTAAAGCTGTGGGCATCTCGGTGGTAATTGCTAAGTCGTTTGCGAGGATCTTTTTCAGAAATGCGATAAATATAGGGCTCTTTGTTCTGGAGGTTCCGGAGGCGGTAGATGAAGCTGATACTGGAGATGAAATGGAGCTTGACCTTACGAAAGGCGTAGTTCGGAATATTACGAAAGGCAAGAGTTATCAGGTTCCACCTATGCCTGACTTTTTGAGAGAACTGATAGATGCAGGTGGGCTTGTTAACTATGTGAGGAAGAGAATTGGAGCATGATTTCTTTCAGTAAAGAGGTCAAAGGTAGCATTCTTGCCATTATTTGTGTCCCTATCTTTGGCCTCTTTCCGGTTGTGGTTAAGTATGGGGTTGCTAATGTAAATCCAATAGTGTTTGGTAGCTACGCTGCACTCGTATGTGCAGCGTTTCTTTTTGGGGTGCTCTCTTTTGCGAGAACCTCTTTTAGTATGTTTGTAGATGTACACATCCAGCTTCGACTTGTCGTAATTGGTGTGTTTGGCACTTTTCTTTCTTCTGTGTTCTTCTTTGTTGGTTCTACGATGACATCCGGTATAAATGCAGCCATTTTGCTTCAGATAGAGCCGGTTTATTCTATATTTATAGGGTATATTTTCTTAAAGGAGAGGATAAGATTAAAGCAAATCTATGCGACAATTCTTGTTGTTCTTGGTACACTTCTCGTTCTGTACAATGGCAGATTGTCCGTAAATATAGGAGATATTTTCATACTTCTGACGCCACTATGCTGGCAGATAGGCCACTATAATGGAAAGGTCTTGATGAGGGATACGGGTATTGGGCCCGTGATGGTCTCATTTGGTAGGACGCTTTACGGCGGGTTGTTTTTGCTGTTTTTGGCGTTGATACTGTACAGGCACGGTGTCTTCACCCAAAATGTGTATAGCCTCCTTCCGGTGATAATCTTTCAGGGAGTGATAACCTATGCAGTTGGTTTTATGCTTTGGTACAAGACGCTCACTCTCATAAACCTGTCAAAGGCTACAGCTCTTATAACTCCTTACCCCGTTTTCTCTTTTTTTATGGCACAGTTTCTGCTGAAAGAAAGCCCCACCATCTATCAGATAGTAGGGCTTTCGGTCGTGATTGTGGGTATATACTTCCTTCTCCATGTGAAAAGTGAAGTGCTCAGTAGTATCGATGCCTGAATATTATCTCCTTATCTGGAGGGTATATTATCCTGTAGCGTATGGTTAGCTTCTTTACGGAGTGCCCGGGTATCTTTATCTGCCATTTCACGATGCCGTTTTTTACCTCACTTGGATTTGGGGAGAGTCGAATATCTTTTACCTTTACCTCCTTGTTCTCTGAGATGGGTACGATGTCTATCACTGTAACTGTTTTTGTTCTGTTGTGCAGGTTTCTGATTTCTATGTTGTACAAGTATGCTATCTCCTTTTCCTTGGAGAACACGCCTTTTTCACCCTTTAATATTCGTTTTCTGTATCTCTTTACTTTGAATCCCTCGTCTGCACCGAAGAATATCGTTACCTTTTCTTGAGGAAATGTGGTAGCTATAGTCCCTTTTTGGAGCATTTCGTTTCCTGCGAAAAAGATAGCACTTCCCCTTATCCACGGTATTTTTGTGTTGTTTTCTACCGTGGCTTTTATGAATACATACTTTGCGAGGAAAGGTTCTGATATGTAGGATACCTTTGCTGGGATGTATCCTTGATATACACTTATAAAGTAGGTCTTGCCGTTGGGTGGTATCGTTACCCTCTTTGGGATGTCGAGTTTGAACCCTACCGTTTCTGTTGATGCACTCACCCTACTTGTGATGATGTTTGCAATTTTGGGTAGAGGGGCTACTTTTTCTCTTCTTATGGGGTATAGGGGTTTTGCTATGTCCACGGTTAAGTGGTATAGTCTCGGTGGTTTTTGTGGTAGATATGGTCTTTTCGTTTCAAGACTCAACTCGATGTCCTTCCATTGTTCCCCACTTTTCTGCTGTATAGCAGCACTGTACTTTATGTAGATTCTGTTTGTCTCCATTTTTACTGTGTATGTAGGCTTCCAGAAAGCGTTTTTTACATAGTAGCTCAAGGTCAGCTTGTAACCTTCTGGCGGCTTTTCTCTGAGCAAGACTCTTACCGCTTTCTGAAAGATTTTTTTGCCCAGTATGGATTGGATTTCGTTCTTTATGGCGGCTATTTCCTCTTTTAGTTTCTCTTTTTCTCTTCTGAGTTTTGACTCTTTTGAACTGTAGTTTTCTATCTTCTTTTGCAGGAACTCAAGCAAGTTTTCCATCTCGTCCATTTTTACTGGTAGGTTGATAGACCTTATAAGTGTGAGCGATTCATCTAATGCTCTGATGTTTGCGTTTATGTCGTCCAGTTTGTCTTGTTTTTTTGTCAGCTCTTTCTTTAGCTCTTCGATGTAGGGGCTCTTCTTTCCTTTTAAGATTAGTTTTTCTATCGACATACTGATTACGGGAATGGGGCTTTTTACCCTTATCGTTGATGGGTCTACAGAGTTTGGTATTACTATATCTGCCGTTTTGGTGGTAGGATAAACCACCTTCTTCACTATAGCACCTTTTTGATACAGTCTCACGGATACTACTTTACCTCTTAATACTCCTTCAGCCAGTGCTGTTCCTGAAAATACGAGTAGGATTGCGGTCAGCATGGCAGCTATTAGCTTTTGCATCTCTTTTACCTCCTTGGTGTGGTATATTAAAATTATAACAGAATCCGTGCGAAGTGGAAGTTTGATTTTGTGGATTGTGTGCTATAATCTTCCTGAAGCTGCTTGAGTGGAGGCATACTGGATATGAGAGTTGCTGAAATACTTGGGGTTTCTAAAGTATTTGGTGAAAAGGTTGCCGTTAAGGATATATCTTTCAGCGTGAGCGAGAGGGAATGCGTAGGGGTGATTGGGCTTAATGGTGCAGGGAAGACGACGCTGGTTTCGATGGTGGTTGGATTGCTTTCTCCTACTGCTGGCTCTGTAAAGGTGTTTGGAAAGTCTCCTCGTTCTCCCGAAGTTAGAGGAAAGATAGGATATTTGCCGGAGCTGTTTGCACCACCCCCTCGACTCACACCGTTTGAGCTGGTAAGACTCTTTTGTGGTGTGCTCGATGTAGGTAGGTGTCGGGCTGAGCATTTGCTTGAACTCGTTGGCATCATGGATGTTAAGGATAAGCTCATCTCCAAGCTTTCCAAGGGCATGAAACAGCGGTTGGGGATAGCTTTAGTTCTCGTTGCTGATCCTTCCTTTGTTGTTCTTGATGAACCGTTTACGGGGTTAGACCCTCTTGGTAGATACGAGATGAAAGAGATGATACGAGAGTTGAAGAATAGAGGGAAAACCATTATCTTCAGCTCCCACATTTTGCAGGATGTAGACGAGCTTGCAGACAGGATTATCGTTATGGATAGGGGAAATGTTGTGTATAATGGTTTGATTGGAGATTTCGTTTCCACGCTGTCTGCAGAGAGTCTTGAGGATGCGTTTTTAAAGAGCGTTAAGGGTGAGGTGTAATGCTATGTGGTCTGTGCTGTATATAGCGTTGATGACGGTCAAGGAAGAGATAAGAAACAAGGTCTTCCACTTAATACTCTTTATCTTGGTAGTGGTTGTGTCTTTTTCTTTGTATCTTTCAAAGCTTTCTGTGTCCAACCCCGCCTTAGCGTTTGGTGGTTTCTCTCTTTATTTTGTCAAGATTACTGCTGTTCTGGGAGTGCTTTCGTCTATGCTGTTTGGCTTGTACGCCGAGAGAGAAAACAAGACATACCACCTGTTTGTGGTGCAATCTCACTATCCGTTTCTTTACATCGTTGGAAGATTTCTGGGATACAACCTGTTGTTGTTGCTCACTACTACTGTGTCTATTGCGTCTGTGTATCTTCTGGAGTTAACCCTCTTTGAGGTGGATCTTTGGTCTCTTTGGATGTATGCGTTAGACATTGGCGTTGTGTTCTTCATGATTTCTGGTGTGGCTTTGTTATTTTACACGATATTCAGCACACCTATAATATCTTTGGTGCTCTGCATAGCCACATTTTTCGTGGGGCATCTTTCAACATCGTTTTACATTTTTACTTCCCATTATACTGCTACTGTTAGCAGGCTGTTTTCAAAGGTGGTTTACTTTTTGATACCCAACCTCTCGCTTTTTTCCAGTGAGCTTGCCATTCTGCATGACAATACTAATGGAGTAAGCCTTTCTGCCTTTGCGTATGGTCTGAGTTATGGCCTTACGATGGTGGCGTTTGCTTCGTTTGTATTCTGTTCGTGGAGGGATTACTGAGGCTATGAGGAGGTTATTGGTGCTGGTTTCGGTTGCACTCTTTGTTGTCTCTGCCTTCTTTCTTTCACTTCAGAGGCAGCACCTTTTTAAAAGTGATACCCAATCTCTGGGACCTTTGCCTGGCTTGATAAGTGTGCTATTTCTCAACAACGGTGCGGCGGTAAGTCAGTATTATCTTGTGTGGGTTGCTATGGATGTCTTCAAACTCTATAGTCTGACGAGGTTGGAGTCCGAAAGGCTGTATCTATCTTACAAGGCAGATCCTCGAAATGTTGATGCTTTGTTCTTTCTGGCTAATGTTGTTCCTTACGACAGGGCAAGTGCTAAGCTTGTCATCAAGTACTTAAAGAGATCTCTTTGTATCAGGGATACATGGAAGGGCTACATGTATATTGGTTTCTTGTACTACTTCTATTTAAGGAATTACGGCCGTGCCGTTAAGTACTTTAAACTTTCTGCCTCGATGTCTGGCAGCAGGCCTTATGTGAAGAGTCTTGCTTTTATGGCTTACTACCGTGCAGGGAGGCTTAGATTAGCGAAACAGTATCTTTTGTCCGTTTATAGTTCTACCAAGAACAAAAGGAGAAAGAGGATACTTAGGAGGAAAATAAGGTGGATAGATACCCTTATAGCGTTAAATAGACTGGTCAAGCTTTTCAGAGAACGGGAGGGTAAGTACCCTTGTAACCTTGAAGAGCTCGTTGAAAAGGGGTACTTGAAGAAAGTACCCCCTGACCCATTTGGCAGGGGGTACTATATAGACTCTAAAACCCACTTGGTTAAGAGCCGAATTTAGTAGTATTTTTTGTACAGCATCATCGTCCAGCACTGCTTTGTGCTGTACTTTACATACTGGAAGTATCCCTTGTTCCCGTTTACCTCTCCGTCAACGTCTCTATCTATCTTTTCTATTGCGCTTTGAGGTAGCTTGAGGCTCCCTGTTGGACTATCCCAAAGTGCACTTCCGCACCACACTTCGAGCCTTCCGTCGTCGTCCACCCACGAGTATCCTGCGTATGCACCTGGATACTTCGCTGCGAATTGAGGCGAACAGGCGTATGCCCAAGTATATTTGCCCCCGAATGGTGTGTTTTCCTGCCACTGCTCCAGATAGGGTCCATCCCAATTTGGGTCGTGGGCAACATTTGTCATAAATCCGGGATCTTCTCCTACGCCGTTGCTAAATGCCTTGTCTGGGGGGAATCTTCCAGTGTCGGAGTAGTATATGAGTGCTGCTGTCTTTAGTGTTGCCATGTCGGATTCAAGTTTTGCTACTTTTGCCTTCTCTACGCTCTTGAATGCATTTGGTAGAAGCATAGCTGCTATTACACCTATAACTGCTATGACTACCAATAACTCAACCAGCGTAAATCCCCTCTTTGCTTGCAAGAGCAACACCTCCATTATTATTTTAATATACCTTTTGGAATTTGTCAAATACTGTGTGTGAGGTAGATAGATGCCATGATGTGGCAATTAGTACTTGACATATGAAAGTCTTTATATTACAATGGCACATGCGCATTAAAATAGGCTAAGGAGTGGAAGGGATATGAAAGGACAGAGTAGTTACATGGCAAAACGCAACGAAGTTGAGAGAAAGTGGTATGTTGTGGACGCTTCTAAGTATCCATTGGGAAGGATGGCGTCCCGAATAGCCGTTATGTTGCAGGGTAAACACAAGGCTAACTACACGCCACATGTTGATACTGGTGACTTCATCGTGGTTATAAATGCGGAGAAGGTGAAGCTCACTGGCAAAAAGGCTGAAAATAAGGTGATATACCACCACTCTGGTTATCCGGGTGGTTTAAAGAAGTTTTCTTACAAAAGACTGCTTGTTACTCATCCTGAAAGGATAATAGAAAGAGCTGTATGGGGGATGCTACCTAAAACCAAGCTTGGCAGGAAGATGTTCCGTAAGCTGAAGGTCTATAGGGGTAGTGAACACCCTCATGAGGCTCAGAAACCTGAGATACTGGAGCTGTAAGGGGGTAAATAGATGGTTGGCATGAGGTTTTACGGTACTGGGAGAAGGAAAAGTTCTGTAGCAAGAGTTTGGCTGGTGGATGGGGAACAAAAGGGCAAAGTCTTCATAAACGGTAAACCCCTTGAGGAGTACCTTCCTCGGAAGGTTTGGCAGAAGATAGTGCTTGAACCACTTGAAGTTACAGGGAGGCTCTCTTCGTTTGAGGTCAGGATAAATGCAAAGGGCGGAGGCGTTACTGGGCAGGCAGGTGCTGCCCGTTTGGGTATAGCAAGGGCACTTTTGCAATCTGACGAGAATCTGAAACCTATTCTGAAGAAGAACGGTTTCCTTACGCAAGATGCACGAGTGAAGGAAAGGAAAAAGTACGGTCTCCGCAAGGCAAGAGCAGCTTTCCAATACTCCAAGCGTTAAGGATACAAGCGGGAGGAAGTCCTCCCGCTTACTTCTTTTTTGAGCTTATGTATTCGTGTATTGCCTTCGCTGATTTTTTACCTGCACCCATTGCAAGAATTACTGTAGCTGAACCGGTGACTATGTCTCCACCAGCGTAAACGCCCTCTATAGATGTAGCACCAGTTTCTGGGTCTGCTTCTATGTATCCCCTTTTGGTCAGTTTTAGTCCCGGGAATGCCTTCAGCAGTATAGGATTTGGGCCTGTCCCTATGGACATAACGACGGTTTCTAACTCTATGGTGAACTCCGAGCCTTCTATTGGTATGGGTCTCCTTCTGCCACTTTCGTCGGGTTCTCCCAGTTGCATCCTTATGCAACGCATACCGATTACATTACCGTCGTCATCTCCGAGGATTTCTACAGGATTTGAGAGAAAGTGGAATACGATACCCTCTTCCTTTGCATGTGCTATCTCTTCTATCCTTGCTGGCATCTCCTTTTCTGTCCTTCTGTATATGACATACACCTTTTCGGCGCCGAGTCTGACAGCGGTTCTTGCAGCGTCCATTGCCACATTTCCACCACCAACTATACCGACCCTTCTACCTATTTTTATGGGAGTGTCGTATTCTGGGAACAGGTATGCCTTCATCAGGTTTACTCGTGTCAGAAACTCGTTTGCAGAGTACACTTGATTCAAGTTCTCTCCCGGGATACCCATAAATCTTGGTAGCCCTGCCCCTGTGCCTATGAAGATGGCATCAAATCCGTCTGCCCATAAGTCGTCTATTGATAGAGTCCTACCTATGACTGTATCCAGTTCGATCCTCACACCGAGTCTTTTTATGTATTCCACTTCTCTGTCTATTATGGACTTTGGGAGCCTGAACTCTGGTATTCCGTACCTTAGCACGCCTCCAGTGTCGTGCAGTGCTTCGAATATGACTACCTCGTATCCGTACTTTGCGAGCTCTCCTGCAGCGGTCAAGCCTGCAGGACCTGCTCCTATGATTGCTACTTTGCCTTCCCTCTTTTCCTTTACTGGTGTTACCTCTATGCCCTGAGATGCCTCCCAATCGGCAACAAACCTTTCAAGCTTTCCTATGGATATGGGGTCTCCAATCTTACCCATTATGCACTTCTCCTGGCACTGCTCCTCTTGTGGACAGACTCTACCACATACAGCAGGTAAACTGGAATCCTCTTTTATTATGGCTATGGACTTTGCAAAGTCTCCGTCCTTTATTGCTTGAATGAAGTCCGGAATCCTTATGTGAACTGGGCAGCCCTTTATACAAGTTGGATTTACACATTGTAGGCATCTCGTTGCTTCTGCAATGGCTTCCTCAGGAGTGTAACCTAACGGTACTTCATTGAAATTGTGTATTCTTTCCTCAGGCTCTTGCTCTGCCATAGGTACGCTCTTCTTTATGATTTTAGGCATGTTTCCCATCTGCTATACACCCCTTCCCTGCTTTAAGTACCTTTCGTAAGCGATTTTTTCTTCCTCTTTGAACCTAATAGCCCTTTTCAAAAGTTCGTCAAAGTCCACCTTGAAGGCATCAAACTCGGGGCCATCAGCACACGCAAACTTTATCTTTCCGTCTATCGTGCACCTACACGCCCCACACATACCAGTTCCATCTACCATGATGGTGTTTAACGAGACTATTGTAGGTACATTATACTTTTTTGTGACCGAGGTCACGAATTTCATCATTATCATAGGGCCAATAGCCCACACTTTGTCTATCCTTTTTCCTTCATTTATGAGGTCCTCTAATGCATTTGTTACAAATCCTTTTCTGCCTTTTGTTCCGTCATCTGTACATACTATTAGTCTGTCGCTGACATCTGCCATCCTATCTTCCCAGAACAGGAGGTTTGCAGACCTCGAACCGATAATGGAGATGACTTCGTTTTTCATCTCTTTAAGACTCCTTGCTATGGGGTATATGGGTGCTATACCGACACCACCCCCAACGAGTACCACTCTTTTGCCGCTTTCGAGTTCTGATGGGTTTCCAAGTGGACCAACAACATCTGCAAGCTTGTCTCCTTCTTTGAATGTTGACAGTTCGTCTGTGGTCTTTCCAACTACCTGAAACACTATCGTTATACTGCCCTTATCCCTGTTGTAGTCTGCGATGGTTAGAGGTATTCTCTCTCCTCTTTCGTGCAGCCTTACGATGAGGAATTGTCCTGCTTTTGCCTTTCTTGCTACATTTGGGGCTTTTACTTCGAACTCAAATATCTTTGGTGCTAACATTTGAGTTGCAAGGATTTCATACATATACAAAACCTCCCTCGTGATTTTGTGGCAAAAATATTATACCACTTACGCAAAAAAATGTTCAATTGGCAGAGTAGTGGAAAATACCATTTACCTCTGTATTTGCCTTGATACTTTAACTTGAAGGGTTTAAAATGGTTTTATGCTGGGAAAAGAAGCTCCACATCAATGTTTGATGTGATACTTTTTCAGTAGCTCTTCGAACTTCTTCTGGATCTCTTTCATCTCTTTCTTGGTCAGTTTCTTTTTCTTAGGCAGAGGAGACTTCTTTTTCTTCTTGGCCTCTTTCTTCTGCGGAGTAATTACTTTCTTTGTCTGAGGGGGTGCTGTTTCTTCGAACTTTCCGTGTATGGTGCAGTACTCGGTGGGTTCTGTTCCAGATATGAATGCCTCCACTGTTGTTGATGGACAGTAGGGTGTGGGTAGCATTCCGGATATGCTACATACCGATACGAGTTTTATCCCTTCGGGTACATCGAAGTCGGGGCTGTTTTTCCCAACAGCTTTCTCCATGAATGTCTTCCATATCGGTGCAGCAACTACGCCACCTGCCATGTGTTCGCCGAGGGATTTGTGGTCGTCTTTGCCTATGTATACGGCTGTGACGAGATTGGGTGTAAACCCGACAAACCATGCATCTGTGTAGTTATCAGTTGTGCCTGTTTTTCCAGCTATTGGAACACCAAAGTACGCACGCCTACCGGTGCCTTCTCTTACTACATGTCTTAGCATGTCTATCATTATGTATGCAACTTTTTTGCTCAGTACCCTCTTACCTTCTGGATGGTTTTCCTCTACGATGTTACCATTTGAATCAACTATCTTCAGTATGGCTAATGGTTTATAGTGGATTCCCTCTGTTGCGAATGTTCCGTATGCAGATGCCATTTCTAATGGTGTTACACCGCTGGTTCCAAGTGCAAGTGAGAGGTCTTCGTTTAGCTTACTCGTGATACCCATTTCGTGTGCTACCTTTATGACATCTTTTATACCTATTTGGTCTAACAGCCTTACGGTTGCTACATTGTAGGAGTGTGCCAGTGCTGCCCTTAGTGTGACCAGCCCGTGGTATTTTTTCGTGTAGTTGTGAGGTTCCCATCCGTTGGGGAATTTTATTGGTTCGTCTTCGATGAGGGAACTCTCAGTGTAGCCTTTCATTATTGCTGTTGTGTATATGAACGGCTTAAACGCTGACCCCGGTTGCCTAAACGCCTGCGTTGCCCTGTTGAACTGACTCTTTGAGAAGTCCTTTCCTCCTACCATTGCAACTATGTATCCGTTGTTTGGGTTTATGGAAACTATGGCACCTTGGAATTTTGACTTAGCCATTGCTTCCTGGGCATATTTTTGATACTTCAGGTTTAGTGTGGTATATATCTTCCATCCACCTCTGAAAACTTTTGTAGCCCCGTATTTTTTGATGAGTTTTTTCAGTATGTAGCTTACGAAGTAGGGTGCTTTATTCTCCCTTGCCAGCTTGGGTGAAAGTAGCTTTAACGGTTCTTCGTAAGCCTTTTTTGCCATTTCTTTGGTGATGTATCCGGCTTTCACCATCTCGTCTAATACCAGCTTTTGGCGTCTCTTCGCCCTTTTAGGGTGGTAATACGGAGAGTAGTATTCGGGTGCCCGTATCAGACCTGCAAGCATGCTTGCTTCTGCGAGGTCTAATTGACTTACATCTTTTCCGAAAAAGTATTTTGCAGCAGTTGCTATGCCATAGACACCACTGCCGAGGTATATGGTGTTCAGGTACATCTCAAGGATCTGCTGTTTCGTGTACATGTGTTCTATCTTCATTGCGAGGAGTGCTTCTCGTATCTTCCTTCTAACCGTTTTTTGTGAGCTTAGAAAGACATTTTTTGCCAGCTGTTGCGTTATAGTACTTCCACCTTGGACTGCTTTTTTGTGTCTTATGTCTGCTATCAGGGCGCCAAATATCCTGTAAAGGTCAATTCCGTGATGCTCGTAGAATCGTTTGTCTTCTATGGCTATTACGGCTTTCCTGACGATAGGTGGGATGTCTTCTATGTTTTTCCATATTCTATTCTCTTGAAAAAGTGCAGTTATTGGTTTATGATTTATGTCGTAGACATATGTGGTGAGGCTTGGTTTGTAGTTTCTTAATATGGTTACATTTGGCAAGTCTTTCAGGAAGGATGAAAGGTAAAGCGTGAGTGCAGTCGCTGAGGAGAAGGCAACTATAATAAACACCAGCAATAGTACGAGCCAGCGGGGATATCTCTTTTCTTTTCTCTTCTTTTCTTTTTGCTCTTTTTTCATGGTTTTTATATTATACCATAGGAGGAAAAAATGAAGAAGTGGATTTACGGTGGAGTGGTTGCAGCGGTGTATGCTGGGTTGACTGTTGCCTTTGCTCCCATCAGTTATGGCCCTGTGCAATTTAGAGTATCTGAAGCCCTGACGGTTTTGCCATTTTTGTATCCTTATACTGTGTGGGGTTTGTTTCTTGGTTGCCTACTGGCAAACTATTTTGGTGGTCTTGGTGTGTACGATGTGGTTGGTGGGAGTCTCTTAACTCTACTTGCGGGGTATCTAACTTCCAAGATGCCAAAGGATTACCTCGCTCCGCTCCCACCTGTAGTGGTTAACATGTTTGGTGTTGCTGTTTACTTGCATTGGTTGTTCAATATGCCCTACTTCCTCACTGCGGCTTATATAGGATTGGGTGAGGGGGTAGTTGTGTATGCCTTGGGTTATCCGTTTCTAAAGTGGATAGAGAGACAGAAGAAAAGAAGGGGGAATAGAGATGGTTTCTATTGAGGAAGAAATTGCTCTTATCAAAAGGGGAGCAGTGGACTTAGTCTCTGAAGACGAACTGGTGTCTAAGCTTAAAAAGGCGAGAGAGGAAGGTAGGCCCTTATTGGTTAAGGCTGGATTTGACCCTACGGCTCCGGATATACACCTTGGCCACACGGTACTACTCAGAAAGATGAGACAGTTTCAGTTGCTGGGACATAGGGTTGTCTTTCTTATAGGGGACTTTACCGGTTTGGTTGGTGATCCTACCGGGAAGTCCGAGACAAGAAAGGCGCTCTCTCGAGAAGAGATATTGGAAAATGCGAAGACATACAAAGAGCAGTTTTCCAAGATCTTAGATCCAGAGAAGACAGAGGTCAGGTTTAACAGCGAGTGGTTTCTCAAAATGGACTTTGAAGATGTCTTGAAGCTCATGGCAAAGTATACGGTAGCAAGATTATTGGAGAGAGATGACTTTTCGAACAGATTCAAACAGGGTAGGCCTATAGGGGTGCATGAACTCATGTATCCACTGATGCAGGCGTATGACTCTGTGGCACTACACGCAGATGTTGAGCTTGGTGGGACAGACCAGAAGTTTAACCTGCTTGTTGGAAGAGACATTCAGAGGAGTTATGGACAGGAACCGCAGGTGATACTTACCGTACCTATAATAGAGGGTTTAGATGGTGTGCAAAAGATGAGCAAGAGCTTGAACAACTATGTTGGTGTAAATGAACCTCCGTTTGAGATGTTTGGAAAGCTCATGTCTATACCAGATGAGCTTATAGAAAAGTATTTTATTCTCCTGACAGATGTTCCTGAGGCTGAGATAAAACGCATGTCAAACGACATGAAGCAGGGTAGGTTGAACCCAAGGGATGTGAAGGCAAGGCTTGCAAGAGAGATAGTTACCTTTTTCTACTCCCTTGAGGCTGCAAAGGATGCGGAAGATAGATTTAATAAAATGTTTAGAAAGAAAGAGATACCCGATGATATACCCGTCTTTGAGGTTCAAAGTGATGAGGAAGTCTCAATAGTCGATCTTGTCGTTAAAGTGGGTTTTGCTGGGAGTAAAAGTGAGGCGAGAAGGCTTATATCCCAAGGGGGTATAGCCGTAGATGGTAGAAAGGTTTCTGATATTGCTGAGAAGGTGAGACCACCTGCAGAGTTTGTGTTAAAGGTGGGAAAGAGAAGGATTAGCAAGATAAAATTAGGGGGGTAGCTCCCCCCTAATTTGCTTATACCTTTACAGACTGTAAAGCCTCTTTAAATGCTTTGAAGTTCTCGTCCTCCTTGGATACTGCTGAGATGGCAAATGTTATTACGACATTTACTAACAGGCCCCACAGACCAAAGTGTATCCCCAAAAGATTTCCGGGACCAAAGAACTTGAGGTAGATTATGGTAATTAGACCTGCAATTAAGCCTGTTGTAACGGCTGTTTTATTGAATTTCTTGAAGAACAGTCCCATGAATGCACCGGGGAACATCTGTGTGATGCCAGAGTACGCAAGAAGCAGTAGTGCAACAAGCCTTCCACCTGCGAAGAGCGCAAGGAACATTGCTACGAGTCCAAATATCAAAACGGAAATTCTACTTACCAGCACGAGCTCCTTATCAGATGCGTTTTCTTTAAACATGCCGTAAAGGTTCTTTGAAAGCAGGCCGGCAAGCGTGAGGATTATAGCACTTGCCGTAGATGCGGCTGCTGCAAATCCTGCTGCACCCACTATCCCAAGTACCCACTTGGGATATGCCATTCCCACTGCTGCAAGGACTGCCTCATCTGCCTTGTGCAGATGTATACCTGCTGCAGCAACAGAGATGCCTGCGAGGAATATAGGTAGCAGGAATATGGAAAACAACGGTAAGAATACATAGGTCTTTTTTACTGTGCGCAGATTTTTGGAGCTGTATATAGAAGGCCACATCTGTGGATACATAAAGAATCCAAGTCCACTAAGCACCATAGTGGACACATACCAAGGTATCCCTAACTTACCTGATAGCACGAGGTGATGCGGCTTTACCTGTGCCAGGTGTTTCATCATCTCAGATATACCACCAAATTTGATGAACGGTATTGAGAATAGAATTACCCACGCAATTATAAACATCATTATGGACTGCATGAAGTTCGTCCAAGCGATGCCCCTTAACCCACTGGTGTACACGTATGCAAGCATTATGATCATACCTATTACGATACCCATGTCAACGGATATGCTGCCAAGAGATGTGGCATTAAGTATGTACCCAAGCCCCTGTAGCTGCAATTGTAGGTAAGGGACATTAAATACTATGCCTATCAGTGCGACGAGGACTGCCAAACCTTTACTGTTATATCTTTGCTTAAAGTAGTCTGCTTGTGTCACGAAGTTGAACTTCTTACCAGCCCTCCATATGTACTCTGCGAAGAAGTATCCAAACGCGTACGCTATCGTGCCGTATGCGAAGGCGTACATGATTGGCATGCCAAAGGAGTAAGCCCAACCCGCTATCCCAAGAAATGCATATGCACTGTATATTTCACCTGCCAGTAGCACATACAAAAACACGAGTCCCAGTGACCTACCAGATACCAAGTAACCCTCAAGGCTGAACTTCTTTCTTATTCCTGCCAGCACACCTATGAGTAGTGTTAGCACTATCCACGAAAATATTATGGTTAAAGATATTGCCGTATTAGACACTAACTCCACCTCCTCTTTTCAATGTTGTAGGCAAGTAGCAAAAACAAAGGCGTTAGGATTATCCAGAGAGTGTCCCAGAACATCAAAGGCGGCATGCCCATAATTAGAGGGCTTGCTGTTTTTACATCAAAGTAGTTGAAGAAGGGTGACACCACGACATACATAAACCAAGGTACCCCAAAACCCAGAAGGACTGCCCAACCTTTTCCCATACTTTACTCCTCCTTTCGCAGGATTTAACCACTTGTCATGTTATTATAGTGGAAGATTGCTAAAAGTCAAGTGCACAGAACCCGTACCTGTGAAACTTAACTGCATTTGGTATGTGGCAACAGAGGGCATGATACAATTGAATTTTGTTGCATTTTCTCTCTTGGATAGCGTAGGTGAGCGTCCTTCAGAAAGAGTTTGACTTTTTGTCTTTTCTTGCTTATATTTAATTGAGTGAGTGTGCAAAAGATGTCTTTGCTGGAGGCGAGGGTTTCAGGTATTATGAGTAATTCTGTGAAGCAGAGCGGTGGTGTTGGATATGTTTATACACAGGTTGGTTGGTTTATAATGTTTGGTAATTGGGATTATGATGGCTTTTATCATTTTTATCACTTTGACGACTTCTCACAGCTTTACCACTACTGTTATGGTGTCTGTTGTCCTTGGTGTGTTGGGGATATGCTGTGCCTTATTTTCAACTATGACTGTTGTATGTGATAGAGAGCACTTACACATTTGGATAGGACATGTGATCCACAGAAGTTTTTCGATTAGAGATGTTGTGTCGAGTAAGGTTGTTGGAGCCCCTTGGTATTATGGGTGGGGAGTTAGACTTGTGCCGCATGGATGGTTATACAGAGTTTCAGGTTCTCATGTGGTAGAGATAGTTATGAGGAATGGAAAGAGGTATATGATTGGAACAGATGAACCACAGAGGTTAAGTGACTTTATAAATGGGCAGTTAGAGTAGTATAAAGATGTAATTTCCTTGAAAATTCCTCTTTTGAGATAAAGGTGAAGGAGTTGTTTGATTACTGTTGTTATGATTAAGGGTGGGGGGATGCCCTTACCCTTAGTTTTCAGATTTGAGACTGCAGACTTGTGCCTCTGTTATCTCTTTCAGTTTGGCTGGGGATATAGGGAATAGAGTGAATGGGTTTCCGCCGTCTGCATACACGATGTCGTAGTTGAGAAGGTCTGCATCTATAATTGTTGGTGGTTGAGTATCAAATCCGATGGGTGGCACACCGCCTACGGCAAAGCCTGTTAGCTTTTTGACCTCTTTTGCAGATGCCATACGGAGGTTTTCTCTACCCGTAAACTTTCTGACCTTCTTTATGTCTACCCTGTTTGCGCCAGATACGAGCAACAAAACGAGCCCATCTTCATCTATGAGTAGGAGCGATTTTACGATCTTCTCTACGGTTGTCCCTGCGGCTGCTGCTGCTTGCTCTGCCGTGTGTATGCCCTCTTCTGTGCGATATATGGTGGTTGTTACTCCTTTGGTTTCAAGTGCTTTTCTTACCTTTTCGGATAGGTTTCTTTTTTTGCTGATGGGTATCAGCCCCTTTACTACAGAGTCATTTCGTTAAGTGCATTTTGCGCCTTTATAATGGAACTGACGACGGTGGATATGGTCTTAAACTCTGTTGATATTTTAGTCAGTATCTTTGTAGTTTCTTCTATTAGTTTTGCCTCTTTCTCAATTTCTGTGCTGGATTCCTCAAATGTAGTGTGGATCTCTGAGAGAAAGGACCTGTTACTTTCCATATACTTTACAGTCTTATCGAGCGAGTTCTGTATGGAGGAAAATATGTCAACAGTCCTTTTTATACCTTCCATGGCAACCTTTACTGACTCTGCTATGGTGTTTACCTTTTCGGATATCTCGTCAGTTACTGCCTTTGTCTCGGCAGAAAGTTTTTGAATCTCTGTTGCAACCACGGAAAATCCCCTCCCGTGTTCCCCTGCTCGTGCTGCTTCTATTGATGCGTTAAGTGCCAGTAGTTTTGTCTGCCTCGATATCTTTTCTATACTACTTACTAACCTTATGATTTCAGAGAACTGATTTAGTGTATTTGATGTCTTGTCAACGGTTTCTTTGAAGTCGTCGGCTATTGTGCTGAGACTTAAGCCCATTTTCCCGAGGTCGTTGTTTATTTCGTTATTTAGGTTTTCTGCTTCTTTTACATCTTCTACGAGTTTATCTGATTTCTCTGTAAACGAGTTGACGACTTTGTTCAAGGCTTTGCTGAGTTCTTCGAATTCTACGGTGGTTTTCTCAACTCTGTTTTGGATGTCTCTTATGCGTGATAGAAGGACATCGTCAAGCTGGGACATGAATGAGGTTAGAAGCTGCTCTGCAAAGAAACCAGAGCTCACTTTTCTGAACATGTCCATGTCGAGTTTGCCCATCTGTATCATCTCCCGTAGATTTCGTTTATGAGGTCTACACCGCACCTCAGGTTTTTGAACCACTCGAGAAATTCTTTTGCTACCGTGCCTTTCATTACGGCACCGTGTTGTGGTGCGATGTAGTCTATTTCGTACTTTTCTACCATGCTTACCCACTTCTTGCACGCAATATTCGATGTCATGTAGCGCTTGTGGAACAGCTCCATGAGTTTAACATGCTTTGGAAAGTTTTCCTCCACGACTTGTTTTCTTTCGCTTCTTGGGAATAGGGATACCCCTATATCACCGCTGAACAGGATTTTGGCCTTTGGGTCATATACGATGTGGTTTCCTGTCGAGTGCAGGTAGTGGGCTGGGAGTACCTCTAATTTTGTGCCACTCTTCAGAGTTATAGTCATGCCCCTGTCTGGTATGCCTATGACTCTGTTTCTGTCGTAGATACCGAAGTGTGGGAGAAATCTAATCCATAGTTCTGAGATGTGGAGTTTCGCATTTTCTGCAATCTTCAACCACATGGTAATACCCGATGTGACATCTGGGTCCTGGTGGGTGAAAAATAGGATCTTTATCCGCTTTAGGTCTATTATTTCTGCTACATTAGCGAGCACCCTTGGGAATACATGCGCACCGCCCGGATCCAGCAAGACACCTTCCCCTTTGTCTATTATTAGATACTGGTTTGTCTGAACTATCCCCTCTTCTTCGACCTCTTCCCAACCAAGCAAGTAGAACTGATGTACATCGTCTCCGTACAGGAGTACACTTTTCACTATATCACTCCCTTTCTTTGCTAATATTCACTATATTTTATATTATATCATAGCAAATGGACAAGAAACTCTGTAATTACTTATTGTAATATTTCCAGTTGTAAGTGGAGCAGAAGCGGAGTTGGTGTAGAAGTTGTGGTAGATTCTACCTGTGGGACTATTTTGTTGTTTTCTAAGCTACCTTGTAGGTGGTATAATCTCTATGGGTGAGAGTTTATGGCAAAACAGTGTAAGTGGTATCCCGTTTGTCCTATGCGAAGGTATTATGAGATGGGGAGACTGGATAGGAAGTGGATTGAGATGTACTGTATGGGGGACTGGAACAATTGCGTGCGTTATCAGATGGAAGAGGAGGGAAAGTACCATCCTGATTACATGCTGCCCGATGGCAGCATAGATGAGAGTCTAAAGGGGTTGTAGATGGCTGACTTCTTGCCCGAAGTCCTGACTTTTCCAGATTTTCAGGCTGATGTGAATGAAGAGGTTGTGCTGGGAAATGTGTCTCGTGCTTTGTCTTCTGCACGGGCAGTAGGGGGTCTTCTTAGCGTTTCCAAATGGTGGATAAGAAGATCACCTGTAGGCGGCGTGGAGGCAAAGGTGGCAGTTATTTATAGAGAATTTCCTGTTGGAATTATTGAACTCTCACCTGTAGATGGCAGGCCTCTACCCTGTGGGTTTTACCCCCGTATCCCTGAGCTCGTCGCTACGGAGGATATGCTAAGTGAGAGCGTGAAGCTGCTATCAGGAGGGCTAAGAGTTGTTGAAGCCGTTGAGTACAGGGAAAGAGAGATGAGTTTTGCTGTTCCGATAGCGTTTAAAACGCTCATGGTGTCCCACTTAAATATTTATTATGATGGCGTCCATGTGTTACCGGATTATCTTATTATGCAGGAGATGAAACTCTTTGAAGTTTGAACCACCTATCCTGTCTAATTTTGAGCAGATATCTGCTGCTGAGGAGTATAAGACCCTCTCGGAGCATGAAAAATGCGACATAATTTTGAGAAATGGTCCTAAGGCAGTCTCTACGGCGAGGAATACGAGAAACTATTTGAAGGCTGGCAAAGTTTGGGTTTCAAGGACCCCCGGTGGAGAGGTTATCATAAAGGCGGCACTGCTTTATAGATATGCCGTAGTTGGAATACTTGAGTTTTCACCTTCTACTGGAAGTTTGCTTCCCAAAGGTTACCACGATGTTTCCTTTAAGGTTAGTGTTTCCCTCAGCGCCGTTAGGAAGAAAGTTAAGACTATCGTTAACGGGCTGGAACTGGCTGAAGTAGCAGAGTACAGGGAACCCGAAAGAAATTTTGCTATCCCTCTGGTTTATGAGGGCAAGATAGTTGCCCACCTGAAAGTGCACTATGACGGAGAACACATCGTTCCCGACTACCCTGTTATGCAGGAGATAAGAGATACCACCACAGAGGTAATAAGGAGATTTATAGGGGAATGGCTCTTTTCGTTTGCATTTGGGGGATTGCTCCTCACATCTCTTTACTTGAGGCGGTTGCCGAACTATTCTTTTGATGACTTTACCGTTATATATACGCTATTCGTCTTCCTCGTGATACTGAAAGGGCTTAACAAAAAGGGTTTTGTGAGGTATGTTGCGTCTCGTTTTGAAAGAGGAAGATTTATCCCACAGAAACTTGTAGTGTTGACTGCTCTGCTTTCGATCTTTGTTACCAACGATGTAGCTTTGCTGACCGTAGTCCCTCTTACTTTGGCGTTGAACATAAGGGATGTTGACAGGTTGATAATACTCGAAGTTCTAACGGCTAATAGTGCTTCGGCACTCAGCCCATTTGGTAATCCTCAAAACATATTCATATACTATCACTATAATGTTTATCCCCTTGAGTTTGTTGGTGAAATATGGCCTTTTGTAGCTACCACTTTTGGCGTGATAATACTGCTGTCGTACTTTGGTAAACATGATGCGAATACTACCAAACTGCCAGTTGTGGCAAAGTACAAGAAAGAAGCTATCCTGTACCTTGGCTTCTTTGTTGTGTTTGTCTTGTCCGTGTTAAGATTTTTGCCGTTATGGGTGGGGGTTGGTATCGTAGTGTATGTTATCCTGTTTGACAAAGAGAGCCTGAAGATAGACTATTTCCTCCTTGCAACTTTTGGTGTGTTCTTTGGCTTTACTGATAATCTTAGGGAGATGATACCAATTGTGCTTCACACCTCTAAGGAGATTTTCTTCTACGCCTCTGGTTTGAGTCAAGTGATAAGCAATGTTCCAGCGACACTTTTTCTGTCAGATTTCGCTTTGAACTGGAAACCACTCTTATGGGGTGTGAGCGTAGGTGGTTTTGGTACGCTAATCGCCTCTCTTGCAAGCCTTATATCTTATAGACTGTATAAGGAACAGTTTGAGGACTCAAGGAGGTTTTTGGTGAGATTTCACTTATACAACTACGCTTTACTGTTTGTAGGTGTAGTGGCATATTTGCTGTTTGGGTAAATGGGGAGACTTTAGTCCCCCCATTTAGAATGACTTTAGAAGGTTTTGTGCTGCTATAAGCACAGGGTCCCATACCGGTGAGAATGGGGGTGCGTATGCAAAATCAGAGTAAGCGAAATCCCATATCCGCATGCCATTAGTTACTGCCATTGATAGGGCATCTATTCTCAATCCACTTCCTTTGCCTCCTACGATTTGGGCGCCTATCAGCCTCCCAGTTCCCTCTTCTGCTATGAGCTTTACATGGACATCTTTCCCACCCGGATAGTAGTGAGCAGTTGTGTGAGCCTTTATGTAGCTGCTTTTTACCTTGAAGCCAGCTCTTTCTGCCTCCACGGTGCTTAACCCCGTTCTTGCAATCTCAAGTTCTAACACCTTTGCAATAGCAGTGCCTACTACTCCGGGAAATGCCGTGTATTTTCCTCCTGCTGCGTTGTTTCCGGCTATTCTGCCCTGCTTGTTCGCAGTTGTCCCCAGCGGTATGTAGGTCTTTTCCCCTGTTACTATGTGGTATGCGTCTGCACAGTCACCGGCAGCGTATATCCCTTCTGCTGATGTCTCCATCTGCCTGTTTACATCTATTGAACCTTTTGGGCCGAGTTTTATCCCTGCTTCTCTTGCAAGCTCAGAATTGGGTTTAACACCTATGGACAACAGCACAAAGTCAGTCTCTATCTTTCCTTTGTCGGTTACAACCTGTTTGATGTTTCCATCTCCCTCAAAACCCATGACCTTTGTTGATGTAAGCACATCTATCCCACTTTCTTTTATCTCCTTTTCTACGATCTCTGCCATGTCTTTGTCCATGTTTATCAATATCTGAGGCATGAGTTCCACTACGGTAACCTTTACATCCCACTCCTTCAATGCTTCTGCCATCTCCATACCGATGTATCCGGCTCCCACTACGACGGCATTTCGAGGAGATTTTTCCCGCAAGTATTTTAGTATTTTCTCACCATCTTTTAGTGTCCTGAGGGTGAATATCCCATTGTTGTTTAGGCCTTCAAAAGGTGGTACTATAGCACTTGCACCGGTGGCGATGATCGCTTTGTCAAATGGGATCTTTTTGCCGTTTACTTTTATCTCTCGTCTTTGTACATCAATTTCTTCGACACGGCTATTCAGATGAATTTCCACGCCGCTTTTTTTGAATGCTTCTGGTGTCCTTGCTATCAGAGTTTGCCTCTCTTTTATCACTTTACCTATGAAATATGGTAGGCCGCATCCCCCGTAAGAGATGTCTCCTTCATCGGTGAATATGCTTACCTCCGCTTTGGGGTTTACTCTCTTTGCCTTTGATGCAGCAGCGGGTCCTGCTGCAACTCCTCCTATTACTACGATCTTTTCACCCATATAGACATCCCTCCTTGACTTGTGAAATCCTGCGTAGGATTTTACACCCAATTTTGTGTTTTGTCTATCACTTCGTTGGTTGTATAATAGTAAAAAATATTTGGGGGGTGAGGATTTTGTTAGATGGTTTGAACTCTTTGAAGGTGATTGTGCTTATAGAGGATACGGTGCCGTATGAGAGCAATCTTCTGGCTGCACACGGCATAAGCTTTTACCTTGAGGCAAAGAATGAAAGCACTACCATGAGAGTGCTATTTGATGTTGGACAATCACCTGATGCACTTATCTCAAATATGCAAAAACTTGGCGTTGAACCTGAAAGTATAGATGCGATTGTGTTGAGTCATTGCCACTACGACCATACGCGTGGTTTGGTGAAGATAGTGGAAGTAATAGGTAAGAAGGAATTACCCATAATAGCACATCCATCAATATTTAGATTGAATTTCGTTACACGTCCTTTTCTTAGACATGTAGGTATGGATCTTTTGGATGCGAGGGAGCGTGTGGAGTCGGCTGGGGGGAGGCTTTTTCTGACATCTGATCCGTTGGAGCTGATGAATGGTTTGATGACCACTGGTGAAGTAGAGAGGCAGACGGATTTTGAAGATGTTGGTATAGAGCTTAAGAGTATATCGAATGGCAGGATAGTGGAAGATAAGATGTTAGATGACATATCTTTGGTTGCAGGTGTAAAAGGTAAAGGGATTGTGATTCTTACTGGTTGCAGTCATGCAGGTATAGTGAACATCGTAAAACAGTCTGTAAAACTTGCTGGTGTTGATAAGATAGCTGGGATTATGGGTGGTTTTCACCTCATAGAGGCTTCCGATGATAGGATAACAAAGACGGTTGGTTCTCTAAAGGGGTTTGACATATCTATGATATCTGCTGGACATTGTACTGGCAGGAGGGCACAGCATGAGCTCAAGGTGGCTTTTGGCGGGAAGTGGAAGGATATGGGCAGTGGGGTAGTATACGAGTTTTGAAGGGTGGTATTGATTTTGAGTTTTGGATTTGTGTGGTAAAATAGTCTAAGAGAGGTGGTGAGAATGGCATTAGGCTACTGGAACAGGGTGATCAGAATAGACCTTACGAGTGCCTCTGTGACTGAAGAGTATGTGGACGACGATGTATGGATGAGGTTTGTGGGAGGGGCAGGATACGGAACGAAGGTCATGATAGATGAAACACCTCCAAAACTGGATCCATTCTCTCCTGAAAACAAGATAATCTATGCTGTTGGTCCGTTCCAGTCATACAATATTCCTGGTAGTGGTAAGTGGAGTGTCGTAACGAGATCTCCACTTACTAACACGCACCTTGATACTGCGGGTGCTGCTGACTTTGGTGTAGTCCTTAAGAAGACTGGTTTTGATGCCATAGTGATTGAGGGTAAGGCGGATAAGCCTGTGTGTGTAGTTGTGAGCGATGGTGATGTTAGGATAGAGGATGCAGGATGGCTGTGGGGTAAGGATGCGTATGACACGGCTCATTTGCTTAAGGGTAAGTATAAGGGTAGAGTGGGAGTCGTTGCGATAGGTCAGTCTGGTGAGAGGCTTGTTCGAATGGCAAACATTGTGGTAGATGGTCACAGCTTCTGTGGTCGTGGTGGTGCAGGAGCTGTTATGGGTAGCAAGAATTTGAAGGCAGTTGTGGTGGCAGGTAGCAAAAACCCGACTGTTTACGACCCGGATACACTGAGGGAGCTTGTGAGAGATGTTGCGAAAAGGATTGTAAAGGGCAAGGCTGCAACACGAAAGAATGGAACCGTCAATGGCGTGCTTTATGTTGAGGAGATAGGTGACCTTCCGATGAAGTACTGGGATGTTGATACATGGAAGGAAGGTGCAAGAAAGCTGGGTGCACCATTCTACACGGAGTTTCTCCAAGCAAAACCTCTCCCGTGTGCGAACTGTCCTGTAGGGTGTCATCGAAAGGTTAGGATCCCTGAGCCTTACAACATTGAAACTGTGGGACCGGAATACGAGACGGTGGCTATGTTGGGTAGCAATTTGCTGATAGACGACTTGACGGCTGTTGCGTATGCTGGTGAGATGCTGAACAGGTATGGGGTGGATACTATATCTGTGGGTGCAGCGATAGGGTTTTTGATGGACCTTTACGAACAGGGAATAGTAAAGAAGAGCGACATAGGTGTGGAAGTGAATTGGGGAGACAGTGAGGTTATGCTGAGACTTGTGCGTGAGATAGCACTTGCGGAGGGCAAGGTTGGAGAGTTGTTTAAGGACGGTGTAAGGGCAGCGGCTGAGAGGATAGGTAAGGAGGCTCTGGATAGGGTGGTGGAAGTTAAAGGGCTTGACTATCCTGCTCACGATCCAAGGGCAGTCTTTGCCCTTGCAATAAACTATGCCACAGGGACGAGAGGGGCATGTCATCAGAGGGGTAATCCACATACGATATGTGCAGGTCTTACATATCCGGAGCTTGGAATAACAGAGAAGCCAGATAGGTTTGACTTGGAGCTTGCTGCTAAGCTTGCTGTTGTAGCTCAGAATACCAATGCCGTTTATAATAGCCTTTCCGTGTGCGACTTCATGATGGGTTCTGACGGTATGACGCTCACCGATGTGAAGAACCTTATTAATGCAGTTACCGGTTGGGAGTGGGAGGTAGATACCCTTGTAATGGCGGGGGAGAGAATATTTAACCTTCAGCGGTTGATAAACATTAGAGATGGATACACAGCTGAAGATGACAAGTTGCCTTTGAAGATGCGGAGGGCTGCAAGTGAAGGAGGAAGGGCAGGAAAGACACCAGAGCCATTTGATAGGTTAAAAGAAAATTATTATAGATTGAGGGGATGGACTCAGGATGGCATACCAACGGAAGAGTTGGTAAACAGACTTGATATCCCCTGATTACCTGTTAGCGAAGGAGGGTCTTATGAAGAAGAATAGGTACATCTTACCCAAGGATTCACTGGAAAAGGAGAGACTCTATATGCTTGAGAGAGGGTTGAGACCTTCTTATCGTAGGGCAGTTGTGCTTAACTATATGCGTGGAAACAGATCACACCCAACGGTTGACGACATATATAGTGACCTGAAGGATAAACTCCCCTCTCTTTCCAAGACTACCGTTTATAATGTACTGAGCTTCTTTGTTTCTCATGGTATTTTGAAGGAATTGATAACAGACGAGGGTAAGTCAAGATACGACTTCATGGAGAGGCCACATGCACACTTTAGGTGTTTGGAGTGCGGAAGGATATACGATATCTTTGTAGATGAGAGGTTACTTAATGTGAAAGAGATAGATGGGCATCAAGTAACTGATGTGCAGGTTTACTTTACTGGAATATGTAAGGAGTGCTTGGGTAAGAGACAGAAGAGGATTGGCAACGAGTAGGCTCTTTCCTTTTGGTTTTTGAAGAGGTTTCCAAAAAAGTCCTTGCTATTTGAGGAGAGATGTGTTATACTTGGATTGAAGCCAAAATTGGAATGGTTTCAATTTTGAGAGGAGGGAAAGTAGAATGGAAGGAAAGATGCCGTTGTTAGGAGAGAGGTTTCCCGAGATGGAGGTTCAGACTACGCACGGGAAGATGAAACTGCCCGATGCGTTTGCTGGCAAGTGGTTTATACTCTTTAGTCATCCAGCAGATTTTACACCTGTTTGTACTACTGAATTTGTAGCGTTTCAGAAGAGGTACGATAAGTTTAAGGAGTTAGGCTGTGAGTTGATAGGGCTCAGCATTGACCAAGTGTTTTCTCATATTAAGTGGGTGCAGTGGATCAAAGAAGCGCTTGATGTTGAGATAAAGTTCCCTGTTATTGCAGACGATACTGGTAGAGTGGCTACGGAATTGGGGATAATTCACCCCGGCAAGGGTACGAACACGGTGAGAGCCGTCTTTGTGGTGGATCCTAATGCACGCATAAGGGTGATACTTTACTATCCACAGGAGATAGGCAGAAATATGGACGAGATATTGAGGATCGTAAAGGTATTGCAGATTTCTGACACTGAAGGTGTAGCAGTGCCTGCAAATTGGCCAGATAACGAGCTGATAGGTGATGAAGTGATTATACCTCCGGCCCTTGATGAAGAGACTGCGGCTAAACGACCTAAGGAGTACGATTGTTTTGACTGGTGGTTTTGCCACAAAAAGCGGTAAGTTGGCAGGTGGGCAGATTTTTCTGCCCACTTTTGTATAGTTTGAGCGAGGTGATGATATGGATTTGAGCGTTTTTTATGCGTTTAGTTATGGGGTTTATGTAGTTTCCTCAAGTGTGGGAGATAAACTCAACGGCCAGATTGCAAATACTGTGTTTCAGGTAACATCGGAGCTACCATAGGTTGCTATAAGTATAAATAAGCAAAACTTGACGCATGAGTATATAAGAGAGTCTGGTGTATTTGCTGTTTCTATACTTGAGAGAGATGTCCCTTTGAAGACTGTGGGACTGTTTGGATTCAAAAGTGGGAGAGATGTAGAAAAGTTTGGGGAGGTTAGGTATAAACGGTGTGGTTTAGGTTCTCCAGTTTTGCTTGAACATTCACTTGGTTACATAGAGGCAAAGGTTGTGAGTGAGCTTGATGTTGGCACGCACACGATATTTGTGGGAGAGGTTGTAGAAGCTGAGTGGTTCAGAGCAGGAGAACCGATGACATATGCTTACTATCATGAGGTAAAAAGAGGCAAGTCCCCCAAGACTGCCCCTACCTATATCGAAGAGGAAGTTAAAAAGGAGGCAAAAAACATCATGAAAAAATACAGATGTGAAATATGTGGATATGTGTACGACCCTGAGGTTGGTGATCCTGATGGTGGTATAAAGCCAGGGACACCTTTTGAGGAGATACCGGATGACTGGGTGTGCCCTGTATGTGGGGCGGGTAAAGACCAGTTCGTTTTGGAGGAGTAGGTATGCCGGTTGAGAAGATTGCCGAAGGTGTATTCAGTGTTGGAGTGGTTGACTGGGATAGACGAGTATTTGATGAGTTAGTACCTATTCCGGAGGGCACAAGTTATAACTCCTATCTTGTGAAAGGGAGTGATAAAGTAGCACTTCTGGATACCGTTGATCCTCCGAAGGCAAATGAGCTTCTGTCTAATCTCAAGGAAGCTGGTGTGGAAGAACTTGACTATATTATATCCCACCACGCTGAGCAGGATCACTCTGGTAGTATCCCAGAGTTGCTGAAAAGATATCCGGAAGCTAAGGTTGTTACCAATGCGAAGTGTAAGAGTTTTTTGCAAGACCTGTTGCTTATACCTGGCGAGAAGTTTATAGTCGTGGGTGACGGCGAAGAACTACAGCTTGGAGGGAAGACCTTGCAGTTTCTCCTTACACCCTGGGTACATTGGCCGGAGACTATGATTACCTACTTGAAGGAGGACAAGATACTATTTACTTGCGACTTCTTTGGTTCACATGTGGCGTCGAGTCGGTTGTTTGTTAGTAATGACTCTATGGAAAAGGCGTCTATCTACTGGGGGGCAAAAAGATACTATGCTGAGATCATGATGCCTTTCAGAACGAGTATAAAGAAACACATAAAGCTGGTAGAATCACTTGAGGTTGATATGATTGCACCCAGCCATGGACTTATTTATGATGACCCATCTTTTATCATCGATGCTTACAAGGAGTGGACATCCGACGAGGTGAAGAATGAGGTTATTATACCCTACATATCTGCCCATGGGAGCGTTCGTGAGATGGTTGGCTATGTAGTATCGAGGCTTACTGAGGCAGGTGTTACGGTTAAACCGTTTAACCTTGCTGTTGCGGATGTGGGGGAAATAGCTATGGCAATGGTGGATGCTGCCACGCTTATCGTGGGTAGCTCTACCATCCTTGCAGGTCCTCATCCCATGGTCGTCTATGTTGCAGCGTTTGCCAACGCACTGAGACCTAAAACGAAGTTTGTTTCTATCATCGGTTCGTATGGGTGGGGTACCCGCATTGTGGAACAGATCACAGAAATGATAAAGGCGATGAGGGTTGAAATCATAGAACCTGTCGTTGCGAAAGGTTATCCCAAGGATGAAGACTTCAGAAAACTTGATAGACTCGTAGATGATGTAGTTAGTAAGCACAAAGAAATAGGAATACTCTGATGCGGAGGTGATTGTGTATGACGGAGAGGTTGCAAGTTTATAAGTGTGAATTGTGTGGAAACATTGTTGAAGTGCTACACGCAGGAGTAGGAGAACTCGTGTGCTGTGGACAGCCTATGAAGTTGCAGGTTGAAAAGACAGGAGATACTGGTACAGAGAAGCATACACCTGTGGTTGAGAAGGATGGTAGCAAGGTTAAGGTAAAGGTTGGTAGCGTGAGCCATCCTATGGAGGAGGGACACTATATAGAGTGGATAGAAGTCGTAACTGAAGAAGGAGTTGCAAGAAAGTTTTTGAAGCCGGGTGAGGCACCTGCTGCTGAGTTTGAGGGTGCTGGAAGTGTTTTGGGTGTGAGGTCTTACTGCAATCTTCACGGATTGTGGAAATTTGAGTAGGGGGTGGAGAGTATGATAGTAAAGGAAAAGGTGGAAGAAGCCATCAACAAGCAGATAAATGCGGAGCTTTATTCAGCTTACCTGTACCTCGCCATGTCTGCTTACTACTCTTCTCAAAATCTTCATGGCTTTGCTAACTGGATGAAACTGCAGGCACAGGAAGAGGTAAACCACGCTATGAAGTTGTATGACTACCTCTTAGAAAGGGGTGGTAGACCTGTGTTGAAGGCTATAGATGAGCCACCTAAGGAGTGGGAGTCACCGCTTGCTGCGTTTGAGGAGGCTTATGAGCACGAGAAGAAGGTCACGGAGATGATAAATGACCTTTTAAAACTCGCTACTGAGGAGAATGATTACGCTACGATGAGTATGTTGCAGTGGTTTATTGATGAACAGGTGGAAGAGGAGGCTTCTACCTGCGAAGTAGTGGAAAGGCTTAAACTGGCAAGTGGCTTTGGTGGTGGATTGTTTATGATAGATAGAGAACTTGCGCAGAGAAAATCTGGTTAGCAGTTTAAGGAGGTATTTTGCTATGAAGAAGATGACATCTAAGTCTCTATCAGAAGCCTTTGCAGGTGAATCTATGGCACACATGAAGTACTTGGCTTTTAGTGATGTTGCGGAAAGGCAGGGTTTTAAGAATGTTGCGAGGTTGTTTAAAGCGATATCTTTTGCAGAACAAGTGCATGCCACTAACCATGCGAGAAATCTGGGTTTGATAAAAGAGACGGAGGAGAACCTGCAGGCTGCTATTGATGGGGAAAACTTTGAGGTAGATGAGATGTACCCTGCTTACGATGCCGTTGCGAAATTGCAGGAGGAAAAAGGTGCTCAGCAGTCTATACATTATGCGTTAGAGGCGGAGAAAATACACGCAAAGCTCTACGAACAGGCGAAAGAGGCAGTTAAGTCTGGGAATGATGTTGACATAGAGAGTGTGTATGTGTGTCCTGTGTGTGGGTATACCTCGGTAGGCGAGGCACCTGGTAGGTGTCCTGTGTGTGGCGCCAGAGGAGAGGATTTTAGAAGCTTTTAAGACCTTAAGGTGGGACAAGTACTGTCCCACCTTTTCCCTGTGTAAAGAGGGTTAGACATCTTGTAAAATAAGCGTGTGTATGGTAAACTCCTAAGTATGATTTACAAGCGGAACGCTATCGATTTGCCCTTATTGTTAATAATGGGGGTAGGGATTTTTTTGCTCTTTTTGGGTAATGGGAGTATCCCTCTCATAGACCCAGATGAGCCTGTATATGCCGAAACCGCAAAGGAGATGATACGGTATCATAGCTATCTGTCTCCTATGATATACCATCATTACTGGTATGATAAACCTATATTCTTTTACTGGGTCGTTTTAGTAGGGTTTAAACTGTTTGGTATTAGTGGTTGGAGTGCAAGGTTTGGTTCAGCATGTTTTGGAGTTTTTACGCTTATCTTTACATATCTACTTGCGCTTAGGCTTGCTGAAAAGAGAAAGGTTGCACTGCTGAGTGTGGCGATACTCTCCACATCGTTGGAATTTTTCATGTTGGGCAAAGCATCTGTTACTGACATGACGCTTTTGTTCTTCCTTACGGGATCTTTGTACTTTTTTGTGGCTGGAAGAATGAACTTATTTTACATATTTATGGGTTTAGCAGTTCTTACTAAGGGGCCGGTTGGTATAGTTATAGCTGGTGGTACGGCATTCTTCTATCTCTACTTCAAGCACGGATGGAGAGAGGCCTTTGCCAGAATTGACATACCGAGGGGCGTTCTTTGGCTATTAGTGGTAGCTGTACCCTGGTATGTCTACATGATACTGGTTCACGGAGATGCCTTTGTAGATACATTCTTGGGCTATCATAATGTTACGAGATTTTTGAAGCCTGAACATCAAGAGGGTGCGCACTATTACTATTATCTTCCTATTATTGTTCTTGGATTTTTCCCGTGGACAGGGCTTATCTTTCCACTGTTTAAGTATGTGAAAAAGATTTGGAATAGCGATAAGTTTCTCATGATATGGGCTTTGTGGGTTTTCGTGTTTTTTACGGCCTCTCAAACAC
>CAZLJD010000036.1:0-31957 GCA_964559865.1 uncultured Synergistota bacterium
GACCGCCCCAGTCAAACTGCCCGTCAGATACTGTCTCCGATAGGGATAACCTATCTGGGTTAGAGTAGCCATAACACAAGGGTAGTATCCCAACAACGCCTCACTCGAAACTGGCGTCCCGAGGTCATAGGCTCCTACCTATCCTGTACATACCACACCAAGATCCAATATCAAGCTACAGTAAAGCTTCACGGGGTCTTTCCGTCCAGCCACGGGTAACCGGCATCTTTACCGGTACTACAATTTCACCGAGCGCCTCGCCGAGACAGTGCTCAGATCGTTACGCCATTCATGCGCGTCGGAACTTACCCGACAAGGAATTTCGCTACCTTAGGACCGTTATAGTTACGGCCGCCGTTTACTGGGGCTTCGGTTCAGAGCTTCGGAAAGCGAACCTTCCTAACCCCTCCCCTTAACCTTCCAGCACCGGGCAGGCGTCAGTCCCTATACATCCTCTTACGAGTTAGCAGAGACCTGTGTTTTTGTTAAACAGTCGCCTGAGCCTCTTCGCTGCGACCTCCTCGGGCTCTGGTAAAACCATCACCCTACACGAGGCACCCCTTCTCCCGAAGTTACGGGGCCAACTTGCCGAGTTCCTTAGCGAGGTTTCACTCGATCGCCTTAGGGTACTACCCCAACCCACCAGTGTCGGTTTACGGTACGGGCACTCCTCACCTCGTTAGAGGTTTTTCTTGGTAGTACGGGCCCAATCCCTTCGGCTCAAAAAAGAGCCTCCCCCCGCTCCGCAGAGTTTGGTGTCCCGGATTTGCCTGAGACTCCTCTGCAAGAGAAGGGACGCACTATTCCATCAGTGCGCGGACCTGCCTTCCTACGTCACCCCATCACTCAAGCGGTGAGAGAGTGGTACGGGAATATCAACCCGTTCTCCATCGCCTACGCCTTTCGGCCTCAGCTTAGGTCCCGACTAACCCTGAGCGGATCACCCTTGCCCAGGAAACCTTGGGTTTATGGCGAATGGGATTCTCACCCATTTTAACGTTACTTATGCCGGCATTCTCTCTTCTGCTTCGTCCAGAAGACCTCACGATCTTCCTTCGTCCTACAGCAGAATGCTCCCCTACCACTTACCCCGAAGGGCAAGTCCGTAGCTTCGGTGATAGGCTTAAGCCTCCTACATCTTCGGTGCAGAAACACTTGACCAGTGAGCTGTTACGCACTCTTTAAAGGATGGCTGCTTCTAAGCCAACCTCCTGGCTGTCTCTGCGTCTCCACTTCCTTGTAACACTTAGCCTATGCTTAGAGACCTTAGCTGACGGTCTGGGCTGTTTCCCTTTTGACCACGGAGCTTATCCCCCGCAGTCTCACTCCCGGGATACAAGTAATGGTATTCGGAGTTTAGTTGGACTTGGTAGCCGTTCTGGCCCCTTGCCCATCCAGTAGCTCTACCCCCATTACTCAGTCCCGAGGCTGCACCTCAATGCATTTCGGGGAGAACCAGCTATCCCCAGACTCGATTAGCTTTTCACTCCTATCCACAGGTCATCCAAGGTTTTTGCAACAACCACTGGTTCGGACCTCCAGCTGGTTTCACCCAGCCTTCACCCTGCCCATGGATAGATCGTCTGGCTTCGGGTCCACGACGAGCAACTAAGCGCCCTGTTCAGACTCGGTTTCCCTACGGCTCCAGGGCTTTTACACCCCTTAACCTCGCTACTCACCGTGACTCGCCGGCTCATTCTTCAATAGGCACGCGGTCAGGCCTATCCTTTGATGCAGGCGAACCTGCAAAAGGCTCTCAGCCCTCCCACAGCTTGTAGGTATACGGTTTCAAGCTCTATTTCACTCCCCGTTAGGGGTTCTTTTCATCTTTCCCTCTCGGTACTGGTCCACTATCGGTCGCCAGGTCGTATTTAGCCTTGGAGGGTGGTCCCCCCGGATTCAGACGGGATTCCCCGTGTCCCGCCCTACTCGAGGACATATTCCACAGCCGACACCTTCTTTTCGCCTACGGGACTATCACCCTCTATGGTGCGCCTTCCCAGCACGCTTCGGCTAAGAATGTGTCTTGCTGCGGCTTGTCTGTGGCCAAGCCCGAATATGCCTCACAACCCCGCATCTGCAACGGCCACAGCCTTTAACACAGATACGGTTTAGGCTCTTTCCCTTTCGCTCACCGCTACTCAGGAAATCTCGGTTGATTTCTTTTCCTCCGGTTACTGAGATGTTTCACTTCACCGGGTTGCCCTCACCAGCTATTACAACTGGTGATGCTACAGCTTCACTGTAGCAGGTTGCCCCATTCGGGAATCTCCGGATCAACGCTTGCTTACAGCTCCCCGAAGCTTATCGCAGTTAGCCACGCCCTTCATCGACGCCTGGCGCCAAGATATCCACCGTATACCCTTAGTACCTTAGTCCATCTCTTCCCTCTATTAAGTTATCAAGGTTCATCTACACTTTCTATTGGTGGGCCTAGGTGGACTTGAACCACCGACCTCACGCTTATCAGGCGTGTGCTCTAACCAAGACTGAGCTATAGGCCCTACAAGCAAACTCTTGGTGGAGATGAGCGGACTTGAACCGCCGACCTCCTGCTTGCAAGGCAGGCGCTCTCCCACTGAGCTACATCCCCTCTAAGAGCACCAAGTCATATAAAAGCATAGGGTGTTTTGGGCAACATTTCAAATCTCCTTAGAAAGGAGGTGATCCAGCCGCACCTTCTGGTACGGCTACCTTGTTACGACTTCACCCCCCTTACCAGACACACCTTCGGCGCCTACCTCCCCAAAAGGGGTTGGTCCGGCGACTTCGGGTGCACCCAACTCGGGTGGTGTGACGGGCGGTGTGTACAAGGCCCGGGAACGTATTCACCGCGGCTTGGCTGATCCGCGATTACTAGCGATTCCGGCTTCATGCAGTCGAGTTGCAGACTGCAATCCGAACTGAGACCAGCTTTTAGGGATTTGCTCACCCTCGCAGGCTCGCTGCCCTCTGTACTGGCCATTGTAGCACGTGTGTCGCCCTGGGCATAAGGGCCATGAGGACTTGACGTCATCCCCACCTTCCTCCGACTTATCGCCGGCAGTCTCCTTAGAGTGCCCAGCATTACCTGATGGCAACTAAGGACGAGGGTTGCGCTCGTTGCGGGACTTAACCCAACATCTCACGACACGAGCTGACGACAGCCATGCAGCACCTGTGCTGGCTCCCCAAGGTTTCCCAAGGGGTCGTCACCCTTTCGGGCTCCTACCACCAGCATGTCAAGCCCAGGTAAGGTTCTTCGGTTAGCATCGAATTAAACCACGTGCTCCACCGCTTGTGCGGGCCCCCGTCAATTCCTTTGAGTTTCAGTCTTGCGACCGTACTCCCCAGGCGGGTTACTTATCACGTTAGCTTCGGCACGGATGGAATAACCACCCACACCCAGTAACCATCGTTTACGGCTAGGACTACCCGGGTATCTAATCCGGTTCGCTCCCCTAGCTTTCGCGCTACAGCGTCAGTGATGGGCCAGAGAGCCGCCTTCGCCACCGGTGTTCTTCCCGATATCTACGCATTTCACCGCTACACCGGGAATTCCGCTCTCCTCTCCCACACTCCAGTGACGCAGTATCAAGTGCAATTTCACAGTTGAGCTGTGAGATTCCACACTTGACTTACGCACACCGCCTTAACGCGCTTTACGCCCAGTGATTCCGGACAACGCTCGCCCCCTACGTATTACCGCGGCTGCTGGCACGTAGTTGGCCGGGGCTTTCTCCTGGGGTACCGTCAGATCTTCTTCCCCCAGAACAGAGGTTTACGACCCGAAGGCCTTCATCCCTCACGCGGCGTCGCTGCGTCAGGCTTTCGCCCATTGCGCAAGATTCCCCACTGCTGCCTCCCGTAGGAGTCTGGGCCGTATCTCAATCCCAGTGTGGCCGTCCACCCTCTCAGGCCGGCTACCTGTCATCGCCTTGGTGAGCCATTACCTCACCAACTAGCTGATAGGCCGCAGGCCCATCCTCTGGCGAAGCCCGAAGGCTCCTTTAATCCCCGAAGGGATATTATGCGGTATTACCACCCCTTTCGGGATGCTATCCCCCACCAGAGGGTAGGTTCCTACGTGTTACTCACCCGTCCGCCGCTATCTGAACCAGAAATCAGCCCGAAGGCCTCATTCCAGCCAGACCGCACGACTTGCATGTGTTAGGCACGCCGCCAGCGTTAGTCCTGAGCCAGGATCAAACTCTCCATTCGAAAAACTCAAAGTCATATCCTAAAGCCCAAAAACACCCTATGCAATTTTCAAGGACCAAACTGCCTTACTATATTACCACACGCTTCCGCTCTTGTCAACACGCCTTTTTACTTTGTCAAACCACCCTTTTCTCAAGGGCGAGGGTAAGTATAACACAGGTAAGGAATATATTCAAATCAAAATAAATACAACAAAAACAAAAAAAATGGATTTAAACAGGATTTTTGCCTCATAATTACATAGATACTCCCAAATAAATACTTTTATCATGCCAGTATTGACCAACTTGCTCATACAAGAGAAGTGTGATAGAATACCCGCATGAAATATATCCTTATAGTCAACCCATGGATATACGATTTTGCCGCTTTCGACTTCTGGATGAAACCCTTGGGCTTGCTATACATCGCCGCCATGCTAAAGGAAAATGGGATTGATGTCCAACTGATAGACTTTCTCAACAGGAACCACCCATCTATGCCACCAAGAGTAAGAAAGTCTATCTATGGAAAAGGACACTACCTAAGAATCGTGGTAGAAACCCCACCACCTCTGAAGAAACTCAACATAAACAGAAGGTTTGCAAGGTACGGCATACCAAAGGAAACTCTACAAAAGGAACTACCAGCAGAAGCACCCTCACTCATACTTATCACATCTACAATGACATACTGGTACATGGGTACTAAAGAGAGCATAAAGTTCTTGAGAGAAGCCTACCCTAACACACCCATCATAGTAGGCGGAATATATCCTACGCTATGCTTCGAACACGCAAGACATTCCGTAGGGGCCGACTATGTAATAAAAGGGCACAACCCCCACGCACTACAAGAAATCATACAAAAACACACGGGATTACAAATAGAGCTCAAGCAATATAAAGAGTTTAAAGAGTGGCCTGCACCAGCCATCGAGCTACTCCCTAATCCCACTTATGCTGTCTTGACTACCACCCTTGGTTGTCCATACAGATGCCCCTACTGTGCATCACCTATCCTGCATTCAAGATTTGAAACAAAGAGTGCAAAGAAGATAGTAAGAGAAATAGAGAAAATGACACATTTAGGCATTAGAGATGTCGCATTCTACGATGACGCCCTTCTTTACAACAGCAATTACATGAAAGAAATACTAAAGGGCATACTCAGTCTCCATGCCAATCTTAGATTTCACACTCCAAACGCAATCCATGCAAGATTTATAGATAAAGAGATTGCAACCCTGTTGAAGTCCGCAGGATTCGTATCCATATACCTTGGCCTCGAAACAGCAGACTTCAACAGACAAAAAGCACTTGGAGGAAAAGTCTTTTCAGGCGAATTCTCAACTGCAGTAAAACACTTAAAAGCAGCAGGCATAACCGACATCTCTGCGTACATACTGGTTGGACTGCCCGGACAAACGGTGGACGAAGTGAAAAGGACGATAGACTTTTGCCATCATCAGGGCGTAAAACCATACCTCTCAGAGTTTTCTCCCATACCAGGAACCCCAATGTGGAAACCAACAATAGATATTTACGGACTAAAAGAACCCATCGACCCCCTTCTACACAACAACACACTGATGCCTATCTTTTCCCCTGTGTTTACTCAAGAGGTGTACAAGGAATTAAAAGAACTCCAAAAGCAAGCAGCAAAGGAGATAAAACAGATTAAGTAAACCAATCAAACCTCCTCGAAAGATCCTCATTAATAATACCAATAGCCTCATCTTTGTTCGCCACAAGAACATCTACTATGTCAGCATCTATCTCCCCTTTTGCCACCATATCCAGCATGATATTCATAATCTCAGCAAAGCCAAAGTTTCTACGATAAGGCCTGCGCTCGTGAAGAGCAGAGAATATGTCTGCAACTGCCATGAGCCTTGCACCCAAGGAAAGGTGTCTTTTGGTCAGGCGAAATGGGTATCCACTACCATTGAGCTTCTCGTGGTGCAAAGAGGCTATCATATCAACAAAGCCAAAGCTTGGAGCAGATGCCAGTATAGTATGAGTAACATACGGGTGTAGCTTCATAATGTTGAACTCTTCTTTCGTCAATCTACCCGGCTTATCAAGGACATAAGAAGGAACAGCTACCTTTCCTATATCATGCAACAAACCACCAAGCATCGTCATATCTATGTCAAATTCAGAAAAATGCATCTTGCACGCAAGAAGCGCCGCCAAGCGTGCAACATTGATAGAGTGATTTCTGGTAAACTGACTCTTAAAGTCAACTATGTCTGCCAGTACTGTATATGTCCTTATAATATCAGGTGTGGAAAAGACTCGTTTCCCACCCGGAATGCTGCTCTTCACCAATTCCTTAACCACCACCGGGTTCAAGGAAAACCAGAACGCCTCCCGTTGAGCCACCTTTTCAAAAGCACCAACCACATCGGGATCAAAATAGGTGCCTTTTAAATCTCTAACGCGCCTGAGTACCGCATCCTTCATGTTAAGCAAGGTATACGGACTCCCCGTATACACCTGCATGGCTACCTCATTAGCAAGAAATATTATCCTACTCTCAAGGGGTATAGTATCCTTTTTCGCACCGCTTTTGTTATCACCTATCCACTTATCGTGGTGGTGAAGAACGATTTCTGCATGTCTCCCAGCCCACGGGATTTTTTTAAGCATCTCATAACCAACTCTGCAATGCTCGTAGTCGAGCTCCATGCCCTCTATGCTGTCAAACCTCTTAGCCAGGCCACCAAGTCCTATGTCGTGAATGAGAGAGGCATTCGTAACCAGTTCTATCTCATCGTTGCTAAGTCCCATCTGCAAAGCGATGTCAAAGGATATAAGAGCGACTGCTGAATGGTGCACCCTTACGCCAGGAACCAAATAGTCTAAGACATCTGAAAAGAGGGAAAACACATCTTTCAGGTAAAAATCTATCTTGTCAACAGCACTACTGTAGAGGTGTATATCCAAACCGTACTTCATGCTACAAACCCCTTTCTATAGCCTACACTCCATTATAACACAAATGGGTAGAATCTTTACACACTTTCTCTCATGTGCTACAATCAAATTATAAGGGGGGATAACCTTGAAGATAGCAAGAGCAATCTCGGTCGTAGATAGCCACACAGCCGGCGAACCAACAAGGGTTATCATAGGTGGGATACCCCACATCAAGGGGAAAACCATGGCGGAAAAAAAGAGATACTTCGAAGAGAAACTCAGTCACATAAGGAAGATGCTCATGTGGGAGCCCCGAGGTCATGGAGACATGTTTGGGGCAGTTCTCACGGAACCCACAACAACTGAAGCAGACATCGGTGTGTTGTTCATGGATACCGAAGCATCTCTTAATATGTGCGGACACGGTTCCATAGGGGTAACTTCCATTCTAATAAAGCTAAACATGGTTGAGGTAAAAGAACCCATCACAGAGATAACACTGGACACGCCGGCAGGTCTCGTAAAGGCGTGGGGTAGGGTGGAAGAGGGAGAATTAAAAGAGGTAACCATAGAAAATGTGCCTGCATTCTTTTACGATTCAGTGGAAATCGACCTTCCCAACATAGGGAGGGTGCATGTTGACATCTCATTTGGCGGAAACTTCTTTGGTGTGATAGACTCAAAGGAGCTTGGCATAGAGTTAAAGATGGAAAACATACCTAAGCTAATACCGATAGGTATGGAGGCACGCAAACTGATAAACCAGAGAATAAGAGTCCAACATCCAATTTTACCCCACATAGACAGAGTAGAGCTTGTTGAGATTACTGGTGCCGCAGACACACCCGAAGCCACCATGAAGAATGTAGTAATATTTGGAAAGTCCTCTGTCGACAGGTCTCCATGTGGCACAGGCACCTGTGCAAGGATGGCAGAATTATACCACCTTGGGAAACTAAAGCTAAACGAAGACTTTTATCACGAGAGTATTATAGGAACGGTCTTCAAAGGGAGGCTCGTGAGAAAGACGAAGGTAGGAAATATAGAAGCAGTAATCCCTCAAATCACAGGAAAGGCATACATAACAGGTCTCAATACATGGATAAAGGAGGTCGAAGACGAAACCGACTACGGCTTCCTTATTCCAAGATAGGAAGGTGAATATTATGAAAAGAAGCAGAGTCTTAACGCTTTCGATAGCTATCCTATTGGTACTCTTACTATCGTCTATTCAGTGGAGTGAGGCTAAAATCAAGCCAAGAATAGCCGTAATGGACCTAAGACCCATGGGAGTGGAAAGCTATCTCGGAGAAGCGGCTGCAGAACTCCTGAGAACAAGACTCATAAACGACGGAAGATTCATCGTAGTGGAAAGAGCCCTCCTCCAAAAAATAGCACACGAACAAAAACTCCAAATGTCCGGCCTCGTATCCACAAAAACCGCCGTCAAAATAGGCAGACTCGTCGGAGCAAACTACATAATCGTAGGCTCCATAATGAAACTGGGAAGCAAGTTCATCCTCAGCGTAAGACTGATAAATGTACAAACAGCCATCAGTAAAAAAAGCGCCGAGGTAAGAGGAAGTAGCGAAGACGACCTCGACAACATGTGCGCAGAAGCACTCCAACGCCTGTTCCCCCCAAACCAAGGCACAACAAACAGACCACCATACCAACCCAAAAAAACCAACACAAAAAAAACACACTACATCACCAAAAAAGCACGCTCCATATCAGCATTCCTAAAACCATACAAAAACATCATAAGAGGATTAGACCCCTCCGTCTCCTCCATGCTCTCAAAGTTCGCAAAAGACGGACTCTCCCTACCAGAAAAGAAATTCATCCTCTGGCTCGCAGCAAACGACCCCAAAAAACAACTCAGCATAGCCCTCAAACTCAGCATGAAAGGAAAAATAACCGAAACCGATGTCAAAAAATTACCAAACCCAATGCCAATAGACGACATGTTCACAGACAACCACAACAACTGGGCACTCGGAGAAACGGGCACAGGCAGAGCATTCATACACGGAGGCTACTTCTACATAACCTCAAAAAGAAAAGGCTACTTCAACTGGTTCACCCCAAGAGCCGCAAATACAATGATATCTCAATACAGAAAGTATCTCTGTGAAGTTAGCGGCGTGCAGGAGAGCGGAGACAAGTTTGCAGGCTATTACGGCATAGTATTCAGAATAAAGGACACCAACCACTTCTACTTCTTCTTCGTTGATAACAGTGGAAATTACAATGTAGGTGCCTACAATGGGAGTTGGCAAAGTCTAACCGGCGGGTGGAAAAGGGGGAACATGAACTTCTCTACTATACTGGTAAGTGCCATTGGTAACAGATTAAGGGCATACTTATCCACTGCAAGGCACGAAAAACGCATATTCCAAACCATAAACTCCCTCTTTCCTTATGGAAGAGTTGGCATTGCAGCAGGGGGCAAAGGAGAGGTCAGATTCAGCTCCTTCAAGGTGTACATATCAAAAACAGAGCTGTGGAGAAAAGCCCACTTATACTAACATAATGTAAGCCTCCATCCTCTTCATGCAACCGTTTCTCCTATAGGAGAAAAAGAGGTCTTTATTACAAGCGGTGCAGAGGTGGAGGCTTTCTATGTTCTCTTTTCTCAGATTCATCTGCATGAGTTGGTCTTCTATCATAGACCAGAGGTCAAGGTAGTATCTTCCGTCCCGTTGGTTAATATAGTCTGTGTGAAGCGTAAACTCACCTTCCATCTTCACCTCATAACAACACGGCCCTATAGATGGTCCTATAACAGCAACTATGTTTTTGGCATCGGCACGAAACCGCTTCATCATCTCCTTTACTGCCTCTATCACCACACCCTTAAATGTTCCTTTCCATCCACTATGCACGATACCGACACTTTTCCCAATGGGGTCAACAAGAAACACAGGCACACAGTCAGCAAACCTCAATGCAAGAGGTAGATTAACTGTACCTGTCAAAAGTCCATCTCCTTCAACAGGCTCTAAAAGTGGTTCATCCACACTCACAACTCTATTACTATGGACCTGGTTTAGTGTAACTAACTTGTCAACGGGAATGCTCAGGAGTTCACCTACTTCTCTCCTGTGTTGCCACCTCTCTGGGTTTCGGGAAGAAAAGTCCCACGGCGTCAAGGTAAAACCGTGGGACACCATTCCTAACATTTCAAGCCTGCTGAACTTTAAAACCCTTGCACTACCTCTTTTTACTATGAAGTACTTCATCTCGGTGGCAGGATACTCAATCCTTCCTTCTTAAGTTCCTCTTCACGGTCAGCCAACGCCTTTATCAGAAACGCTATGTGTTCCTCCAATGGAATACCCAGCTCCTCCACACCTTGATATATCTCTTCTCTGTGAACCTTCCGTGCAAACGCTTTATCCTTGAGTTTTTTCTTCACCGACTTTACCTTTACATCCTTAAATTCTCTCGAAGGTATGACGAGAGTAACAGCAACTATAAAGCCCGCAAGCTCATCAACCGCATAAAGCACCTTGTCCAAAAGGTGCACACGCGGGAAACCTTCTCTCGAGGCATGACCCTGAATGGCATACACTACATCCTCAGGGCAACCCCTCTCCCTAAGGATAGACTCTCCAGCAGCAGGGTGATTATCGGGATACATCTCGTAATCAAAATCGTGAAGCAAGCCCGCTATACCCCACTTCTCCACATCCTCACCAAACTTCTCCGCATAAGCCCTCATACCCGCTTCAACGGCAAGTGCGTGCCTTATAAGGCTATCGCTTTTCGTAAACTCGTTCAAAAGTGCCCAAGCTTCCTGCCGATTCACGATCCATCATCCCCTTTTATAGCCTATATCCCTAAGAAAGGACTTCCTCCAGGCAACACCGTTTTCATCCTCCACGCCTTTGGGTGGAAAACCATCTATAACACCCATAATACCTCTGCCCTGCTCTGTCTCTGCCACCACCACCTCAACAGGATTTGCCGTAGCACAAAAGATGTTTACAACCTCCTGGCAGTGCTTTATTGCGTTAAGAACATTTATAGGATAAGCATCTCTCATCAGCAGCACGAAACTGTGTCCTGAAGATAACGCAAGCGCATTGTCCGATGCTACCTTCTTAAGCTCTTCATCATTACCTTCTACTCTCACAAGACAGGCGCCAGATGCCTCATTAAAGGCGAGTCCGAACTTCACAGACGGAGCAGAGCTAACCATTATCTCGTACAGGTCCTCAACCGTCTTTATGAAATGTGATTGCCCTACGATGATATTGCACCCTTCTGGTATTTGCATCTTAACAACCTTAAACTCCATAACAGCACCTCCCTACTCCTTGATCCTGTTCCACACCTCTTCATAACCCCACTCTACTTTACCCATATCCCTTCTAAACCTGTCCTTATCCAAAACATCTCCACTCGAAGCATCCCACAAACGGCATGTGTCTGGTGTAAACTCGTCTCCCAAGAGTATCTCTCCATCGTACTTCCCAAACTCAAGTTTAAAGTCCACCAGTATCATTCCTCTATCACGGAAGAACTTCTTCAGTATCTCATTTATTCTCAATGTGAGGCTCTTCATTCTTGAAAGCTCCTCAGTAGAGGAGACATAACCCAAAGCGTAGATGTGAGACTCGTTAATCCACGGATCACCAAGTTCATCGCTCTTAAAGTAATACTCTATTATGGGTATCTTCAGCTCTGTTCCCTGCTTTAAACCCAGCCTCTTTGCCATGCTTCCCGCTATAATGTTTCTCAAAACCACCTCCACCGGATACATCTTCAATGCCTTCATTTCAAGAGAATTGGGCTCAACAAACTCCTCAAGTGCAGTAGGTACACCAGCACCCTCCAGCAAAGAGAATATCCTGTTTGTTATCCGTGCGTTCAGTTCTCCTTTCCCCATAAAGCTTCCTTTCTTCTGGCCGTTAAAAGCAGTAAGGCTGTCCTTAAACTCCATAAGCACCCTGTTGTTCCCGATGTCGTAAACCTTCTTTGCCTTTCCTTCGTAAAGAAGCTTCTTATCCAATTACCTCCACACCTCCCATATATTCTACAAGTACATCTGGTACCTTTACCCTACCGTCCTCAAGTTGATAGTTTTCCAGTATCGCAGCAAGTGTCCTACCTACAGCAACCCCCGAACCATTGAGGGTGTGTAGATACGCAGGTCTGCCATCCTTAGGTTTATACCTTATATTTGCCCTCCTCGCCTGAAAATCCGTGCAGTTGCTACAGGAAGATATCTCCTTATACACGCCAAGCCCCGGCATCCACACCTCTATATCATATGTTTTGGCAGCAGAAAAGCCCATATCTCCAGTACATAAAACGATCACACGGTAAGGAAGTCCGAGTCTCTTTAATACCTCCTCTGCATCCTGCGTAAGTGTTTCAAGCTCTTGGTCGGACTGCTCCGGCAAGCAGAACTTCACCAGTTCTACCTTGTCAAACTGATGTTGTCTTATTATACCCCGTACATCCTTACCGTAAGAACCTGCTTCTCTTCTAAAGCAAGGAGTATAAGCAGTAACATGTACAGGGAGCACTTCCTCCGGTAAAACCTCTCCACTAAACATGTTCGTAAGGGGCACCTCTGCCGTAGGTATAAGGTAAAGGTCGTCGTCTTTGCACTTGTAAAGCTCCTCAGCAAACTTCGGCAGCTGACCCGTGCCAGTCATTATCTTACTATTTACCAGTATGGGTGGCATGATCTCTTGATAATCCTGCTCATTTGTGTGTAGGTCTAACATGAAGTTGATCAAAGCCCTTTCAAGGCGTGCCCCCATGCCCTTCAACAGGGTAAACCTCGATTCTGCGAGTTTCACACCTCTTTTAAAGTCCAGTATGTCGAGCTTCTCCCCTATTTCCCAATGCGGTTTTGGTTCAAAATCAAATTTTCTTGGTTCTCCCCACTTTCTAATCTCTACATTGTCGTTCTCATCTACTCCAAATGGCACGGAGTCACGAGGGATATTGGGAATATTGAGCAGGTACTCATTTAGCTTCTCGTCAATCTCAGCAACTCTCCTATCAAGCTCTTTTATCCTTTCCCCCATCTGCCTTACTTCTTGCCTCTTCTCCTCAAGCACCGACTTATCTTTAGATCTACCTATGAGCTTAGAGATTTTGTTCCTCTCTGCTTTGAGACTGTCAGACTCAGTTAAAAGCTTTCTCTTCTCGGCGTCGAGCTTAATTACATCATCGACAACGCCTTCCTCCATCCCACGCTTCCTCAAGGCTTCTTTCACCTTTTCAGGTTCAAATCTGAACAGCTTTATGTCAAGCACTCACAATCACCCCTCTATCTTCTTCAAGAGATTTACCATCTCAAGCGCAGATACTGCTGCCTCTGCACCTTTGTTCCCAGCCTTCACACCTGCACGGTCTATTGCCTGCTCAAGGGTATCTGTAGTCAACACCCCAAACGCAATCGGAACACCCGTATTCAGCATGGTTTGGGCAATCCCTTTGGTAACTTCACTTGCCACATAGTTAAAGTGAGGGGTTTCCCCTCTTATCACGGCACCAAGTGCTAAAACTGCATCGAACCTGCTGCTCGACGCAAGCTTCTTGGCAACCAACGGTATCTCAAAAGAACCCGGCACCCAGTAAACCGATATGTCATCGTCTGATACCTCGTGTCTCCTCAAAATATCCAAAGCGCCATCTAAAAGCCTACTGGTTATGAAGCTATTAAACCTGGAGACCACAATCCCTATCTTTATACCCTTTCCTGTTAATTCCCCGCTATACTCCCTCATACCGCAATCCCCCTCACTCTAATATATGTCCAAGTTTTTTCGCTTTGGTGTCAAGGTACCTAACATTAAACTCATTGGGAGGTATTACGATAGGCACCCTCTCTACAATCTTTATACCATACCCCTCAAGTCCTATGATCTTTCTCGGATTGTTCGTCATCAATCTTATCGTAGAAAGACCAAGATCAACTAATATCTGTGCACCTATACCGTAGTCCCTGAGGTCAGGAGAAAAACCCAACGCACAGTTTGCCTCTACCGTGTCCTGCCCTCGCTCCTGCAACTTGTATGCTTTGAGCTTATTCACAAGCCCTATACCCCTACCTTCCTGCCTCATGTAGAGCACCACACCAAGCCCTTCTTTCTCCACCATTCTCATGGCTTCGTGAAGCTGAGGTCCACAATCACACCTTAGAGAACCAAAAACATCTCCAGTAAGACACTCAGAGTGCACCCTCACTAAGACATTCTCCTTCCCAGCAACATCACCCTTAACCAGTGCAATGTGCACAAGGTAGTCGTTCCTCTCATCAAGCAAGGATCTGTACGCCACCGCCCGAAAGTGCCCGTAGGCAGTCGGCAAGTCAACTTCAATAATCCTCTCGATGAGCTTCTCCTTTCGCCTCCTGAACTCTATCAAGTCCTTTATCGTGATGATCTTAAGGCCAAACTGCTCTGCCATCTTCATAAGGGTGGGCACACGCGCCATCGTGCCATCTTCATTCATTATCTCGCATATCACACCTGCAGGATAAAGTCCAGCCAACCTTGCGAGGTCAACCGCTGCCTCTGTGTGTCCTGCCCTCTTGAGGACACCACCTCTTACCGCTCTCAACGGGAAAACATGCCCGGGCATTGCTATGTCTTCCGGCTTCGTATCGGGAGATATCAACACCTTTATCGTTTTAGCTCTATCGTATGCAGATATCCCAGTAGTAATCCCGTGCCTCGCCTCAACCGAAACAGAAAATGCCGTGTTAAAAGGCGAAGTGTTGGTGCTGACCATCGGCGGTATGCTAAGGTCATCAAGCCTCTTCGATATTATGGGAACACATATAAGTCCCCGTGCATGCTTTGCCATGAAGTTTATTGCCTCAGGGGTGACCTTCTCTGCTGCCATAACAAGGTCTCCCTCATTTTCTCTATCCTCGTCATCGACAACAATCACCATTCTCCCTCTCTTTATCTCCTCTATCGCATCTTCGATTTTGTCAAACCTGTACATGAGCATCATCTCCTCTAAATAAATCCTTTTTCACGCAAGAGGGACTCCGTAACCCCCTTCTGTTGCGCACCCTTAACGGCATTTACCACATACTTCCCTACGATGTCTGCTTCTATGTTCACCTTATCACCGGGCAGTCTTTCAGATATAACGGTGCTCTCCAGTGTGTATGGTATAAGCGCAACTGAGAGGTAGTCGTCCTTCACATCTACAACTGTCAGACTGACACCATCTATCGCAATAAAACCTTTTTCAACTACATACGGCTTTACCGCTCGGGGCAGTTTAACAAAAAGCCTTATGTCGTTGCCTTGTTTCTGCCATCTCAAGACCTCACCAGTGCCATCTATGTGCCCAAGGACAAAGTGTCCACCCATACGAGAGGTAGGCATCAACGCCCTCTCAAGGTTCACCCTGCTACCAACAAATAGCTCACCAAGATTTGTCCTTGAAAGCGTCTCTCTGACTACATCTACAAAGAATGTCCCTTTCGTTAAATCCAGAGCAGTAACGGTAAGACAGACACCGTTCACAGCTATGCTATCACCCTCAGCCACCCCCTCCAAGGAGAAAGGAGGTAAAACTTCAAACTGAACGATGCTACCCTTATCAACTCTCGAAACTATCCTGCCTATCCCCTCAACGATACCCGTAAACACTAAAAGTATCCCTCCACCATTACATCTTCACCAACTACACTACACTCAGACACCCTAAACCTTATCGCACCTTCTATATCATCTATCTGCAGATCGTCAAACGGAGACATTGCCATTCCAAGTATCTTCGCTGCCACAAAAAACAACACCTTATCAATCACCCTCTCCCTTAGAAAAGAAGAAAAGACAGACTTTCCCCCTTCCACTAAAACACTTGCTATCCTTTCGTCATGCATCTTCTTCAGCAACGACCTAATATCTATTTTACCATCTGCACCCTGAACATGCCAAACCCTAACTCCCCTATCCCTCAATCTTTTTTCCTTGGACGACCCCGGTGCAACCGATGTAACTAACAGGAGTTTTTCTGGCCCATTAGCCACCACATTTGCATCTTCTGGTATCCTGAGATTGCTATCGAGCACAATCTTCAAAGGGTTTCTACCCTCAACAAGCCTCACATTCAACATAGGATTATCCATAATCACCGTTCCAATGCCCACAAGAACTGCGTCGTAGAATGTCCTCAAACTGTGAACCACCTTCCTCGACTCCTCACAGGTAATCCACTTTGATTCACCACCACAGGTCGCAATTTTCCCGTCCATCGTTTGTGCAACCTTCAGGACTACAAACGGCATATCTGTGGTAATATACTTAATAAACGCTTCGTTCAGCTTTTTTGCCCTCTCCTCAAGCACACCCACCTTCACCTCTATACCTGCCTCTTTAAGCATAGAAATCCCTTTGCCAGCCACAAGGGGATTGGGATCTACCATAGCTACTACCACTCTCTTCACACCAGCCGCTATGATCTGCGGTGCACAAGGGGGTGTCTTACCATGGTGAACACAAGGCTCTAAGGTAACATACATAGTAGAATCCTTCGCCTCAGCACCCGCCACTTTTAGTGCCTTGACTTCTGCGTGCTCTTTACCGTATAATTGATGATAACCTGTAGCTATTACTTTACCGTTCTTGACAATCACAGCACCTACCATGGGGTTGGGACTTACATAACCAGCTCCACGAGTGGCAAGTTCGAGGGCTATTTGCATGTAGTACTCATCGTTCATAATTTTCACCACCTTTACTGAAAATATTCTACCACAAATCCGAAAGGAGGTGAAAGAGCTTGAACAGAAAAAGAAGCCTGATTGCATTGGGTATCGTGCTACTTTTGATAATACCCGCTGTTAGTTTTGCGGAGATACAGTTATTCGTCACGAAAAACTATGTAAAACTATTTGATCCCAAGATAAACAATTGGTCTGTGTTGAACAACTTCTCACCTAAGGGTTGGAGGACGAGCAATAACCTGGCACTTGTGTGGAATAACAACGACGCTTATGTGTACGACATATGGCTCCATCAATGGATGCCACAAACAGACATAAGGCCTATATTCGGACTTGTGTCCGACTATCTCGCAATGGTAAAGTGTGCAGATGCGGTGTATGTTTACGATGTCGGACAGAAACAGTGGAAGAGCCTTCTGGACATTCAGCCTAAGAACATATCGATAAGCAGACAGCTCGCGGCAGTCCTCACGAGGGACTCTATATATGTTTATGATAGTGTACTTCATCGATGGACATCCCAGGAAGATGTGGGACCAACTGCCATGGTGTTGAGCGACATGATGTTACTTGCGTGGTCCAGAGATTCCGCTTACATATACGATACAACACTACACCAATGGATGATAAAAGAGAACATTCAACCGCTGAGCGGAATGATTGAGCCTACGAGGGCGCTGGTTTATACAACAGAATATATCTACGAGTACAGCCCTTATACTCATAGGTGGAAAAGGAGAGCAAGATAAAAAGAGATCGAGGGGCACGAACAACGGTGCCCCTTTCTTGTACCTGACGACAATAACATGAAATTACTCATAGCCTACCTTTTAAGTATAAGCAGCATTGTTATTATTTTGATGTTTCCCCTCCATAACTTCTACATAGGGAGGACAAGTATTTCCCCATACCTCATACATCCAATCAGGTGGTATGCTGTCCTAATTGGTATCTCAGTAATTATAGGGACAATATTGGTATACAGAAGGAGAAACATCTACGGCATAAAGAAGTCCCACATAGACTCGTTGATCCTTTACGGGATCCTTGCTTCCATTGTGGGTGCACGCATATACTATGTGGTGTTCGAATGGAAACTATACGCAAAACACCCCGCATTAGCCCTTGATGTGTGGAAAGGTGGAATTGCAATACACGGAGCAATTGCTTCCATCATCGTAGTAGCACTGATGTACACAAAAAGACACAAGCTCTCATTTCTTTCTATAGGAGACCTCTTTGCACCTGCAATCGTGCTCGGACAGGCAATAGGGAGATGGGGAAACTTCATAAATCACGAAGCTTTCGGTTATCCCACAGCTTTGCCGTGGAAGATGTTTATCCCAATGGCAGACAGACCCATTAACACAAAGAAGATGGCATTTTATCACCCAACCTTTCTGTATGAATCTCTCGGAGACCTTACCATATTTTACATACTGCTATATCTTGAGAAGAGAAGGCCTTCACAAGGCACGATCATGTTCACCTACTTACTGCTTTACTCCATTCTAAGGTTCTTCACAGAGTGGCTAAGAACAGACAGCCTCATGGTAGGAAACATAAGGGTGGCACAACTGGTAAGCATCGTACTTATAGGGATATCACTGGCCTTCCTGCTAAAAGCTCGCAGAAAGACATAAGGGGGCTTTGTGCCCCCTTAGCTCTACTTCTTTGGCTCCCAGGTCTCCCCTGTCATCTTCAAAATCCAGTTCCAGTACTCATCGACATCCTTTTGGATTTCCTCTATCACATGTCTGTTTTCGGGCTTAAACAGGTGAGCAAACCTGCCCTGTGGTTTCAAGAACTCCTCAATAGGCACATACTTTTTGGGCTTATAGTTGAGTTTCCAGACATCGTTTTCTACCTCATACAACGGCCAGAACCTCGTCTCAACGGCAAGTCTTGTTATCTCAACGGAAAGAGCTGGATCCACCCGCCAGAACCTCACGCAAGGTGCAAGGACATTTATAAATGTTGGGCCACCTTTATCTATGGCTTTTTTGACCTTATTCATCAAGTCAAAGAGTGGATACAGGGTTGACTGTGCAACATAAGGAACATGATGGCCAGCTACTATTGCAGTGAGGTCTTTTCTCCTTTGGGGCTTCCCATAGCTGACTCTACCAGCAGGTGCAGTAGTGGTATCAGCACCGGTAGGCGTAGCTCCAGACCTTTGCGCCCCTGTATTCATGTATCCCTCGTTGTCATAGCATATGTAGAGGAAGTTGTGCCCTCTCTCAAGAGCGCCAGAAAGTGACTGCAGACCAATGTCGTATGTACCACCATCTCCACCAAAAGCAACAAACTTTATATCCTTGTCAATTTTCCCCTTTTTCTTCAAAGCTCTGTAAGCAGTCTCAGCACCGCTTATCGTCGCAGCAGCGTTCTCAAATGCATTGTGAATCCAAGGTGTATCCCACGCAGTATAGGGATATATAGTGGTAGAAACCTCAAGACAACCCGTAGCATTCGAGATGACCACAGGCTCCTCTATTGCGAGCAATGCCCTCCTAACTACAATGGGTGCGCCGCAACCGGGACAAAGCCTATGACCGTAAACCAGTCTCTCCTTCTTCTCTGTAAGCTTCTTTAAGTTAAACGCCATAACTCGCACCCCCTACTCTCTCAAACCTAAATAACTCTCTTCTTTCGGGAGATTCCCAGAAAGAAGTGCCTCAAACACGGGTTCTATGTCCTCAGGGAAGAGGTCTCTTCCACCAAGGCCAAACACATAGGACGCAACCGGGACATCCTTTTTAGCACTATAAAGTGCAGCCCTTATCTCCGTGAAAAGGGGCGCACCTGAACCAAAGGATGCAGATCTATCAAGTACTGCAACAGCCTTGAGTCTCCCAAGCTCTTCTGCTATCTCCTCTGCAGGGAAGGGTCTAAAGAGTCTCGGTTTCAAGAGTCCCACCTTCTTACCCTGTTCCCTCAACTTATTCACAACTGCCTTCGTAGTACCAGCAGCGGACGACATGACAACTATTGCCACTTCTGCATCGTCGAGGTAGTATCTATCAAAGTAGGGATACTCCTTCCCCGTGAGTTTGGATAGTTCCTCACCAACCTCAAGATACACTTTTTTAGCATGCTTCATAGCCTCTACCTGCTGACGCTTGTGCTCGAAGTAATAGTCATAAAGGTCAAGTGGTCCATAAGTAACAGGGTTATCCACATCAAGAAGAGACTTAAGCGGTTTATACTCACCGATGAAGTTTTTCACCTCGTTATCGTCAAGGAGTTCAACTATCTCAACACCGTGAGATGTAATAAACCCATCCTGCATAACCATCACTGGGAGCAACACATCCGGGTGCTCAGCCAATCTGAGCGCAAGGAACATATTTTCGTATGCCTCCTGAGATGTCTCAGAATATATCTGCACCCAGCCAGAATCTCTCTCTGCCATCGTGTCAGAGTGATCGCAGTGAATATTTATAGGTGCAGACAAAGCCCTGTTCACCACAGCCATTACTATTGGAAGCCTCGTACTGGCAGCTATGTAAACTATTTCGTGCATCAGAGCCAGACCGTTTGCAGATGTTGCAGTCATAACACGTGCTCCCGCAGCAGAAGCACCCACGCACGCACTCATAGCAGAGTGTTCACTTTCAACAGTAATCATCTCCGTATCGGCTAAACCATCTGCTACCATCTGGGAAAATGTCATAACTATTTCAGTCTGCGGCGTAATGGGGTAGGCTGCAACAACATCTGGATTTATCTGTCTCATTGCCTCAGCAATGGCCTGGTTTCCAGTAATAGCAAGTTTCTTCCTCTCCTTAACTACCATCCTTACTCACCATCCTTCCCCAGAAACTCCGTCTCCGGCTTCATTTCTATAGCATTCACGGGACACTCGTGTGCACACACACCACATCCTTTGCAGTAGTCGTAATTTATCCCTACCATCTTACCGTTTACCACATCTATGCAGTTATCCGGGCAGCTGAACCAACATATCATACAGTGCGTGCATTTACCCTCGTCCCATATAGGCCTTATGCTTCTCCAAGAACCCGTCTTATACTCCTTTGCGTTGCCCGCCTCTACTATCATTCCACCAATGGGGATTTCCTTCCAACCTTTCATCCTTCCTTCACCTCCCTGTAACCCCTATCGATAGCCCTTAAGTTCCCTTCAACGATGTCTGCTGACAGCTTCTTCGAAAACTTTTCCTTAAAGAACTCCTTTACCTCCTCGAGTGGGACTTCACTCCAGACCTTCGAAAGCGCCCCCAGTATAGGGGTATTCGGGATACCTCTGCCTATCTCTTCCAATGCAATGGTGGTAGCGTCAACCGTGTAAACCTTACCCTCTCTAAAATTCAAGAGTTCTCTCACATACGCAGGGGACTTGTTGATGTTAACGAGAAGGATACCGCCCTTTTTCAGCCCCTCGGTTGGGTGTACCGTCTCCAAGATCGTAGGGTCAATTACTACCACTATATCAGGCTCCTTAACCGCGCAGTGCAAAGTGATCTCCTTATCACTCACGCGGTTAAACGCCTTCATAGGTGCACCAGCCCTCTCTGCACCGTATTCAGGGAAAGCCTGAACATACTTGCCTGTCAACCAGAGTACCTCCGCTAATATCTGTGAGGCAGTCTTGGCACCCTGCCCCCCTCTCCCATGCCACCTAATCTCAACCGTCTCCGCCATATATTTCACCCCTTCACATAAAGTATCTTTAAAAAACACCCGCAACATTATATACCAGTTGTAAAGCAATTACAAGAAGTGAACAGCTTCACAATTAAATCACTATAAAAGCTTACATACACTGGAAAAACGGACATCAACGCACTAACAAACCTGCTATTTTACCTTAAATTGCATATATTAAGTATTTTAACTACAACTCCAATGGGTGCTCTGGGGATCAAACTGTTCAAAGACCTTTTGGAAGTCAATTTTACCTATCTTTCTGCCCTTGTAAAAGCCAAATATGTTGTCCTTCGCCTCCAGAAGGGGACAGGAAGATATGCCGTGTCTTATGGAAAAGAGCGCTTCCGTAAACGCAGCCAGGTGGTCCACTCCTTTCATAAGTTCCCCATCTACCGGGTTGTACTCATCTCTATTGTACTCGGTATCAAACAGCCTTCTCTCCCCAGCTGGCACTCTCCTCACCACGCCCTTTTCAATGATCTTATTGGAAAACTCATCTTCAACGAAGTACTTCATCTCCGCATGCCATCTCTGGGGGAGCAAAGGCAAAATTTCCTCTTCTACATGGTATCTCTCGTACTCTTTTATAATTTCCTCTATACCTCTAATAGAGCGCTTAACAGGTGATATAATGTCTCTCGTCACTACCTCAGGTAGGTCATGAAACAATCCAGCAAAAAAAGTATTATAAAGACGCTTATCGCAAGCTGCCATCTCAACAGAAAAGACATAGGAGACAATAGCCACAACAAGCATGTGCCCAAGGACTGATGTTTGAGGAACTCTGGGCGTTCTCGACCACCTCTTTTGAAACCTCAATTGCCCACACAGGTCTACAAAGTTGTATATCTTTCTCTTCAGAAGGAGCTTCTGAACGCCTATGAGATCGTAGTGGTCCTCTATCTGGTTTTCTATCTCTGCCTTCGTCTTCTGAATACCATACATGAAGGGGGTGATATTGTATATAATCCTGAACTCCCAGTCAGTTGCAAGGTAGTGCGCAGCTTTTAAGACTCTCTTCTCATATCTGCTGTAGGCATCGTTTAAAAGATACTCTTCAAAGCGCTCGTAAAAACCACTCCCGAGATCGTTCATCATCGTTTCGAGTTTCTTCAGCACCCATTCGTTTAACTCCCTACCTTTAGCGTTCATTATCTTGTGAAAGACCTGCGGCTTTATGTCCGTTAAAACAGCCCTTTGAAGGAGTTCAAACATTATCCCCTCAATCAACTCTACCCAGTTAACATTAGCGCCTCTTTCGTCTTCCTCAAACTTTGCAAGCACATAGGCTATTATCGCCTTGTGCGCTTGCTTATCTAACTCCGTGAGTTCAAACGGTTTGGGGTGGTCATTCCACCTCAATATACTCGCAATCTCATAAAGCCTTGAAACCAGCCCATCTATTCTCATAATAAGAACACCCCCACTAATTATACCGCATCTACACCCCTTTTGCACACAAAAACGACATTGACACCATCAGCAGTTTATCGTAAACTAATCGAGAGGGCAGGCTCTACGAGCAAATGCCCCGGAAAACTTTAACCCACAAGGAGTATTGAATATGGAAACAACCATAGTCGCATTTGGCTCGTCACTGCACGGCAAGGAAAGGCTTGAGGAAAAGCAGAGGGTAATACTGCAGAGGCTAAACGCAGGAAAACACCACTTCAGCGTCGTCCCACCAGCGAAGCACGAAGCACCCTACCACATCATTCTGGTACTCACAGGCGGGGTAGAAAACACAGTCATACAATACCTAAAAGGGCAAACTTTACCCATAATCTTCCTATCAGACGACAAGGACAACTCACTTGCAGCCACACTTGAGTTAACAGCAAAGTTGCAAGCAGAAGAGATCCAAACAGAGGTCATACTCATCGACAAAGATGACGCCCTACAAAAACTCGAAAGGACATTAAAAATACTACAAACTATACAGCGACTCAAGAACTCAAAGATAGGTATTCTTGGGAGACCATCTGATTGGCTCGTAGCGTCTCACATCAACGACATAGAAGTAGAAAGGCGGTTCGGCACAAGGGTAATAAGGATACCTCTGAAAGAGGTTATAACCCGAGCTACAAAGGTGAGCAGAAGGGAGGCAGAAAGGATTGCAGAGACATTCGTAAAGGGAGCTTCAAGAGTGGTTGAACCTTCAAAGGAGACGATAACAAACGCCGCAAGAATCTACATTTCACTGAAAAACATGTGCGAAGAGTACGAACTCAACGCCTTCACTATTAGGTGCTTCGACCTGCTTAGTGCACTTCAAACTACAGGTTGCATGGCACTATCCCTCTTGAACAGCGAGGGTATCATCGCCGGTTGCGAAGGGGATGCACAATCACTGTTTTCTATGTACATATCTCATCTCGCAACTGGTAGCATTCCATTCATGGCAAACATCTCTGACATAGATACATACAGGAATAGCGTTACACTTGCGCACTGCACAGTGGCAATCAAGATGACAAGCTCATACACACTAAGATCGCACTTCGAGTCCGGTATAGGTGTGGGGATACAGGGAGATCTACCCGAAGGAGATGCCACATTGTTGAGGCTGGGTAAGAGTTCGCTTGAAAGCTACATGCTTTTCACCGGAACCGCCACCCATCCCACCGAACACTCAGAGGAGCTGTGCCGAACGCAGGTTGTGGTGAATACGGATACAAGCCCAGAAGTGCTTCTAAAAAGGCCTTTGGGCAATCACATAGTCTTCCTGAGTGGTAGGCACACCATTACACTGGAAAAGCTATTTGAATATCTTGGCATGAAGAGGATAAATGATTAAAAAGCTGGGAGTGATACTCGAACCTGATCCATCACACGAGTGGGAAGCAGGCGCAGTATTTAACTGCGGAGTCGTAATACACAGGCAGAGATTCCACATGCTTTATAGGGCTGTGTGGGGAAGGTATAAAAAGACAGCAGAAGGGTATGAGAACTACATCTCATTCATAGGGCATGCATCAAGCACAGACGGTATCCATTTCGAAAGAGACCCAGAGCCGGTAATGATACCTGAAAGCTCATTTGACAGGTTTGGGTGCGAAGACCCCAGAATAACCCCATTTGAGGGCAGATTTCTAATAACCTATACAGCCTTATCCATGCCAGCATCCTCAGGTAGAGGCTACAGGGTAGCCCTTGCAGAGACAAAAGATTTTAAAGTATTTTCAAAGTATGGGGTAGTCATACCAGATATAGACGACAAAGATGCAGTCATATTTCCAAAAAGGATAAACGGCAAAATAGCCATTATTCACAGGGCATTTGGCAGAAACATACAGATAGCATACATGCAGAGGATCCCCGAGAGCAAAGAATTCTGGAAAGGGCACATAGAAGAGATAGAAAAACACACCATTCTAAGGCCTACTTACAGCTGGGAGGCTATAAAGATAGGTGCAGGTGTCCCCCCAATAGAGGTAGAAAGTGGGTATCTCTTGATTTATCACGCAAAAGGGCAAGACCACAAATACAGAGTGGGAGCAGCACTGCTTGACAGGGAGCATCCCCACAGGGTAATTGCAAGGCTTTCTTATCCCATCATTGAACCCACAGAAGAGTTCGAAATAGAGGGAGATGTAAAGAATGTAGTATTTCCATGCGGGGCAGTGCAAGTAGAACACGAATTATACATATACTATGGTGCTGCCGACAAAAGGTGCGCACTTGCAATACTAAACCTTCCTAAACTCCTGAACAAACTGGAAACATCTACACCCCCTCCGCTTCCACTCCACTCAATCTAAGGCCTCAAACCAAAAAAACGATCACCAAAGCTACGAAGAAAGCCTCCCTTTTATGGATCGGTTAACAAGCTCATAAAAGCTCTGCTTACCACAGAGTCCTTTTATCGTATTATCAAGTCCTTTTACTACCATTTCCAGCTTGTTCGCAATCTCCTCACCAACTCCCTCCCAGCCATGAGCAAACGGCCCCTTATTCCTGAGATCCCGCAAATCGTTTATATCCTTATTCATTTCCTCAAACACTTTCCTCCACAAGTCGACGAGTTTGTTCTGGTATCTGCTAAATTTCTGTCTATCTGCCTCACTCAAAGCCTTTTTAACCATCTTTTCAAGACATATCCTGCTAACACGCCTACAGTTCACACCCCCTGTTTCAAGATACCTTTTCAACTCCGGATTACTGTCCAAAAACTCCGAGTAGTTTTTTTCAGCGTTTCTACCACTTAGGTCCAGTGAAGGATAAAGCAAGTGAACGAGCTCGTTGTTCAGAACATCGGTAAAGCTGAAGAGCATTGCCAGGGCTGCATGATAGTCCTCTCTACTCACATAAATGCACATATCTTCGTAAATTGCACACAAACGATTCCTCTTTTCAGTAACAATATCAGAAAGATATCCAGAAACCTCTCTCTTCTTTTCAAAGTCTTCAGGGAGTTTCTGTGCCTCCTCGTAAGCACACTCAAAGTTGTAATTCTTTCTCTCAGTTATCACATACAACAATCTCTCCAAAACAGGATCAGAGGAAAATGGAGATTCTGCCACAACCTTTCTCGCAATAGCATATTCATATGAGTCTATCAACCTAGTCAGCACAGTTTCATATCTCCGCCTCGACAGCTTTTTGAAGAACTCCAGAGGAATTATCTCAGTTGAGTTTCTATCCCCCCTTCTAAGATACCGGTACTCAGTGGAAAAGTCCGCCAAACTCACAGAAAGATTTATACTTATAGCTGGCGTTCCCGGACCTACAAACAGGTAATTCTCAGCATACCTAAGTTCCTTTTCATGTAATCCCACAAACCCTTCAAAAAACTTACCCATCTCATCAGTGTCAGACGGGTTACCCCGAATAGGTAAAATCTCAACGGCATCTTCGTCCACCATGTATTTACTGATAAGCATCTCTTTCAGCAAGTAAGCAAGGTAGATGGTGTCTTGCCTATGAGGAGGTTGCTGATCGGTTGCAAACAAAAAAATCTTGTTGCATTTTTGAGTTCCATTCCTGCCGATAACATCTGCCCATGCTTTCCCAAACATGGGTAAAGCCCACCGTTTATACTCTTTCCCTACCACAATAACTGGCTCATCAAGAAGAATCTCTTTAAACCACTTATCTGATTCGAATTTTGCACTTCTGAGTATCTTCCACAAGTGTTCAGTTATTTCTCTGAAGCTGCAATGAGATTCCAATCTCCTTGGCACTTCCCCATCGTAAAACTGCAGATCACTATTACCAAGAGGATACAAAACATTATACGCCAATCGCTCTCACCTCTATCCATCCAAAAGGAACAGGATTTGTTTCTGGCACAAGCCTCGTAATCGGGAAAGGATTGACCAGCTTACCATTTTTCCAGCCAAAGTTTCTTAATCCTTTGAACGCCTCCCTTAATCTTTGAAGTTCTTCTTCAGTAAATATGTTGTCCACTGTCTTACCAAAAAGGGTTGTCCCTCTACCGACCATCATGTAAGCTACTTTTCCGGTCTTCGAACCGCTCTCAATTTTCTTTTCAAGTTTTTCATAGAACTTCGCAAGCATAGTGGGTACACTCCCTCTGAACTTCGACAACCTTCGCCTTTCACACTTCACAAAATCCAGCGAAAAAGCATTTATATACCTAAACAACTTACAATAGTCACCCCTCAACAGAAAATCCCAGAAACCATCCTGGAAGCTACCACGCGCAAAGGCCTTTGCTATCTTAATTCGAGCACGAACCTTAGCACCCTTCCTTGCAACCTCATAAACCACAGGAGTTCCTTCAACCTCTGCAGGCTTGTTCATCCTCAGGACATACGCATTAAGAATGATCATCTCGTCTTCACTAAAAAATGTAGTATCTGAAACTTGAAGTAATTTCAGCGGATCATCGTGTGCCCTGAACTTAGGTCCCACATCACCACCAACAAGGGTAGGAAAAGCACTTTTAGGAGAAAACCTTTTAATACCATTCGTTTTTACCCTCAAAATGTTGCCCATTATCCTGCGTTTAGCATCAGCCCCCTTTCTGTCTATGTAAGCATAACACAGCGCTGTCCGAATACTACCCTTGATAGTGCTCCCCGGAATATAGCTTCTTCCAACAGACGCCGAAAAAAGACTGACTTCTCTCCCTTTAATGTCACCTTCAACCGCTATTTTCCTACCAGATAACACCTTGTCTACTGGAATTTTATTCTCTCTCAGGAAATCCTGCAGTGTTTTACTAAAGCGATTATTCCGCCAGTTCTGATTGAGAAAGCTTTTGTATCTATCCATCCACTGGGGAGAGGAGAATAAATTTAACAGTTTATCCCTCTCAACAAGCTCCACATATCTCCCCCGTACGACAAAATCCACATAAGGAGAAAGTACAGAAAACCCCCCACCTCCTATAAACACATGAGTGATCAAGGTTATCTCCACATTCATTGCATCCTCACCCCTGAAACCACAAATGCCTTCCCATTCCTGAATATCTTAGTCCCCCCAACCTCTTCTTCAAGAACTTTCCCCTTCACTCTGTTTGTAAAGAAGCAACCTTCAGACAGCATTCTCAACACAGACTTCTTTAAGGGTACTCCTTTTCCCTTGAATACAAATCCGTCCTTCCTCTTTAAAGAAAGTGTATAAATTGACGCAATCTCATCCTCCAAAGGATAAACCAGAGAAAGGTTTACAAACCCCTTGCCCTCATCAGTGAGCAAAGCATTCATTTCCTTAAACTCTACAATGTCAAACTGTCCTCTGCCAACAGATCTATTCCCGCCTATTCCTTCGTCCGCCAAAAGTCTGAACACAGCCTTCAATTTCTCATAATCCCAACTCTCACAACCATCCACAAGCAAGTAAAATCCTACACCATCCGAAACACGCAACTCAGAAGCATAAAATAGATTGCCCTCAGGCGAAGCATTCAGCCTGTCCTTTGATACATGCGGTATTTCAACATTCGTGTAGCCACCAAGCACATCTTCGTCGAGTTCCCCTTCAAAGAAAGCAAACTCGCCATGCAATCTCACATCTTCCCTTCCCATATCAAACCCAGCTCTGTAGTCACCACCACTAAGCTCAATGCTATTCATAAACTCCCCAAAAAGCCTCATAGAAATCCACTTTACCCTCTTTATCCTTTTTCTGATAGAGTATCTACCATATCCATCATCTTTCTCCACAAAAGAGCTACCTCCAATCTCTACAGAAGGGTTCAAGATAGGTTTTGGAAAAAAGAAGATATCCTCCTTCGTTCCTTTCACTACCGGAAACAAAGAGGAAAAGACAAGTCTGCCATCCCTATAAGCACGAAAAAGACGTTGAAGCTCATGGTCACCATACATCAAAAGAAGAATATTGCTAAACGCACCAAAGAGTGTGGATGAATCAACCCCTAATTCATTCCATGACAGATACCCTTTATCCTTCATCCAAAACTCAACCGCCAACATCACACATCCTCTCCCTATTGACCTATAAGATCATCTACCCTTACATCTGAAATGCTATTTATTTCCTGCAAACACTCTTCCTTTTCCCTACCTTCATAGTATCCCCTGCTCCTCTTCACAATCTTTATGTTAGTAAAGATAACCTGACCATACCCTCTACTACCGTGTCCACCAAGATAGTCATCTTCAAGGAGCCTCATACCATCAAAGAGTGTCTGTAGCAACTCTTTATCGTCTTCACCAAACAGGTTAAACACTATCTCGAATTTGAACCTCGCGCCAGCAGGAACCCTTTCTATCTGCCTAGGAGTTGCAGCAGAAGTAAGCCTATCTATAGAGTTTTCATACTTCACCTCACCATATCTGGTTTCAAGAAATTCATTCTCTTCTCCAAACAGCTTTGCAAAAGCATCCTTATCGAGAAAGGCATCTCTTACTATAAGTCTTTGCGGGTATATACCACCCTTGTCCGCCGGTGTGCCAAAGAGCTTACATACATTGCACTCCCCACAACTACAGGGAGAACCATAAACCCCAAGTTTGTCTCCTTCACTCTTAAGGTACTCTATCCAAAATTCCTTAAGCTCTTTAACTTTAAATTCTTCTTTTTCTTTTCCACTCCCCATCTTTATGGTGAATCTTCCATTTTTCCACTCAAGCAAAGAGCGAATCTTACCCTTAAGGGAAGACCCTGGAATAAAAGGCACACCCTCGGCATCCTTTACCACAGGGGCATCGACTCCTCCAATATCCAGAGAGTTAGTGGAACCGCCTACATGGATACCCGTTTTAACCTCTATTTCACCCCTTATAAACAGTTTTCCCTTAAATTCCATGCAGAATACCTCCCTACTTTTTTTCGTAATACTTCTTATAGCAAATCACCGCTTCAAGAAACTTCCTAAAATCCTTCACCTCTTCATTCTGCCTTATATCCTTTATAATCTCACCCAGACTGTCAAGAAAAAATTTTACACCTTTGCTTCTGTTTCTACCAGCAAGATACGCAAGTAAAGGGCGGACACGCTGCAACCCCATAGCAGTATCCTCCCGTATAACTCTGTTAAACACATTTCTAAGCTGAGATGTAGTGAGGTTCATGTCCTGAACAAGCTTTTTTATCTTATCCAGAGAGTCACTATAGACATCAAGCTTGTCACTTCGAAAATCCCGAAATATACTTTTCAAGTCGTAATCTGGTTTCTGCTTGTTCCCTTTATGGTAGCTATTTCCACTCGTATACAATTCTCATTCCCCCTTTACTACTTTCGTTTCAAGCTCTGCAAGTCTTGCCGCAACAGAAAGTATGTTAAAATTCCTAACCCTACAAGAAGCACCATTAACAGAGAGCATTTCACCAGCCCATACTCTCTCGTACATATTAACAAGTCTCTTCTTCCACTTATCAGCTATACCTCTTAAAGCATAATAAAAAATCCACGGTTTCCCTATATCACTTTTGTCTAACCTTAATGGCTTAAAGTTCCATGTAAGCGTCTTAACCTTCTGTAACACAGACCTACTTACGCCATCTTCTATCATACTCACCATTTCTTTCCACAAGTTGACCAAAACTCCATACTCTTCCCAAGAAAAAGTCTCACCAAAGAGGGTTACTTTATCTTTGGTTTCTCGGGGTTCACCAGGATATACGAAGTGTTTACTCCTATCAAGCTCTCCCTCCACAATCTGAGCTGCTCTATTCACGGGAAACCCGGATCTAAATAATCCCACGCCTGCAGAGAATGTAAGTCTCTTGTTAAAGGCAACAAATTCCTCAAACGCCTTTCTCACATTGAGTAACTTCTCAAGCACTACATTCCACGCCCCTATGATAAAGGTGTCATCCCCACCAGAGTAAAGGAAATAAACACACTTCTTATTCACCGTTTCATCCCTAAACATGTAAGGCAAATAGCCCTCGAAGAAGAAGGAAAGCATCCTGCTGAGCGTTGCAACCCTTGAAATACTGTAATCTTCACCTAAACCCCTCGAAAATATAACCCCAAGGTTATCAACATCAAGCTTCAAGTAAGCAAGTAGCTTAGCTCCAACACTCTTAGACGCTATATCTCTGAAGGTAACACCTTCTGGCAGGCTAAATGCCCCTATTTTAAAACCGTCTACTCCTTTTAGCCTAAAATCATTAAGTATATAGTTTTTATACTCATCCCCTTCCGCATTCTCGGAGAATCCTACTCTGTATCCCAATGCAGCAAACAACTCCCTATAAGTTTCAGGCTCCTTCTCAAAAGTTTCATTCTTTCTACAAAAGTAGTAACTAGCTCTACGCACATCTTCGGTAAGCTTTTCAAAGGAGCTGCACATCTTGCATAAATTACTATCATCAACCAAGCGGTCAGCTCTGCTCTCACCACAAACTACACAATGCCCCCGATACTCCAACTCACCTCTTGGCTCACCAAATATCAGCTCAAAGCTATCCTTACCCAGAATTTCACTGTATCTTCTCCGCTTTCTATACGCAAGCTTTTCTGCAAGCCTCTGCGATATATCCCTATAAGAAGCAACATCCCCAACATCCTTCTCTGCCCTTATAAAACCGGAGATTGGCACAGGCACCCAATCCATCGCAAAATACAAAGCGCTACCATGTGCTTTAAGGATAATCTCAGAAAGCCTCCTTCTTAACTCAATTAGCTTATTTTCAGCACTTCTATGAGCAATGATCTGGAATCCCCCACCACCCAGATAGAGGATATTCGAGTTCTTTAGCTGCAGTTCATCTACAACCCATTTTGCCACAATCTCAGTCATCAGAGAAAGATAAAGTGACCTTCCTTTAAGACTTTTGGCTGCCCCCTTGGAAGGTATGCTAAATATAAAATCCTGAATGCCAGAGAGATCCCCTCTAATCAAAAGGAAAAACTCCTTTCCAGACCCAACAACACCCTCATCCATCACTTCATTTAAAACTCTGTCATTTATGTTCTTCGCCTCTGCTTCGCGCCATAAACATACTGCAACAGCAGCAGTGGTTTTCAAGTGGTCATAAAGAGATATATCCGGCGAATACTTTCCGGTCTGAGCAGGTAT
>CAZLJD010000037.1:0-10173 GCA_964559865.1 uncultured Synergistota bacterium
GCTGGAGCAGCAGAAGGGGCGATTGATGCTGCTAATATTTTAAAGCCTGCACTTGCGAGAGGGGAAATCAGGTGCATAGGAGCAACTACTGTTAATGAGTATAGGAAATATATAGAGAAGGATCCTGCACTGGAGAGGAGATTTACACCTGTGTGGGTAAGAGAGCCCACGGTTGAGGAGACGATATCTATATTGAGAGGTTTGAAGGAGAGGTATGAGGTTCACCATGGTGTCAGGATAAGCGATGATGCGCTTGTGGCTGCTGCTGTTCTTTCTAATAGGTATCTGACGGAAAGATTTTTACCTGATAAGGCTATAGACCTTGTAGATGAAGCTGCATCAAGATTGAAAATGGAGCTGGATAGCATGCCTGTAGAACTTGATGAACTCCAGCGGAAGATAAGACAGTTGAAGATAGAGAACCAGGTTGCCAAGGATCCTAAGATAGACGAGCAGATAAAGGAGTTAGAAGCAAAGTTTGAAGTGTTGAAAAAGCAGTGGGAAGAAGAGAAAAGGATAATAGATGATATCCAAAAGAAGAAGAGTGAGATAGAACAGTTGAAGTTTGATGCGGAAGTTGCTGAGAGGGAAGCAGACCTTGAGAGAGTGGCTACCATAAGATATGGTGAGATACCGAAGCTTGAGAGGGAGTTGAAAGAGCTTCAAGAGAGACTGAAAGAAGTGCAGAAGGAAAAACCTCTCCTAAGAGAAGAGGTTAGTAGGGAAGACATTGCTCAGGTTATATCGAGTTGGACGGGGATACCGGTTAGCAGGATGTTTGAGACAGAGAGGGAGAAGTTACTGCATTTGGAAGAGAGACTTCATAAGCGTGTTATTGGTCAGGATGAAGCGGTCTCTGCTATAGCGGATGCTATTAGGAGAGCTAGGGCTGGTATCTCTGATGTTTCGAGACCATTGGGTTCGTTTATATTTATAGGTCCTACTGGTGTGGGTAAAACAGAGCTTGCGAAGGCACTGGCGGAGGCACTGTTTGATACTGAAAAGGCGATGATAAGAATAGACATGTCGGAATACATGGAAAAATTTTCTGTGTCGAGACTGATAGGGGCACCTCCCGGGTATGTGGGATATGAAGAGGGTGGGCAGCTGACGGAAGCTGTCAGAAAGAGACCTTACAGTGTTATACTTTTGGACGAGATAGAGAAAGCACATCACGATGTATTCAATATATTGTTACAGATCTTGGATGATGGTAGGCTAACAGATTCTCAAGGGCATACGGTAGACTTTAAGAATACTGTGATAATAATGACATCAAATTTGGGGAGTGAATACATACAAAGGTGGCAGGAGGAGGGTACAGATTTTGAAACTGTTAAGCGTAGGGTGTTTGATGTACTGAGGACTCATTTTAGGCCGGAGTTCCTCAATAGGATAGATGAGATTATTGTCTTCCACCCACTTGATAAGACGCATATGGAGAAGATTATAGAGTTGATGATAGATAATCTTAACAGGCGTTTGGAAGATAAGAGAATAAGGATAGAGATAGATACCTCCGTGAAAGAATTGCTGCTCAAAGAAGGTTTTGACCCTGTATACGGAGCCAGACCTCTCAGGAGGGCTATACAGAGGAGGATAGAGAATCCACTTGCAAAGGCGATACTTTCGGGCAGTGTCTCGTCAGGTCATGTACTCTTGGTTAAGCTCCAGAATGGCGAGCTGGTATTTGAACAGGAGGAGGAGATAAAGTGAAGGAGTATGTGGTTAAGGATTTGAATCTTGCAGATATGGGACTTAAGAAGATCAAATGGGCAGAGAATGACATGCCTGTGCTTCGTAGCAAGATTGCTGATAGGTTTAGAAAGGAAAAGCCACTTAACGGTGTGAGGATAGCGGCTTGTTTGCATGTGACTACAGAAACGGCAAATCTTATGATTACTCTGAAGGAAGGAGGGGCAGATGTAAGGCTTACTGCATCTAACCCGCTGAGTACGCAGGATGATGTTGCAGCTGCATTAGTCAAGTTTTTTGAGATACCGACATTTGCTATAAAGGGTGAGGATAAAGATACTTACTATGACAACATAGAAGCAGCACTTTCTTTCAGACCTCAGATCACGATGGATGATGGTGCTGACCTCGTCTCCACGCTGCATTCCAAGCATCAGGATATGCTTGGAGATGTAATTGGAGGAACAGAAGAGACTACCACTGGTGTTATAAGACTCAGAGCAATGTCAAAGGATGGAGTATTAAGATATCCTATCATTGCTGTGAACGATGCATATACGAAGCATCTATTTGATAACAGGTACGGTACGGGACAAAGTAGCCTTGATGGTATCATTAGAGCTACCAATAAACTTATTGCAGGTACTACATTTGTTGTAGCAGGATATGGTTGGTGTGGAAGAGGGCTTGCACAGAAGGCAAGGGGTATGGGGGCGCAGGTCATAGTTACTGAGGTTGATCCCCTCAGGGCGCTTGAGGCACATATGGATGGCTTTAGGGTAATGCCTATGGAAGAAGCAGCAAAGTTGGGAGATATATTCTGCACACTTACGGGAAATAAGAATGTACTTTCGGAAAGAGATTTTGTGAATATGAAGGACGGTGCTATAGTGAGCAATGCGGGGCACTTCAACGTGGAGATAGATATAGAAGCGCTTGAAAGGATCAGTGTAGAAAAGAGAGAAGCGAGGCCCATGGTTACCGAGTATAGGCTGAAAGATGGTAGGAGGATATACCTTCTTGCAGATGGGAGATTAGTTAATCTTTCTGCTGCAGAAGGACATCCTGCATCTGTGATGGATATGAGCTTTGCTAACCAGGCACTGTCTGCGGAGTATATATTGAAAAATAGACTCTCACCCGATGTCTATACTATCCCTTACGACATAGATGTGGAGATAGCAAGGTTAAAGTTAGAATCGCTTGGGGTGAGGATAGACGCACTTACAGAAGAACAGGAGCATTATTTGAATTCGTGGAGAGAGGGAACGTGATGTTTGTAGGTGGGGCATCACACTGCCCCACCGTTCAGAAGTGGTAGTGCTTTGCTATTTCGTAGAGAGCTATACCTGTAGCTACAGAGACATTTAGAGAGTTTACTTTTCCGTATAAGGGGATCCTTACTATGTAATTGCACAACTCCAAAAGGGATTTTCTTATACCTTTACCTTCGCTTCCCACAACGATAAGCAAAGGGTGTTTGTAATCTATGTCATCGAATGTAGAACTTCCGCATGTTTCTATACCTACAATATAAAACCCCATTTCTTTTAGTCTTTTTACTTCTGTAGTGACTTGTTTTACCTGAGAGATATTTAGGTGAGATATTGCTCCTGCTGATGCCTTTACGACGGTATTGGTGATTGGGGCACTCTCTTTTGCAGTTAGCATGATGTTCTTTATGCCCATTGCTTCGGCTGTTCTAAGTATAGCACCAAGGTTCATGGGATCTGCAATTCTGTCGAGAAGGAGTAGTATTTGGGGGTTGTTCTTTAATAGTTCGGGTATACTGAAATATTGGTAGTCTGATAGCACCGCAACTACACCCTGATGTTTCAGAGAAGATGCATATCTGTTTAACGCCTTGGGTGGTGCAATTTGTATGGATATATTCTTTTCTTTTGCTAATCGGAGCAGTTGTGATATTTGTCTACCCTTTGCGCTGTTTGATATTATTATTTTCTTTATGCTGGCGTTACTCCTTAATGCCTCTATTACAGGGATTCTGCCGTATATATTCATGGTTTTATTGGTCTGTTGTGCTCATCTACCCGAATGATCTTTGGCTTGAATCTCTTTGCTGCTTCTTCCTCCATGATGCCAAATGCCATGATTATTACCTTATCCCCTATGGACACTTTTCTCGCAGCAGCACCGTTTAAGCATATTTCCCCCTTGCCTCCGGGTATTATGTATGTGGTGAATCTGTTACCGTTATCTATGTCTGCGACAAGGACCTCTTCGTATGGAAGAATTCCTGCTTCTTTTATCAGCTTTTCGTCTATTGTGATGCTTCCTTCGTAGTTTAGATCCGAGCTGGTGACGGTAGCTCTGTGTATCTTTGAGATAAGTACCTTTCTTAACATGGCTTACATCTCCTTTCAGTGAGAGAGTATGAGGTTAGGGAGGTAAAGTGTTATAGATGGAATATATGTTACTATCAAGAGGACTACTACGAGTGCTAATACCATTGGAAAGATTCTTCTACTTATCTTTTCTAAGGGTAGTCCAGTTATTGCACTTGCCATGTATATGTTTATTGCTACTGGTGGGGTTGCCATCCCTATTGCAAGGCCTATCACGACCATCAGGCCGAAATGTATCAGGTTGCCTCCCAGCTTGGTGATGGTTGGAAGGAATATAGGAGTTAGTATTATCAAAGATGAAGCTGTTTCCATGAACATACCTGCTATTAAGATTATAATGTCTATTATGAGAAATACCCAGAAGCTACTGTTGCCTACTGCCTGTAGCATTGCGGATGCTATTTTCTCTGGTATCTGATAGAATGCAAGTCCCCAGCCAAAAACCTTTGCTGTAGCTATTACAAACATTACGAGCGAGGACGTTACTCCTGCAGTCACTACCAGACTATAGAACTTCTTGAGATCCAGCTTCTTGTAAACGAAAAATGCGACAAATATAGCGTAGTCTACCGCAATCACGGCAGCCTCAGATGGAGTAAATACTCCAGAAAATATGCCACCCAAGACTATTAACGGTGCAATTAGACCCCAGAGTGCTCTTATGAATAGTCTTCCTACCGTTTTTATGTCTACCTTTGCCCCTTTTGGGTAATCTTTCTTATAAGCCATTCTCACTGCTATGAGAATCAGGGCTAATCCCATGAGTGTTCCTGGTATAAATCCGCCCATGAAGAGCTTTGACACAGACTCTCCTGCTATGACACCATAAAGCACCATCGGTACACTTGGAGGTATAACTACTCCTATAGTGCCTGCAGATGCTATGAGTGCTGCTGAGAAGTCTACATCGTATTTTCTCTTTTCAAGCTCTGGGATTAGTGCAGAACCCACGGCTGCAGTGGTTGCTGCCCCAGATCCTGATATTGCTGCAATGAACATTGAAGCTACTATGGATACTATTGACAATCCACCTTTAAGTCTGCCAAGGGTGGCGTCTGCAAATGCAACTATCTCTTCAGATATTCCACCTCTTGCTAATATGTCACCGACGAGCACGAAGAATGGAACTGCAACGAGTGCAAATGCGTTGTTACCTGCAAACATGGTTTGTGGAACTATTTCTAATGGAATGCCACTTATTAGAAGGATTATTACAGCTGCCACACCGATGGATACACCTATTGGAACGCTAATCAGCATGAGTATGAAGAACGAACCGAACAATATCCACCCCATTACTTGTTCACCACCTTGATGATCTCTGCGATCAGGTGTATGAGTATGATTGGAGCTACTATGGGGTAAAGCATATACACATAGCTCATATGGATACCCATAGCAGGAGAGGTTTGGAATCCTTGATCATTTATGAGCGTGACACCATAATAGGCTACTATCCAGAAGAAGATAGCCTGTATGATGTAAGATACGATGGATATCAGTTTTTTTGCCTTTTCTGGTATTATGTTGAGCACGAATGTTATGGAGATATGTGCCCCTCTTTTGAAGCCAACGGATGCACCAATCAGAGATGACCATACTAAGAGAAACCTTGATGCCTCTTCAGACCATGATAAGGCTGTAAAGAAAAACCTAAAGATCACTTGGAGGGTTATAATTATTGCCATTGCTACAATCATAGAAAAAAGAACCATTTCCATGTATTTATTTAATCTGTCACTGATTCTCAGCAGTAGCGCCAAGCACATCACCTCTTTTCGATGCATTTGGGGGAAGCTAAATACATTTAGCTTCCCCCAAAGTTTTTTATTCTCTTTCTGCCATTAGAATAGCCGGTAGAATATCTTTAAATTGTGGACCATACTTGTCATATACTGGTTTTACTGCTTTTCGGAAGGCTGGGATGTCTGGTTTGGATACCTTCATGCCCTTGTCTTTGAGGAATTGCAGCCATTCTTTAGCATGTGATTGATCCCAGTTTCTTTCATACATTGCGGCTTTGTGTGCATCTCTCTTTATGATGGCGTGGTACTTTGCAGGTATCTTTGTGTCCCATGCCTTTTTACTTGCCATTATAACCATGGGTGCGTATGCATGCCTTGTGAGCGAGAGATATTTCTGAGTTTCGTATAGCTTGAAAGCCACCAGCACATTGAGTGGATTTTCCTGTCCGTCAACGGTTCCCTGCTGAAGCGCAGTCAGGACTTCACCCCACGCCATTGGTACAGCATTTGCACCAAGTGTCTTGAACGTGTCGACGTATATCTTGTTCTGCATGACTCTTATTTTGAGACCCTTGAGATCCTTTGGTTCTACCACGGGCCTCTTGCTGTTTGTGAGGTTTCTGAAACCTCTTTCACCAAACGCGAGTCCCACCCATCCGACTTTGTTCATGTAGCCGAGGAGTTTTTGTCCTATCTTTCCGTCCAATATTTTATATGCTTCTTGTGGGGTTCTGAAGAGAAATGGGAGGTCTAATACTCCATAGATGGGCAAGAAGTTGATTATTGGTCCGGTTGTGATGGTTCCAAGGTCAATAATACCCATTCTCATCCTCTCGAGGATTGTCTTTTCGTCTCCAAGCTGTCTGTTTGGATAGATAGTGATAGTTACTTCCCCATTGGTGTCTTTCTCCACGAGTTCTTTGAATTTTAAAGCACAAATATGGAACGCGTCTTTCGTGTTAACCACGTGTGCGAGTTTCAAGTTTATGGCTGCGTTTGCAGTTAGCGTTGCCATACTCAAGAATGCGAAACTAATCACCAATACCCCTATAAATAAAACGCTCAACCATTTTCTTCTCATTGAAGACATCCCTCCTTATTTTTAGATTTGTTTTTTGAAAGCGTTATTTAGAAACTCTTTGCTATCTACCTCCCTTCTTTGGTTTAGAATAGTTTATCTTTTAGCACAGCACCTGTAGAGGCTGACAACACCATTTGTGAATATCTGGCAAGATATCCGTGTTTGAATTTTGGTTCTGGCCTTTGAAATGCTTCTTTCCTTCTTTTGATCTCTTCCTCGGTAAGTTTCACATTCAGGCTGTAGTTTGGTATGTCTATTTCGATAATATCCCCATCTTTTAGTAGTCCTATAATACCCCCTGCATATGCTTCTGGTGAGATGTGTCCTATTGCAGCGCCTCTACTTCCCCCCGAAAATCTACCATCTGTGAGCAGTGCTACGCTGTCGTCTAATCCCATACCTGCAATGGCAGATGTGGGTCCTAACATTTCTCTCATACCCGGTCCTCCAGCGGGCCCTTCGTATCTGATAACGACTACATCTCCCTTCTTAATCCTTCCATTGAATATGGCGTTTATAGCTTCCTCTTCGGAGTCAAACACAACTGCTGGTCCGCTGTGCGTCAGCATCTTTGGAAGGACAGCAGATCTTTTGACAACTGCTCCGTCCGGAGCGAGGTTTCCCTTCAGGATTGCAAGACCTCCTGTGGTACTGTAAGGATTTTCTATTGACCTTATAACATCTCTATCGAGGACTTCCGCTTCTTCAAGTATTTCTCCTATGGTTTTCCCTGTTACCGTGGGTGCATCAAGGTGCAAGACACCAAGCTTGGATATCTCTTTCATTACGGCGGGTATACCACCAGCTCTGTTTAAGTCTTGTATGTGTTGCCTACTTGCAGGGCTTATCTTGCATATGTTTGGGATTCTATCACTGAACTTGTTGAATAGGTCAAGAGGAAGGTTTATACCGGCTTCGTGTGCAATTGCAGGTAGGTGTAAAACTGTATTTGTTGATCCGCCGAGTGCAAGGTCTATCATTATGGCATTTTCGAATGCTTCTTGAGTTAATATCTTTCTCGCTGTTATACCCTTTTTCACCAGTTCCATTAGGTATTCTCCTGCTTCGGATGCAAGCCGCTTTCTCATTCCACTGAATGCTGCTGGTATTGTCCCGTTTCCAGGTAGTGCCATACCAAGAACCTCTGAGAGGCAGTTCATCGTGTTTGCTGTGAACATCCCAGAACAGGAACCTGCACCTGGGCAGGCTCTCATCTCCAGTTTCTTTAGTTCTTCTTCATTCATTTCACCCTTTTTAAACTTTCCCAATGCTTCAAACACACTTATAAGGTCTACATCTTGGTTTTGGAATTCCCCTGCTAACATGGGACCTCCACTCACTATAACTGCAGGTATGTCAAGTCTTGCTGCTGCCATAAGCATTCCGGGTATGATTTTGTCACAGTTGGTTATCATTAGCAAACCGTCGAATTGGTAAGCTTGAGCCATGGCTTCTATCGAGTCTGCTATGAGTTCTCTGCTTGGTAGAGGATACTTCATGCCTATGTGTCCCATGGCTATGCCGTCACATATCCCTATGGAGGGAAACTCCATAGGAGTTCCTCCACCTTTTATTACTCCACGCTTTGCTGACTCTGCTATCATATCGAGGTGAATGTGACCGGGAATAACTTCGTTTGCTGCGTTTACTATGCCTATAAGGGGTCTTTCAAGGTCTGATGGGGTATAACCTATAGCATAGAATAACGAGCGGTGGGGAGATCTTTCCCACCCTTTTGTTACGAGGTCACTTCTCTTTGCCACGACTTTCCATCTCCCTTCTATAAAATAAGTATTTGTTGCATGCTGATAGGTATGCATTTAAGTTTGACTCTAATATATTAACACTCAAACCCCTTCCTGAAAACTCCTTACCATTACACATAACGGTAAGAAATGTTTCCCCCATTGCATCTTTACCTTCGCTAACGGACTTTATCTTATATGTTTTCAGTTTTGGTTCTACATTGAGCGCAGAGTTCACAGCGTTGAAGAGTGCGTCAACAGGACCGTTACCTTCTGCTTCTGCCATTTTAATATTACCACGATTGTCAAATAGCTCAACAGAAGCCTTTGATGCCCCTTCACTGTCTGTATAAACGCTGTATTTTTTCAGGGAGATAGTGTCCTCCTGGAATTTTTTGTATATCTTCTGGAAGATTATTGCCTCCAGATCGGATTCGTATATACTCTTTTTCACGCTTGCCACTTTTTTGAACTCCTCAAATGCCATGGATAGTTCGCTTTCACTTAACCTGTATCCAAGCTTTTCGATCTGTGCTTTAAATGCATGTTTCCCTGAATGTTTGCCAAGTACTAACTGTGTGTTTGGTGCCCCTATCTCTTCTGGTTTCATTATTTCATACGTTTCTCTCTTTTGTATTATACCATGTTGATGAATACCTGCTTCATGGGAGAAGGCATTGCTACCGATAATTGCTTTATTGGGTGGAATGGGGAGCCCTGTAAACTCTGCAACCATTCTGCTGCTTTTGTATATTTCCTTTGTTTCTATGTCGGTGTAGATATAGTTAAAGAAATCTTTGCGCGTCTTTAGAGCCATGACGATCTCTTCTAGTGATGCGTTTCCAGCTCTTTCTCCAATTCCATCTACTGTGCACTCTACTTGTCTGGCACCTGCTTCTATGGCTGCAAGTGAGTTGGCGACTGCTAATCCAAGATCATCATGGCAATGGACACTTATTACTACTTTTTCTACTTCTGGGATGTTTTCTCTGAGGTATAGAATGAGTCTCTTGAACTCTTCCGGGATGGTGTATCCTACTGTATCTGGGATATTTATAGTTGTGGCTCCTGCCCTTATAGCTGCTGTGAATACCTTTACTAAGAACTCTGGTTCACTCCTTGTTGCATCCTCTGCGGAAAACTCTACGTCGTCTACTAAGCTCTTTGCAAACTTTACGGCTTCTTCTGTAGCTTGGATAACTTCCTCTGGTGACATCTTCAGCTTGTATTCCATGTGAATGGGTGAGGTGGCTATAAATGTGTGGATGCGGGGTCTGTCCGAATGCTTGACGGCGTTGTATGCTACTTCTATGTCCCTACTTCTTGCTCGTGCTAACCCAGCTATAATGGGTCCTTTAACCGTTTTTGCAATTCTCTCTACGGCTTTGAAATCCATATCTGAAGATATGGGAAAGCCCGCTTCTATAATATCAACATTTAGGTTTGCCAGTTGTTTTGCCACTATTAACTTTTCATCCTCGCTCATAGACATGCCTGGTGCTTGTTCACCGTCTCGTAGGGTAGTATCAAATATTAAGATC
>CAZLJD010000038.1:0-5246 GCA_964559865.1 uncultured Synergistota bacterium
ATTTCTTTATCTTAAGCTGTTTAGTATCTTTGCCTTTTCCGATATAAACTTATTTTGATCTAGTTTTAGCACTTGTGTGATGTAGTAGTAGGCGTTGTATTTCGTTAATCCTTCCACGACCTCGTTTAGGCTTTTTCCCGATGCGTTGGCTATTGCTTTGGCATTTAGTAGCATCATGGGATTGTTGTTTAGCTTTGCGAGTAGCTCCTTTGTCTGCTGTTCACTTAAAGACAGCACGCTGGAAAGTGCCTTAGTATTTATTTGCCATCTGTAACCGTATCCTCGTTGGATTGCTGTATTGTGCATTTGCCCTCCAGGACCAAAAACTGGTGGCATTGCGAGTGCCAACCCTCCGCTTCCCAGAACTAAACCTCCTATGAGCGTTGCCGTTATTATCCCTTTCTTATTCATTCAACCCACCTCCGTAGTTTTCTTGATTTTTGCCTTGCATCTATAAGGACGATTTCGCCGCTTACTTTGTGACGGAGATTTTTCAGTCTTTCTGATTGGCTGTTTTCTTGGTTGGAACCAGAACTCAAACATGTATAGTAAAGAGCATGGAAGAAGGAGGTGATTAGGTATGACACAGTTGTAGGGAACTCTGGTGCTTCGTTTAGAGGATGCAAGAAAGATGCGTTTGCTGGGTACTACTTAGAGCATGATGGAAAGGCATTATCTCAGGGAAAATTAAACATTGACATATTCCTAATTCGGTATGAGCTGAATTTGTAGCACCTGAAACTCTTTTACGGAGATTACCAAACATACTACCCTATATTCGGGAGTAAGGCGTGATAAGATACTCGGGATTTGTTCAGATTATCGGTCTTTAGCCCGATACTTCATGATGGGTATACTCCCTGGTTTTGACGATGGTTTGATGAATCAGATAACTGAGATGAGTAGAAGCATTGACGCTCTTAAGAGGGGACTGAAATTGAAATAAGGTAGAAATAGGTTATGTTCCAAGTACCAACAATAAAGTTCATTGTTTGGGGTATATTTTGTTGAAATGTCTTACGCGAGAATTAGTGATGGATGTCAAAATTGGAAAAGGGGTATTAAGATATGTTGGATTCGATGTTTAGGGTAATCAAGAGGCTTGTGCAGATATTAATTATAACAGGAATTTGAGGGGTAGTTGGTAGGTATATGTTTTGTTATCATCTAAGAACTTTCGTACTGTAAGATTGAATTCTAAAGAAGCTGCGTATGTTGTTCCTATAGATGAGTTGGCCAAAGAAATGGTAATTGCACTTAATGAGGCGGAAGAAAAGGCAAGAGGAGTAACGAAGAAGTAACTCGATGAATGGGTATCCCGGCTGAGGAGATGAGTAGATGATAATTTTATTCCTTTGTACTTTGGATATTTTAGCCAGCACATTTTAGCTTTCAAGGAACTGTGGTGTATGAGATTTTGGCTGCAGTTAACAGGGTGAGGAAGTTAAAGAAGGTGGTTTGTAATGGTGGATGGCAGAACTTGTGTGTACTGATAGAATGTTACTTTGTTGACCCTTTTCAAGTGTCGTTGTTTTTTATGATGTTGGGTTTTGTGAAGAGTTGTCTTAATTGACCATGTCATCGTGAAAGTGTTATACTTTAATTATCAGATTGCTCAGCTGATTTTGGTAAATGTAAATGTTTAAGTTGGAGGGGAGGATATGGGTATTTACGAAAATTTATCGATGGCGGAGGAGATGGTTGGTAGGGGAGATATAGATAGGGCACTTTCTCTACTTAAGGGAGCGCCATATGTTAATATAATTGATGGGGAGTTGCATCAAAGAATAGCTCATGTCCTTCTTGCGGCTGGTAATATTTCTCTTGCTGTTAAAGAGCTTGAGCTTGCAGCAAGAGATAGCAACGATCCCACTGCTTTTTTGGAGCTTTCTTCTATAGACATTGATAATGGTGATATTGAGAGAGCGGAGAGGCGATTGAGGAAGGCCCTTAAGAAGTATCCTATGAGCGTGCAGGTATTTAAGTCTCTGGGGAAGTTGTACGAGACGCGAGGTGACGTTGTTTCTGCTAAGAGGCTTTATGAGAGTGCGTATGAGGTTACTGGTGAGGATGTGTTCAAAAGATTGCTATCTGAACTGAGTCTTTCTGGAACGAAAGAACTGAGAAAATCTTATGAGCTGTTGCCAGAAGATATACATTTAGTTAGATTTGTCTCTCTGTTCAGTGGTAGGGAGGGTGTTTATGCAAGACAATGGATTAAAGGAGATGGAAGTACTGGTTATTCCCCTGTGAAGGAACCTTTTACGGTTAAGGTTGCAAGGAACCATATATTGGGTAACTATACGGTTGGTATCTATCAGTTGAGGTATGATAATACAGTGAATTTTGTGACCTTTGATATAGATGTTCCTAAGGTGTTTCTGCCGAGGTTTTTATCCTCGGAGAAGGAACATGAGAGAATAAGCCATGTTCATCTTGAGGTTGCTAATGCAATAGTAGAAAGATCCAAGTCTTTTGGTATAGATGCCTATCTGGAAGAGTCTGGTTTTAAGGGTAAACATGTGTGGATATTTTTTGAGTTTCCCATTACGGCTTTTAAAGCGTTAAGGTTGTGTAGGGGAATCCTTTCTTCATTGGGGGAACTTCCACAAGAAGTAGATATCGAGATATTCCCAAAGCAAACTTTTGTCCGTAGAGATGGCTTAGGTGCACTTGTGAAGTTGCCGTTAGGCGTTCACTTGAGGTCGGGCAAGAGGAGTCTTTTTATAGGTGCGGATGGAAATCCTGTATCCGATCAGCTCTCTTACTTGCTGAGTATAAAAAGGGTGGAGAAGGATCTGATTGAGGATGCCCTTAAGGCTTTTAATGGGGCAGAGGTGGTAGAGTCCGTTGCTTTGCGTCACGGCGAGAAGGTGGAAGAGGAATTTTCCTTGGAAGATGATGTTGAATTTGGAGTGTTGGCAAATCGTTGCCCTGTTATCAGTGCATTGTACGAGAAATGCCGTTCTGGGAGGGGTCTTACTGGAGATGAAATCTCAGTGATAGTTTTTACACTTGGAAACCTGACGCAGGGTGTGAAGATAGTAAATACGCTCCTTTCGATGGCAGGTGTTTTCAATAAGCGAGCTTATTTGAAGAGTAAACTCAATGGTAACCCAATGAGCTGTGCCAAGATAAGGAAACGCATTCCCCATATTACCTCCAATGTATGTAGAGATTGCTTTTCTGGGAAAGATGTGATGGGATATCCCACCCCTCTTTTGCATTTAAAAGAGATTGATAGAAGTGAAGCAGATGTTGAAGTAGCAGCGATGGAGTACCTTGATGTTTACAGAAAGTTTTGTAAATTGAAGGTGGAGTATGAAACCTTGAGGAGCAGACTGGTTGAAGTATTTATCGAGCATGGCATTAGTGAGCTTAGAATTGGCAAGAGTAGGATAAGAGTAGATGGTACAGACATCGTAGTAGAGGTGGATAAGTGAGTATCGTATATGTAGTTGAACAGGGTGTTGAGGTCTCGTTAAAAGGAAATAGACTCATACTCCGTTTGGGAGGAGAGGTAATAAGAAGCTACCTTGTAGAAGAGCTTGAGAGGTTAGTTCTTTTTGGGAAAGTGAGACTTTCTCCGGATGTAGTAAATATTCTTCTTGATAAAGGTATAGAGACGGTTTTTTTATCCTATAGAGGGAGATATAGAGGTAGATTGGTTTCACAACTTTCGAAGAATGTTGAATTGAGGCTTGCACAATATAACCGCTTGAAAGATGAGGAATTTGTACTTGCTTTCTCTAAGGAGGTGGTTTATGGAAAGATTACAAATGCATTAAATCTGCTTAGAGACTACAATTGGAAGCAAAGAGATCTGCAGGTAAAAGATGAAATACTTCGCATCAAGGGACTCAAAGAGAGAATGAAGTTGCAGAGCAGTGTAGATTCTGTGAGGGGGATAGAAGGGGCAATTGCATCGGCTTACTTTGATGCTCTTAAGAGATTGGTTAAGAATGATCTTTTCGTTTTCAACGCTAGGACGCGGAGACCCCCTCGTGATCCTGCAAATGCTGTGTTAAGTTTTCTTTATACGCTTTTGTTTCAACTCGTAGAGGCGAGGATATATGTAGTAGGATTAGACCCGTTTGTTGGTTTTTTTCACACGATAGAATTTGGGAAACCGTCGTTGGCGTTGGACTTAATGGAGGAGTTTAGACCATTGATGGATAGGTTGTTCTTAAAATTATCAAACAGAAGGATGCTTTCTGTGGGAGATTTTTTCTTCAGGGATTACGAGGGCCGTGATGATGAACATGGTGTTTATTTGGGCTATGAAGGAGTAAAGAAGGTGGTTGCAGCTTTTCAGTCTGTAATGAGCTCTAAAAGGCTTTATACAGAGGGAAAATTTTATCCGCTGGAGGGAATAATATTAGAACAGGTGCGTAAAGCAGCCAGGAGCATAAGAGAAGGTGTACCATACACTCCATATGTGGAAGATTAAAAGATGGCAAAGAGGATTTTGTTTTATGTGATTTCATATGATATAAGCGACGATAGGACGCGGAGTAAGGTATCCAAACTCCTTGAGGGTTATGGTGTAAGGGTGCAAAAGAGTGTGTTTGAGTGCTGGCTTGATGATAGACAATTTATCACATTGAAAAGCAAACTATCGTCGCTTATAAACATGAATACAGATTCCATAAGGTTTTACGCACTTTACGGGAGGTGTGTTTCTTTTATAGATGTCATAGGTAATGGTTATGTTTATGAAGGTGTAGATTTGGATATAGTGTAAGTTGAAGGTTGACAATTAGGAATTTTTGGTGTACGCTTTACTAAAAGCACCTTGACAATAGAATATGGGGGAAGGATTGTACGCAGGTTTCACTAAATACTGCACAATTCTGACTTCCTGCCGTGATGGGGGAATGCGGATAAACGGCGAAAGTTCGTAGGAGATTTCAGGGGAGCTGAATGTAGTATTTACGGGAAAAATCTTGATTTGAATTTTCTGACAATGGAGGTAGTGAGTTGGGGGTCGGAGATGTCAGAATTTGGGTCTGTGAAGCCTTGTGGTACAAGGGATCGTAGAGGGGGCAGTCCGAAAACCTTCCCTGATGAAAAAGGGATTGCGACCTTTTTCATTACCTTTCTCATCACTATCAACCTCCTTTATGTCCGAAAACCTTCCCTGATGAAAAAGGGATTGCGACTTTCTATAGTAGCCATTTTGAGTATCTCAGGATCATTAGTCCGAAAACCTTCCCTGATGAAAAAGGGATTGCGACTATTTTCTT
>CAZLJD010000039.1:0-30920 GCA_964559865.1 uncultured Synergistota bacterium
TGCTCCAGCCCCAACAAGAGTGTGAATCTCATCTATAAATAGTATGATATCCCCCTCAGACTCTTTCACTTCTTTGACCACTGCCTTCAACCTCTCTTCAAATTCTCCCCTAAACTTCGCACCCGCAAGAAGTGCCCCCATGTCAAGCGAGACTATACGCTTGTCTTTAAGCGAGTCTGGACAATCGCCCGCAGTTATCCTTTGTGCCAACCCTTCTACTATTGCGGTCTTTCCTACTCCAGCAGGTCCTATCAAAACAGGGTTATTCTTGGTTCTTCTGGACAGGACTTGTATAACCCTCCTTATCTCTTCATCTCTGCCTATCACAGGGTCAAGTTTGCCTTTCCTAGCAAGGTCTGTCAAATCACTACTGTACTTTTCCAATGCCTGCATCTTGCTTTCTGGATTATCATCTGTTACCCTCTTACTTCCCCTTATCTTGGCAAGGGCTTTCATAAATCCATCACTGGTTACCCCTGCCCTCTTAAGGATTGTTTGCATACTCGCGTCTTCAAACAGAGCCAAGAAAAGATGTTCCGTACTAATATATTCATCCTTCATACCCTTTGCAATCTCTTCAGCCTTTATGAACAGGTTCTGCAATGCAGGTGTAATGTAATTACCTGCAGGTGTTCCAGATACAGCAGGCAGGGAAGAAAGTTTCTGATTTAAATCTCCTTCCAGAGAGGAGATATTCGCCTCCATAGATTTAAGCACACGATTTACAATACCATCCTCCTGCCTTATCAAAGCCAGAGCAAGGTGAACAACATCTATTGCCTGATGCTGCCTTGCAATAGCCTCCTTTTGTGCATCAGAAACAGCTTCCTGCGCTTTCAATGTGAATTTACTGAAATCCACTAATACCACCTCCGTGGAAGGATTTTACCACCCAACGAGGGAAAAAACAAGAGAAGAAAAGAGGAGAGACCATCAAAGGTCATCCCCTCTGAAGACTGAAAGTACCAGTAACAGCACTACCTGGAGAATACCATCTACCAGCTATTACATTACCCTTTACAGTACCCTCAAAGACTACCTGGAATCTACCATTCACACCTACAAAATCCACAACCAGCTTTATCCTACTCCCCTGCACAATACCCCTCACAGTCCCATTACCACCAGGTGTAAGTACACAGTTTCCGGTAATATTATTTCCAACCTGCCTCAACTTCATAAGTATTCTTGATGCTCCACCAGCACTATTCCTACCCACACCGTGCCATACACCTGTAACACCAACGATATTCTTTTGCACGCCCCCCTTAGTCTCCCCTTTCTTAGGAGAAACGACTTTGTATCCCCATCTCTGCAACACATTTGCCTCTAAGGGAGGCAACTCTGGACTCACAACACCCTGTCTCCACAACTCCTCTACATCCACCAAATAGTATAATCCCTCTCTCAAGCGTCTCATGTCTCTCTGAGCGAGTCTAACAATCTCAGCAAAAGAAGGCGACTTAGCCGAAGGTTTGCTCCCGCCTGTGCCACTTATAGCCGAAATCTCAACCGGCAAATATCCACCTTCTGGTAGGCTCACTATCGGGAACATATGCCCAGGAAGGAGTACCAATAGCGTTCTCAATCCTTCTGCTTCGCACACTGCTGCATATAAGATAGAAAGGTCTACACAAGTCCCAGCCTTATCTCTCAGCGTGTCACGTGGGTACTTAACATCCTGCTCATAAGAATACTCGGTAAGGAAAGAAGCCGATGGCGTCTGGTAAACTATTTTGTTATCCACCATTAAGTCATATAATGCTTTGCAGAACCTTATAGCATCTTTATTTCTCTGAGATGTAGCCACCCCTCCAGCCAATTGCGATGCCATACCAGCAAACTTCTTCACAACAGGATCAAGTCGCGTAACCCAAGCCGCAAGCAAAGGGGCATTAGAGTAATCATCCATCCAGCTACCAGTCCGTTCCTCCACAGGGATATTAGAAAACTCAAACTGACTTATGCCCAATATGTGCAGCCTCTTGTGTTTATAAGCAGTATGCAACCGACCACGTTCGTCCTTGTAGGTATACTTCATCTCTACCATTGTGGGTGTCCTTGTCATAAGTTTTGTTACCTTAGAAGGTATCACAGGATAGTAAAGATCTACCACTGTTTCACCTGGAACTACAACATGATAGGTATGAGATTCTGACCAATCACAGTATCCTTCCATCTTGTAAGTTATAGTAAGGTTGTAAATATTGCTATTACCAGTATTCGTAATCTCAGCCCTTGCAACCCAATAGTACCCATTGTGAAACTCAGGATCTCCATATATCTTATAAGTAGCAGACATTATCCTTGGTTTCACCGTCAACTTGGTACGCACACTGGTTACTATCTGGGAAGGCACCTTTTCCTTCGGCATACTATAGGTAAGCACTTTATCCGTAGTATCATACGCTACATCATATGCCTTGTCCGGCAATTCAATCTTGAGGTAACTTACAACAGCACTCCCTCGCGAGTAGCTTATCATTGCGAATATTGCGAGCTTATCGGTACGCCATATAAGGTCAGCCTCTCTGCCAACATAAAATTCCCACACTCCTTGTTTATTTACCACTTGTCCAACCACATCTGCATCCATAACTACAGATCTATCACTGTCCCTATACTTCACATCTGCATTCTTAACTATGGTATCTGCATTCTGGATCAATAGATTACGTAGCATTACATACGGGCTTGGATATATTCTCTTTGCCATTACATACATGGATACCGTAGGAAACTTCAATATCATTTTCATGTGAAGTGTACCAACAGCATCGATCTTGCCACTGATATTAACCCTTATTACACTAATATTGCCAATTCCTGTTAGCACTCCCTGACCCAATATAGGCGAAAAGGCAGAATGTGCAGAAAAGGCAGGTTGCACCCCTAAAAAGACAAGTAAAAGAACAATCCACCCCACCTTGTGGAATTTACTCATTGTATTCCCCCCTTAAAGTTTATCAAAAGATTCCAATTTAATTATACATTAAAAAGTATCTAACACAAAGGGAGTTTTGACAGAAAAAGCACAAGTAGGAAAATAACAGTAATGATAAACCAGTATTATAGCCCTATAATCCTTACTCTTCTTTGCCACGCAACTTTGAGATGTATTTCTTTACAGCATAAAAGAGAGGAAATATAATAAGAATAGCAGGTATACCTACATCAACACTACTTTCACTCATACTACATCCGCCACCTCCACTAAATTGTGGAAGGACATCTCCCAAAGGTTCAACACACATTATAACCCTACCATTCCTCAATCCATCCAAATCGTAACTGCTACCATCTTCCACCACCAGAAAAACTCTTTTAGATGAAAGTTTGTGTGAATCTTCATCTGACAAGGGGTTTAGAACTTCAGCATCTCTACCATCTTCAAACCTGCATTCTATAGCAGCTTTACCTTCCACCAATCCAGATACGGTTACCACGAATGCATTTACACCCAGTATGTTGATAGGGTATATAGCTTCAATATTCCCCATGCCTGACTTAAATATAGTTCTACAACTATCCAAAGCCAAAACTCGATATCCTTCATTTCTGTCATCTATGCCATTTCTATTTAAGTCACTATATCCATCGTACTCACACCGGTCAGGGACTCCATTGTCATTAAAGTCATCAAAACCACTAACCGAAAAACTCACACCATCTGACCATTTCGACCAGTTTCCCTTGTTGTCTGAGTAAGCTACCTTCACAGTATAAGTGTGCATCGGCTCAATTCCCATCAAAGCTAAAGGCAACGATACAAGAAGATCTTTCCTGTGTGTCAATCCATCAAACACCTTTACTCCATCACCACTGAGAACCCAGTGAGATGATCTATGGGTTGCACCACAGCTCGAGGAAAAAGGTGATGAGCTCACCTTTGAGTCCCACGTAACTGCAGATTTAGAACGAGGGTACACAATAGAAGGCTTACCAGGTCTATCATCAGTTCCACCATTTCCTCCTGCCTTTACTATGATACTGCTCTTACATAAAGCCTTTCTATTATCTCCTAAGGAAAGAACCAAAACCGCGGAAGGATAATATGTACCCGCACTTTGGTACCTCCACGCTACACTGGGTACCTCTGTCGTGGCATCGATTACACCGTCATTCTCAAAATCCCACATGTATTCCCTTACAGCGTTTTTATCATAATTCCCTCTTACCGATAACTCAACGTGCAGAGGAGCAGTTCCTTCGTATTGCGAAGACTCCACATAGACATCCCAATTCAAAGCTAAATCCACATAAACCCTTTTCTCAGCTCCATTGGAAACCGTTACAGGTGTATCATCAGAGTCTACCCTATCTGTACTCGTATGCAAAGAAAAGTACTCTACCGTTGCATCTCTCTCATCCCCTGTCTTAGAAACCCTCAAATACCATCTACTAACAGAAGGGAATTGTGCCAACGCATTAGTAACATCAAAAGACATCTCTACATTATCTCTTTCATCATCTACACCTATCCAACCATATACTTGTTCTTCCCAACCCAACTCATTTCCAAACCATACACTTATATCTTTTCTGTGAACACAATCCACCTTAAAGGATATGTAATCTTCGATGTTGTGATTGGAGAACGACTTTATCCACCAAGCCTCCAATGCATAATCCTTAAAGAAGTCATAAGAAATATAAGTATCACCCCCTGTTGCCCATCCTTCACCCCAAGAGTTTCTTATCAGAAAACCTCCTATTCCATCTACTACATCATCCTTATAACCAACTATGCACACCACTTGATATGCAATAGAACCTCCCCCCGTAGGATCGTATAAATAAGGCTTACCGTCTTTATACCTCCAAGAAGATGGACTCGGGTATCTAAAACTATTGAAAACTGGTATTTCCGCTATCACCACATCTCCATTAGCAAGCACACCCTTGATAGCACTCAGAACTTCATCATCAAGGGGATGGGCTACCCCACGCGGAAAGATTAGTACATACTCGTCCACCCTATGAAGCATAGCGTCAAGGTACTGTCCAGGAGATGGCAGAGTTAAGCAATTATCCTCCCTATACGGCATGACCGACATAACAGCACAACCCTGCTGCCTAACAAGTCTAAGTGCATCCTCCACTCTTCCACCCCTATCCATTACTCCTCCACTAAGCTGATTGTATATAAAAGCAGGGCTAAACTGCCTCTCAGGGGAAGATGTATCCCAACCATAAACCTTCTTTTCGTAGAATCCCATTGCATAATATCCTATTGCCCACCCAACGGAACTCTCCTGAGCTCCCTGATCACCAACGGGAGGAAGGAGAAACCTGAGATCAACCGAAGAAGGTAAGGAGTATGAAACGCTTCCACTCCACAAAAGACACAGAAGCATTGTCCATACTACAAAGACATACCTCACTATCCCATACCGTTTTCAACTTCCACCCCACTTTCTATGTTCCCTAAGACCTCCAAAAGGGCAAGAAAACTCCATATAAGAGTAGCAACCTGCCTGTCATAAAAGCTATAGGTTATCATACCATGTACATTCACAACGACCCACATCATGAGAAAACCCAACGTCCATCGCTTAATATCGATGTCGAGGGTCTTATTAAAAAGGACTACACCATCTCTAAATATCAGCACCCACAAAAGCACGAATATACCCAATCCAATCCACCCAGTACACGCAGCCAGGTGCAGATAGAGATTATGCGCCTCCAACATATAAATATGAGCCTTCGGCATCTTATACTGCGGATAAGCAATATCAAAGTTTTCAACACCAACCCCAAATATAGGTCTATCCTTCAGCATCCTCATAATGCTCTGCCACGCATATACTCGCTCCATATCTATGGGGGTTATCTCACCCTTAAGAGTCCTCCAGAATGTGTGGAACCTCTTATTCATTGAAGGGCTTGCAACAACACTAACTCCAATCACAGCAACAATAAAAACCAACAGCACCCTCTTCTTAGGTTTCATAAACAGAGAAAACAAGACCCCCACAGTCACACCCATCCACGAACCCATACTCAAAGTATAAAGCCAGCCTGCTATATTCACCACAAACACCAACAACCTTTTAATAAAATCTATCGCAGATCCATCAAATAACAAAGAGGAAAAAAGCATGGAAATAATAACCTCACTATAGTCTGCAAGTATGTTGGGATTGCTAAAAAAGGATATAGTTCTATCAAAATGGAGAAAAAAGTGCTGATATATCGAGTAAACGGCTGTGATTGTACCTGAAAGAAGGACAAAAAATAACAGTCTCTTTACCTTCTCCTTACTCCTCACGAAAGTTATTATCGCATAGTAGGCAAACAACCACTCAAACGGTTTAGATACACCAACAACAAGCTGTCTCCAACTGATAAAACCCATTACTCCCGTAGTAGCATACCACCCAAACAGCAGCAACCACAGAAGGTCATACTTACTCCTTTCTACAACAAACCTCTTTTCATCTATGCACTTCCACACCCAACCTATTATCAATATCAGCTGACCAAGGTAGCGCGGAACTGCACCTGCTGGCACAAAAAATAAAGTAGCTATAATACCTACCTCTATGAGTCTATCGTACATCTTAATGTTCTTTATATCTTTTGCCACTCAACGTGCCCCCCAGCCGGTAACTATTACCCGAATCGTTAAAAATATCACCTTCAAGTCCAAGATTAAAGAATAGTTGTATATGTACGCAAGATCATACCTAAGCTTGTCTTCAGGAGCCGAATCATATCTCCCATTTACCTGAGCAAGACCAGTTATCCCTGGCCTAACCCTCAACCTCTCCAAATACAACGGTATACTGTCAGAAAACTCCTTCACAAACTCTGGTCTTTCCGGTCTGGGCCCGACCAAACTCATCTCACCCTTCAAGACATTCCACAACTGCGGTAGCTCATCTAACCTCCACTTCCTCAAAAACCTACCGATCCCTGTAATCCTTGGGTCATCTTCCAGGGCAAGTGTAGCACCTGTGGTTTCTTCTGCGCCCTCAAACATCGTTCTGAACTTCAATATTACAAACTCTTTTCCATCCTTCCCTATTCTAACCTGCCTGTAGAAAACCGGTCCCTTAGAGGAAAACTTTATAAGCATGGAAATTATAGCAAAAAGAGGGGAAAGTATCAATAGTAGGACGACAGAAATCACCAGATCAAGCGACCTTTTTACAGCACCCTGCCACCCCTCCATCACTTTTCGTTTCATTTCAAGGAGCGGCAACCCACCGATCTCTGTCAGGGGCGCCTTGCCAACCAAAAGCTCGTACATTCCCGGAAATATATAGATATCTACTCCCAACTTCCTGCAAATATCCACAATACCAATCACATGATCGCCATGACCGATTACCACATCAGTGACGCCATAACTATCCATCACTTCCCTAAAATTCTCTATTTCCCCAATCTTGCCATCTACGCCCTGACCTCCATCAGTAGTGACAAAACCCTTGATGTCAAAAGTAGTATCTGCATACTTCTTCAGTTCCGAATATATTCTGCCCGCTTCCTCCGTCCTGCCAACGATTAAAAGATTTCTCCTAAAGTGTTCCCTAAAACGCCTGTTTATAATAAACCTCAATGTGGATATAATAAGCACACTCAAAGGCCAATTTATAAGTATTACTGTCCTTGGGAACGCAAAGGTATAGCTAAAGTAACTTATGGTAGTAGCTATAAGCGTATTAACTGTTATGGCCTTTATAAGGTTAAATACAACGGGGTAGAAATAGTTGCGTTTATGCCACGAATACAATCCGTAGAGATAGAAAATAAGCACTTGAGAGCCCGTTATAAATAACGCTATATCCAAATATGCTGTAAAGTTGCGTGGGGGTAGCTCCCAGTGGAATCTGAGCAAAAATGACAGCACTATAGACAGATTGAAACCCACTGCATCAACAATTACAGAAGAAATAACCCACTTCTTGTTCAATTTTCTTTATACACCTTCTCATATACCTCTAAGATTCGCCTATTCATTACATCCACGGAAAACTCTTCTCTTACACGTTTCCTACCGTTCTCTCCATATACTCTTCTCAGTTCCGGATTCTCCAACAGCATAGACACAGCCTCAGCAAGCGCACTCACATCTCCCACAGGAACAACGACACCCGTAACCCCATTTTTGTTTATGAATGTAACTCCTGTAGGAAGGTCCGTACTTACAACAGGTTTACCACATGCCATCGCCTCCAACTGTACTATACCATAAGCCTCACTTTTTTCCACAGAAGGCAGCACAAAGACATCACACGCATGATAAAAATAAACTAATCTATCGTCCTTAACATCCGACAGAAAATGGATCCTGTCTCTAATCCCCAGAGAATCCGCAAGCCTCTTATATTGCTCCTTTAACGGTCCATCACCGATTATCAACAAAGTAGCATCTATCTGCTGCATTGCTCTTATCAGTACATCTACCCCCTTATAATACACCAATCTCCCCACAAATAAAACTATCCTTTCTCCATATTTCTCTCTTATAGAGTCAACGATTGGACGCTCTCCATCAGATATAAGGAATCTATTAACATCTATCCCTATAGGTACTACAACACACTTCTCCCTAAATCTGGGTAAAAAACTTGAACTATTTATCACAGAAGGCGCCGGAACGATCACAACATCTGCTTTCTTCAGGAGAAGCAGAAGAAACCATCTATAAACCGCAAGAAACAACTTCTGCCTAACAATGTCACTGTACCAGCTTACAACCACTTTATGCTTCTTTTTCTTACAAAGCAGAAGGTAAGAAATAACACCAAGCGGAAACGGGAGGTGAAAGTGCAACACATCTGCACCTTTAGTCATTTTGCAAAGATAAAGTGGAAATTTCAATGATACAGGCATTGATAACCACACCCATAAGGTAGGAGCCTCTACCAGAGCATAGCTACCCTCTGCACGGATATCCACACTCTTCTCACTCGCACAAACCAACACAGCCACATCCACATACTTGGATACCCCAACTGCTATATCTTTCACTACCCTCTCTATACCGCCAATATGAGGAGGAAAAAACTTATTTATCTCAAGAACTCTCATTACTACTGAACATTATACTTTCGCTTTGCCTCTTGCACAGCATTATACCACACCTGCGCCATGAGTTGATAACCTTCTTCGTTTGGATGAAGTCCATCCCATATAAACAGGTCTTCTCTACCCTTCATCGCCTCAAATATATCTGCTAAAACTATATCTTCTTCCTGAGCAAGCTCCCTTATTCTTGCATTCCTTGTCTCGACATCCAGCTCCCACCACTTATGCATCCCAAACATCGGTGGGATCGTGCCTATTATAGGTATGGTTGCATTTTCCTTGGCTTTCTCAACCATAAACCTCAGGTTATTTATCGTGGTATCCACATCCTTCGGAAAGTGTGTTGCATCATTAGAACCCTCAAGTATGAGCACAAATCCCGGCTTATTATTGTGCAAAACAGACTCATACCTCTTTACACCCTGAGGCGTTATCTCTCCCCCCACTCCAGCATTAACTACAACGGCTCCACCCCCAAGTAGCCTTTGTAACCTTATAGGGTATCCCCCAGATGGACCATAGGGACAGCCCTCTGTTATACTATCACCAAAGGCCAAATACTTGTTAGGATCATTATCACCAAAATCCCATGTCTGGCTATTACCACCACAACCAGAAAGGATAAACATTATGAAACCAACCATTAACATTATACTCAGTATGCCTTTAGTCCTCCTCATTATTCTTTCCACTCCTATCCATACAAGTCTTTAAATACATCCATAAGTTTCCTTGCGGACCTCTCCCATGTAAAACTTTTAGATACACTATAACCTCTCTCAGAAAGTCCCTTTGCTCTATCTTTGTCGCCAAGTATTCCCATCACCGCCACGGCAAGATCATCAACAGAATTAGGGTCTATCAGGACCCCTGCATCTCCAACTATCTCTGGTAGACTCGAAGAGTCTGATACCACTACTGGAACCTTACATGCCATAGCTTCCAGTACAGGTATCCCAAAACCCTCGTAAAAGGATGGATACACGAACACTTCTGCACCATTGTACAGGTAAACGAGCTCCTCATCACTAACAAACCCTGTAAAGCGTACTTTATCTTTCACACGGAGATCTTCCACCTTTTTGAACACATCTTCATAGAGCCATCCCATTGGCCCAGCAATCACCAGATAAACATTGTCAAAGTCCTTTTCAATCTTTTTAAATGCCCTTAGCAGTGTCCCGATATTCTTTCTCGGTTCTATTGCCCCCACAAACAACAAATACCTTTCAGGATAGTGTCTTCTCCTCAGATATTCCCTAACTTCCTCCAGTTTTAGGGGTCTAAAGCGCTCATCAACAGCATTATAAATCACCTTTATCTTCTCCCCAGGTATCCCTACATACTTTGCCACCTCCCTCTTCCCATACTCACTCACCGTGAGAATAACATCAGACATTCCTACTCTATTCAAGAAATTCTTCTCCATAAACTCCACTCTTTCCTTGGGGTGCCACTGGGGGTAAAGCATAAAAGAAAGGTCGTGAATGGTAGTCACTATTTTAGATGCCGGAAAGTCCATTGGCACAAAGTTAGGTTCATGGTAAACATCAAAATGTCTAAACAAAGAAGATACCTTTGTCCAAGTAGCCTTTGCCTTTCTCGCACCCCTTGCAACAATACCTCTCTTATGAACCATCCTTCCTCGAAGACTTGCCATCAAAGGAGAGGCCTGAACTTTCAATTCTTTACTATAATAGTAGTCGTAGAAGAATGTGTACTCCACTTCGGGAAATAACTCCATCATCTCTCGGTACAGACTCAGCGTATACCTTCCTATACCTGTAGGTAAAGTAACAAGCGAAGTAGCATTAACTAAAATCTTCATCTCTCATCCCCAAAGTTGATCATCTCTTTTATGCTGTAAACATTCTTTCCTTGAGACTCGTAATAAGTTCTTATCATTATTTCACCCAACAACCCTATACCAAGAAGCTGAACACCAACTATCAAAAGCATAACAGAGATAAGCAAGGAAGGCTTATTGCTTAAAGGCACACCATAAACCATCCTTTCAAAAACAAGGTATGCTATGTATATAGTCCCAAAAGTTGAGAAAGATATCCCCAGAAGACCAAAAAGCTGGTTTGGTCTCGATGAATAAGACAGAAGAAATTTTACCGTCAGGAGATCCAATATCACCTTTACGGTTCTAAAGATACTATACTTGGACTTTCCAAACTTTCTGGGATGGTGTTTTACCGGCACTTCTACAACAGAAGCCCCCACTCCCTTAGCAAGGGCAGGTATAAATCTGTGGAGTTCTCCATAAAGCCTAACTTCCTTTATGACATCGGAACGGTAAGCCTTCAGCGTACATCCATAGTCATGTAATCTTACACCGGTAACCTTAGATATTATCCAATTAGCTATAAAAGATGGCAACTTTCTCGAAAGCCAAGGATCTTTTCTCTCTTTCCTCCATCCACTTACTATATCATAACCTTCATTAATCTTACTCAACAGGAGAGGTATATCTTCCGGATCATTTTGGAGATCTCCATCCATAGTCACGATAACCCTTCCCTTTGCGTAAGAGAAACCAGCAGCCATGGCTGCCGTTTGGCCAAAGTTCTTTCTAAAGCGTATAATTTTCAGTCGTGGTTCCTGCTTTGCAATAGTGCAGAGCACCTCAAAAGTCTTGTCTGTACTACCATCATCTACAACTATAACTTCATACTCAACACCCAGCTTTTGCATAACAGAGAAAGTCCTTTCCAACAAAATTCCTATATTTTCCTCTTCATTCAGTACAGGTATCACTATAGAAATATCAAGCATACTCATTATTCCCCTTTCACCACCACAATCGCTCCTGCAGGCAACTTACGGTACAATCCGATCCTCCAGAACTTATACATCTTGGGAGACAAAACAACATAAGACCCACTTTTACCATCCCTAAAAGCCGTAAACATAAATCCGTTTATCCAGTAAAGCTTTGAAGGGAGAAACGCCACCTTTTCCCATCTCTTTCCATCCTCGGAACCTTCTATACCAGATATCTGAGGAAGAGCTCCTCTACTACCCTTTATTGAAATAATTTTAGCACGGATTTTCTTGCTAAACCACACCAAATATCTATCACCATTGATTACCTTTACACCTAAATACTTTATGCTTCTAAGTTCCCGTTCCCTCTTTAGTTTAAAAGCTGAGGTTGTGAAAAGTGTATACCACCCAAACACATTTTTGCTGTACTTTATACCCCAACTATTAAGCAGACTATCCATCACACCTGCATCCCCACTCCTCACGAGAAACCCCACTTTGGTATCCAAACGTCTCCACCTGTAACTCTCATACTCCACATAAAATGCATGCTTCTTTCCAGAATACAATATATTGTTGCCATAGCACAAAGACAAAATGTGCGTATGGAGAGCCCCAAAAGACGCCGTAAAAAAATCACCAAAGAATACCTTTACTCCATGCCTTTTGAGGTATGAAATCACTCTCCTCCTCTCTGCAACAAGTTTCTCTCCATCACCCACACTCCCCACCCTTTTATAAACGAATACCTCAGGTATAGACCAATCAAAACGTTTATCTCCACTTATATAAACAAATTTAATGTATCTTGCCTTACGGCTCGGAAAGACTACATCTGCCATCCCATAGGGCTTATAGTAAAGATGTCTACCCATCATAGAGTAAAAGCCAACCAATCTCCTATTAACTTTTCTCCACTGCAGTGCATCTACTGAAGTGTACAACCTCATAATCCGAGGTATATCTGATCTAAAGTCAACTGGCAAGACAAATCTAATCATTCCAATGTCCTCTTCCCTACCCATGTCAAGAACAAAATAGCTTCCCCTTTTTACAGGAAAAACCTCTTTCCACCTACTGTAGATGTTACCATCAAATGCCATATAGGGCACATACTTGCCAGAAGCCATCCCTCTCCACATAGATCTATCAACCGCCACAAAATTGCAGTTATAAGCACTAAAGTCATAGTAAACGGTATAACCATCAACATATGCCCTTTTCGAAGGTGGTACTCCAACGCTGCTCAGCAACTTCCTAAAATTCTCGTACCAGTAACCACCCCTAAACACATATGCACTATTTGGCATGCTATCAACCATCTTAACATACTTAGGATATCTTCCCCACTGTGTAGCAAACACAACTTTCTCGTTAGCCCTAAAAGTCAACTTCAAACCCAACCAATAATTAGGCGCATACGCACCACGGATACCCTTATTTAGAAGAAATCGAAACAACCCATTTTCCGCTCTCACCTTAGCCTCATAGCATTTTATCCTTTTAGTTAGAGGAAAGATGTCTGGATAGGCTGAATGGAAGCTACTAAATACGAAAAGGAGTAAAATAGAGACAGAAAGTACACCTGATACTCTACTAAGTTTCCAAGAAAAGTAGGCTATAATAACCGGTACAACAGAAAACACGGGTATAAGATGACGAGGAAAACGATCCTCACCCCATCCACTACTTACATAAACAAGTGTAACAACAGTGATAAACAGTGCAACTAACCTCTTCCCGTTCACCTCATCGTTAGACTGCTGCCAACCTGCCTTGAAGCTTTCAAGCATCCAAACCACAGCAATTATAAAAAATACGAACAGCACTTTGGACAAAAAGGGAATCTGCGAAGCCGTCGTAGGCCATTTATACAATCCAAGCAAAATTGGAATTTGAAATCCCCACATGTTGAGAAAACTCCTCCAATAGTGTGGAGACCCCTCATGAAGCAAGAAGCCAAGCATGTGAAAGTGCCTCTCATAATGCCACCACCAGAACGGAAAGCTACCAACAAAGAACATTATCACCGCTACCAGCATATATCTCGTAAGTAGAAACTTCTTACTGTAAAGCAGTAAAAGTATGATTCCTGTTAAAATATAATACACACTCATGGGATGAAGCCACCACATTATGCCTCCCAGAAACCCAATTGCCAAACCGTAAAGCAGTGGTTTCCTCTTCCAGCCATCTCTGTAAAACAAGTCATAAAGCAACCACAAAAACAATGTCCCCAGTATAAGGAGCTCTATGTATGCACCCCGTGCAAGCACATAATGGTATTCAAGATAAAAGGGAGCAACAACGACATACAGCAGAGTAGCCAAACCCACCCAATTTCCGAAGATACTCCTTGCAAATCCGTAAATTACGAGGAAATATACCATAGAAAGTTCTGCAATACTCATATCCAAAACGAATGTTGACATACCAAACAATTTAAAGTTCAAAGCAACCCAAAATGCTTCTAAACTCCCAAGGTAGGGTTGCCCATAGTAAAATATAGGTAGCTCCCCCTGAAGGATATGCTTAGCCATTAATCCCACTACTGCCTGATCCGAATCAAGACCAGGTGTCAGAAGATAAAGATATCTAAGATAAGCACCCAATCCCAAGATCAACAGAACTATCAACCACTCATATTTCAGCTTCTTGATATCAGGTACACCCCCCCACAAATCATGGCAATACCAAACCATCTTAAAACAGACAGATTTTCCTTGAAGAATATCCATGAAAATATAGCCACCAAAACATAACCTATACTGACCATTGGGTATGCATAACTAAGTTCCACCTTAGAGAGTATCATCAACCATATAAGGGAGCTTATACCTATGAGAAAAAAGCCAGAAAACACATATACATTTGAAAATATATACATAAAAGAGTACAATAGTCCCATTATCCCTTTTGAATAAAGATTCACATCGTTTATCATGAGCATCCCTTTCTTGAGCAGCAGTTCTCCTGCAGAAAGTAAAAGTACAGATATAAATATCATCAACAATGGATTCATTAGCATTACTCCCCTTTCCATCCTCTTATTCTCAATTTCAATACTGCCAATGTATAACTCAAAAGATACTTGGCAAAATTTGTCTTACTTTCACCACCCATTCTGAATCTATATACAACGGGGACTTCTATCATAGAAAGCTGCTTTCTGTGAGCGTAGTACAAAAGTCTTATGCAGTAATCTCCGTATCCATAGAATATTTTGTCCATATCAAAATCTTCCAGTACCTTTCTATCTATTACCAAGAATCCACTCAAGTTATCATTTGTGCGCATCCAGAGAACAAATTTTATAAAATTATTAAACAGATAACTCCCCACAAATCTGAATTTGGATGTATCCATCCCCCCTCCAAATACATACCTTGAACCTATTACTACATCGAAGAATCTGGAAAATTCCAACATCATTGGTAAATATTCAGGACTATGATTAAAGTCTGTATCCATCACTACAATCTTCTCCCCATTTGATTCCTCTATCCCCCTCCTTATAGCACTCGCAAGCCCTCTTTCCCTCACCCTTTTTATGACATTTACACTCTGATCTCCCTCAAATGCCTTCAAAACGGTCTCTGCTGTCCCATCTGGACTGTTATCGTCTACAACCCAGAAATCCATATCGTAGGCACAGAGCACCTTTTTTATCTCTCTAATGAGAGAAACCACACTTTCCCTTTCATTATAAGTAGGTAAAACTACAGATACAGCTCTTCTACTATCCATACCTCTTTATTACTCCTACTACCTTTCTAATATCATCCTTACTAAGCTTCGGCGACGAGGGTAGGTTTATACCACAAGCTGAGAGCCTCTCAGCTACGGGATACGTTTCACCCTTAAAGTATGGCGGCATAGTATGTATAGGGTAGAAGAAAGGTCTACTATCTATGCCACTCTCTGCCAGCTCTTTCATAAGCTCATCTCTACTTATCTTGTAAGGGGATTCTACAAGTATGCTATACATCCAATACACATTCTTCGACCACCCTTCCTCGGGTGGTAGGCGTATGCCTTCTATACCACCAAGCAGATGATTATACTCTGCAGCTATCTCCCTCTTTATCCTTATTATCTCCTCAATTTTTCGCAACTGAGCAACCCCCACGGCAGCCTGCAAGTTGGTAATACGGTAGTTAAATCCCACTTCCGGAAACCAATATCTCTTTACAGGAGACATCCCGTGATCACGTAGCAACCTTGCTCTTTTAGCTATCATATCATCATTTGTAACCAACATACCTCCTTCACCAGTAGTTATGATCTTATTACCATAAAAACTAAAACAACCAATATCTCCTATCCCACCCACTCTCTTTCCATTGTACTCTGCGCCATGTGCCTCAGCCGCATCCTCTATTACATAAACACCATGTTTCCTCCCCAATTCCAGCACAGGATCCATATCCACAGGATGTCCATACAGGTGAACTACAATTATAGCTTTTGTCTTTGAAGTGATTTTCTGCTCTATGCTCTTTGGATCTACATTCCATGTAGATGTTTCAGAATCAGCAAACACAACATCCGCACCTGTATAACGTACAGCATTTGCCGTAGCAACAAATGTAAGAGTCGGGACAATAACTTCATCTCCCGGACCAACCCCTATAGAGGAAAGAGCAAGGTGCAAAGCCGTTGTGCCATTAGATACAGCTATTCCATGTTTGACACCACAGTAGCTTGCAAAACCCTCCTCAAATTCCAGCACGAACTTACCAAGCGACGAGATCCATCCACTCTTCACCGCTTCAACCACGTTCTTTAATTCTTCTTCACCCAAAAGCGGCTCATACACAGGAATCATCTACCTACCTCCATGCAAAAGGGTTGTCTTTTTTCTATTCGTACCACCCAAAACATAAAAACACAAACCCGGTATAGTAGCCAGCACAATACCTATATGTCCCAACAATCCTATAGAAAATGCCAAAGTTGAAGACAATCCCAACGAAGAGAAGAAGTACACGAGCAAACCTTCATTCAGGCCTATACCGTTAAAAGAAATAGGTATCCTATTCACAAGCTGAATCAAAGGGATGATTGATAAAAAAACAACAAAAGGAACCGAAACACCAAAAGCCCTCGCTGAGATGTAATTACCAAGAATAGGTGCCATCTGTTCTACAAGAGAAAGTAAAAAAAACTTCACTAATATAGTCCCATGCTTTTTATATTCAAGGTAAGAAAAATAAACCTCCTTCAGTTTCCCTGCAATCTTCCACTGAAATATCCTTTTAGGAAAAAACTTAGTAATCTTAGCAAGAATCTCACTATTAAATGACAAAACTACCACTACCATAAAGACAATAAAAATACCTACTACAATATATACAAAATTCAAAGACCTCGGTTTGAACATGTAAATAAACAACACCATACTCACAACTGCTACAACCAAAGAAGCAAAAAAACCAAGAACCCTTTCTACCACAATAGATGAAAACACATCTTTGGCTTTTCTACCACCTCTAACAAGCCCATATCCCCTTATTACATCTCCCCCCACTGTTGTTGGCAAAAAAATACCAACAAAAGTGCCAACATAGTATAACTCTATAACCTCAGCGATAGTGTACTTTACACACTTCACACGCAATAATAAGGACCACTTGTAAGCCATAAACACTCTATCCACCGTTATTAGAACCAACAGAATCAAAAACCACTTCAATCGAACACTCAGCAAAAGTTGTAGAACTTTACCAACCCGAATATAGTATAAAAGAAGCAACAAAATAAAAAGGCTTACTCCAACTCTTACAATTACTTCTGCCTTTCGACTCACTTTACCTTGAGTCCTTTCACTAATGGTACCAAAGAATTCACCCCTACCCCACAATATCCCTTACGTAAATTATCCACTCTCACCACTACGAGCGAGAAAACGGCTCTTAACGCTGCAAACATAAACCAGGAGACCCGGCAAAGATGCCACCAGCACCCCAATATGGCCAAGCAATCCTATGGAAAACGCACCAGCCAAAGACAAGCCAAGCAAGGAAAAGAAATAAACCAGAAGCCCCTCGTTCACACCTATGCCATTGAAAGATATTGGTATTCTTACAATTAACATTACTATCGGTACCACAGCAAAGAACACTATCACAGGTGCTACAACACCAATAGCCCTCGCAGATACATAGTATTCTGCTACAGGAAATATCTGTTCCAAAAGGGAAAACACTAAAAACTTTATTAACACTGACTTTTGGTCGCTATATCCCACATAAGAAACATATATACCTTTAAGCTTAATAAAAGCTTTAGACCGCTGAAACCTACCTGGAACTATGTTAAAAATCTTTTTCACCAGACCCCACTTCAAAGAAATAGGAACTGTCACAGAGAAAAATACCGCAAATCCCAGCACAAGGTAAAATATCGATTTATGGTAAGAGACATACATATACTCAAAGATAGCTATACTCACAAAAGCAAGTATCAGTGCTGCAAGGAAGCCAACCAACCTCTCCACCACTACAGATGAAAAGACATCTTCAGCTCTTTCAACCTCATTAGACAGCAAATACACTCTCAACATATCTCCACCCACAGTTGTTGGCAGAAACACACCGACAAATGTTCCAACATAATAAAGTTTTAACAACTTCACAATGGGTACTTTTATCCCCTTAGCTTCAAGCAACATAGACCACTTATACGCCATAAATAGTCTGTCTATCGTTATCAGCACAATCAGATACGCAAACCACTCCAAATCAACAGACGATAACAACATCACAACCTTCTCGTCATCTATATAGTGCAAAACCATTACAATGATAAAAATGCTAAAACTAATCTTAAGTAACATCGAATACCTCTGTATTATCCACTTATACATTTTTACCCACCACAACCTCTCTTAGTGTACTTAAAAACTCTTCTGCATATCCTTTCCAGGTGGGAAACTTATAGTCTTGTGCCCACTTCAGAACTGCCCTTTTCATATCTGATAAATTTTCCAGCACATCCCAAATACCCTCCGCTATATCTTCCACACTATAAGGATCAACCAATCTAACAGGCGCATTCTCCACATCCCTAAGCCAGCCCGTTTTTGAAGCAACAACAGGACAGCCAGAGACCAAAGCCTCTAAAGGAGGAACCCCATACCCTTCATAAATCGATGGAAAAACCAGGGTATCTGCGAGATTATAAAAATAAGGAATGTCCTTATCCTGAACATATCCCACAAATTTTACTTCTTCATCCAACGAAAGCTCATCAATAGTTGCTACATCCTTACTATACTTCCACTTCTTAAATCCCACAACAACCAGCTTCCCCCCATACCCTCTATCTTTAACAATCTTAAAAGCCCTTATAATCCTTCCAAAGTTCTTCAATGGAGTAATACCCCCAACAAAGAGCAAAAATCTATCAGGCAAATTATACTCAAGTCTTGCAGCATCAAGTTCATCTCGTGACTCTACCACCCTGCAAAGCTCGTTGTAAGAACCTCTTATCACTTTTACCTTACCCGTATCAACTCCCAACAACCTTCCTATATCATACCTTCCAGAAATGGTTTGCGTAAATACCACATCCGCCCTTCTGTAATACAAAGGCATAACCATCTTAAAATATGCCCTATCGTACCACTTGAAAACCTTAGACACAGCGAACTGTTCTGCTCCATGAAGAGTAAAGGCTGTCTTGATTTTCGTAAAAAGTGGTACAGAGAGCTTTGGATTGAAAATCACATCCACACCCTTTTTCTCGCACACACGTGGCACACCAAACTGATCCCACAAGATTTTATTTTTAATTCTTATAACATGTTCTTCTACATTACTTTTCACTCCAAAACTACCCAAAAACCTGTCATCTTTGTACAAAAACAGATACTGGTTATCCTCGTCTATCTCAAGTAGTGCCCTCAACAGGTTCACTGTATACATACATATTCCACCAGGTTCATCAAGGTGTCTCAGCATCACCGCTATCTTCATTATCTTTCCCTCTCTATTCTCTTTATGACTCTTGCAGGTGAACCCACCGCAACTGAATCCTCAGGAATATCCTTTATAACCAAGGAATTTGCACCCACAACGCTACCCTTTCCTACCTTCACCCCATCACCCACCACTACTTTCGTCCCAAACCAACAGTTATCCCCTATAACCGTATCTCCCCTCGAAAACCCGGGTTGATCTATCACCTTCACATCGGAGGTATAGTCGTATTCACCACCGCTCATCGCATAAAAGTAAGCTGCAATGAGTACCCCTTCTCCTATAACTAACCTGTTTGAAGAAAATAAGATTGAATTATGACCTATGTTAACCTTGTCTCCAAGTATAATATCTCCATTTTTGCAGTAAACTATGCAGTTTCTCCCTATATAGACGTTATTGCCTATCTTTATCCCTCTATTAGTGTCTCCTTTAGCGTCTATCAGAGTATTATCATCTATGATCACATTATCACCTATATCAATCTTAAGTGGATGTCTGAATGTCACATTTCTTCCAAACACAACTCCTTTTCCCACAGAACCAAGGATTAACGGATACAGTTTTTTCCTCAGAAACAATCCAATAGCTCCAGGAACTGTACTTGAAAGGAGCATTACAATCTCATACTTCAGAAAGTACCAAAAACTACTGGTACCCAAAATCAACTCTCTATACTTAGAAAAAGAGGATGCTCCCCTCTTAAAAGATTTCTGAACTTTAAACTCTGCCAACTCAATCCATCTCCAGTTCTTTTCTGAAGTAATCTATAGTAAGTCTCAACCCATCCTCAAGGTTTACTTTTGGCCTCCAATCAAGAACCTTCTCAGCTTTTGTTATATCAGGTCTCCTCCTAACTGGATCATCCTTAGGTAATGGTCTGAATTCTATCTTAGATTTACTACCTGTAAGCTCAATGACTTTCTCAGCCAATTCTAGTATAGTAAACTCCTGCGGATTACCAAGATTAACAGGACCTATATCCACTTCCTGCTCCATCATCCTGATAATGCCTTCCACCATGTCGCTAATATAGCAAAAGGATCTCGTCTGTAAACCATCTCCATACACAGTCAACGGTTCATTCTTCAAAGCCTGTACAATAAAGTTGCTAACAACCCTACCATCATCCTGTAGCATGCGAGGACCATATGTATTAAATATTCTCACTATCCTTATATCCACATGGTTCTCTATATGATAGTTAAAAAATAAAGTCTCTGCAGTCCTTTTCCCCTCGTCATAACAGCTCCTCGGACCTATTGGATTTACATTCCCCCAATATTCCTCCCTTTGAGGATGTTCTTTAGGATCTCCATACACTTCTGATGTAGACGCTTGCAAAATTCTTGCCTTCACTCTTTTGGCAAGGCCAAGCATGTTTATACTGCCTATCACATTTGTCTTTACTGTTTTGATTGGATTAAATCTATAGTGTACAGGAGATGCAGGGCACGCGAGGTTATATATCTCATCCACCTCAAGATATATAGGATTCACAATGTCATGCCTTATTACCTCAAACCTCTTGTTATCCATTAGATGATACACATTTTTCTTTCTCCCTGTGAAAAAGTTGTCCATACATAAGACCTCATTATCATCTCTTTTCAGTAACTCTTCACACAGGTGTGAACCTATAAAACCAGCCCCCCCAGTGACAAGAATTCTGCGCCCCTTCATGCAGACTTCCCCCTACCCATACTGTAGTAGAATATGTTGTGCTTCTTTACTTCTTCGGGTTCAAATATATTCCTCCCATCAACCACAACAGGTGTTTTCATATAGGAAGCCACCTTTCGAAGGTCTGCAGTCTTAAACTCATTCCACTCCGTAACTATAAGAAGTGCATTCGCTCCATCTACCGCTTCATACATATCATTCACATAAAGGAGCCTCCCAGAAGGAGGAAAGACTCTTTTTACATTTTCCATTGCCTTGGGGTCAAAAAGTCTCAAAGATGCCCCTTCTTCCAGGAGTCTCCTTACAATACGGATGCTTGGCGCCTCCCTTATATCGTCTGTATCAGGCTTAAACGAAAGCCCCCAAACTGCTATAACCTTGTCTTTCAACACCCACAAAGCATCCTTGACTTTCTCAATAAACCTCTCCACTCTGCCCTGATTAATCACATCCACAGCCTTCAACAAACCAAAGTCAAGGTGGTAACTCTCACCTATCCTAAAAAGCGCTTTTGTATCCTTGGGAAAACACGAACCACCATAACCCAAACCTGCATCGAGAAATGCCCTTCCTATCCTCTTATCCAAACCCATTCCATCAGCTACCATCTTCACATCTGCCCCAGTCTTATCGCATAGATCGGCTATCATGTTTATAAAAGATATTTTCAGAGCAAGAAAGGAGTTAGAAGCATGTTTAATCAACTCTGCAGTAGGTATGTCCACCACCAGGACCTTAGTGTCTATAGGGCTATAGAGCTCAAGCAAAAGCTTCTTGGCCCTTTCGGAGTCCACACCAATCACAATTCTATCTGGATGAAAAAAGTCTTCTACTGCCCTCCCTTCTCTGAGAAACTCCGGATTAGAGGCTACATCAAACTCAACACTTCTCCCTTTACTATAAAGCTCTATCGTCCTCCTTATCCACTTAGCAGTATTCACTGGCACTGTGCTCTTCTCCACGATCAGCCTGTAGCTATCCAAATTTTCGGAGATAGTCCTTGCCACTTCTTCCACCTGAGAAAGATCAGCCGTACCGTCACTCAGAGACGGCGTGCCAACACATATGAATATTACACCTACATTCTCAATAGCCCGAGGAATACTCTCCTCAAAAACAAGCTTCTCACTATTTACTACTTGCCTAAATAGGTCATAAAGACCAGGCTCGTAGATCGGTAATTTTCCACCTTTCAGCATTTTCACTTTCCTCGCATCCTTATCCACACCCACAACATCGTTACCCAGTTTTGCAAGGCACACAGCAGTGGTAAGCCCTACATAACCCATTCCCACAACGGCAATTTTCAACGCCACTACCCCCTCACCTAAGTAAACCGTACTTCAATATACACCATACAGCCCTTACCCCATCCTTCCAGTTTATCTTCTTGCCCTCTTCATAGGTTCTGCCATAGTAAGAGATACCCACCTCATATACTCTGCACCCCATCCTGGCGATCTTGGCAGTTACTTCCGGCTCAAAGCCAAAACGGTCTTCCTCAATAGATATGCTCTGAATCACTTCCCTTTTAAACATCTTGTAACAGGTTTCCATATCGGTAAGATTCAGGTTAGTAAACATATTAGACAGCAATGTCAGAAACTTGTTACCAACATAGTGCCAAAAATACAATACTCTGTGTGGACCACATGTCAAGAAGCGTGAGCCGTAAACCACATCGGCCTTACCGTCTATAATAGGTTTTAACAGTTTACTATATTCAGCTGGATCATACTCAAGGTCCGCATCCTGTACTATCACTACATCACCTGTAACCTCTTTTATCCCGCTCCTTATAGCAGCTCCCTTTCCCCTATTAGTCTCATGGTATATAACTTTATCTACCATCGGTTCTATCTTCTGATTTAGTATCTCCCTTGTCCCATCAGTTGAAAAATCGTCAACAATTATTATTTCAAGCTCCTCAACACCAGAGCTTTTTACCTTCTTTATGATAGTCTCTATTGTATTTTTCTCATTGTAGCAAGGTATGATAACAGAGAGCTTCAATTCATCCCGCTCCTTTTGTACTAAAAAAATCTATTATACCACACAGCTAAGTTAACAAGTGCCCAAAGTATGTGGTTATGATTTTGTCTTCTCTCGAGGTGTTCTTCTATGAGTTTGTTCACATACCTGATATTCAGCGTCTCATTTATTATCGGTGAAGTATTTATAACGTCTACCATGAAGTCTTTAAGTTGCTCTCTCAACCAATTCTTAGAAGGAAAACTATAGCCCTGCTTTCCCCTATATACTATTCTATCAGGAAGTATTCCCTTTATGCTCTCCCTGAATATTGCTTTCGTCTTTCCAAAAGCTCTCAGCTTATACCTAGAAGGTATAGTAGCGTTAAACTCGATCAGCTCGTGATCCAGAAATGGTACCCTTACTTCCAATGAGTTTGCCATACTCATCTTGTCAACTTTCATAAGCACGCTATCAGGCATGGTAAACCTCATATCAACGAATATCTCTTTTTCCAGTTCATCCTCGCTATTGCACCTTGCAACTGCACGCCTTATAGGGAAAAATGGGTCAAACTTCACCCTCTCTTTAAAATTATGTTGGTACAACTTGCTATCCTGTTCTGGATTCGAAAAGTACTGCCATCTCATGTGTAAACCGTCCTCTGAAAGCTTCGCACCCTGAACAAATCTTTTTGCCACATTGACAAAACCTTTCTTTTGCGGTCTGTCCGCAAGACTATCTATAACCCTTTCCACAAACCCCCTTCTGAGAAAAGCCGGGATCACTTTGTAATACTTATATGCCTTGCTCGCCTTAAATCTATCATACCCTACAAACACCTCATCTCCACCTTCCCCGCTCAAGGCAACTATGACATTCTCCCTTGCCTTTCTCGTGATAAGATAAAATGGTATCGTAGAGAGGTCCGTCATAGGTTCATCAAGATGCCATAGAGATTTCTCTATAAAGTCTGGTCCTATATCACTTATCATCAAAATATGATGTTCCAATCCAAACTCACGAGCAACGAACGTAGCGTAGTCCAACTCACTAAAGCTCTCGTCCTCATAACCAATAGAAAACGCCTTCAGGTTGCCGGTTATGTGCCTCCTCATAAAGGCAACCACAGTGCTGGAGTCAAGTCCTCCAGAGAGAAACACCCCTAACGGCACATCGCTTATAAGCCGCCTTTTCACAGAAAGGTCTATCAGCTCGCGCATCCTCTCTATGTACTCAGTCTTCTTCCTATACTCAGTCTTGAATTGCAGCTCCCAATATCTTTTTATACTCACATTTCCATCCTTATAGAGAAGGTAATTCCCAGGTTCAAGCTTAAATATCCTCTTGAACATTGTCAGAGGAGAAGGCACAAACTCATAGCCCAAATAATAGTAAAGGGAGAGGTAATTCACCTCACGAGTTATAGAGGGGTCTTCAAGTATAGACTTTATTTCAGAAGCAAAGGCAAACTTTTTCCCATCATAGTAATAATACAAAGGTTTTATACCTATTCTGTCTCTTGCAACAAATAGTTGCCTTTTGTTCTTGTCCCACAGCGCAAAGGCAAACATGCCATTAAACTTCTGCAGGCAGTCAACTCCGTACTCCTCATAGGTATGAATTACCACTTCTGTATCCGTATTTGTATAAAACTTGTGTCCCTTTGCCTCCAGATCCCTACGTAGCTCCGGGAAATTGTATATCTCTCCATTGTACACAATGACTATACTCTTATCCTCGTTGAATATAGGCTGTGTAGCTCTATCACTCAGGTCTATTATACTCAGTCTTCTATTCCCAAGCGAAATATCTTCATCTACATAAAATCCCTCTTTATCAGGTCCTCTGTGAGTAATGACATCTGCCATCCTCTGAATTAGTTCTCTATCACTACCATTAAAACCACATATTCCACACATGAATTCCACCTACAGATACCCATTTTCTCTGTACCACTGCCCTGTGAGACGTAAGCCCGTAGGCAGGTCTATCTTAGGCTTATATCCAAGCTCTCTCTTTGCCTTTTCTATGGAGAATCCTCTGTTCTCCCAGTACCAATCCGCTCTTCTCTTAAACAGAGGAGGAGATATACCAAGTGGCTTACATGTCCACTCACAAAGATAGGATGCAATCAAGATCGTCCAGAATGGGTAATACTTTATTTTAACATCCACCCCTAATGCTCTACCTACTTCTTTAACCAGCTCATTCAAAGTACAAAATCTTTCATCAGCTATTAGATATGTATTACCCAAAGCCTCATCCTTCTCCATGGCAAGTTCAAAGCCATCATTTAGGTTTTCTATGTAAACCGGGTGAAAGGTAACATTCCCATCTCCAAACATAGGAAACCATCCTTTTCTGCTTATCCACCTGAACAACATGACAAATCTTCCTGGGTCCCCCGGACCGTATATACCAGTAGGTCTCACAATCACAGAAGGTAGTCCTTTCTCCATAAACCGCTTTACCACCTTCTCACCCTCGTACTTCGTATACTGGTAGTAATCCTTTGGTCTTATAGGTCCATCTTCACCTATCGGGGGATTATCGACCTTTCCATGAACTCCCTCTGTGCTACAATAGATAAACCTTCTCACCCCCGCTTTCATGGAAGCAGTAGCAACGATTCTTGTACCTTCCACATTCACCTTCCAATAAGTGCGTTTCGATGTGTTTATCTCTCTAAATGCTGCTGCTATGTGAAATACCACTTCGTTCCCCCTTACCGCCTCATTCATGAACTCTTCATTTGTTATATCCCCATACAGTATCTTTACGCCCTTGGCAGCAAACTCCTTATCAAACAAACCCTCCTTTTTGTCCACTATAGTAATCTCATGCCCTCTTTTCAAAAGCCTTTTTACCAAACCACTTCCCGTAAAACCAGAGCCACCTGTAACAAGGATTTTCACCTACTATTTCACCCCCTACAGCTCATAACCCCTTCAAAACTCTATATCCAAGTATATTATCCTTCAAAAATGGAACTATACCATCTACAGGCACACCCACAAAACTCTTCCTCCACAGCCTATCACATGTATTACATGGAGAAATACTCTTATGCCCCTCTTTAGTCATACTTCTACGAAGATACACCATCCTTTCAGAGTTCCATATATCCCACAATGTCTGATCATTCAAATTGCCCAAAGATAACTTGCCGAAGAAGTCCTGCGGGCAGGGTACAACTGTGCCATCCCAAAATATAGTTAAAGCATACCATAAGAAAGTGCACGGTATAAAGCCCGTTTGTCTCCTTCTTGCTTCTATCTCTCCATTATCATATCCCCCACCCCAATTGTGTGGTGCTCTAACCCGCAGAGCATCCAGTGGCAATCCTTTAAATCTTCTCAAGAAATCGGCTTTACTTTGCCTGTACCTTTCCTTAAGCGAACTAAACTCTATCACAGTAAGAACGGTATAAGGCAGCCTATATCCACCCTTCTTCTTTAATTCCAAAAATCTTATTATATTGGAGAGCGTCGTCTCAAATGTTGCGCCAAGTCGTATACTTTCGTATGTCTCCTTGTCGTAACCGTCAAAAGAAAAAGACAAAAAGTCCAACCCAGAGTCAAGAAGCGCCTTGGCCTTCCGCTCATCAAGGAGCGTAGCATTCGTATGCAACCTCGTATATATGCCCTTATTTTTCGCATAAGATATCATCTCGAATATCTGTGGGTGAAGGAGTGACTCACCTCTATGGTGGAAATACGCATCATGGACTTTACCACTTATTTCATCTATGAGTTTCTTAAACAGGGGAAAGTCCATGTATCCCTTAGCACTTGACGGCAAAAGCTTGTTCAGACACATTTCACAGTGTAAATTACAGTTATTCGTGAGCTCTATCCACAATCTCGACGGATAGTAATCACAACGCTCCTTTCTAAGTCTATAACTCCAGAACAGCTTCCAAGACCTACCTATCATTCCCAGACCGCTCACCTTTTACACCTCTACGAACCTTGTGGTACACATCGACTATCTTTTCAGATATAGCGTCCCAAGAAAACCTTTCTATCAACCTCCTGTACAATTTGTCCCCAACCTCCTTAGCAAACTCTGTATCATCCAGAATCCAGATCAACTTAGACACAAAACCCACAGCATCCCCAAGGGGTGCATATATACCCAACTCTCCCAACATAAATCTGTTAACTGGCGTATCAAATACCACAACTGGCAATCCAGCTGCCATGTAGTTCAACACTTTCCCATTCGCTTCCGTTTTGGATACCTTAGGAGCAATCCCAACATCTGCAGCTTCAATGTATTCTGGAATCCTCTCGTAATCCACCTTCCCAACAAAGCTAAACAGCGCATCTACTCCGTACATTTTCGCCATAGATCTGTACTTATCTTCCGGATAACCTATCATAAGGAACAAGACATCTTTCAATCTATCCTTAGCATTGGCAACAGCTTCCATCAACATATCTATACCCTGATACCCGCTAAGTACCCCAACATATACAATTATTTTCTTATCAACTGGCAGATTTAACCTCCTCCGCAGCGCCTCTTTATCTCCAACAGGATGAATAAAATTTGTATCAACCCCATCTGGAACAAAAAAAAGCCGTTTATCATCCACTGAAAACTCTTCACGGAGTATTCTCGTTGTATTCTCCGAACTCACCATTATCGCATCAGCCTTGCGCACTATACCTCTCTCTATGTGTCTAAAAAACGACATTACCCACTTTTTTCCACCCAAAAAGTTGTGGGCAACAAGCTCATCCGTCATACTACCTTGAACATCCAGCACTAACGGTATATTATACCATTTCGAACAGAAATTTCCTACCCATCCACCTTCATGAAGATGAGCATGTATTATGTCCGGTCTCTCCTTTCTGCAGACTAAACAGGCCTTTAGAAGTAGTAGCAGATCGATGTAAGGTTTGTGTATGGAAGGTCCTGCCTCAAGTTTCTTATACCACGGTACATTAAGTGTTCTATATATCCTCACATAGGGCACATCTCTGCCTATATGGTAGGTAACAACAAAGACATCTATACCTCTCTTCTTCAAAGCCTTTATCTCTTCCAGTATCCTCACATGGCACCCCCTATCTGCGAAAAATGGGGTTGGAGCAATCATCATTACCCTGCGAACGCCAAATTCCATCCCAACATCAACCCTCTTGGAAAATCCCACTTTTCCTCTGCTTCCACGCAACGATGCCTACACCTGCAAGAACTGAAATCAGGGGCTCAATCTGAATCTTAAAACGGGCTGTACCTGCAGAACCACCACTAAGCAAACTCAAGTATACTATCGTCAATACTATTACTACCACAGAAATACTCCACTTCCGTGAAACCAACCCAAATAGGGAAAACAAGTACTCAATCAAGTAGAAAACCAACATCACAAAATGCAAAAGCAGTATCTCCTTATAGTTCTTCCACATGAATGATATGAACTCCCTTATTCCCATATTGTAAAAGTACTTACCAAAGTCAGGATACATACCAAACCCCCCCATTGCCACAAAAAGGTCACCTGCGCGGGTAGATGCCCACACCGCCGCTATGCCCTTAAGCTGCATAATTGTAAAATACCACTTATTTGCAAGTATAACCTTCATCGCTTCACCCTGCATCACATTGTACACCTCTCCAAAACTTTTACCTCTGGACTTCCTTAACACCTCATTCATAAGCCTTTTTGCTTCTTCCCTCCTAACAGAGCCATTCCTCAATGCAAGCGCGGATGCAGCCTCAAAATTCAACAAATTCCAAGGCTGGATGGCTGAAAAACCCCTAAAACCCGTAAGGGTATAATTTCTATAACTCCAAAAGAATATCGGCAACAAAAATATCAATAGCATTGACGCTACATAAAGAATACTCCTTTTAAATCCAAACTTCACCTTCAGCATCCAGAAAAAGAGCACTACGGCCAGAACTATCCCCAGATACATACCTATAGGCCTCACAAACGCTGCAAGAGAGAGCACAAGGAAACCAAACAACAACAAGGGAAAGGAACCTTTTCTATGAACAAAGACAATGACGAAGTACAATCCCAACAGCAACAGCACTGCATAAAGTGTACCGGTAAGTATCTTATTCGCAGAGATAATAAGAGACGGATTTAAGGCAGCAATCAGAGATGCCCAAAAGCCAGCATCTTCTTCCCCAATGAGGCTGGCTATCTTGTAAACCATGAACACTATAAGCAAACTAATCACTATTTGAACTATCAATATATACGCAATCCTCGTCCCAAACAAAAAGAACACTGCAGCCAGAAACAACGGGTATCCTGGTGTTCTCACAATCTCTGGCCGAATGTCAGGGTAGATCCCTTCCGAAAAAGAATGATGCTTCAACATGTTCAGAGCTGGTACCACATAGCTCGGGGTATCCGGCTGCACAAAAAATCCCTGATTATGGGTATAAGCTACCCAAAAAAACAACAACCGCAATGCCAGAGCCACCACAACTGCAATCCACAGTCTTCCATGTTTCCCCATTCATGCACACCTCAAACCTAAAAGTTACACCACAAAACGCAACTATTATAACACATCGTTATGCAATTCCTTAAAACTCACACGGCTCTTCTGGTAAAGCATTGCTACCAACAGAATGGGCCCAAAAGCAGCAATCTCTACCAATACTGCCTTCAAGTTATGCATATTTATAGCAGATAACAGCGTCCTCCCCCTAACAATGTCCAAAAACGGTGTTACAGAGGATATGTAGTAGTTTGCAGTGAATGGCCAAAACAACTCTTCACCATAAGGAGGTTTGGTATCCACCGCAAAAAAGTCGAGAACAAGATGAGAAAGGTACAAAAGAAAAAAAGGCAACACTTTCCGCAGGGTAATCTTTTCCCCCCTCGGTCTGTAAAATACATAAACTCCAAGTGTAAAAAGAGCAGCAAAGAATAGCGTGTGGGTAATCTGGTGATGATAAAGGTTAATGTCGCCTTTCAGCATACCAGGTATAATGTCAAGATCTGGTACATTAGCAACAATTACATAGGACAGATATCCCTTCCAATTCTCTTTCACATTCAACCTATCCCTATTAAAAGCAACATAGATTACAGCGCCCATCAACGAATGCCCGACAGGAGAACACATCCTTTGCACCCTACCTCAATTTATTATAATACCTGTAGGTCGGAACGTACTTATGCAATAGATCCTTTATCTCCTCTGCAGAGTCTCTCTCCACAGCTTTCTTAAACTCTTCAACCAACCGCTGAATGTCATCCATAGTATACAATTTACTAATATTTGCTTTAAATACTCTCCCATGTGTGGTCTTCGTTATGCCCTCTTCCGCTGTGAGCAGTTCTTCATACATTTTTTCTCCCGGCCTAAGTCCTGTAAAAGTAATATCTATATCCTTATAGGGCTCCAAACCATGCAGTCTAATCAGTTCCTCAGCAAGGTTTAGTATCTTAACAGGTTCTTTCATGTCCAACACCATAACCTCCCC
>CAZLJD010000040.1:0-5901 GCA_964559865.1 uncultured Synergistota bacterium
ACCTATAACCTTCACCTCTACCTCTCTATCTAAACCCCTCTTCCTTAACTCCACCTCAAAACGCTTCTTCACCCTGTCACTGCCAGAAGATATACAGCTCGCACCCATACAGATATATACTTCGTACCTTTTATCTGCCACTGCCGTATCCCTCCTTATACATTCTTAATACACTTTTTAGTTTCGTAGGTGTCATTTTACCGTAGACTTTTCCGTCTATATTTATCACGGGAGCGAGACCGCAGGCACCAAAACACCTTGCCAACTGCACAGTAAACATATCCCCCTCCATAGTTTCTCCTATCTCCTTGAAGTTGAGCTCCTCTCTTAATACATCAACTAATTTCATACTTCCCTTAATGTGACATGCTGTTCCATCGCATATCGTTATCACATGCTTACCCACGGGCTTCATACGGAAAAAGTTGTAAAATGTTACTACACCGTAAACAGCACTTGTAGGTACCCTTAAAGTCTCCGCAATTCTTTCCTGTACCTCTATGGGGAGATACCCGATCTCTTCTTGAACGGCATGCAAAGCCTCTATCAGCGAACTCTCACCTTTTGGGTAACATGAAAGAATTTTATCCACCTTTTCCATGCCTACCATTTTGTAATACCCCCCATCCCGAAAAGATAGCAGCTCAAAAACCATATTACACCAAACATTTACACGATGTCAATGCTGAATAGGAGTTATTTGAGCAAATATTCTGCTAATTAGTGAACATTTTCACAGATACAGAGATAAAGCGTGTTGAACAATCTGGGTGAAAAGATTAAAGAGTGACTACTTTGTGGTATTCGCTTAAGAGATCCTTTTCTATGGACTTCTGGACAAAGTTAATTTCATCAAAGTGATACTCAACGAGCTTCACAATGTCAGGGTCCAGAGCTAAATTTCTTGCCATCCCTTGTAGCACCTTCAAAGCTTCTCTACCGTTCATTCCTCTCCTATAAGGACGGTCCTCTATGATAGCTGTGAACACATCTGCAACCGCCATGATTCGAGATCCCAATGGAAGGCTATATCTGTCATAATGAAATGGATATCCACTACCGTCCATTCTCTCGTGATGAAGAGACGCCCATGTGTTGATAATTTCAAACCCTCTAATGGGTTCCAAGACTCTAAATGTGTGATAGGTATGGCTCCTAATTATATTAAATTCATCTTCGGTTAATCTCGATGGTTTCTCCAAAATTTCCGTCGGTACGGCCAGTTTACCCAGGTCATGTAAATATCCCGCAATCCTCATCATTTGGCATTCTCTCTCAGAAAATCCAGCAAACTTAGCCAACGTTTCTGCAACAGCAGCCACTCCTTCCGAATGGATTGCAGTAAACCTGCTTCTGAAGTCAATGATGTGAGAAAAGACTTTTGTCAAGCTCAATAATCTTTTCATGTCCAAAATGATAATCGATAACCCGGCCTTATTGACCCGATCCAATCCTATTGATGGAGAAACAATATCGAGCCAAAAGTATTCCTTGTTAGCTAAGCTCATAAATGCATTTAACTATGTTAGGTTTGAACATCCTGTTTGTGGAGTGTTTAATTACCTCAACGATCCCTTTAGCTTGCCCAAGTATTTCTCGATCCCTGTTTATAAGCACATCAACCCTATCAGCCAAATGCAAGATATGACTGCTTTCTGGAACATCTTCTCCACGGAGCTGTGCTCCTGCACCCCATCTCCAGGGGACATGATGAAAACGCACAACAGAGGCTACTTCGAAGAATGGTTCAAATCCTTTTAAAAGAAGATAGCTTACCTCTGCATGTCTGTGTGGCTCATCGATTTCAAACTCCAGGGCCTCTAACCTGGTCTTCAAGGAAAGTGCACCCCAATCGTGCAGCATACCTGCTACCAGTAGCTCGTTCTGTTTTTCCAGCGGAAGACCTAATTCCTTAGCTATACTAAACGCAATATATCCTACCCTCTTGTGATGACCTGCCACAACAGGACTAACTAAATCTATAGCACTGGATAAACTAACAACTAAATCGAACAGAGAGACTTGCAGTTCTTCAATCATAGTAATCTCACACAAATCGGTAATTTATAATATTATATCACACTTTGTGAGGTAAAACACTTTTCACTTCCACTCCACTTCAACTCCACTCAAACTGTAATTATTCCACCTCAGAATCAAGGCACGAGCTATATGCTATAATAAATACACAGAACAACAAAAAGGGAGTGGATTATGGACATGTACAAAGTAGCTATAGTGGAAGACGACGCCGATCTTGCTGAGCTTATCCGCATCTACCTTGAGAAAGAGGGTTTCGAAGTCGTTGAGTTTCACAGCGGTAAGGAATTATTATCTTATCTTCTAAACTCACATGATATAGATCTCCTACTTCTGGACATCATGCTGCCTTATCTGAGTGGTATTGACATATGCAATCTACTGAAGGAGAACGGTACGCTACCACGTATACCTACAATAATGATAACGGCTCTTGGCGAAGAAAGTGACATTATTAGAGGGTTAGAAGCAGGAGCAGATGATTACATCACGAAACCTTTCAGTCTAAGAGAACTAAGTGCGAGAATAAAGGCAGTCTTGAGAAGAAGTGTAAACTCCCAGACTGAGAGAATAACTGCAGGTCCCTTGTGCATAGAACCATCACATCACAGAGTTTTTTTAAACGATGAGGAGCTTAAACTAACATTCTCGGAGTTTTGTATACTTCGCATTTTAGTATCCGGCAGAGGGAGGATATTCTCGAGGGCAGAACTCCTTGACAGGTTATGGAAGAATGACAAAGCTGTTACTGAGAGAACAATCGATGTGCACATAACAAGCCTGAGGAAAAAGTTAAAAGGGTATGGAAATATGATAAAGACAGTAAAGGGGGTTGGATACAGATTTGAAGCATAAAGAACTATACTTAGTCCTATGCGGAGCTTTTATGTTTGTAGTGGCACTTTCTTCTATAAACTCCATGACTTATAGGACAAAAGAGATGGAAATAAAGGAATTTGTTGCTTATACAAAGTTTCTCTCTGTATATGAAGCTAAGCACCCAAAAACGGTCAACAACAATATCTACCTCATAGAATTGAGTAGCTCCGGTAAAATTTTAAAAAAGATTCCACCAAGCGTTACACTACAGGTAGAAGAGATTAGAAATCTCATCCAAAGAGCATTTTCGGGGGAAACTGCATATAAAGTAGATGACAATTACTTGTATGTAGCTACTCCAACAGAAAAGGGCATAATCCTTATGAGAAAGCCTATGAATGCCAAGATGTGGTATCCACATCCCTTACTGTATATAAGTCTTTTCGCCTTTGTGCTCTTAGTGCTGCATTCGCACTATGTGAGTAAGAAACACTTAAAGGAGCTTCAGAGCAAGATAAAAGAAGCAAGAACTGATGCAAAGAGGACAAAGCTTAAACTCTACAGGTTTTATGTAATGCTTAGTACACTTCTAAACCGAGCTGGTTTCATTTTGCTGATGATATCACCCAATGGTAACATTACATACTTTAGTAAGCCTGCAAAGGAGATATTTCACGCAGAAAAAGGGTTCTTCTGGGAGAAGTTGCAGGATATAGAGTTGAAAAAAGCCATTAAAAAATCTATAGATACACATGAAGAGGTAAGGTCGAAAACCCAGTTAAACGGAAGGAACTACACCATCAATTGCTTGCCTACGGGCAAACACAGAAGTAAACCTATTATAGTAAACATAACAGATGTTACAGAGAAGGAAGAACTTGCAAGATCAAACTCGGAGTTGATTGGAGATATAGCTCATGAGTTAAAAACACCTCTAAGTGTCATGAAAGGATATATAGAGATATTAAAAGATACATTACAAACAGAGCACAGTGATATCTTAGAGAAGCTGGACAGACGCACCGAGCAACTTAATCAAATAATAGATTCTATACTCACGCTTCACCGTATAGAACTAAGCAACGAAGGGGAAAGAGTGATTTACCTGCCGGGTATCATAGAGGAGGTTTACGATGTTTACAGAAACCGTGCAACCAGTAAAGGCTTAAAGGTAGAACAGGAGATAAAAGACAGATCGTTTCTTTACATAAAAGGAGCACCTACTTTACTCCGAATCGCTCTGTCCAACATACTGGATAATGCGATAAAGTATACGCATGAAGGTAAAATACTGATAAGAGGGTTCTACAAAGATGGATACATCAACATAGAGGTACAAGACACAGGGACAGGTATCCCTCATGAAGAACTAAACAGGATATTCAACAGATTCCATGTGGTATCACAGTCGAGGGAAAAAGGTTTAAGCGGAACAGGTATAGGTCTTTCCGTTACAAAGAGCATTGTTCAAAGGCACAAAGGGAAGATATATGTAGAAAGTAAATTAGGGGTAGGAAGCAAGTTTACTATCCTTTTACCACCTGTACCTTCTTCTGAAGTAAGCCCGTAGATATATGGCTATCATGTTTACAGACAAAACGATAACCATCAAAACCAGCACTGTGCCATACTCTATGGGTTGAGCTGCATCGATATCAGGTGCAGATGTAGCAAGCACATATACATAGTACGGTAATGCCATTACCTGATCAAATAGGTTTCTTGGTAGGTGACTTGTATAAAATGCTGCGCCCGTAAATATTATTGGTGCAGTCTCTCCTGCTACCCTGCCAACTACTATAATAGCTGCTGTAAGTATAGAATGCAGCGAAGAAGGTAGCACTACCTTCCAAATTGTCTGCCACTGAGTTGCACCCAGCGCAAGTGAAGCAAATCTGAAATCCTGAGGAACACTCCTAATTGCCTCCTCAGAAGCAACAATCATTATAGGTAATGCCAAAACTCCCAGCGTTAGGGAAGCAGTTAGTAATCCAGGTTTGAATCCGAGAAACACCGAAAAAAACGAGAGACCAAAGAGGCCAAACACAATAGAAGGTATACCTGCAAGGTTGTTTATGCTAATCCTTATGAGATTTGTAATCCAGTTGTCCTTTGCATACTCAGATAGATATATTGCAGAGAGTACCCCTACTGGGAAAGTAAACAACATGGAGAAGGCGATAAGATAGAATGTGCCAACTATAGCGGGGAATATACCACCACCTGTCATGTCGGGTGAAGGATAGGATGTCAAAAACTTCCAGCTTAATGAATGTGCACCCTGAGCAAAGAGGTAAGAAATTACCAATATTAATATCCCCATGATTAAGAATAGTATCACCCTTAGCACCATTTTTGCTACTTTCTCGCGGCGCAGTTTCCTTTCAGCAAGCCGCATCATGCTTTCCTCCTTACAGCGAGCACATGTGCAATAGCCCCTATGCATAGTGTAATGAGAAATAGAATCATACCTATTGCAAAAAGCACATAGTAGTGGTGACTACCTACAGGCGTTTCACCCATTTCAGAAGCTATAGTAGCTGCCATGCTCTTAACAGGATCAAATAAGCTTTGAGGTATAATAGCCGCATTACCAGAAGCCATCAGCACAACCATTGTTTCTCCCATTAACCTTCCTACTGCAAGCATTATAGATTTAACAACCCCCATGGAAGCTGCAGGCAAGACAACCTTCATTACTGTTTCCCATTTAGAAGCGCCAAGAGCCAATGAGGCATGCCTATAGTCTTGGGGCACAGAGCTCAGGGCATCTTCAGAAAATGAAGCTACTATGGGGATACCCATTAAGCCAAGAAGTAGAGAGGCATTCATAAGATTCAATCCCGTATCTATGTCAAAGTGATCAAGCATATAAGGAGCAATGATGGACATACCTATAAAACCGAGTATTACCGAAGGTAGAGCTGCTATAACTTCTATAAAGGGTTTAAAAACTGCCCTTTCTGTAGCAGATGCAAACTCGGATAGGTAGATAGCCACTGCAATACCCAGAGGAACGGCTATAAGGCTGCCCAGAGCTGC
>CAZLJD010000041.1:0-81617 GCA_964559865.1 uncultured Synergistota bacterium
CAAACCTGCTACCCAAACATCAGGTATCCCTTTTATACCAACATAGGAGCCAGTCATAGCACCCACCATCGCAGCCGAAGTATCTGTATCCCCACCCCAATAAATGGCACACCTAACTGCACTCTTGAAATCACCAGCGTGCCTCAAAAAACAATACACAGAAAGGGAAACGCTCTCAACTACATATGCGCTGTTCCTCAACCTTTCATAAGGGTAATCACCACAGCCAAGCAAACTTTCAGCTTCCAACAGGCGCCTTGATACTTCACACTGTCCGATGAAATCCACAATATCTCTCACCTCGGGCATCCGACCATTTATCGCCTCTGCCACCACATAAGCAACCGCTAAAGCTCCTTTAACAGCCTCTTCATTATTATGAGTTATAGACACTGCATCTTTTACCTCACTTGGGAGCAAATCCTCCCTATCCCAATAAAAGAGACCCACTGGTGCTATTCTCATTGCTCCACCATTGCCCGCAGCCCACCTACCCTTCTTGCCAGCTTCTCGAGGTGAAACACCCCTCTGCATCCTCAATATGGCCTCTCTCGTGGTCTTCCCCATACCCTGAAGCTGAGCCCTTCCACTTTCAAACCACTTCACAAATCTAACCGAAAGATCTTCTACGTTCACTCTCCCATGCTTGATAAGGCTTTCTGCTTGCAAGAGTGCCATTTCTGTGTCATCCGTCCACTCACCAGGAGCCAAACCACTTCTCTTCAGGAAGGAAATCCCGTCCCACACCTTCCTCACATACTCTCCACTCTTGCCCTCAAACGGCATACCCAACGCATCGCCAATAGCAAGGCCAAGAAGACAACCCCTAAACTTATCTCTCCTCTCATTCATGCGCCCTCTTCAAGCCTCTTACGTAAATTATCACAAACAGCAGAAAATGCAACAGCAGCAGGACTATCGGGATATTTGTCCACAAACAGCACTCCATCATCGGAAAGTTTCACAATCCTTGGATCAAGAGGTATACCACCAAGGAAAGGCACACATAGCTCTTCTGCTGTCTTTTTCCCACCACCCTTCTTAAAAAGGTCTATCTCTTTACCACAATGGGGGCAAATCAATCCACTCATGTTCTCGATTATACCGGCAACCCTCATTTCCACCTGTTTTGCAAACATTACAGCTTTGCGGGCATCAAGCAGAGCAAGTTCTTGCGGGGTAGTAACGATAACGGCATTTGCATCCTTACCGACCAGCTGAGACACACTAAGTATTTCATCTCCAGTACCAGGTGGAAAATCTATAACAAGATAGTCAAGCTCACCCCAATCAACATCATTCAGCAACTGGGATACTGCTTTGTGCTTCAACGGACCACGCCATATAACTGGTGTATCCCTAGTCGGTAACATAAATGCAATGGATACAACTTTCAAGTTAGGAGAATAGTAAGCAGGCAGTATTTTATTATCCCTCGCTTCAAGTTTTATACCTTCTAGACCCAGAAGTTTTGGTATGTTAGGACCGTGAAGGTCTACATCCAAGAGACCAACACTATTTCCCTGCTTCGCAAATGTCTCCGCAATATTCGCAGCGACAGTGCTCTTTCCAACTCCACCTTTACCACTAAAGACCGCAACCACATGCTTAAAGGTTTTCTCCATGCAATTAATCCCCCTCCACATAACATCAGATATTAAAGAATACTTCTATAATATCACCATCTTTAACTACATACTCCCTGCCTTCCATCCTTACAAGGCCCCGCTTCTTTGCTTCATCCATACTTCCACACATCCTCAAGTCAGAAAAGGAAACCACTTTTGCCCTTATAAACCCTCGCTCCATGTCAGAGTGAATCCTCCCAGCTGCCTCAACGGCAGTAGCACCACGCCTAACCTCCCACGCTCTAACCTCCTTTTCACCAGCAGTAAAGAACGAGATAAGGTTAAGTGTATTATATGCAGCCCTTAGAACCTTGTCTCTACCCAGCTCCTTGATGCCAAACTCCCTAAGGTATGTCTGTCTTTCCTCTTCTTCAACTTCCATGATGTCCATCTCAAGCTTACCATACATGCTAACAGCTTCAATACCAGTATCTCTAAACCTGCTTAAAACTGCTTCTACCTTCCCCTCATTTATACCCTCATCTATGTTCAAGACAACAAACATGGGCTTTGCAGAGAGAAAAGCAAAACCTTTCACAAAGTTGAGCTCTTCGGGAGAAAATGTAAGTTCACTTAGTGGCCTTTCACTCTCGAGGCATTCCCTACACTTCAGCAGGAAATCCACCTCCTTTGCATTTTTTCCCTTTTTCAGTTTCTTCAGCCTATTCTCCACTATAGCCATATCAGAGAGTATAAATTCTTCCTTTATCCTTCTAAAATCCTCCTCGGGATGCAGCTCCTCACCCATTCCCGAACTAAAATACTTCAGAACAACAGCAAGTGCATCTGTATTTTTCAAGTAAGATATGTACTTTTCATCTATTTCTTTCCTACCCTCTGCCACCAAACCAGCAACATCTACCATGTTTACCTTCGCAGGAACAACGCTCTTCGGCCTATACAAATCAGCAAGAAAATCCAATCTATCGTCTGGTACAGGGATACTTGCCATGTTAGCGGTAACTTTAAATCCCCCAGACATCTCGACCTTCACACCAGCACCAGTAAGTGCGTTAAAAACCGTGGTTTTACCAGCTAACGGCAATCCCACTATCCCACAGTAAAGCAAACCTTTCACCTTCCCTCCGCATCTTCTTTCAACTTCTTATATACTCTACTTACCTCCTTTATATCCTCCCATGTCAACGACTTCGGACTACCAGGAGTAAACGCAGGATTCCTCAAAAGAAAACTCGGATGAAACATGGGAAAAACCCTTATGCCACCCCTCCAGTCAAACCACCTGCCCCTAACCTTGGTTATAGAACCAGCAGAAGGCAGAAGTGCCTTCGTAGAGGTGCTACCAAGTGTAACAATAATACGTGGATTTATTATAGCTATTTGCGCATCGAGGAAAGGCCTACATGCACTCATCTCCTCAGTCGTGGGAACCCTATTGTTAGGGGGTCTACACTTGACCACATTCGTTATGTAAACTTCACTCCTGCTTATACCAACAGAGGCGAGTATCCTATCAAAGAGCTGACCCGCTTTCCCAACAAAAGGCCTCCCCAATCTATCTTCATCTGCGCCAGGACCCTCCCCTACAAACATCAGTATTGCATCTGGATTACCTTCGCCAAACACAGCCTGAATCCGTCCCCCGTGAAGTGGGCATAAGCTACACGATTTGCACTTCTGACTTATCCTATCCAACAGCTCTTCCTTCTTAAGTACTTCTACCATCACAACGCAAGCCCCTCCACATTTATGTTCACTAACCCAACCTCAAGACCTGTAAAGTACTGAATACTACCCCTTATCTTTCTCTTAATACTCGAGGCAAGAAATGGTATAGCTATACCATACTTCACGACCACAGAAACATCCACATTTATATGTTCACTCTCAAAGGATATGTCACAACTGTGACTCGTAACATTATCCATATTTCTAAGAATATAACCCACTATGTCTCTGATAACTCTCTGCTTAACACTTACCTTACCAAAGTAACTGAAAGGAGGCCTCACTATCGTTTTGTCTCTTCTATCACCGTTTTTCCTGAAAAACCATATTCTACCAACAAGCTGACCCGGAAAGCTCTTTTTCACCTCTATGTAAGAAACAGGTATTACATGCTTACCCTTCTTATTTCTCTCTTCCTTGGCAGCAGCTATATCATCTGCAGATGCAACATCTTCTATATGTATCATGGTATGCGGATACGGTATTTCTAATCTCTCCACTATTTTGCCGACCATCTTTTCAGAGGTAGAAATAACGAGTATCTTGTCAGGTTTATGCCTCCTTATTGCCTCCTTTACTGCCTCTCTGTGATCTGGAAAAGAAAAGAGCGCTCTCTTTATAGCAGTTACTTTGTTATCCTCTTTCTTTGAAGATATTCCAGCAACTACTTGCTGATCCTTTATCAAAAGCCCATCGTCTATAATGTAATCTATGCTGTACCGATCAGCAACTTCCAAAGCATGATGGCTTTTACCAGTACCACTCGGCCCAATAAGTGCAAAAACTTCCACCCTCTACGCCACCTCTGTCTCCTTCTGTTTGTTCACCCGAGGCCTTATCTTCTCTTGCCACCTTCCACAGCGGTCACCCCATGCAGCTACAGGCTTGTTGTTCTCATAAACAAGGACTACCTCACAAAGATTTGGACAAATATTGCAAACTATAGACCTTGTCTTAAACTGCTTCTCCGCAACATCAAAGCCAGAGAATTTACTTTCCCTTGGAGACTCCATCATGGAGTTTCTTGCAAGAATAGCCATTCCATATGCCCCCATAACTCCATAGTTTTTAGGAACATATATAACAGACTTCAGCATCTTCTCAAAAGCGTGCCGTATCCCCTTGTTCGCAGCTACACCTCCTTGAAAGACATAAGGAGGAAGTATTTCTTTACCCCTACCAACATTGTTTAAGTAGTTTCTAACCAAAGCCTCACACAGACCAGCTATTATGTCCTCCGTAGCGTATCCCATCTGCTGTTTGTGTATCATGTCAGATTCAGCAAATACCGTACACCTACCGGCTATTCTCGCAGGATTCTTGCTCTTCAAGGCATAATCCCCAAACTCTTCAATGGGAATATTCAATCTTTCTGCCTGATGGTCAAGAAAAGAGCCCGTCCCTGCAGCACATATCGTATTCATAGCGAAATCTACCACTATCCCCTGGCGCACAATGATTATCTTCGAATCCTGTCCCCCTATCTCAAATATCGTCTGCACATCAGGTACATCCTTAGTAGTAGCAACAGCATGAGCAGTTATCTCGTTCTTTATGATGTCAGCACCAACCACCAAACCAGCAAGATACCTACCACTACCAGTCGTACCAACACCATCTACCTTTATATCTCCAAGGGTATCTCTTACCTTCAATAGAGCTTTCTGCAGGGTCTCTATGGGTCTGCCATTCGTCCTCTCGTATAGCGAAAAGACTATGTTATCCTCTTCATCTGTTACAACAACCTTTGTTGTCAGAGAACCTATGTCCACTCCTATATACACTACTACATCACCCCTTTCTTTGCCATCTTCTCCTTCCACATTATCATATCAACAAATGCCTCTATCCTCGTCACCATACCTGCTTCTGCTGTCTGCTCATCCAATATAAGCTCCATATATGGCTTTATCCCCTTCGCTTCCTGTTCTATTATCTTACCTATCCATGCGTCTGTACCACAACCATATGACTCCAGGGAAACCAAACCCTCTACTCTGTTATCCTTAAGCATCTTCATAGCTGCAGCCAAAACTTTGTTGCTCTGCCCCCAGAATAAAGGCTTCCCCAAACCCTTGAGAATAGAATAGAGTTCATCCCACTCGTACATATCCGCCGTTATGTAAGAGAACCCAACCTCTCTCAACCTATCAAATATGTGGTTCGTAATGTACTCATCATACACCAGATAAGGATAGCCGAGTATACCAACAAGATGACCGTCAAATCGTGGCTCAGACACATCTTCCCCATCCAACAGCTTTCTCCTTATATCTATTGGCAGGTAGCCAGACAAGAGTAACTCTAAAACCTTTCTCCGCATCTCTTGAGAATCAAGAAACGCCTTTTTTATCTGCCGCTTTCTCTTTCCAAGGGCTAATCCCACTTTTGTATAAAACTCCAACCTTCCATTCCTCTTACCCCAATCACCATTTGCAGTCAGCACTATATCAGGCAGTTTCATGTCCAAAAGTGCTGCTCGTACCACATCTGGCAAACCTCTAAACTTCGGGCACAAAGTAAACGCCGAAGGTGGATATTCACTCAAAAGCCTTGGAACAAAGACATAATCCACCTTGCCACTTTTAACCAAATAGGCAACATGTCCTTCATACAGCTTCAAGGAAATGCAAGCCTCACTCACGCCTATCTTTATACCTTCATCAAGTATTACTTTATTCGTCTCTGGAGAGGGTATAACATCAAAACCAAGAGATTCAAAGAATACCTTCCATTCAAGATAATAAAGGTCAAAGAAAAATCCTCTCGGTATCCCTATAGTCGCCATCTACTCAACCTCACATACCCAATGCTATAGACTTCTTCTTCCTCATCCACAGAAGGTCCAAAAATGCCTCTATCCTCGTTATCACACCTGCCTCCGCCGTCTGCTCATCCATAGTAAGACTCAATATGGGAAAGTCTATCTCTCTCGTGACCCTTGGAAAGACTGCCTGCGCCACTATCTCAGGCATGCACCCAAACGGCAACAGGTGAAGCGCACCATCAAACCCTTCCTCTTTCAGCATTACAACATGCGCAACACTCTCCCTACCGTGACCACCAACAAACTCGTTAAGGTAGGGCTGCGAATACTTCTCTATCTTTTCCTTGGTATCGTACCCTACAATCTTTCTCAATAACCAAGGGAGATGGGGAAAGATATTTTCCGATATAAACTCAGATGTAGAAAGCGTCCTCTTAACTTCAACCCCTCTACTACCAAGCTCTTTCTCTATGAAATTATTTGCAAATGGCTCTAATACTGTATAGATCTCACCCACTATTCCAACCTTTAGCACAGGTCTATCCCAGTCTAAAGGCACATCGTTCATCTTTTCCAGATATTCCTCTCCAAGCTCCTTTACCCTTTTGACATCAGATGCCCTATCTATCGCTACAATTGCCTCATCCATTATATTATCAAGGACATCTTCCGTCTGGTGAGCTCTCAAAATGAGCAATTGTTCCTCTAGCATCTCCAATGTCTTCAGCTTAGTCCAAGCAAGGACGAAACCCTCCTTCGCAAGCCTAAAAAAGGTCACCCAAGACATATTACCCTTCCATCTCTTCACTATCCTCCAAATGTTTCGCCAGCTTCCATAAGGGCTCGTTGGCGGGTCAAACATCTCAAGTTCAAAGTCATATCCTAAATCTTTTTTAAGGATCCTATCGTACATGACACCATAGTATCCATACCTGCAAGGACCAACTCCTCCTGCAGTAGCAACTACATCTATGTTCCCATTATTATCTTCTAAAGACTCTATAAGGTTCCCCAAAGTAATCTTAAAGGGATAACAAGCATATTCAGGTGCATACCTTACCCCAAGATCCATGGTTCTCTTCGACAGAGGGGGTGGATATACCACTTCAAAGCCAAGCGTATCATAAACCGCTTTAAACCCATAAAAGCTCACACCCATCCTTGGAAGGACAATCCTCACTCGTACTCGCCTCCTTTTACTACCCTATCAAACACATCATCCACATACTTCGTATAATAATGGAGATCAAACAAAGAACCTACCTTAAACCCAACCTTGCCCCTTATTGCCTCCTCGAAGCTCACATTTCCACTTTCTGCCTCAAACGCAGAAGACTGGACTATCCTGTAAGCCTCAGCTCTCTGCATACCCCTATCTATAAGCTCAAGCAAGATCCTCTGCGAAAAAACCACCCCACCAGTGCTCCAGAGGTTGCCCTCCATCTTTTCACCATTAACTACCATCCCCGAAATTATCCTTTTCATATCTCTCAACATAAAGTGCAACAGTGTCGTAGAATCAGGAAGCACTACTCTTTCTACTGACGAATGTGATATATCCCTTTCATCCCACAGTGCTATATCCTCCATCACAGAGACAACATAACCTCTCAACAAACGTGCCATTCCACAAATCCTCTCACAATTGACAGGGTTCTTCTTGTGAGGCATTGCAGAAGAACCCTTCTGAGCCTTACCAAACGCCTCCCTCACCTCAGACGCCTCAGTCCTTGAAAGCAATCTAATCTGCAACGATATCCTCTCTAAGCAGGATGCTAACATACAAAGCACAGAAACGAGAAAAGCATGCCTATCCCTACCCACCACTTGGGTAGCAACTGGCTCTCTCCTCAACCCAAGTTTCTTTAATGCATACTCCTCCACTTTCGGTGGTACATTGGCGTAGTTACCAACAGCACCCGATATCTTCCCAACAAAAACTCCATCTGCAGCACGCGACAGACGTTCTCTATTTCTCTTTAACTCTGCATAATATCCTAACAGCTTAAGCCCAAATGTTGTGGGTTCCGCATGAACACCATGAGTCCTACCAACTACAGGTAAATACTTAAACTCCTCTGCCCTGCCTAATAAGATATTAGCAAGCTCGTCAAGCTCCTTAAAGATGAAATACAAAGCCTCTTTAAGGATTAAGGCCAAAGATGTATCCAGAACATCGGAAGACGTTATCCCATAATGTAGATATCTACCTCTTTCTCCCAAACCATCAGATATCTCATCAACAAACGCTGCCACATCATGATGTAAAACTGCTTCTCTCCTCCTGATACCATCCAAACTGAAGCTCACATTCTCTTTAACATAGGCAACATCTTCCCACGATACTTTCCCTACTGATGCCCACCCTTCCAGCACTGCAAGTTCCACATCAAGCCACTTACTGTACTTATTATATTCAGACCATACATCACGCATTTCCTGAGTAGTGTACCTATCTATCAATCCACAATCCCCCTAACCTTTTTGATGATACCAGTAGTAGACCAACCTGACAACATATCCAAGAAAACCACCTTCCCTCCATATCCCTCCACAACCTGCTCCTCTGGTATACCTTTACCTGCATACTCTTTACCCTTAACATACACATCTGGCTTAACAGCTGAAACTACCTTCTCTGCAGTCAACTCTCCAAATGGTACAACATAATCTACAAACCTAAAGGAAGATAAAAGTTCCACTCTGCTTTCTTCTGGAACAATAGGCCTATCCTTTCCCTTAAGTCTCCTAACAGAGTCATCGGAATTAACAGCAACAAAGAGTACGTCACCTAAAAGCTTTGCCTCTCTGAGGAAGAATACATGCCCCTTGTGAAGGATATCAAAGCAGCCATTTGTCATTACAACAGTTTTGCCCTCCTGCTTAAGTTTGGAAGATACATACTCTGCCTCACTTAACGATAACACCCTCAGGTTTACATCACGCACACCATTAGAAACCTCTTCTTTCAGCTGTCTTAGGTAAAGCCCGCGAATCACCTTAAAAAATTCGTGCGTCTCTGCTCTCTGATAGTCCGGGTAAGTGTAATCAAATGGTATATAATTTCCGTCTCTATACCTGAGCGTTACCTCACCGTATATACCATTGGAAAGATATATACGGTGAGAGTAATCCTTAGTAGATGCAAGGACTACCTTCGCACCGTCTATGTATCCGGGGTCAAGATTTATCTTCCTATCACCACCAGAAGCAATCACTTCAACCCTATTCGTAAAACACTTCACAGCAGAGAGAACAGACGGGTTTACAAGGTCTCTAAAGGACAAAAAGAGCCTTTGTAAATGTTCACCTATATCCCTATAGTAGTCGGTAAAATCAAAAGGGAATTCCTCACTCTTCCGGTCCACTTCCCCCAATCTATGTATCATCATATCAACAGCCCTATTCAGTACACCTCTATCCTCATACAATACACCTACAAACAGCTTAACCTTTTTTGGTCTCTTCGCTTCCCCCATTATTCAACCCCAATGTCTTTATTTTATACTGTAATGTCTGTCTTGGGATACCAAGTATCTTCGCAGCTCTGCTTATGTTGTAATCTGCCTCTTTTAACGCCCTCTCTATCATACGCCTTTCTGTATGCTTTACCATGATCCTCAAGTTGCTATCGATATTCCCAGAAAGTATCTTCATACCACCTACAACCCCAATAACTTTCTTACCATAAGATACAGGGCTCAAAAAGATGTACACACTCTTATTATTTATCTTCACCTCGCCATCTACCTTACCATCGTGTTCAAATGCCTTTCTCACAAGGGATAAGGCCTCAGGAAACCCCGAAAAGATATCTTCATAAGTACCATCCTTCCCCAAATCCAGCTCGTCATACAGCCGATCTCCCCCAAACATTAACCTTCCATCTACACCCACACCAAAGAGAATTACATCGTCCATTGTTTCAGAGAGTACCTTTAAAGCGTGCTCCCAGAAAAAACTCAGAGAAATATCCTCAACAAACAAAAAGCCGCCCAACTCCAATCCATTATGGGCAAAGGTATCACCATAAACCATTACCAGTCTTCCGCTATCCGTCACTGCAACTTCTCCAGAACAACGGTGCCCAGATCTATGTAAATGAAACACATCCTGCAATTTCTTACCTATCGGACTCCTACCTATTATATCTTCTGCTTGCTTATTGCAATAAGTAATAACTCCCGTTGAAGAGAAGCCCAGCGTAGCCAATGGCAAGCTCTCAAACATCCGACTGAGCTTTTCTTTTGAGACAACCATACGACTTTTAGAGAGCATGAACAGATCACTTTTATGAACCACATCAACAAAGTTACCGTCTTCGTCAATCACAGGGACGAAGGATACCTTTCCATCTCGCAAGAGCATTTGCAAAAGTCTATCAAACTCATCAGAGCCAACATCAAGTATAACATTATCTATTTGCTCCCTGAGATGGCCATCGAGCTCTATCTTTTCGCCAACAAACTTCACGATAGTATCTTTCGACAACAAACCCTTTATAAGTCCATCATCGCCCATAACTGGTATAACATTTGTGAAATACTTAAAGAAAAAACGCATTACCTCATTAATTGTCGCCCCCATACCCATCACCTTTTGATATTATATCACAGTGGGAAACAAAGTTAAGAACGGGAAAGAGCCCAAATATGAGGATAGATAGGGGCACCACAATCTACTGGATGCCCCTAATGCTTTACTGAGGTTTGTTTTTTTTCTTTTTCGAGATAACTTCTGCCATATATGTTCTATATACCTCTTTCTTTTGCTTCTCTTTCTCTATCTCCTCTTTCGCTTTTCCAATCTCCTTAACAACCTCATCTATGGACGCTTTCTCTATTGGGTGCTCCTCCTCTTCCTGAAGGTCCTCTATACTCACATATTTCGTCTCTATTCTTCCCTCATCTATAAAGTCTAGTATATCTTCCTCATCAACACCGGTCTCTTCTGCAACTTCTTTTATCCGTGCACGAGGATGGTCTCTAAGATAATTGTAAACTTTCAGAAAATCCCTTTCTAACTCTTCCTTGCACTCAGGACAGATTGGTTTCCCCCCATAATAAACAAAGGGTCTACCACACCTTATACAATTCCTCAGTTCTCCCGCCATACCAGATTCACCTCCTATCTCGCAAGAACTATACCGCTTACCTCACCTACACCACTCGAACGCAACACACTCGCAGCCGCAGAGAGCGTGGCCCCTGTAGTAAGTATATCATCAACAAGTAGTACCTTACTTACTGATACACCACGCTTCATCATAAAAGCTCCTTTTACATTCAACCATCTCTCATCCCTACTTAACCCAACCTGGTCTTTTATCCCTCTCCTCTTAGACAGTATGCAACTAACAGACACATCTACAGCCTTCGCAAGTCCACGTGCTAGCACTTCGCTCTGGTTGTATCCTCTCAGTACTATCTTGGAAACCTCCATTGGTATAGGCACAAGTAGATCAAACCCCATCACAACTTCAGCGTATTCTTTTACCAGCATGTACAACAACACTCTTTTTGCTGACATATCCTGACGGAACTTGAAAGCCTGTATAAGCTGCTTCAACTTACCAGTATAGTTACCCAAAACCCAGACTTTCCTTAACCCCACAACATCCTCAATACTAAACGGCTTTACTATCTCTTTGTAGCAGTTGCTACACACAACACCTTCTTCTATCTGCCTGCCACACACCAGACAAACAGACGGAAAAATTAGCTCCTTAAAACCACTAAACAGATTCCGCAGCTTTCTTTAACTCCTCTGCCTTATCTGTCTTTTCCCACGGCAGTCCAAGTTCTACCCTTCCCATATGCCCATAAGCAGCAAGCTTCTTATATATAGGTCTACGCAGGTCAAGGTCTCTTATGATAGCCGCAGGCCTAAAGTCAAAAAACCTCCGAATCAAAGAAACTATTTTCTCATCAGGTATTACACCGGTACCAAAGGTGTCTACTGCAATAGAAACTGGATGCGCCACTCCTATAGAATAAGCCACCTGGATAAGACACTTCTTAGCAAGACCTGCTGCAACAACATTCTTTGCTGCATACCTTGCCATGTACGCACCAGAGCGATCAACCTTTGTAGGATCCTTCCCAGAGAAGCAACCACCTCCATGGGGTACAACCCCACCATAGGTATCGACCATGATCTTTCTACCAGTGAGCCCCGTGTCAGCCATAGGACCACCTAGTACAAACCTACCAGTGGGGTTAACAAGGAATCTGGTATTAGAATCCATAAGGTCTTCTGGAACAACTGCATTTAGCACATACTCTCTTAAATCACCTTCTATCTGCTTAATCTCAACAGCGGGGTGATGTTGAGCAGAAATAATCACAGTATCTATCCTAACAGGATTCCCTTCTCCGTCATATTCTACCGTAACTTGTGTCTTTCCATCAGGTCTCAGGTACGGTAGTATCTTCTCTTTTCTGACATATGTCAACCTCTTTGCCAACTTATGAGCCATCATAATTGGCATAGGCATGAGCTCTTCCGTTTCAGTACAGGCATACCCTATCATTATACCCTGGTCACCTGCACCGATAGAATCTATCTCATCATCTGTAGCAGTTCCGAGGCGCATCTCAAGGGCTCTATTAACGCCCTGAGCTATGTCAGGAGACTGCTCATCAATTGCAGTAACCACTGCACAAGTATCGCCATCAAACCCATACTTTGCTCTCGTATAACCTATTTCCTTAACTGTGTTTCTTACGACCTTCGGTATGTCCACATAACAGGAAGTAGATATTTCACCTGCAACAAACGCTATACCGGTAGTCACAATGGTTTCACATGCCACCCTCGCCAGTGGGTCCTTGGAGAGAATGGCATCAAGGATAGCATCCGATATCTGATCCGCTACCTTATCTGGATGCCCCTCGGTAACAGACTCTGAGGTAAAAAGTATTCTTTCATCCATACAGACTCCTCCTTCACTTAAACTTCATGAAGTAGTATACCATTAACCCCCAAAATGTCAAGTGTCGCCAAACCAAGCAACATCAACCACTCAACAGGCATTGAACACAGCCACACCGTTATGGTAAAATCTATTCAAAACAAATCTTCACGGAGGTGAAACAAAATGAAAAGGATAGTGGTATTAACCATCATTTTAAGCATGATTATTAGCGGAACAGCACTGGGAAAACAAATTCTACTCAGCACTATCAAACAAGAGATCCTCATCTCGAGAACGCTGCACACACCCATTCCCCCAATTAGTCCGAGGTATCCAAAGCTCACAATGGAAACCGCTTACATGATTCAGAATTGGTTAATAGGAAAGTTATCAAAGCTAAGACATGCACACACGGTTGGCTTCAAAGTGGCATTTACCTCACCCCCAAGTCAAAAAAAGTTTAAGACAAATGAACCTGCATATGGAATATTGCTAAACTACATGGAACTTCATAATAACGCTGTGATAGACCACAAAAAGATACTAAAACCGTTTGTAGAAGTAGAAGTTGGTTTCAGATTCGGCAAAAGCATAAGTAAATCAATAAAAAACACAAACGAACTTAAAAAATATGTGGATGCAGCATTTCCAGCCATAGAGATACCATCTATAAGATTCAGCACACTCAAAGGCATAACTGCCGCAGATGTAGTTGCTGACGATGTAGGAACAGCATACTTTATAGTGGGAAAGATGGTAAAACCAAACCTCACTAATCTCAATCTAATAACATCCGTCCTCTATCACAATGGGAAAATCGTAAGAACAGGCAGAAGCAAAGCCGTCTTGGGTAGCCCATGGAAATCACTGCTTTGGCTCGTAAACAGTGTATTGAAGTCCGGCAGAAAGATAAAGAAAGGATATTTGGTTATAACAGGAACAATGACCAAACTGTACCCACTAAAACCGGGTAAATACTTAGCAGTGCATGGGAGATTAGGTTACATAAGATTCACCGTGAAGTAGCTATCGTTCGCACCTGAATCTCCAAAACATACGAGACACAATAGAAAATACGCTCTCTCTATTCACTACAAAAACCAATATCGATGAGAGAAGTATACTCAAGACCACGCTCATATATATAATATCTTGCATTATGACAGCATGGGGAAAACCAGACTCGTACAGCAGGCTACCTGCAACTACAGCAGGTAGCCCCTTTGGTATCAGTACCGATATAATGACAGCATCTCTTTTAATAATATGAGAGGATGCACCAAGTGCAATGAAGAAGAATCTCAAAACCACTATTACAGATACAACTATAAAAGATAAAAATAATACCTCTCTGCTAACATAGTTAAAGGACACTCCCAGATAGAAGAAGAAAAATGCCTTTAGAAGAAAAATTATCTCTCCATAGAAGCTCTTTTCAACCTCCGAAGGGGAATCAAAACTAAAAACACCAGAAAATAGATGCTTGTATTCACGTGATATATCTTTAAAGTTAGCGAGCAGCACTCCAAACACAAACGCAGCAGCAGGACCACTACCGCCTAAGATCTCTGCAACAGAATACACAACAAACACAACCCCAAATGTAGTAAATATGGTATTGGGAAACTCTCTTATCTTTCTTAGAGCAGAAGACCAAACTGCAGCACCAATCACACCAATCAGAATAGAAATAAGAAACGACAGTAAAAGCTGAAATGCAATGGACGAAGGTAGAAGAGACACCCCTGATTTATATGCCTCTACAATACCAGCAGATACCACAAGAGACAGGACATCTGCAACCGCAGATTCAATGAACATCAGCGTACGGCTACTCCCTCTCAGCTTCAGCATTCTGACCACCGGGATTACAACCGCAGGAGACATTCCCCCAAGGGCACTACCCACAATAATCCCTGTCACCCAATCAAAGCCACCATACCAGTGGAGTATCAACATCACAGCAGCCACCGTAAGCAAAAACGTCCCAAACGTCATAAACATAGATATCCACAAAACTCTTCTAAGTTCCCCTATCTTCAGGTCTATACCACCCTCAAACAATATCAGTATAAGTGCAATCATCGTCAGAAATTTACCAGTGTAACCAAAAGATTCCTGAGACAACAGACCCAATATAGGGCCAAAAACAATGCCCATTAACATGAGAAACAGAACATCTGGAATCCTCGTTATCTCGAACACAACAGCAAAGAGATGGGCAACAAACACAGACATCCCTACAAACAAAATTACTAAGATGGAAGAGTCATGCACACCCCACAACCTCCTACACCAAAGTCGAAAACTACCTACCCAACTGACCTACACAAACCAACAAAGGTATCCAAATTAAGAAGGCAAAACATTACAAACACAAGAGGGTTAAAACAGGACTTACTCCACTGATTCGACCATCTTCCTCGCTTCTTCAAGCTCCTCTCTCAACCTCTCAAACTCTTTGCTCTTTCTCTTTATAAACTCCTTAGTTATCCTGAGCTTTTCTCTCATTCCAGTAGGTGTAAGAATATACCTGTAAGAGAGCTTATTATCGCTCTTCCTGAACTTCTCCATCTTCACTATCCCCTTCTCCACTAATGCCCTAAAGATATAGTTTACCTTTCCCAGACTAAAATCTAAACGCTCCGCTATGCCTCGTTGAGTTATGTGGGATTCGCCATCAAACTCCTTCAACACATAGTAGAAATCCTCTATTCTCTTTTCATCTACCATAATAACTCCCAACCCTTCATCCACTACTCAAAATAATTATATCACAATATCCCCTTTCAAAAGAAGAGCAAACGGTCTTTACTGAAATGTTCGAAGTTACAAAATTAACACACTATAGCGAATTCATGCCCAAAACTTGACAATAGCTTCGGCAGTGGTATAATACTTTAAGTCTTCATAAGGGAGATGGGGTTATGTCAATAGAGGAAACTCTTTCCGAAATCTTGAAGATAGAGAAAGAAGCAGCAAGCATAGTTGAGAATGCAAAAAAAGAGGTTGAAGAGGCGAGAAGATCGTTCGAGAAGGAGAAAGAGGAATATAGTGAAAAGGCAATCGTAGAAGCACACCTCAATGCCGAAAGGATCTTAGAAGAAGCAAGATCCCACGCCAAGAAAAAGGCAGAAGACATAATAACCCACAGCAAGGAGAAGGTATCCAAACTCCAGGCATTCGTTGCACAGAAGGAGCAAGCAGTTATAAAAAAAGTTATAAATGTAATGTGGGGAAACGGCCAATGATATCGGAGTACTCAGCTCTTCTGGCAAGAATGAAAGCTGTAAAAAGTGACCTCTTGAGCAGGGAAACTTTTCTAAAGCTCGTCGAAGTAAAAACAAACGATGAGGTAGCAAGAATACTTCTTACTACTGCATACGGACCGTATATCAAGAAGCACAGCAAGGGTGAGCACTACAGGAGGGAATATATAGAAAGAGCCCTACGAGATAGTTTCATGGATGTGTACTTCAAGGCACTTGTATTTCTGCCAAAAAGTGCAGCGAAGATAGTAAAGGAAGCATTAAGGAGATTCGAATTAGAAAACATAAAGCTTATACTGAGAAGCAGGGGCAAAGAAGACGAGTTTGGACTTGTAAAAGAAGACCTCATAGATTTGCACTCCTACTCCAAGATACCATTTGAAGAGTTACTAAATCTGAACACGATTGAAGAGGTAGCAGAGCACCTTAGAGACACCCCTTACGGAAACACTCTAAGAAGGATATCAGAATCCTACAAGGAAGAGGGACTGTTCGCAATAGAGATGGGCCTTGACTACGAGTTTTTCAGAAGGCTTATAAGTCTCACAAGAAGCCTCCCGTTTCCAGATCAAGATATCATACACTTCTACCTTGGGTTAGAGTGCGACATGTTGAACCTTCTCTGGATACTCCGTGCAAAGCTCATCCACAAATTCAGTGATGAAGTTGTATTCACATATACACTACCTTTTGGACACTTCATAAGAGACGCAACTCTAAGAAGGATCGTTAAAATAAACAGTATATCAGAGATGAAATCTGCACTGGAAGGCAATCCATGGGAAACCGTATTTGAGGGTAGCGATCACTTCTCCATCTCAACAGAGGTTAAAATGAAGAGAAAGTTCTACAACACAGTTATAAACTCACAACTACTTAAAGCAAATCCGTTCTCAATAGCACCATTCATAGAGACACTTACATTAAAGGAAGTCGAAGTAACAGACATAACGACCATTATCGAAAGTAAAAGATACCAATTAACGCTGGAAGAAATGCAAAAATACCTCATAACTGAAATACCATTAGAGGTGAGTACCTCGTGACGATAGCAAAGCTAAGTCTGCTGCAATGCATAGTGCCGAAAAGATATGCAGCCCCAATAACGCAAATGATATCCATACTTGGGGTAACAGAAGCGCAAAGCATAAAAGAACTTCAACTACAGTCCAGAGGTGTAGAACCACTCGAAGACAAAGATAGATCCAACAGATGTAAGATCGCACTCTCAAAAACTATCAACCTGATGAACTACCTGGAACTAGCTCCAAGAAAACTATCCGAGAAAATAGATCCAGCAATAGTAAACCCTCTAAGTGATGAAGATTTCCAAAAGCTGTCTCTATTAGAACAGAGAGCAAAAGGGATCGTCGAAAGGATAAACATTCTCAAAAGGGAAAAAGAGCGGCTGGAAAACTACACCACAAAGATAAAGATGCTGCAAGGCATAAATGTAGAAATGGATGTACTGAAGTCTTTAAGGTTCTCCAAATACTTCTTCGGGAGATTGCCTACTGCCCACCTGCCAAGATTGCTAAGAGGGCTTGGAGAAGTAAAAGAAAGCATCTTAGAAATACTGCAGAGAGGAAAGGAAGATACTTTCATATTCGTGATAACCAGCGCTAAAAGGGCAAAAAGGGTAGAAAGGATTCTAAAAGCCTCTTTCTGCGAAATAATAGACATACCTCTCAAATTTACCGGTCACCCCGAAGATATGCTCAAGAACATAGAAATCGAGCAAGAACGTACAGACATAGCTATCAAAAACTTCAGGCTAAAACTACATAGGATAGGATTAGCCAATCACGAGTGGATATACGCCCTATGGAATAAACTGAAGTGGTCAGAATTCATATTAAGAACTAACACCATGTTCGGTAAAACAAGACACTTTTCTATCCTCTCTTTATGGGTCCCAGAGGAGCATAAAGAGAAGATAGAAAGAGAAATAGACAAGATAACACAGGGAAGAAACATATGCGAGTGGGTAGATGCAAAGGAGGCACGAAAGAGATACAAAAAGCTTAGGATACCTACCCTACTCAAGAACCGAGGTATATTCAAGCCATTTGAACTGCTCATCTCCGCATATGGCATACCAAGGTACACTGAAATAGACCCCACTCCTCTGGTGGCAATAACCTTCACATTCATGTTTGGTATGATGTTCGGGGATGTGGGTCATGGTGCTGCTCTCACACTACTTGGGTACATCTTGCAAAAGTCATTAAAGAAAAGAGCACACGGATTCCTCAAGTTGCTAATAATATGTGGCATAAGCTCAATACTATGGGGTGCTTTATACGGAAGCCTCTTTGGATATGAGGATGTGATCCCTGCCATATGGACAAGCCCCATGCACGATGTACTCAGATTTCTCGGTATATCTATAGTATGGGGCATCATCATGTTGATAACTGGTTACACACTAAACATCGTAAACAAAGTAAAAGAAGAGAGAATAAAAGAGCTGTTCAAAGAAGAAAAGGGCGTCCCAGGAATAACATTTTATCTATCCATCATCTTAACAATGATATGCTGGGTAGAGAAGTGGAATTATTATATACCGATGGCTATAGCCTTAGGGATACTGGGCATAATGTTTTTACAGGAACTAAAAGAAGGAGGAGGCGTATTCGAAGTATTTATAAAGCTATTCTCGTTCGTGATAGAAAACATAAGCAATACTATATCCTTCATCCGTGTGGGAGCATTTGCCCTTAACCATGTAGCACTATCCATGGTAATATTCACACTCAGCAACATGATTACCCCTACATCTACAGGATTAGTAATAAGGATAATGATAATCATATTTGGTAACCTTCTCATCATCCTATTTGAAGGATTCATCGTAGGTATTCAGGTAACAAGGCTTGAATTCTATGAGTTTTTCAGCAAGTTCTACCAAGGAGATGGTAGAAGGTTTAAGCCACTATCTTATATAAAGGAGTGATGGATCGTGAACACGCTTATAGCGGTAATGGGAGGTATAGTGGGTATTACAATTGGCTATGGTTTATACTTAATGAAAAGGAAAAAAGGAGTAACAAAGCTACCACTATCCTTGATAAGCGTAGGAACATTCATAGGAATATTTACCCTTATATCTTTAAACCTTGGTCATGAAGCCTTGGCGTCAGCGAGTACCAACACGGTATCTGCTCTTGCATCTCAAGGAGAAAAAGGCCTCGGTTACATAGGTGCCGCGCTTGCAGTAGGTTTAAGTGCTTTAGGAGCGGGCATAGGTGTTGCCTCAACAGGTGCAGCAACAATAGGTGCGATGTCCGAGAAGCCAGAGATGATGGGAAAGTCACTGGTATTCGTGGGACTTGCTGAAGGTATCGCAATATACGGTGTGGTAATAGCCATAATGATCCTCAGCAAGATATAGTCATGGAAAAGAGAATATTTGTATTAGGCAGCAAGGATACGGTGGTAGGCTTTAGGCTTGTGGGTGTAGAAGGCTTTGTAGTAAGAAACGAAAAGGAGGCAGAAGACGCACTAAGAGCCCTTGTAGAAAGTGAAAATACAGGGCTCCTAATCATAGATAAATCTACAGCCAACATGGTCAGGGAATTGGTAAACAACATAAAGATAGCCTCCAAGCTACCCATAATTGTAGAAGTAGCAGATCCAAAAGAAGGCAGCAAAACGGAAAAAGACGCAATAACAAAATTCATAAAAGAGGCCATCGGTATAAGTGTATAAGAGGGGATAAAAATGTCTGAAAGAGATGCTTTAGAAGCATTGAGAAACGACATTCTACAAGAGGCTGTTTTGCAGAAAGAAAGGATTATAGAAAAGTTCAATGAAGAAAAGGAAAGAGAATGGAAGGAATTCAAGCAAAAGGTAGATGCAAAGGTGAAATCTATAGAGGAAGACGCAAGGAGAAAGGCATCTCAAATAGAAAAGAAGATCATATCTCTGGCAGAGCTGGAGGCAAACAAGCAACTATACACAGCAAAAGAGGAAATCATCAAACATATATTTCAAAAGGCAAAAGAAGAAATACTACAAATAAAGAGGAGAAAGAGCATCTATACCATAATACTCGAAAAACTCATATCAGAAGTAATAAGGACAATGGATACCCAAAAGATAAAGCTAAGGATTAATCCAGAGGATGTAGAGCTGGTAAAGGAAAAAGTGTTACCACTATTTAAGGGAAAGGATATAGAAATTGTAGAAGACGAGAACATATCCATAGGTGTTATAGGTGAATCTGAACATATGATATTCGATAATACTCTCGAAGGTGTATGGATGAGAAAGGAAGAAAGGCTTAGAACTGTCATAACAGAAGAACTTTTCGAGAAATAACCCAAAGGAGTGCATGGGGACATGAGTGAGATCATAGGCAGTATAGGGAGGATAAATGGACCAGTTGTAAAAGCAAAGGATGTAAAAGAGGCAATGATGTCAGAAATGGTGGAAGTGGGGGAATCCAAACTCATAGGAGAAATAATCCGTTTAGAAGATGATATAGCTACCATACAGGTGTACGAAGAAACCGAAGGCTTGAAAGTTGGCGAACCCGTGTACGGAACAGGACAACTACTTTCTGTCGAGCTTGGTCCTGGTTTGTTAACAAACATATTTGATGGCATCCAACGACCACTAACAGCAATAAAGAGTGCAACTGGAGACTTTATAGGGAAAGGGGTATCCATACCACCCTTAGACAGAAAAAAGAGATGGCCAACAAAGATGTTAGCAAAAAAGGGTGATACAGTTTCGGAAGGAAACATCATTGCAACGATCAAAGAAACAGAGCTCATAGAACACCGCGTACTTGTACCTACAGGCATCAAAGGAGAAGTAATTTCTGCTGTGCCAGACGGAGACTACAATATAGAAACTACCATATTAACGGTAAAAACAGAAGACAGAGGAGAAGTGGAACTTAAACTCTACCATAGATGGCCGGTCAGACACCCAAGGGCTTACAAAGAGAAATTACTACCTGATACTCCCCTACTCACTGGCCAAAGAGTAATAGACACATTTTTCCCTATAGCCAAGGGAGGTACTGCCGCTATCCCTGGCGGATTCGGCACAGGTAAAACAGTTACGCAGCACCAACTAGCAAAGTGGTCTGATGCACAAATCATAGTATACATAGGTTGCGGTGAACGGGGAAACGAAATGACAGAGGTCCTTGAAGAATTCCCCAAACTGATAGATCCCCACAGCAATAGACCCTTAATGGAGAGAACTATCCTGATAGCAAACACATCTAACATGCCAGTAGCAGCAAGAGAGGCATCGATATACACAGGTATAACCATAGCAGAATATTACCGTGATATGGGCTACGATGTTGCCATAATGGCAGATTCCACATCTCGATGGGCTGAGGCATTGAGGGAGATTGCAGGAAGATTGGAAGAAATGCCAGCAGAAGAAGGTTTTCCTGCTTACCTCCCTACAAAGCTTGCAGAATTCTACGAAAGGGCTGGAAAGGTGTTAACACTCAGCGGAAAGGTAGGTTCAATAACTATAATTGGTGCTGTATCGCCTCCTGGTGGTGATTTCTCAGAGCCAGTTACCCAGTATACAAAGAGATTCACAAGATGTTTCTGGGGGTTAGACAAAAACCTTGCAAGTGCAAGGCACTTTCCTTCAATAAACTGGCTCGAAAGCTATAGTGAATACATAAACGACCTGCAAAAATGGTGGGAGGAAAATGTAGATAAATCCTATAGAGAAATAAGGAATGAGGCAATGGAGCTACTACAAGAAGAAAGCAAGCTTCAGAGGATAGTCCAGCTCATAGGGGCAGGTGTTCTACCAGACAGCCAAAAGCTTATACTTGAAGCTGCTAGAATGATAAAAGACCAGTTCCTTAGGCAAAACGCATTCAGCGAAATAGACAGCTACTCTACCCCAGAAAAGCAAATACACATCCTAAAACTGATAATGGCATACTACCAGTGGGCAAGAAGACTGATAAACAAAAAAATACCAATAAGCAAAATAACCTCACTACCTGTTACCACAAAGATCATGCATGTAACTGCAGAGACCCCGAACGAGCAGATAAAAGAGAAATGCGAATCATTAATGAAGGAGCTTATTGAATCGTTCAAAGGGTTGGAATCGGAGTTTGAAAGGATCAGTAAAAAGCGCACCCAGGGGTGATAAAAAATGCTTGAGTACAAAGGTATAAAAGAGATAAATGGCCCTCTCATAGTAATAGAAGGTATAAAAGATGTAGGATACGGTGAGATGGTAGATGTAATATCTCAAGATGGCAGACGTAGATCCGGCAAAGTAATAGACATAAGCGAAAAGTTAGCAGTGGTTCAGGTTTTTGAAGGCACAGATGGACTCATACCAAAAGATACCAAGGTGAGATTCAGAGGAAAGACCTTAAGGATACCTGTATCCGAAGAGATGCGAGGGAGGATATTCAACGGCATAGGGGAACCCATAGACGGTGGACCTCCGGTTACACCAGAGGAATACTTAGACATCAATGGTCTTCCACTGAACCCTGTATCAAGAGCATACCCCAGAGACTACATCCAAACAGGAATATCCGCCATAGATGGCAACATGACTCTAATAAGGGGACAGAAACTACCAATATTTTCTGGAGACGGTTTGCCTCATAATGAAATAGCTGCACAGATTGCAAGACAGGCAAAGATAAGCGAAGAAGAGAATGCAGAATTTAGTATAGTATTTGCTGCAATGGGTATAAAGCACGATACCGCAACATTCTTTAAGCAGAGCTTCCAAGAAAGTGGTGCACTTAAGAATGTAATTATGTTCCTAAACCTTGCGGATGACCCAGTAATAGAGAGAATCGTCACACCGAGATGTGCACTGACCGCAGCAGAGTATCTTGCATTCAAAAAGGACATGCACATACTCGTAATAATGATAGATATGACTAACTACTGTGAGGCATTAAGGGAAATGTCGAGCAGGAGGGGTGAAGTCCCAGCAAGAAAGGGCTACCCAGGATACATGTACTCAGACCTTGCAACAATATACGAAAGAGCAGGAAGAATCATAGGAAAGAGGGGCTCCATAACTCAGATACCCATATTAACGATGCCCAATGATGATATAACGAATCCTGTGCCAGACCTAACAGGCTACATAACAGAAGGACAAATAGTTTTAAGCAGAGACCTGTACAATAAGGGCATATACCCTCCAATAAACATACTCCCATCTCTATCAAGATTGATGAAGGACGGCATAGGAAAGGGCAGAACAAGAGAAGACCATCCAAATCTATCTGCACAGCTATATGCAGCTTACGCACACAGCCAAGAGGTGAGAAATCTTGCATCAGTGATTGGTGAAGAAGAATTAAACGAAACAGAAAGGCTATACCTAAAGTTTGGAGAAGAGTTTGAAAGAAAATTCATAAATCAAGGTATGAACGAAGAAAGGACCATGGAAGAAACATTAAATCTGGGGTGGGAAGTATTATCAATTCTCCCGAGATCCGAACTTTACCGTTTAACAGAAGCAGAGCTCAACAAATACTACAAAAAGGAACTGGTGAAAGATGAACATATCTCCAACCAAGAGTAATCTCATAAAGACAAAAGATATATTAGAACTTGCAAAAATAGGCTATTCTCTGCTCGATCAAAAGCGAAGTGTTCTGATCTCAGAGATGGCTCAACTAATTGACAGAGCAAAAGAGATACAAGGAGAAATTGATAAGAGGTTTAATAGAGCATACCAATGCCTCAAGGTAACGAACGTAACAATGGGTATAGACAATGTGGAAAGGATCGCCATAGGAACACCTCCAACAGCAACCGTAGAGATCATAGAGAAAAGTACTATGGGTGTCACTATTCCTATAATGTCTCTCAAGAAAGACGACGAAAAACAATCAAAGCTACCCAACTACAGCATCTATAGAACAACCCAAAGCTTGGACACAGCGATAAGAGAGCTGAAAAACATGCTTGAGTTTATCGTGGAGCTCGCAGAGGTAGAAACATCTGTGTACAGGCTGGCAAAGGAGATAAAATCTACCCAAAAGAGAGCAAATGCACTTGAGTACATACTCATACCTCGCTACGAAGCAACAAAAAAATTCATAGAAGAAAGCCTCGAAGAAAAGAGCAGAGAAGAGTTCTTTAAACTCAAAGTCTTAAAGAAAAAGCACTCAAAGGTATGACAACACCCCCATAAATATGCTATAATATTTGTATGAAGCAACATATAAGAATACTCCACACTGCAGATTGGCATGTGGGACTTGAGTCTTGGAAGGCAGACATCCCAACTGACAGAACAGAAGAGATAAAAGACGCACTTCAATTCATGCTCCAGTACGCCCAAAACAATAATATTGACCTTATTATCATATCTGGAGACATCACGGAGCACAGAACGTCACCAAGTGCAGTAGAACACCAAATAGTGCTACACTACCTGAACGAATTTTCAGCAGTAGCACCAGTAGTTGTCGTTACTGGCAACCACGATTGGGTAGGTCTGCCACAGTTAGATATATTTTCGAAGAAAACTAACATCCACCTCATAAATAGATTTTCAAATCCAAACGGTTCACCAGCATCAAGGACACTTCTCATAAAAGAGCAGAAAGTAAAGGTATTTGGCCTACCTTACTTCGATGTTCGGAATCTTATAAAAAAGTACATAGAAGAATTGTCCAACACAAGTATGGACATGCTAAAAATACACACATCCAAGATAGAGGAAGCATGCGAACCTGATGCGTGGAACATACTCTCTGCGCACATAGCAATAGAAGGTATAAAGTATAGAAACTACATAGAAGATTCCTTAGAATTCAGCATAAACCCTAAACTGCTACCCACAGTAGATTACATTGCATTAGGGCACATACACTCCCAAATGCGTATATCGGAAGCACCAACCACAACATGGTTTTCTGGTGCCATAATTCAGAACGACTTTGGAGAAGAACAAAATCGTGTGGGATTCCTCATAGTAGACTTAGAAGAGGGGAAAAACCCACAGGTTCAACCAGTTGAAACACCCCACAAAAAGCTAAAAAGTATAAATGTTACATTAAACACAAACATGGAAAATTGCCTTAAAGAAATAGAAGAAAAAGCCAACATACCCGAGGACTACCTGAGGATCACACTAAGGGTTAATCACATTCAAGATCTTCCGCCACTATGGATGTCAAGGATAAGGAACATAAGCAACAAGATCGTAAAGGTAAATGTAGAAGTGGATAAAAAGGAAGATACCATAAACATATCCGGGATAAAAGAAAAGGCAAAGAACATAAAAGAGCTATTTGAGGAGTATATTGAAAAGACAGAAAATCTTACTGAGGAGGAGAAAGAAGCCATAATAAACTACTTCACTACCATATACGAAGAGGTAAAGGAGACATGAGGCCTGAGAGGTTAAAAATAAGAAACTTTCTCGGTATAGTAGAAGCAGACATAAAATTCACAGATAGGAACGTATTTGCCATATTAGGAGATAACGGTGCTGGTAAGTCCAGCATATTGGAAGCAATGTACTTTGCACTATTTGGAGAGACACTCCGATTCGGAGGAAAGGAAAAGAGATCTGCCATAAATAGACACTCTACTGAGGAAAAGCCAAAAGCAATCGTAGAGTTTACATTTTCGAACGCAAGTAGCAAATACAGGATAAAGAGGGTGATCTACGCAAGCAAACAATCAACCACCTCGATACTCGAGAAACTGTCTCCTATGAATACAACTTTTACAAGAGATATAGACAAAGAGATAAGGAAACTCATACAGGTAGACAAAGAGATATTCAAAAAAACCATCCTTCTACCGCAAGGAGAGATGACGGGGTTTATATCGAGCAGAAAGGCAGAAACCGTGAAGAACATACTAACAGGCATATTCGGTATAAGCACATTATCAGAGATCAAGAAGATTGTTTCACAAAAGCACAGTGAAGTAAAAGGCAAATATGAAGAAAAACAATCAAGAGTAGAAGCACTAAGCACAATAGGAGGAAGGATACTCGAAGACGCATTAAACGAAAGCAAATCTCGTATAAAAGAGGCAGAGAGAGAGGCAAAAAGGTTAAAAGAAGCAATAAACAAATTAAACCAAGAAATACAAACCACCATTAACCTTCTTGCTACTCGAAAGAGGATCCAAGAAAAAGAAGCAAAAATAAGACAAAAAGAGGCAGAAATCAAAGAGCTCTCAGAAAGGGTGAAGGAAGACGAACTAATCGAGAAAATACGAACTATAAAGCCATACTACGAAATACTTGAAGAAAAGGGGAAAAGGATAAATGATGTTAGAAAAGCAATAAAGGAAACAACAGAAAAAATAGAAGAACTGGAGAGAAACAAATCAGAAATCGAAAAAAGACTCCAAAAAATCAAAGAAAGGCTGAACACATACGAATTGTGCAGACCTTTACATAAACAGTTCACAGAACTTCTACAAGCTATCAAGACAAACAAGACAAACAAAGGAAAGATAGAACATTCGCTCTGGAAGGAACAAAAAGAAGCCGAAAGCCTCAAATTAGAGTTAACAAGGCTGATTGAAAAGAAAAAAGATCTGCCATATTCCGAAAGAGAGCTACTTATTATGAAACTAAAAAAGGATCTACAAGTGGGGGATAAATGTCCCATTTGCGGAAACACCATAGAAAACCTCGAAGCACACAGAAACCATATAGATACAGAGACGCTAAAGACCGCCATGGAATTAGAAACAAACATAGAGAAGCTCAAACAAGAAATACAATCCTATAAAAAAGTTATTCTATCCTTAGAGGAGCAAGCAAACAATCTATCATTAGAGATAACAAGACAGGAAGAAGAACTAAAAGGGTTGCAAGACGAAATAGAAAAAAAGACCGGGATCCTGGCAAAGCAATTTCAAGAAAACTTAGAGAAACTAACCAAGCAGAAAAACGCATATGAAAATGCTTACATCAGGGCAGAAACTACATTGGAAAACCTGAAAAAAACAGCAGAGGAATACCAAAAAGCACTCCAAACATTCATCAATGAGCACGAGAAAGAGAAATTGAGATTCGACAGTAAATTCAAGCAAGCAGGCATTGACCAAGATACATTTCTAAAATACAAGGATAGGGAACCAACAGATGCAAAAAAGAGGGTTCAACAACTACAAACAGAAATCCAGCAATTAAAAACAGACATAGCATCAGAAAAAAGTTTAGTTGACACAGAAACTCCTATCTCTGAGGTAGAAAGGTTGCTCAAACAAAGAGAAGATGAAAAAAGCGAAAAGGAAACAAAGTTAGAAGAGGTAGCAAAACTTCAAGGCAGTCTAAGAAAAGAGATCGAAAATATTCAAAACAGAATAGAAGAACTTGAAGAGCTAAAAGAACAGGTAAAAAAGGTGGAAAGAGAGTACATCACAACAAGAAAGTTAAACTACTATCTTGAGAGCAATAGATTCCCTGCATATGTATCAGACTACTACCTCAACGCCATAGTGGAGAGGGCGAACCACATACTTTTCAGGTTTTTTAGCGGCAAATACACACTAAGTACCCAGAACAGTGAACTAAGAATAATAGACAAAAACCTGCCTGATAATGATGTCTCCATAGACAGCCTTTCGGGGGGAGAAAAAGTACTCGTATCAATGGCTATTGCGATGGCCATAACTGAGCTTACAACAAATCACATAGACATGTTATTTATAGACGAGGGTTTTTCTCCCTTAGACAATAACAACATTCAAGAAGTCGCAAAAGAGATACAGTTACTCGAAAGCACAAACAAGGTCATAGGTATAGTTACACATAATCAGGACTTCGCCGAGCAGTTCAACCACATACTAAAAGTGGAAAATGGGAGGGTAGAATGGCTAAGATAGACCCACGTGAATTTATAAAAGAGCTAAAGCCACACGCAGATTGGGGCATAGAACACATACAATCGGTAGAGGAATTGGAAAGACAAGAAGAGGAAAAGATACATCCAAAAGTTATAACAGACAAAGACATCAATGAAACGGAGATCTCATTAGATTCATGGAATAAATGGAAAGAGTCATACAAACCCCGTACCTTGTTCAAACCAGAGTCAGTAGTGTTTATAGACGGAAGGATGCGTGTACACAGTAGGTTTATCCTGCATGACAGAAACCCTGCTATCATAGGAGAAACTATAGCTGGTGGTATCATCCTAAAAGGAGGAAAACTCTTTCTTGACTTCTCAAGCAACAAGCCACCAAAGATAATGAGGGTGCTCACTCTACCAGTGCAAGAAAGAGAAAGAGCAAAATCCATGGGCCTCAATGAACCCATTCAAATACCCATCATATCCACCAACAGGTCCATAGAGCTTCACATAGTCTCATCAGATACAAAGGCATCAGAATCAGAAAGGGCATACTCCGCCCTGTTAGAAACAATGAGACTACTCGAAAGAGAGGTAGTAAACCACTACTTCTCAGAATCCAATCACTTTATAATCAAAGACGGCACACTGAGGCCGCCAGACAGAGAATTTATAAAAGGTAGGGGCCCTATCGGGCTAATAAAACGGATACACCAAGAAGAGATACCACCTGACTTCTTTGAAAGATTTATATACATGCTGGAAAGAGGTGAAAGAACCCCTTTCTTCTGCTACCGTATCTCGGAAAAACACACAACGATAAGAGTCATATCTTACATGAGGATAGCAGAAAAATTCCCAAGTGAACACCCCATAAGGGGAATAGTAAAAGTAGAGTTATTGTCAGATGAAAATAGTATAGATAATAGGGAAAAAGAGGAAATAGCAGAAGCACTCGACTTTGTCAGCAGCTTGCTGCCAAAACTCACAAAGATACTGCCCATCCCACGATCTCCAGAAAATATATTTCCCATAATGTCGCTGGAAGATGCGCTTAGTAATTTCTTTCTTTCGTCTGATGTCGTAAAAACATCTTTTGAGAGGTGGTTAGCATAATGAAACCCATAGGAACCGTTACGGGTATAAACCCGATAACGCCATATGAATTCTATGTAAGGCTAAAAGTAGAGAACGGAAAACCCATCTACATGTTGCAGATGGACGAGATAGTCAAAGCCGAGTATGAATATAAAAGGTTTGGTAAACTCAGGATATACGGGGTAGTAGTAGAAAACACTTGCAGGTGGGACCAAAATGACATTACAGGATACAAGGAAGATATCATAGCCTCTGGTGGCATGATAGGAATACCAATATACTTAGCAAAAGTAGCAACCACGAGAATAATGAAATACATTAATGGAAGATGGATCGAAGATGAAATCTCGGTACCACCTCCCGCTGGAACAGAGGTAGAACCAGTGGAAGAAGACGAAACAGACATCTCTCTTGCATTTGACAATCTGAAAGAAAAAGGTAGAGCCCTTCCTATAGGAGTCCTAACAAATGGAAGCGTTGCATACCTCGACACAGATTACATACTTGGCAACAACGGAGCACACATAAATGTATCAGGCCTATCCGGTGTAGCAGCAAAAACATCTTACACAACATTCCTCATCTACAGCATGTTAAACAGCACCTCCGTAACGAAGGAACTGGCATCCTCGAGATTCATCATTTTCAACGTAAAGGGAGAAGGACTACTCTTTCTGGACAGATGGAACAAGGAGTGGAAAGAAAAAGAAAGGACAGAAGACGAAGACTTCAAGAAATGGTGCGAAATGTTCAACAGGATGGGAATCAGACCTAGCGTTTTTAAGAATGTGGAGTTTTACTCACCAAGGGGAAAGCTAAAGAAACCAGATGTGAATTACAGAGTAGACGGCAAAGTGAAAATATTTGGATGGGATGCACTGGATGTTGTTACACTGGGACTCATCGAGTTCTTGTTTGACCCTTCTGAGCTTTCTGAAAATGTGAACATACAGCTTACCGTATCCGCACTCTCAGAAATATTAGAAAGAAATTACTCCACACTCAAAAACGAGGTATTAAGAAAACTGAGAAAGTCTTCCAAAGATGAACCCAATGAAGGTGACAGCAGGGATAAACCCTTCCCATTTATAGATGAGATCGGATACGATCTCGACGGCCTCACAGAAGACCAGAAAGTAAGAGCATACTTGCAGGCATGCAGAACAGAACCTAAAAAGATCTTAGAAGCTTATGGAATTCCTCCAACTATAAATGCCCTTGCAAACCTTCTAAAAGAAGAGAAAATAAAAGACGAGTTAAGCGAAGAAATGATACAAGACAAGACAATAGGAGCAGTCTACAGGAGAATAAAAGCAGCACAAAAGCTTGATATATGGAAAGTATGGGTAGACATGAGCACAGAATCCATGTTCTTCACACCATCAAAATATGAGGAACCCTCTTATCACATAAACTGGGATAGAAAAGGAGGAATAACGGTAATAGACATCTCCAAGCTGCGACACAGAGCGCAGATATTCGTTGTAGGCTCCATACTGAAACAGGTACTGCAAAAGAAAGAAGCGGGGTTGATAAAGGAACCCGTGTTTATATACCTCGATGAATTGAATAAGTATGCTCCTCGCAGTGGAGGTGGACCCCTGGGAAGCATATTCAGAGACATTGCAGAAAGGGGAAGATCTTTTAAGATCATACTCATTGGAGCAGAGCAAACAGCATCTGAAGTAGACTACAGGGTGATAACACAGGCATCTACCACGGTAGTAGGCAGGCAAAAATTGGCAGAGCTGAAAAAAGACGAATATGCGCATCTGGTTGGCGCTCAAAAGGAGAAAGCAGCACATCTCGTACAAGGAGAAGTAATCATAGACCAACCATTTCTAAGAGTACCACTGCTGGTAAAATTCCCTCTAACACCGTGGTCAACGAGAGAGGACTCAGAGGTACCAGAGAGACAGGAGAATTTCGATGACTTCTTGTGATCTAACCATAGATGTAAGTCTCTTGCCCAACAGAATATCAAATTCAGACATAGCTATAGGAGTAGATGTGCTTAGAGCAAGTTCGAGCATAGTAACTGCATTGGCTAACGGTGCGGAATGTGTAATAATCACTTCATCTGTAAAGAAGGCAAAAAAACTCAAAAAAAGCATACCAAATTCCATACTCGCAGGCGAAAGAAACACAGTAAAGATAAAAGGATTCGATGTAGGAAACTCACCATCAGAGATGTCTAAATGCAACTTAAGAGACAAAACTGTAATACTCACAACTACTAATGGAACAAAACTTCTAAAAAAGTTAAAAGAGCACTCAAAAGTAGTCCTCACAGCATCTGTGTTAAATCTATCCTCCATAGCAAATACAATAAGAGAAGCGCATCACTCAAAGGGGATAAAAAGCGTACTTATCGCCTGTGCTGGTGTAAAGGGAAACACATCCATAGATGACATAGCTATAGCAGGTTTACTAATAAAGGAAATAACCAAACTTACAAAAGCAAAGCTAACAGACTCAGCAGAAATCTCAGTAAGGCTCTTCAACTCTTATAGGTCCATAAAGGAGATCTTTCTAAACTCTGAAAGTGGTAGGAGGGTCATCGCTGCAGGGTACAGCGATGACATAGACTTCTGTGCACAGATGAATCTCTATCCCCTATCACCATTACTCTTTGAAGACACATACCTGTATCTCAAAACCTTCAAGGGGTTAAGCGCTCTGCCCTTATAGTAAACCTCAAAGAAGAGGTGTGGTCCAGTAGACCTACCAGTACTCCCTACGCTACCTATCTTCTGCCCCCTGTAAACCCACTGCCCCTTTCTAACATATATCCTATGCAAGTGCCCATAAGTGGTTATCCACCCACCACCATGGTCTATGATGACAACTCTTCCATAACCACCCATCCAACCACTATAAACCACTTTTCCCCTATCTGCTGCAACAACAGGTCTTCCGCGATAAGTAGCAATGTCTATACCCGGATGGAACTCCCACCTATACCTCCTGAAAGGGTTTCTCCTCCATCCAAAGCCAGACGTTATCTTACCACTAGTCGGCCATATAAACTTTCCCACACCAACATGCCTTGAAAGTACAGACACCTTCTTTAAAAAACCACTCATCTTCGTCCTATAGCCCTTGCTGTGTATCCTGCTAATTATAACACCGTTAGAAAACCTCAAGCCCGGACTCACCGGTATAAGAACAAGCTGTCCTATCTGCATGGTCCTCGGAGACTTTATGTGATTCAGAGCAAGCAGTTTGGAAAAGCTTACATGAAACCTCCTTGCTATAATCCAGGGATTATCCCCGGGTCTAAGTCTGTAGCGAATGTACTGTACCTTCTTGGGGGTATAACCCTTGGAGGTTATCCTTATCCTCATACCGGGCCTCAAACGGTTTGGATTAACTATATTATTCACAACCATCAGCTGTCTGACACTTACGTGGTAACGCATCGCCACATCCCAAAGCGTATCCCCCTTCTTGAGTATATACACTACAGCCTTTTGCTTAGCTATAGGCTTTTTCGTAACTCTTCCAGCCTTAGGTACATGACGAGCATTTTTCGCCCGAACATGCAAAGGTAGAACTATCACCTTTCCCGGCTTCAGACACCTGGAGTTACTCACATGGTTTACCTTTAAGAGCTGTCTTAGTGATACACCATACTTACGGGCAATATCCCATAAGGTATCACCCGGTTTCATGGTATAAGTCTTTACGCCCTTTACATTGCTCACCTTTGCTGCTTTCCTTTCCACTTTGACCTCAGTTCCCGGTATCTTTATCCTACGGCCTGGCCTAAGTATGGTAGAGCTACTTAAGCCATTTACTTTCATCAATTTCCGCAGATTGACATTAAACTTATGCGCAATCTCCCAGAGCGTATCCCCCTTTTTTACAACATATACCCTATAACCTGCAGCAAACCCCACCCCTATTCCTGCAAGAAGCAGAAACACCACAAATACAAGCAAATACCTCCTCAAACCTCACACCTCCGGCTCAAGAAAGATAGTCCACAGCGAAGGCAACGAACAGAGCAGAACCCATATACAGAACATCCTCATCCACATCAAACTTAGGGTTGTGATGTGGATAAACTATGCCCTTTTCCGGGTTTCCTATACCAAGCAGGAAAAACAGCCCCGGAACCTTCTTAAGATAGAATGAAAAGTCCTCTCCTCCCATAGAAGGTTCAGGTTCCACAACTTTATCTTTGCCGAAAAGTTCTTCTGCAACCCTACGAAACCTCTTGGCAATCTCCAGATCATTTATCGTAGGAGACAAAAATGGACTATACTTGTATTCACACTTACCCCCCAATGCCTTAGCAGTGTTCTCGAGCACCTCACCAAGTCTCTTAGAAACGAGAGTCCTTACCTCCTCGTTAAATGTTCTTATCGTCCCTATTACCTTTGCTTTCTCCGGTATGGCATTGAATACAGTTCCACCAGAGATAGCACCAAAGGTAACAACTGCACTCTCCAGAGGATTGACATTACGGCTTACTATGGTCTGTGCATTTAAAACAGCAGAAGAAGCCATAACAATTGGGTCTACACACAGATGAGGATAAGCACCATGACCTGCCTTCCCAATGAAGTCCGCTTCAAACTCATCACCTGAGGCCAATATTGGACCAGACTTAACACCTATAGTTCCAGAAGGCAACCCCATCCACACATGTATCCCCACAATGGCATCTACTGTTGGATTCTCAAGTACTCCATCCTTTATCATTGCTGCTGCCCCACTTCTATCCTCGTTCCGCTCACTTTCCCACCCAGACCCCTCTTCACACGGCTGAAACACAAATTTAACCGTGCCTTTTATTTTATTCTTCATACCAGAAAGTAACTTCGCAGCACCTAATAACATCGCAGTGTGCGCATCGTGACCACATGCATGCATTACGCCATCATTAACAGACTTATAAGGGACATCATTTTCTTCCTGAATGCCAAGCGCATCCATATCAGCTCTCATTGCAAGCACCCTTCCAGGATCAGTACCTCTCAGTATGCCCACAACACCCGTTCTTCCAACCTTTTCTATGACCTCTATACCCATCTTCCTAAGCTCTTCTGCAACTATACTGGAAGTCCTCTCTTCTTTAAATCCACGTTCCGGATGCTTGTGAAAGTCTCTACGCCACTCAATTATCTGCGAAGATATAGCTTTTGCCTCTTCCACGATACTGTGCATAATAGACCATCTCCTCTCCTTATTTAATATCCGTATTGACTTATAGGCAATTTAGTGATTTAATATTTACCAGTCGGGGCGTAGCGCAGTCTGGTTAGCGCGCCTGCTTCGGGAGCAGGAGGTCGGAGGTTCAAGTCCTCTCGCCCCGACCATTATATTTACTCCAACCTTAGGTAAACCGTCCTACCCCGATACCTCAGACTATCAATATTGTTGAAGTTGTACCGCAAATCATTTACGAAAGAAGATATATATCCCCTATAGCTAACATAAATCTTGGCATTACCAGAGCTGTAGTCTGCCACAACTACTTTCCTCACAGAGGGTATGTGTTGCAGTCTGTCTACTATCTCATTCACCTGACTAAAACTCTCTATCCCGGATACTCTCAATATGTACTTGTGCAATCTCCTGCTAGAGCCACCTGCAGGCACAAGTCCCACAAGATATTTGCCAAGCATCGTAGCCGCTTTGAGAAGAGCCTTACTCCTTGCCTCACCTCTGGTATATCCTATAGCTTTTGACACAAAAGACTTTGCAAAGATAAAACGACCATCTTTAGTTCTGTAAGCCTTTGCAGATATGGAAGCTGTGCCTGTATACAAACCAAACTCATTTTGTCTTGCCCTGTGCATAACAGCTCTGCCCTTTAAAAAAACATCTATCCTGTAAAGACTACCCAGCTTCATTATGCCGTCTACATCGCCCTTTAGCGCAAGAATAGCAGCCTTGCTCCTGCGTATACGATTTATCTGATTTTTGTCAACCACCTTGAAACCGGCATTCATCAGTATCTCTATAATCCTTGCTTCAGCTGAACCAATCGTGCTATTGTACCCAAAACTGTAACCCTGATATATAATCACAGCTATCCGCTGGTTTCTGGTTATGGCAAAAGCAATAGAAGAAGAAACCAGCACAAAGAGCAGACAAAACAGCAGCACCCTTCTCATCACAAAGCACCTACCTTCTTTAGCTTTCTATTTATGGGGACATAATTCGGATTTATTTCATGGCCAATCTTCCAGTACTTAATAGCACTCTTCTTGTTTCCTATTTCGTAGTAAACCTCCCCTATCCAGTAGTAAGCAAGATAGTCGCCCTTGTACAGCTTTATTGCCTCTTTGAGTATTTTTATAGAGCGCGCATACCTCCTGTGAGAATAGTTCCACCACCACTGTTTATGTATCCTTTTGAGGTTCTCCTTTAATTCGAAAGACACAGGGAAATAATCTATCACCTTTATAGAGTCAGAAGTGTTAGCAATATCGCTCTTGGGCAAAACCTTAGGAGTAGCAGTCGAAGGAGGAGAGCTCTCACTTGGAGCAGATGGAGAAGGTTTGTTTTCCGTTCTCTTACTTTTATTAAAGAGTTTGGATATGTCACGTGCAGACCTTGGGCTTATAGTTATCTTTTCCACATCCTTTGCAGATATTGGCACAACTTTGTCCCCTCTCTTCAATGGGCCACCCTTTATAACTTTACCAATAGAATAGCGGGCATGCGTTTCAACGATTTTTATTACACCAAGGTAAAGCTTTTCAACTCCCAAGATCTCTCCGTTAACACCCTTTATAGGTGCCCCCTCCACATAAGCAGCAAAGTAATCACCCTTTTCAACCTCTCCCGTAGCAGAACCTACATCTATGTAAACGGTATTCATTCCTCCTCTTACAACATGGATACCCCCTGTAGCCTCCGCATTTTCCATGTAGAACTTTCTTACTATCTTCTTTATGCACTTGTACGTTGCTGCAGCAAGTATTCCCTGCACTTGACCTTGTGCATAAACAGCTCCCCTAAAGGCCACTCCACCTATAGTATGCGACGCTTCGCCAGTCTCCCTTGCCACCAGCATAATTTCACCCGTCTCTACATTTATCATTCTCACATCGAGGGTAACATACGCCTTCTTTTCTCCTATCGCTATACCACCTATACCCGGTATAGGCAACACCCCTCCGCTCTGCTTGAATGTAAACTGCGTTATACTACCTGTGATAATCGCCTGAACACCAAGGAGCTTACCCAAGCGAACAGCAGTAGCACTATCCACTAGGCCAGAAGCTGCAAGACGATGTTCTCTTGCTATAGCTTGGATCCTCGATCTCTCGACTATAGAGTACATGTGTGTTTTGTAAAGCTCAGTAGTAAACATGTCTGTTATTGCTCTCCTCACAGCATCCGTTACAGGTGTAGGACCAGAGGCGTTGTTCTGAAAATCAACTATAGCAACACGCATCTTGGAAGAGGCAACAGCGGGAGCAATCGCAACAAACAGAAGCACAGACACTATCATACTTACAGACATCACCTTTTTAAACATGTAAACTTGCCTCCCTTCACTTTATCTTCACACAATACAGTATTATCTTCTTGAGCGGTATAGCAACCCTCACATAGTAATAGTCATCCTGTATCCACCCTTTTAGCAGGTGTTCCCTCACTATCTTTCCAGAAACAGTTATTGATACAGCATTAGAAGGTACTCCATACTTCAAATTATATAAGACAAGCAGTGCGTTCCTCCTTGCATCTACAATTGCTGCCCTTCTCGCCAAAAGCTTAGACTGACCAGACGATGATCCCCCATACTGCGAAAGAGGTGCCCTACCAAGAACATAAAGCAACTTACTATCCCAGTCCACCTTACCCCACGAAAACTTTTGCAGAAAATCATTATCCCAGTTTAACTGTTGGAGTTCATCAACTGTAAGGGCATATGCAACACAATTCATCCCTATCAAAACAATAGCAAATACACTTACCCAAGAAACCATCTTCATAACTTCCTCACCTCATTTTCCCTTAGGCTTACACACCACCTTGCCTGCGGAAAAGCCTGTAACTTCATAACCAAGTTTTTCCAGTTTTATTGCGAGGAATTCCGCACTACCTTTTATATTTACATCAAACTCTGCATTCCCCCCTACAAAGCTCCTCTGATAAACCGCAACCACATTCTCTATGCGAGAGACTGCATCCTTAAAACTCATCGCCTCAGAAAATGTTACACCCTCAACCCTAACCCTTATAGTTCTACCCGGTATAGCAGAAGGACCTCCACCAGCAAGGGCATAAGCCACCTTATACATCATGGATCTCCCTGCCTTATACCCCAACCACTTAAACACCTTCACAGCTCCATCTTCCAAGCTCATACCTCTCTGCCTCCCAGACACCGACAGACTATCAACTATCTGCGCCGTCTGAGAAACAACAGCTCTCACCTGCAACTGCCCTTTTACTCCATATACTACCTGCCCATACAACTTCTGCTTGGTATATGCAAAAGCCATTGCCCTCCCATATACCACAATATCTGCATTGTGCTTTACAGCCAACTCTTTAGCAAGTGAAAGGTCACCAGACATTGCCTTTAAAGCTGCTAATCTCTTCTCGTTTTTAGATATCTGCTCAGGGTCTACCAACTGATAACCTGCCTTCTGGAAAACTGCAAGCATGGCAGATTCAACCGTAGAGACAAACGGTTTCTCCTTTCCTATCCTCTCATCTACAAGCAGCATAACAACAGGATTCCCCAACGCGTCTATAACAACAGGGCCAAGTACATCGTTCAGCCTCTTCATGGAGACCGTAGCCTTTACTTTCAAGTGAAGTATCCCATCAGGTGTTTTCCATTTTCTCAACACTCTGTAGCCAGTAACAAGTCCCTTGCTTTTTGCAAACACCTTGTCTCTAACAACCTCAAAGTTCTTCATCTCGGTAACACTATGTATTAAGACACCCATGCCTTTCTCTATAGCATTCCTAAAGGCATCCAGCTTCGCTTCGTCAAATGCTCTAGACACATTACCATCTACTATAGCTGCAGCTCCCTCTACGATAACAGTAACAGGAGAAGGGTTTTTGGCAAACCCTACTCCCGGTGTACTGACCAAAAGAAAAAACACGGCAAGGAAAACAAACAGTCTACTTCTCGCTTTCATTCCCGATCTCACCTCTTCACTACTATAACCCTACATCTGCTTCTGAAATCAAACCTGTTGTGTCTTATTATCTGTGCATACTTCATTGGTATCACCATGTCGACATTGTTCGGGGATACAGTCCTTATCACTTTAACAACAAGTGGACGAGTCGCAACACGTGGGTCTCCCTTCGCATAGTTTATATTGGTCTGATAAGCCACCAATCCGCTTGCCATGAACCTTTCCCTATCAACAAAGTTAATGGAATATACCTCTTTACCCTTCGGATCAAGCACTCTACAAAGTGTAGCAGGTATCAACGGTACACTTCTTGCATCCAATACCAATCCAGAGTAATTATATTTTGCCTTAGGCATCTCATGAGGGCGACGAGAAGGTATTTTCTTTATCTTAGCAACCACATCCCTAATGCCTTTCAAGTATATTCTCCCTGTAACAGTGTAAATCCCTTCATTTGGATCCCACTCACTCTTCACTATTCTTACACCCTTTATCCATCCATGAACTTCACTCTTAACCCAATCTTGAGCCATAAAATTATTCATAACCGTCCTACTGTCAATCCTTACACCCTTTATTGCTTCAAGTAGATTCCTCTGCAGATCCAATATAGCACCTCTTTTGGCAAGCAATACCCCTTGGGCTTTATTCTTTACATTGCTCGGAGGAACTGCAGAACCGGTAGCTTCTATGTAGTCCTTCGTCCAGTTTATCACCGCATTTGGACCCTTTTCTATAACAGGAGGTGCTTCCTTTGGAGGAGGTGAAGCCTCTGAAACCTGATTTGGAGGTGGCACCTGACTATTAGAATTTATCATACCCCCTCCTGTACCTCCAATCATACCCGAGGAGCTGCCCGATGCCGCTAAACCAATAGGCAGCAAGGTAAACAAAAGCAGCCCTACCATAAGTCCTACTATTATCCTTCTCATAACGACCCCTCCTTTAATTCTAAACTAAATTAAATATCTGTGTTTAATAATACCATAAACATTCAAAAACATAAAGGGGATATACACGGCCGGTAGTGGAGCAGAAGCGGAGGAGAAGTGGAAAAAGCAAAGTATGACAACTACTCACACCCACACATCAATTTCAGGAGTTGCACAATGTGTTAAAATACTTCTTGTGAAAGGAGGAGATAATAGATGACTATAATCATAATCCTGAAAGCGCTGGCAGAAGTGATAACTATTGCACTTATAGGTATTGTAGCCTTTCATCTCAAGATACTACCAGAGGAAAGCACCATGTATTTGAGTAAGCTTACCATAAATATCACATATCCTCTTTTGATATTCAGCAGTGTTATCAAAAAGTTCCCTACAGTAATGCACACTCCCTATTGGTGGTTGCTGCCAATTGTAAACTTTGCACTACTTGGTACAGGAAGCCTGATAGCTATAATCTATCTTCGCATGCATAAGAAAACACCGTTCAAAAGGGAATTCGTTATGCTTGCAGGATTTCACAACGGCGCATACTTACCACTGGTTCTCGTCGCTGCACTCTTCCCACAAGGCATGGCATCTGAGTATTTCGTTTACATATTCCTGTTCACCATGCTTTACGGACCATCCATGATAAGCATCTCAAAATATCTTTTCTCTGGTGAAACAGAGTTTAAACTGAAATACTTAATAAGTACACCATTAATAGCACTAATAACATCTATCTTATTGGTGTTGCTACATGTCGACAACTATGTACCACTTATCCTTCTGCAGGCATTCGAAAAAGTGGGAAGCATGACAATACAACTTATACTTTTTACCCTCGGAGGTATTCTATACTTTTCACTAAAGAGAGAACGCTCCTTTCAGCTTCGATATGCTTTGCCTGCCAGTATAATAAAACTAATCTTGGTTCCCCTAATCTTCATACTAATAGTCTACTTAATACCCATGCCCCGATACATGCAGTTCCTCCTTATATTAGAAGCTGCTCAACCATCTGCCTTAAACATTACACTTCTAACACGCCTGTTTGGTGGGAACTACAACATATCGAGCCAATCTACACTAACTATCTATACCTTGAGCCTTGCCACATTGCCCATATTTACTGCTATCGCAGTAAAGCTAAGCGGTATTCAGTAAAACTACCTATCGTACAGGTGACACGCTACGAAGTGCCCATCTTCCACCTCTAACATTTTGGGTTCCTGCAACTTACATATATCCATTGCCTTTGGGCACCTAGGGTGGAACCTACATCCCTGTGGGGGGTTGGCAGGACTCGGGACATCTCCTTGAAGTATTACCCTCCGCTTCCTGAAATCCGGATTAGGCACAGGCACTGCAGAGATTAGCGCCTCTGTGTATGGATGCAACGGATTGTCAAAAAGCTGCCTCTTACGGGCAATTTCTACTATCTTTCCCAAATACATCACTATTATTCTATCACTTATGTGCTTTATCACACTCAAATCATGCGCAATGAATATATATGTCAGGCCAAACTCCTTCTGCAAATCCTCAAGAAGGTTTATGACCTGAGACCTTATGGAGACATCAAGAGCAGAGACTGCTTCATCACAGACTATGAGCTTTGGATTAAGTGCGAGTGCCCGTGCTATACCTATTCTCTGTCTCTGTCCACCACTAAACTCGTGTGGAAACCTGTTCATATAATCTGGTGACAAACCAACTTTCTGGAGTAAATCACCAACTATCTTGATCCTCTGAGCTCTATCATACAAATTATGGCTCAACAAACCCTCAGCTATTATATCCTTAACCCTCATTCTCGGGTCAAGAGAACTATATGGGTCCTGAAAGATAATCTGCAAGTTTCTACGTTCTTTCCTCATCTCCTCTGGAGGTAACTCAGCCAGATTTTTGCCCTGAAACACTACCTCACCAGAGGTAGGCTCTTCCAATCTGAGGATAGTAAGTCCCGTAGTAGTCTTACCACAACCAGATTCTCCAACCAGACCAAGCGTTTCACCCTCATACACATCAAAAGATACATCATCTACTGCCTTTATCCATCCCACAACTCTCCTAAATACTCCCTTCTTTATAGGGAAATACTTTACAAGATGCTTTACTTCTAACAACGGTTTCTCCATACTCTACACCCCTACCAGCAAACCCTTTTGGACTTCTCTTCTTATTGCATCCATATTCCAACACCTAACCCAGTGTCCCTCTTCTACCTCAATAAGAGGCGGATCTTCCTCTCTACACCTATCAATAGCATAGTGACACCTCGTATTAAAGCCGCAACCATTAGGAAAGTGCAGTGGATCAGGCACAACACCCGGTATCGCATTCAATCTATCTACTTCAACATCTAATCTTGGTATAGAGGTTAAAAGTCCAAATGTATAAGGATGCAACGGCCTGTGGAATATAGTTTTAACATCTGCATACTCCACCACCTTACCTGCATACATGACAACCACTCTATCAGCTATCTCCGCTATCACTCCAAGATCATGCGTTATCATTATCAAAGAGGCCCCATATTCTTTCTGTAAGGATTTCATCAAATCCAATATCTGTGCCTGAATCGTAACATCAAGAGCAGTAGTAGGTTCATCTGCTATAATAAGAGAGGGATTACACGAAAGTGCCATAGCTATCATAGCCCTCTGTCTCATACCACCACTCAACTGGTGTGGGTACTCATGTACCCTCTGCTCAGGTATGGGGATACCAACTTTCCTAAGGAGCTCAATGGAGTGTTTCATCGCCTCCTTTTCACTCATCTTCAAATGTATCATGAGTGCTTCCGAGATCTGATATCCCACCGTAAATACTGGATTTAAAGCAGTCATGGGTTCCTGAAATATCATTGCAATTTCTTTCCCACGAATCTGCCTCATCTCCTCATAACTCTTCTTAGTGAGATCCTCCCCCTTAAAGATAATTTCACCAGCAACTATCTTACCAGGATAATCCACAAGCCCCATTATAGAAAGTGCAGTCACACTCTTCCCACAACCAGATTCTCCCACTATTCCCAGCGTTTCTCCTTCATATACCTCAAAATCAACCCCCCTAACTGCTTTCACCACACCGTCTTCCGTAAAAAAGTGCGTTTGCAGTCCTCTAAGTTTTAACAGAGGTTCTCTCATCACAGTTCTCCCCTCAATCTGGGATCAAGTATATCCCTTAGAGTGTCTCCTATAAGGTTCCACGCAAGGACAAATAGAGCTATAAATAAAGCCGGAAAGAAAACGGTATACCAATACTGAAAGGCGTGTCCAGGAGAACCAACAATCCAATTCCTTGCAAAACTTGCCATCTGTCCCCAGTCAGCATAACCTTCAGGTGCACCCACTCCAAGGAAGCTTAAAGCAGACGCTGTAACCACCATGGAGCCCGTATCCATAGAAGCCTGCACTAATACAGGGAATATGGTATTGGGTAACAGATGCCTCAGTATTATTCTACCATCCTTTACGCCAAGTGCCTTCGCTGCCATTACATAAACATCCTCCCTAACTGCAAGAATACTACCCCTTATAACCCTTGCATACCCCATCCACCCAAAGACGATAAGCGCTATTATGACCTTATCCAACCCTTTGCCAAGAATAGTAGTAAGCACCATTGCAGCAACGAGGAAAGGAAAAGAGAGGAATACATCCGTAAATCTCATCAACACTTCGTCCAGCCACCCACCAAAGTAAGCAGCAACAGAACCCACAAATATCCCTATTATCATAGCGACCCCTACCGTAATTATCCCTACTTTAAATGCTGTCCTCGTACCCCACACAAGCCCGTAAAATATATCGTATCCACCCTGCTCCGTGCCGAGCAGAGCTTTAGTGAGCTTCACCTTCTTACCCATCTGTTCATATATCTCTCTTATATTATCTGACATAGGCGTACCAGGTGGTTGGGGATTAACATTCCAAGACATTCTCGGAACCTGATATGGGTCGTCAGAGAGAGGTGGAGCAATAATCGGAGCAAGTAAGGCTATCACAATAAAAAAAATGAGTAAAACTATACCTACTAAAGAGGCTGTATTACTCAAAAGCTTCTTTATAACTCTCTTCATGGCAGGTTCACTCCAATCTAACCCGGGGATCTATAAGCGCATAAGACACATCAACTACAAGGTTACCTATTACCATAATAAACGCAAACAAAAGAGAGAAACCGAGAATCGAGGCATAGTCTAACTGCTGAGCAGCAGTTGCTGCCCACTGTCCCAATCCAGGAAAGTTAAATATCGTTTCCGTAATTACTACACCTCCAAGCATCTGAACTATCATCATACCAGCTACAGTAACAACAGGTATTAGAGCATTTCTCTCAGCATGTTTGTATATAACAGTCTTTTCATCTACACCTTTTGCTCTCGCCGTCCTTATATAATCCTTCCTTAATGTTTCTAACATACTGGAACGTGCTATCCTTAATAGGTATGCCCAAGAAACATAAGAAAGTGTGATTATTGGAGCCACCAAATGGCGTAAAGCATCTAAAAACACATATCCATAGCCGTTTAACAAAGCATCTACCGTTATAAGCCCAGTATAACGGTGAAAAGATGGATTTGTATAAACTATATTTTGTGCCCACACGCTAAGTCTTCCCGGGGGTAACCATCCTAAGACGCCGTAGAAGAAAAACAAAACGAGCAAACCAAATATAAAAGTTGGTAGAGACCATCCTATGACAGCAACAATTCGCAAGCTCTGGTCTATCGGGTCATTGTGATGAACAGCTGATACCACTCCCAACCATATACCAATAAGCACCACTGGAATAATAGAATACAACACCAACTCCAGCGTTGCCGGAAACTTCTCCGCTATAGCAGTCGCAACCGGTTCATTTGCAACCTTAGACCACCCAAGGTTGAACTTCAACAACTTTCCAACCCATCTAAAGTAGCCCACGGGATACGGATCATCAAGGTGATACTTTTTTATTAGCCTCTCCGAAGCAGCAGCACTCTTAAGTGCGTTTGGATTGTTTACATAAGTAGCAAGCCTCTCAAGTGGAGATAAAAGAGAATACACGGAGAAGATGAGAAATGTAACACCAAAGAGTATCAACGGCAAAAGCAACAACCTTCGCAAAATGTAGGAAAGCATGCTTCACCTCCTCTTTTTACTGAAAAGGGGAGACAGCTATGTGTCTCCCCCTACCAAGCGCAACTACTTGCTCAGTGTGTAGAAATCCTGCCCAGGTCTTATAGCATTATAGTACCAACCTTTTACCCATGTTCTTTCAACATGGAAAACTATATTCTGATACAGGTAGAGCGAAATGGCATAGTCGTGTGCAATCTTCACAAGTTTCTTATACAGAGCTGCCCTCTTCTTAGGGTCGGTCTCCCTAATAGCCTTCTTTATAAGAGGATCCACATTCTTCTTGGCAAACTCTATGTATGCCTTTCCAAAGTTTGAGCTGTACGCTCCAGTGCTACCCATATATGTAGGTATAAAGTTATGTGGGTCAGGATAATCTGCAAGCCAACCTATAGTAAATATCGGCATCTTTTCTGTCCTGTAGAGTTCAAGATAAGCAGACCACTGAACTCCTACAGGTTCAATTTTGAACTTTGGATTTATCATCTTTGCGTAAGTTGCTATCATGTCACACGCCATCTTACGAGTGTCATTTCCAGAGTTGTAGAATATCTTAAACTTAAACCCTTTCTCCCATACCTTACCTCCCCAGGCCTTCTTAAACTCTTCCCTTGCCTTCTTAATACTAAAGTGGTAGAAAAGGGAAGGATCATCAGAGTACCCCAGCAACCCCTTGACAAGAGGCCCTGGATTTCTTATAGCTAACCCATTTAACGCCTTCTTTATAAAGAGCTCATACGGGAACAGGTAAGAAAATGCCTTTCTCACATGCACATCAGAGAAGAAGTTCGGAGGGATACCGTTACCATCAAGTTTACCACTACCTATGTAAGGATTGCCCTTTGCGTTGATCGTCCATGGCCACATACTAACAACATTCATTAGGCCCGGCAATCCCTTTATAACTCTGACCCCTTTCATATGCTCTACCTCTTTAAGGTTTGCAGGTGGAACATACACTATATCTGCATCGCCTTTTTGCAACATAAGCTTCCTTGTGGTCCACTCATCCACATACTTGATAACAACTTCTTTTATCTTTGCAGGGCCACGCCAGTAGTCGTCAAATCTCTCAAGGATAACTGCCTGGCTCTTTATCCACTTCTTGAGGATAAATGGGCCAGAACCATTCTCCTTAGCATACAGAGGATCTTTGGCTCTATCCGGATCGTGATACTTCCACCATGTATCGGCCCTACCATCCCATGCTCCCTGAGCAATAGCCCACTTTTTGTCTATAATAGAACCCCAACTGCCACTGTGCGCCAGTATAGAAAGGAATGGTGCATAAGGCTGTGCAAGGTGGAATACCACATTGTTACCCTTAACCTCTACTGCCTTGTTCACATAGTCAGTAACAACTTTTATCATTGCCTTTTTATACTGTGGCTTGAGCACCTTTTTGCCATTCTTGTCTGTTGTAAACATATCAGAGTACTTCTTTACACCTGCAACTTTTACTGCAAGCTCTTCAATGCTGTCTACACCCAAAAGCGGTTCACAAAGCATCCACACAGGGCCACCAGACCTGTCAAAAATCAAAGCCCTTCTGAAGCTGTAAGCTACATCTTCAGGAGTAAGAATATCACCGTTATGGAACTTAACGCCTTTCCTTATAGGAAAGATATAAGTAAGCCCCCCATCCTTAATGAGCCCATTCTCCTTTGATGGCACCTTCGTTGCAATCATAGGCTCAAATTCTTTTAGGCTTGAACCTTTGTAGTTTATAAGGTTATCGTAAAGATTGTAGATTACCTCGCCGCTTGCAGTATCGTAGCTCCAATGAGGATCCATAGTTGCGGGACCACCAATGGTAACCTCAATGATAGTGTTGGGATTCTTCACTGCTGCAAATGCTACTGAAGAAACCATCAACACCGCAACCAACACAATACCCAACCATTTTCCCTTCAAAACTATCCCTCCTTTTACACATTTTTAATAATTATACCACCCCAAAAGGGCTTGTAAAAGTACAAAACATACTAAAAGGTCCAAAACCGCAATAATGTCCTACCTTCTAACCCAAAGAAATTACCTTATACAGTAGGGTAGCCTCTCTCAGTCTTCTAAAACTCCCATTTAAACTGTATAATACATTAAGTATGAAAGTCATGGGTATAGTAGTGGAATACAACCCATTTCATTTTGGCCATCAATACCATATAGAAGAAGGGAAAAGGGTTACAGGCGCAGAGGCAGTAGTCGCTGTAATGAGTGGGAACTTTTTGCAAAGAGGAGAGCCAGCTATAGCCGACAAATGGGCACGCACGGAAATAGCGCTCTCGCAAGGTATAGATCTTTTAATAGAGTTACCCACCGTCTTTTCCTGCCACAACGCAGGTGTATTTGCAAAAGGAGCTATCTCAATATTAAACTCAACAGGAGTTGTAAACTATCTTGTATTTGGCAGTGAAGAAGGAAAAATAGAAAGCTTACTTAAAGCAGCCAAAGTACTTGCCAACGAAAGTCCAGAGTTCAAAAGGAACCTTCACAGCTTCTTAAAAGAAGGCCTATCTTACCCCGACGCACAGAGCAGAGCCCTATCACAACTAACTGACTTATCTGCAAACGAACTTGGCAAACCAAACAACATACTCGGCATAGAGTACCTGAAACAGCTACTACTTCTGAAGAGTCCAATACATCCTATAACCATAAAAAGGTTACACTCAAACTACCACGATACCGAGGTGAAGGGGAAAATATCCAGTGCAACTGCCATAAGGGAGCTAATAACAAGAAAAGGCATAGAATCAGCAAGAAGCTACCTACCTACTAACTCATACGAAATACTCAAGAGAGAGGCAGAAAACGGCAGAGCCCCCATAACACTGCACGACTTTTCCAACCTTATACTATACCAGATAAGGAAGGGTGTAGAGATACCAGAAGCCAGAGAAGGCATAGAAAATAGAATAAGAAGGGCTGCTTTTATCTCCACAAACATAAAAGAGCTAATAGGGAGTATAAAAACCAAGAGGTATACAAAGACAAAGATACAGAGAATGCTCATCCACGCATTGCTGGAACTCACCGAGCACGACAACAAAACCTTTCAAAGATCAGGACCACAATACATAAGGGTACTGGGTTTTACAGAAAAGGGCAGAAACATCTTAAAACAAATGAAACAAACAGCATCTCTTCCCGTCATTCTGAAACCGCATTTGCAGAATGAAAAACACCCAGCTACTTCAATGCTCAAATACGACATCAGGGCTACATGGATATACGCACTCGCATTCAGGGAGAGTTCTCTAAGAAGGGGAGATACTGAGTTCAAAAGACATCCTATCTATCTTTGCTAAAATGTTCTTTCATGTATCGCACCACAACATCAGGCACAAGGTCACTCACGGATCCCCCGTAACTGAAAATCTCCTTCACTATCTTTGAGCTCACAAATGACCTATCTGCCCTGGTAACCAAGAATATAGTTTCGACCTCGGGGTCTAACTTCTTGTTCATCAAAGCAAGCTGAAACTCATATTCAAAGTCGCTGAGAGCCCTCAGTCCCCTTATAACAACCTTTATACTTTTTTTTCTAAGATACTCCACCAGTAGGCCCGAAAATCCTTCAACCTCTACATTCGGAATGTGCTTTGTAGCTTCTTGGACCATCTCTATTCTCTTTCCGAGAGGAAATGTTGGATACTTATTTCTACTTTCAGAGACCGCAACCACAAGCCTATCGCATATCTTTGCACCTCTCTCTATCACATCGAGATGACCGTAAGTAAGGGGATCAAATGTACCAGCGTAAACAGCATCCACAAAAATCACTCCTCCTTTGGAATATTATCTATCTTCAGGATACCCAAAGCCGTATCCCCGTAAATATACTCCTTTTCAACTATCTCCTTGTCCACATCACCTTTTCTGTACTCTGCAATCAACCAACCACCTTCACCAACAACACTAAACCTCCTTATCAGTCTTACAACTCTTTCCACATATCCCTTACCGTAAGGAGGATCCATAAAAACAATATCAAATTTAAGACCTTTATCGTAAAGATATCTCAAGGCTCTAAGGACATCCATACCAACAACAAACCCACTATTTATTCCCATCCCCTTTAGTCTCTCTCTTATTGCACTGGCAAGTAGCTTGTCCTTTTCAACCCAAACAACCATATCCGCACCCTTTTCCAAAACCTTAAAGCCCACATTACCTGTACCAGCAAAAAGATCGAGAAATCTCACTCCATAAACATCTCCCACTATATTAAGCAAAGCCCCCAATACAAGAGAAGTAGTAGGCCTCAGGCTCCTGCCCAAAGGTCAAACCTACCCTTCCACCTATTTTTAATCTCCGAAAGCATTGAGGGATAGTCGAAGAGTTTATCCCCATAGTTTACGAGTGCTGCTGCTTCCTCCCTTGCAATTTTCAGTATATCTATATCTCTAAGAACATCTGCTATTCTCAAATCCGGCATCCCGTGTTGTTTCAAACCGTATACCTCACCCGGTCCTCTTATCTTAAGGTCTATCTCAGAGAGCTTAAATCCATTGCTAATCTCCACGAGTGCCCTTAACCGTTTTTTTGCCTCTTCGGTTTTCGGATCAGATATCAAGACACAATAAGATTCATGTTTACCTCTGCCTACCCTTCCTCTGAGCTGGTGTAGTTGAGAGATACCAAACCTCTCAGCATTTTCTACAACCATTACAGTCGCATTAGGAACATCTACACCAACCTCTATAACCTGTGTAGCAACTAAAATGTCTATCTTACCATCTCTAAAACTTCTCATCACAAGCTCTTTATCCCTGCTCTTCATATCTCCGTGAAGCAGTCCAACACGCAGCTCAGGGAACACATCTTCTTTCAAATATTCATACATGGACACCGCTGGCTGCACATCAAGAACTTCGGACTCCTCTATAATAGGACAAACAACGTAGATCTGGTGTCCCAGATCCACTTCTTTCCTGATAAACTCGTAAAGCCTATCTCTACTCGACTCACTTATCCAGTATGTCTTAACAGGCTTTCTTCCAGGAGGCATCTGGTCAATTATAGAGACATCAAGGTCACCATAAAGGGTGAGCGTCAATGTTCTCGGTATAGGGGTAGCCGTCATAACTAAAAGATGAGGTGCCCTGCCCTTGCTCACAAGTTTAACCCTCTGAGCTACCCCAAATCTGTGTTGTTCGTCTATAACCACCAGTCCCAAGTTCTTAAACTCTACTCTATCCTGTATAAGGCTGTGAGTACCTATGACAAGGTCTATATCCCCATCGCGCAAACCCCTGCAGACATCTTCTTGTTCCCCTTTGGAAAGCTTGCTACCCAGAAATGCCACCCTCATCCCTACATGAGAAAACATATCCTTCACGGAGAGGTAGTGCTGTTCTGCCAATATCTCTGTGGGAGCCATCATCGCACCTTGATAACCGTTATGCCACGCAACAATTAAGGCAAGCACTGCCACCACTGTCTTACCGGAACCAACATCACCCTGCAACAATCTATACATAGGAAAACCAGAGGAAAGGTCCTTGAAAATCTCGTTCAACACCCTCCTCTGTGCAGAAGTCAGTTCAAACGGTAGCAGGCCCAACAATCTTTTTATCTCACTTTCATCTATCAAAAACCTGTAACCCTTGTGCTTATCTCTATAGTTCTTTCTTCTGATGCTAAGCGCTACCTGTAGCAAAAACAGTTCTTCAAATATCAACCTTTTCCTTGCCCTCTGGAGCTCATCGAAGCTGCTGGGGAAGTGCATGCTCCTAACAGCCTTCCCCCTACCCATAAGGTTATACTTACTTAAAAGATAATCAGGTAGAACCTCTGGAAGTTGGTCTATACACTCTTCAATAACAGTCCACAGAAACTTTCTCATCTGTTTCTGTCTGAGCTTACCGGCTAACGGGTAAACAGGGACTATCCTGCCCATGTTAATATCCAGAAGTTCGCTTGCACCCAGAACTTCAAACTCTGGAGATACCATATTCAACTCTCCAAACTTATACTCTACCTTGCCATAGAAGACTCCCTTTACTCCCCGTCTGAGTACATCTTTTATGTACCTTTGATTAAACCACACGGCTACAAAGAAATTACCATTTTCATCCCTCAGGCGAGCCTTTATAACATTCATGTTTCTCCTAACCTCTGTGCTTTCCACTGCCATAACTTCCGCTATAACTGAACCCTTTTCACCTATCTTTACTGCAGTAACCGGAGTTATACTCCTCCTATCCTCATACCTATTAGGAAACAGGAATAGCAGGTCCTCCACAGTATAAACAGAGAGTTTCGAGAAGTCTTTGGCCCTTTTTGGACCAACTCCCTTGATGTATTGAATAGAGGTGCTAAGCTCCAACTATATCATCTACTCCTTTTCTCTTCAATGACTCCTTTACCTCTTCTATCTTTTTCCCCCATACAAGAACAGTCTTGTCCTTGGATCTTTCTCCCTGAATAATCATAACCCTGTCCGAGGGTACATCCAACATCCTTCCAAGGAAGGAGACTATCGCCTCATTTGCCTTGCCTCTTATAGGAGGAGCTGCAACTTTCAGCTTTAGCGCATCTCCATATACACCAACTATCTCGTCCTTATTTGCCTTTGGAACTACCCTTACCTTGAATATGACACCTCGCTGATCACTTCTCAGTAGAACCGACATCCAATACCCCCTTATTATCATCTTCTATCAGCCTCAAATAGCTTTCAAGCAATGTCTTGAATTCAAGGAAAAAACGCATCCTTGCACGCTTGATACCCTCGAGGTCCTCTTTAAGCCTCTGAGCCTCCTTGTAAGCCTCTTCTATCAGCTTATCCGCTTTGAGCTTTGCTTCCTTAATTATAAGATCTGCCTCTCTCTGCGCCACCTTTATCTTCTCTTCAGCACTACTCCGTGCCATCTCTAACTCCTTTTTCGCATCTTCCTCTTTCTTTTTATACTCCGCAAGCTCCACCTTCAACCTCTCGTTCTCCTTGGAAAGCTCTTCAATTTCATTTGCCACCATCTCCAAGAATTCATCTACTTCATCTACATCATAACCTCTGAACGAACGGCTAAATTCTTGATTATGAATATCAAGTGGGGTTATTCCCACAACCAACACCCCCTAAAACAACAATGTGCGAAAGATACTGTCCACCAAATAAGAGATCAACCAAAGCACAATCAACGCTATGAGAGGAGCAAGGTCTATCCCAAAATTACCAATAGGGATAACCAACCTCACCCTCCTAAAAAACGGCTCAGTAACCCTATAAATCCATGCAGAGAAGGGGTTAGAAAAAGGTGGTATCCTCAATAAATCCAAGATAACCCTTATTATGATTATCCACTCATAAATCATAATAAGTAAAGTTATTACCCTATAAATAGTATACAACAGCAATCACTCCTTCTTTTCCGCATCTCTTCTGACATCCCTTACAAGTATTCCCCGAGGCGAAAACATATAAACACGCCTATCTATCTTTGTGATACTACCACCCAAACCGTATGTAACACCACTAATAAAATCCAGCACCTCTTTGGCCTTGGAGTCAGGTAGCATGCGAAAATCCACAATAACGGCATTACCACCTTTCAGTAAGTCAGCCATCTCCTTTGCCGGCTCAGGAGAAACAGGCCTAAATATGTGTACAGAAAAGGCATATCCCATTGCCGAACCATCTTCATCCACCTCTCCAAGGAGCCTTGCCCTCCTATCTGCAGAAGAAGGAGAAGGATTCCTCCTCCACCTTCTATCCTCTACAAAGTCTGTCCATCCTATTGTGGATAGGAACTTCCTCCACACGTTATCAGTAGCCAATCCACATACCCTCTCTCACCGAAGTAGGGTTTGAAACTATTAGTAGCTTCTCTTTTACATTCGTTGCAAGAAACTTCTTGGTGTTTATCCATTCCCCTTCAACAGGGTAAAACTGTGCTATTCCTTTGTTAGCTATCATAATACCCCTTATACCCTTTTTTATTATAACAGCAGAGGCAGGCAACACAACACCCTTTTTTCTCTTTACAACTACATCCACATGTGTCCAATGCCTCTTAAAGTTCCTCTTCTCATCAAATATAAAAAACCACAGCAACATAGATACCCTGTCCTGATGGAGAGAAAGGTAATCTATAAACCCCCTATTACTGTATCCACCAAAATCCAAGAAATCCACACGAACATACCGACTGCCCCTCCACCTGGGATTAAAAAAACACTTCGGAAGTGAAAAGTACAGGTAAAAACCATAACCATACACCAGCATACCTATAGTTCCACCTTTCTTTACCCACATTCCCTCCTTTATATGTACAATCCCTTCTTTTATTCTGTTATCCCAAATCTTTTGCAGACTAACGGCTATCTCAGAAACACGAGCAGAAGGGTTAACCCACCTGTTCCACCTATCGTAGAAAGGCAAAAAAAGCCCAGCATAAGTAGCTCTTACATAGACACGCTTACCCAACGGTGTACTTATGACACCAACTTTCTCCCCCTTTCTCACTCTGTCGTATTTTCTCAGATAAAAGACCTTACCAGATACGGGTGAAAACAGTTCTTTATACCTCCAGTATATTATTGCATCACTTCTAACCTTTATGCTAACATTCTCCTTTTTAGCAACAATGAGGGAAGGCATGGCACCGTAATACCTTCCCTCTACATACACAGAAACCAACCAACTAAGGGCTATAGAGATACACACAGAAAAAAGCAATATAACCCAATTTCTTACACTCAGTCGCATTTAGAATAGCCACAAACGGGGCAGGTCACACACCCTTCCATATGTTGCAATACAGCACCACACTTTGGACACAACTCCACTTCTACCTGTTCTACCTTTGCTTTGAGCAGTCTTTCCAATCCTTTAGCAATGGCGTCCGGTATAGAAAGCACTATTTCGCCATGACTGTACGTAGGCTGACTCCCTCCTATCCCCTTCAACTGGTTTATAACCTCCTCCATCGGTATCCCACTACGTAATGCAAGCGATATGAGACGACCTATTGCCTCAGTATCAGCCATTGTGTCTTTGCCAGACTTACCAAGCGTTGCAAACACCTCAAAGGGTTTGCCATCAAGCTCATTTAGTGTAAGATACAGATTCCCAAACGCCGTCTTCAACTTCTGCGTCCTTCCGCTAAGTATAAACGGCCTTCTTTTAGGTCTGGGTAAACCATTGGTATGTTTCTCCTCCTCACCACCTTTTACACCCACATAAAGAACCTGCTCCTGCTTGCTCCTATCCCTGTAAATTGTTATACCCTTACATCCCAACTTCCAAGCAAGTATGTAAGCATCTGCTACATCCGAAACACTGGCAGTATGGGGCATGTTTATCGTTTTGGATACTGCATTTTCCACATACTTCTGAAATGCCGCCTGCATCTTAACATGCCACTCAGGTGCAATATCGTGAGAGACAACAAACACCCTCTTGACATCTTCCGGAACCCCATTTATCTCCTGGATAGAACCACGCTCAAGCACAGCACTCTTAAAATCCTCACTCCAAAAACCACTCTCCTTGGCTATCCTTTCCAGCTGCTTATTAAAGTCCACAAGCGTTATCTCATTTTTTTCTCCTTTTAGTGCCTTTCTTCTATACGCGAGCGCAAACACAGGCTCTATGCCACTGGAGGTACCTGCTATAAGGCTTATGGTACCAGTTGGAGCTATCGTTGTAACACCTGCATTCCTCATCGTTGTACCTTTCCATATACTCCTATCTATATAAGGAAAAGCACCCCTCTGCTCACCAAGTTCTCTCGAAGCCTCACGTGCTGTATCATTGATAAACTTCATAACTTTTTCAGCAAGCTCCAAAGCTTCGCTTGAATCATAAGGTACACCAAGTTCATACAGCATCTCGGCCCATCCCATAACCCCCAACCCCACATTTCTGGTACCCTTCGTCATCTCCTCTATCTGCTTCAAAGGAAACTTATTCACATCTATCACATTGTCCAAAAACCTTATAGAGAGTGTAACCGTCCCAGCCAGCTTATCCCAATCTACCTTCCCATTTGCTACCATATGCAGTAAATTTATGCTACCAAGATTGCAAGAACCAAATGGGTGAAGTACCTGTTCTCCGCACGGGTTTGTACTCTCTATTGGGCCAAGTCCTGGAAGGGTATTTGCTCTATTTATAGTATCTAAAAACACCATCCCAGGATCACCTGTCTTCCACGCTTGATTAACTATTTTGTCGAACAGTTCCTTCGCCTTGCACTTCCTAACCACTTCCCCAGTACGAGGATTGAGGATTTCATATTCCCCGTCGTCTAAAACCTTCTGCATGAAATCGTCAAACGCACCAACAGAGATATTAAAATTCTTAAGCCTCTTATTCTCCTCTGACTTTGCCATAATAAACTCCTCTATATCAGGGTGGTTTACATTCAAGATGCCCATATTTGCACCCCTTCTCATGCCACCCTGCTGAACCACCTCTGTAGTAATATCAAACACTTCCATAAATGATACCGGCCCAGAGGCAACCCCATTAGTGGAGGACACAACATCCCCTTTGGGTCTCAAACGAGAGAAGTTAAAACCTGTTCCTCCACCACTCTTGTGCACCATAGCTGTCCACTTCACAGCATCAAATATCTCCTCCATGCTATCACCTACGGGCAAAACAAAACATGCAGCCAGTTGTCCAAGTTTCCTCTTTGCATTCATCAATGTGGGACTATTGGGAAGAAAATCCAAAGATGCCATAAGATTGTAAAATCTTAGCTCCCACTCACTTACCTCTCTATCAGATGCACCATAAAGTTTTTCAGCACTTGCAACAAGTTCAGAGACCCTCCTTAGCATATCCTCAGGTGTCTCTATAACATTTCCATCTTCATCTCTCTTTAAGTATCTCCTCTCCAGTATTGCAAGTGCATTCTCCGTAAACTCTGGTTTTATTCTCTCCATAACCTTCATTCACCCCCTAAGCTCCCCAACAGAAAGACCTATCCTCTTTATACCCTCTACTATATCACTTTCCTCAGGAAATGAAAAGCACAACCTCATTGAGTCGTGTCCTCCGTAATATGGGTAAAATCCATCACCCGGCGTAAATGCCACTTTATTCCTAATAGAAACATCGAACAGCTCTCTTACCTCTATGTCAGGGATCGTCAACCAGAAAAACATGCCACCCTCAGGTTCGACATACTCCACACCAGAGATATACTCATCAATAGCCTCTTTCATAACAGACATCTTCCTCTTATACCTAATAGTTATCTTCTCTATATGCTCAGAAATAGAAACTTTCTTCAGATATGTGTGGAGTACAGCCTGAACCAGCGCAGATGTAGAGAGATCCATACCCTGCTTAAAGGCAATGATTTTCTCTACAACATCTCTTGGTACAACAATCCATCCTATCCTGATACCCGGTGCAAATATTTTTGAAAAGCTACCCAGCCTTATGATGTGTCCACTCTCAGAGTCCATAGAAAATAAAGAACGTACTCTCTTGCCACGGAATCTTAACTCTCCGTAAGGATCATCTTCTATGATAGAGAACCCATATTTGTGTGAAAGTTCCACAAGCCTGCTACGCTTCTCAGCAGACATTGTGATACCAGATGGATTCTGAAAATTCGGGATAGTATATACGAACTTTGGCTTTCTACCTCTAAGAAGCAATTTTTCAAGATAATCCACATCAATGCCATCCTTTTCCATAGGAACAGTAAGAAAGACCGGCCTATAGGGTCTGAAAGAGGATATGGCACCTGAGTATGTCGGAGCCTCAACCACTATTTCATCTCCAGCATCTATTAGCAACCTACCAACGATATCCATGCCCTGTTGGGCCCCTGCAGTTACAATAATCTGTTCATGAGATATGTCTAAACCCTCTCTATCCTTGTAGAACTGCACTATAAAATCTATCAAAAGATTTAATCCTTCGGTAGCACCATACTGGAAATACTTCCACGCATCTATTGAAGAAAAAATCTCCTCCATAGATTCTTTAACCTCTTTAACGGGAAACAAAGAAGGGTCGGGCATGCCAGCAGCAAACGAAATGATATCCGGATCATCTATCACTTTAAAAAGTCTCCCTATTTCAAGCTCCTTTACAACCTTAGACGACAGAGAATACAATCTATCCCACTTTATCAAGACAATCCCTCCCACAATAATACAAATACCCCTCCCATTATCAGGAGGGGTTTCGAAGGTTTTCTCACTCCTTGGATTTAATCTTCTTCTATCTCTTTTTCTTTCTCTTCCAGTATCTCGTCCACTTTCCCTACATACTTATCGGTGAGCTCTTGAACCTTCTTAAGGTACTTGTAGTAGTCATCTTCCGATATATCCCCATTTTCCTTCATCTCTTTGAGCTTTTCGTTGGCCTCTCTCCTTATATTCCTAACATGCACCTTTCCATCTTCTGCTTTCTTCTTAACAAGCTTCACCAGTTCTTGTCTTCTTTCCTCTGTCAAAGGAGGTAGAGTTATCCTCAAAACCTTGCCATCATTCATCGGCATCAGCTTTAAGGGCGAAAGCAGTATAGCCTTCTCTATAGCCTTCAAGGAAGCCCTATCCCACGGTTGAATGAGTATGGTACTCGCATCAGGTACTGAAATAGACGCAAGTTGCTTCAACAGAGTAGGTGCCCCATAGTAATCCACTTTCAAATCTTCCACCAAGGAGGCAGATGCCCTCCCCGTTCTAATACTATCCATCTCTTTTTTCACAGACTTTATAGCCGATTCCATCTCTTTCTCAATCTCTTTAAACAGTCCCTCAAGCATTAGGCGTCCCCTCCCCGCATGGATTATTTAACACAGGTGCCAACCTTTTCTCCTCTAACTATCCTGAGTAAAGCAGTATCATCATTTATGTTAAACACTATTATGGGTATCTTGTTATCCATACACAGCGATATAGCAGCAGAGTCCATCACTTTGAGTCCCATGTTAAGGACATCAAGGTATGTTATTGTATCAAATTTAACCGCATTTGCATCTACCATAGGGTCAGCACTATACACACCATCCACCTTAGTGGCCTTAAGCACAGCTTCAGCACCTATTTCAGCAGCTCTCAGTGCGGCAGTGGTATCGGTAGAGAAAAAGGGATTTCCAGTTCCTGCAGCGAATATTACAACTCTCCCCTTTTCTAAATGTCGCAGAGCCTTCCTCCTAATGAAAGGCTCTGCGACGGCTCTCATTTCTATAGCCGTTTGCACTCTCGTAACTACTCCCATCTTTTCAAGGAAATCTTGTAGTGCAAGTGCGTTTATGACCGTCGCTAACATGCCCATATAGTCAGCCGTTGCTCTATCCATTCCTCTCGCACTTCCAGACACACCTCTAAAGATATTTCCTCCGCCCACTACCACTGCAACATCTATACTTTCTTCCCGAAGCATTCTTATCTGATGGGATATCCTCCTCATCTCATCTGGATCTATTCCAAACCTCTGTTTACCTGCAAGGACCTCTCCACTCAGCTTTAGAAGTATTCTACGAAACCTCAAATCTGACACCTCTAATCACTCTCTCCGAGTTTAAACCTACTAAACCTCCTAACTACTATGTTCTCACCAAGCTTAGCAATAGCTTCATCTATCAACTCATGCACCTTTTTGTCGGGGTCCCTTATATAAGGTTGATCAAGAAGACAAAATTCCTCAAAAAACTTCTCCAACTTGCCTTCCACTATTTTATCTATAACTTTCTCTGGTTTGCCACTCGCTCTTGCCTCCTCTGCATATATCTCCTTTTCCTTTGCAAGCACATCCTCAGGGACATCCTCTCTGGAAACATAAAGAGGGGCACTCGCTGCTATCTGCATAGCTATCTCCTTTGCAAGTGCTTGGAATTCGTCCGTTCTCGCCACAAAGTCAGTTTCACAGTTTAGTTCAAGCATAGCACCCAATTTCCCACCAGCATGAATATAAGAGTACACTATACCTTCATTTGCAGTCCTCCCCTTTTTCTTGCTCGCTTTTGCAAGCCCTCGTTTCCTCAACAACTCTATAGCTTTTTCCTTATCTCCATCAGCGTCCTGCAACGCCTTTTTGCACTCCATAATACCTGCACCAGTAAGCTCCCTAAGTTCCTTAACCTGTGCTGCTGTTATCTGCATCTACTAATTACCCTCCTCTTTTTCATTTTCTGTATCATCACCTTCAGAAGTATCACCCGCTTCTTCTCTCGCTGCTACTTCCTCTAACTCTTCACTGGCAGTAACCTCTCCGGTTTCTACCTCAACCTCTCCCCCTTCTACCGCTGCAGCCTCTTCTTTTGCCTCTTCTGCCTCCCTAGCCTGCATACCTTCTCTGCCCTCCAGAACAGCACTCGCTATGACAGAGGTTATGAGTTTTATAGCCCTTATTGCATCATCATTGCCCGGTATAGGGTAATCCACAACATCCGGATCACAGTTCGTGTCAAGTATCGCTATTACGGGAATGCCCAACTTCCTTGCCTCTGCAATAGCGATTTTCTCCTTCCTTGTATCTACAACATATATCATGTCCGGGATATCCTCCATGTCCTTCACGCCACCCAGATACTTGCGAAGTTTATCCAATTCTCTTCTGAGTTTACTAACTTCCTTTTTAGGAAGGACATCAAATGTCCCGTTGTTCTCCATCTCCTCTAACTCTTTTAACCTCTCAACTCTCTTCCTGATCGTAGAGAAGTTAGTCAACATACCACCAAGCCACCTTTGATTCACATAAAACGCACCACACCTATCTGCCTCTTCTTTGATCACTGCCTGTGCCTGCTTTTTGGTACCAACAAATATTATGGTCTTACCCTCCATCACCGAATCTCTGACAAAGTCATAAGCACTCTTCAGAGATTTAAGTGTCTTCTGAAGGTCAATGATGTAGATACCATTTCTGTTGGTATAAATATAGGGCTTCATCTTTGGGTTCCACCTCCTTGTTTGGTGCCCAAAGTGAACCCCCGCCTCTAAAAGCTGCTTCATTGACACTATACCCAATAAAATCTCCCCCTTTGATTGGTTTTCCGCCTCCATCCACCTCATCTGTGGTAAAAACCCACCGGGCAACCTTTACCACATCAGCAGATGTGCGTATTCTTAAAATGCATCTTTAAGTATAACATATATACACACCAACTTCAAGACAACGCAACTATCAGTTCAAAGGAGACTCATTGCTTTAAACTTCCCTTCACGAATTCGACCTTAAGTATCTTCTTGGTCTCCTTGGTTACCTTACAAGCTTCAGATACTCTCATCCCAACAACCCACACCACATCATCACCGCTAACCAAAAGAGGCACATCGTCTCTGTGAATAAACGGTACCTTCTCATTTATAAAGAACTTCTTAAGCCTCACTTCATAAGGCATACCATAAGGCCTGAACCTATCACCTTCCCTCCTGTTCCTTATAAGCAACGGCATACGAAGTCTCTCTGCATCAAGGTATGCAACAGAAGGCTCCCTTAAGACTCTCCCGTCAATAGGTGGGGTAATCAGCACTGCCTTAAAAAGCCCCCAACGAGTCCTTAACTCAAATGGAGGACAGAACTTATACTCGGTAGGATTAATAACTGTTTTTACCCTTTCGGATATATAAACTCTATCCTGTACCTTCTGAAGCACAATACTCCCCGGAAGTTTTACCTCCTTATACCCAGCACTGCTAAGCACACGCAACATACTATCAAGATGCTTCCTGGATAGACCTTTCAAGTCCTTAGATAACCTGCTAATAGCCATCAAAAACAACCTGTATTGCACTGAAACATGCTGCTGCAAGATAGCATTAACATCGGCAACCAACATGCCTTCTCTAAATTCAAACAAATCTTCAAACACATTCTGCGTATACTCACGGATAAAGTCGTCTTCAACAGAAGCGTTCCGAGAAAGACTCAATAACGCCCCAGTTATATTGGGGTTATACCTTTCCCTTAGCAGTGGCAGTAGTTCCAGTCTTATTCTATTTCTCAAGTAAGAGGTATCTGCATTCGTTTCATCTATTCTATAAGATAAGTTATAACGTTCGCAAAATTGCAGGATCTCTGCTTTGGTCATACACAGCAGAGGTCTTATAATCCTTCCAGAAACAGGGTTCATACCCCTAAGGCCACTTACACTGCAACCTCTTATAAACTTTAAGATAATGGTCTCAGCGTGGTCATCCAAGTTGTGAGCAACTGCAATCTTATCCGCACCTACTCTCTTCCTCACATCCTCAAGAAACCTGTACCGCCCCATCCTCGCTGCGTCTTCAACAGACATCCTCTCATGAGCAGAAAGCCAGTTCACAGGATACCTGCCACAGGTAAAATCAACCGAAAGACTCAAGGCTACATCTTGAGCCCACAAAGTTTCATCCTCAGCCATCTTCCTCAACATATGATTAAGATAAGCAATGTGAATGTAAAAGGATAGCTCTCTGGATAGAGCAGACAGTATATAGAGCATTGCAGTAGAATCAGGCCCTCCCGAAAAGGCAACAACAATTTTATCTCCTTCTCTTATCATCCTATTCGAAAGTATGAACTCTCTTACATGTTTTGGTATTTCAATCTTAATAGCCAAGATTCACACCTCACACTACTACTACATCAAGATCATTAGGGACAATGATCTCCCCTTCAAACTCCTCTCCAGCCTCCCGAATCAGATCCTCTACCTTATCCGTCAAAGCTGGTCCAATATGGACTAGAAACAACTTCTTAGCACCGCTCCAGTGCGCCACTCTGCCTGCATCCTTTGCCGTTGAATGTCCTCTTTGACCACCTGTAAGATAAAGGCTTTCATTACTTTCATGTATCAAAATATCAGCGTTCCTTGCATTCTCAACGACACTCTCACACAGCTCAGTATCACTCGTGTAAACCACCTTCTTGTCATCCCAAACAACCTTCACACCCACATTTGGAATAGAATGTCTAACTGGAAATGTATTCACTTCGAAATTCTCGCCCTTTATCACAGTAGAACCAGCCAGCGAAACGGGAGAGAACTTCAACGAAAAGTCCCTTAAACTATGTAACCCATAGGCATCAATTACACTCTGCATTTTAACAAGAAAAGACTCAGGCAAGAATAAATCCAAACCACCTTTTTTGCCCATCATCCACAATACGTGTATCAACGAAGGTAAACCGTACGCGTGGTCTGGATGTATATGAGTGATAATTACATACCTAATATCTACAGGATTCCAACCAACTTTCATCATCTTTTGAACAATACAACCAGGCGTATCTATTAACAGGATAACTCCCTCTATGCGGACCGCTAAAGCGGTATTATCTCGCAGTACCGTTGGCATTGCACCCGCAGTTCCAAGAAACAATATCTCCATCTTCTCTCCTCACCCCCAACAAGCTGAAAATCAGCTAAACATCTTATTTATTGAAATAACAGTGAGATTTAAAAAATAACAGCCAATTTTTCAAATAAAAGGATTTTGTCTCTCTGAAGCTAATTATACTATATGAAACAAAAGCAAAGGAGGTTGGTATAATGAGAAGAGGTATTAGTATCTTAATCCTGGGACTACTCGTCGTATTTATGGCTTCATTTCCCGCTATGGCGTTAGACCGTTCAAAAGTGGTAATTGTTGCAACGCCAGAAGACCCAACCACATTAGACCCAGGAGTTGCGTGGGATCCAAAGAGTGCACTAGTAATAAGAAATTGCTACAACACCTTGGTAGTGCTCGACGGTCCAAGCGCAACAAAGGTAAAGGGGGAGTTAGCTGAAAGGTGGACTGTAGGGGACAACGGTAAAAGTTACACTTTCTATTTAAGAAAAGGAGTCAAGTTCCAAGATGGAACAGAACTAACTGCAAAAGACGTGAAGTACTCAATTGAAAGGACAATAAAAATAGGAAAAGGACCTGGCAGCCAGCTTAAAACAGTAATAAGCAATATAGAGGTGCTGGGCAAATACAAGATCAAGTTTACATTAAAGCATCCCGTTCCCTGGTTCCTAACGCTGATAGCCCAAACCGGATCTTCTGTTCTCAACAGTAAACTTGTTAAGGCACACAGTACTACAAAAGACCCATGGGCACAAAACTGGCTACACGACAAAGTTGCAGGTTCAGGACCATACACATTAGAAAGTTGGAGACACGAGCAACAGGTGGTACTAAAGAGGAATCCAAATTACTTTATGGGTTGGAAAAAACCCTACTTTGAGAAGGTAATAATAAGGACAATCAAGGAACCGTCCGAAAGAAGGCTTCTGTTAGAAAAAGGAGATGTGGACATCGCTTACAGGATATCCGAGGATGATATCCTAAAGGTCAAAAAGGAAAAAGGGATAAAGGTTTTAACACAACCATCACTGACCATATTCTATATTGGGCTTAACACCACGAAAGGACCATTAAAAGATGTCAAGGTAAGACAGGCACTTGCATACGCATTCGACTACAACGCATTTATAAAGTATGCAATGAAAGGACTGGTAAAGAGGTTAAAGGGGCCTGAACCCAGCGCAATATGGAAGTACGACTCTTCGTACCCCGTATATTACAGAGACCTAAAGAAGGCAAAGAAGTTACTCGCAGAGGCAGGCTATCCAAACGGTGGTTTCACTCTCAACTTCGTGGTTGAAACAGGCGGCTATATCCATAAGCAGGCTGCCCTCGTCCTCCAGCAGAGTGTGAAGAAACTGGGCATAAAGATCAAAATTCAGTTCCTCTCCTGGACAACCATCTGGGCAAAGATGGGTAACAAAAAGGAAGCACCACAGATATTTGATACTCACTGGTATGCAGATTATGCAGATCCAGAAGACTTTGTGCAGTACGAATACCACTCGTCCATGTTTGGAAATAAGGGCTTCAATGAATCTTACTATAAGAATCCCACCGTCGATAAACTATTAGACGAAGCAAGATACATGACAGACAAGAAAAAGAGAAAAGAACTATACGAAAAGGCAATAAAGATCATAATGAGAGACTGCCCTGCCATCTGGGTTGCAGAAAGGCTCCAGATAGTGGCAACAAGAGATTGGATAAAGGGATACACGCTAAATCCGATATACTACGAAACACCTTGTTTCTACGGCATACACAAATAAGCTTTTTAGGGGTGGGGCTTTCCCCCGCTCCCTAAAATAACAACAGGGAGCAAAAAATGAAGCTATATCAATACATTTTGCGGAGACTTTTGTTTCTCATACCGGTACTTCTTGGCACAGTGACCATCACATTTTTTCTGATGTATGCAGTTCCAAGTAATCCTGCACGGATGATAGCAGGGCCACATGCTACCGGAGACCAACTAAAACATATAACAAAAGAACTTGGCTTAGATCAACCTTTATACATACAGTACTTTAGATACATAGGAAGGTTACTAAAAGGGGACTTTGGGCGTTCAATATTGACAAGGAGACCCGTGCTCCAAGAACTCAAGACATATTTCCCCGCTACATTCGAATTAACTCTTGTGAGTATGCTTATAATGGTACCTTTAGGCATACTGTTCGGAGTGATCTCCGCAGTCAAGAGGAACTCAATAGCAGACCACTCCATAAGGATATTTGCCTTAAGCGGCGTATCAATGCCTATATACTGGCTGGGACTTATACTTTTACTGGTATTTTACTTTAAACTCGGCATACTCCCTGGACCAGGCAGAATAGATCCATACATTACCCCACCTAAAGACATAACCGGATTATATCTTCTCGACAGCCTCATAACGGGAAACTGGGAGGCATTCACAAATTCCTTAAAACACATAATACTACCAGCTATAACACTTGCATACGCCACAACAGGTATGACAGCAAGAATTACAAGATCATCAATGTTAGAAGTCATACAAGCAGAGTACATCAAAACTGCAAAAGCAAAGGGCTTAAGCCCACGAGCTATCATCGTAAGGCATGCACTAAGAAATGCGCTCATAGCCCCAATAACACTAATAGGCTATGAATTTGGCTACCTACTGGCAGGAGCAGTCCTCACGGAAACAATATTTGGATGGCCCGGACTTGGTAGGTACGCCGTGGAATCCATGACAAATGTGGATTTTCCAGCGGTGTTAGGGGTGGTAATACTTATGACATTCATCTATGTGATCATGAACCTACTGGTGGATATAGCGTACGTAATCATAGATCCTCGGATAAGGTTGGGAAAGTGAAATGAAGGGATTAAAAGGCTGGGTAAGGAGACACGAGTCACAGATAAAGGAGCTGAAGTACACAGGCTTTCTAATAAGGAGAAATACTCTCATAATAACAGGTTTTGTAATTGTCGGCGTAATGGTAGCTCTCGGCATACTTGCACCCTTCATAGCCCCATATGACCCAACCGATATGCAGTTTTCACAGAGGTTGCTTCCTCCATCTGCAAAACACCTACTTGGAACGGACAGTGACGGTATGGACATATTCAGCAGGATAGTGTACGGCATACGGTTAGACCTGCTTATAGCCATCACAGTGATACTGATGGTAGGTGTATTTGGCACTGTGCTTGGTGTATTCTCAGGATACTATGGAGGCAGATTAGACGAAGTAACTATGCGAATAGCAGACATATTTCTATCATTTCCGTACCTCTTACTCGCAATGGCGATAGCAGCTGTACTTGGGCCAAGCATCTTTCACTCTATTATAGCTATTTCCGTAACATGGTGGCCTATATATGCAAGATTGGCAAGGGGTGCAACCCTATCCGTAAAGGAAAGAGAGTTTGTAGAAGCATCAAGAGCCTTAGGAGAGAGTAACCTTTACATAATATTCAGACACATATTACCAAATGTTATAGCACCTCTATTAGTTCAGGCAACTCTGGACATGGGCAATGTGATATTAGAGGCTGCAGCCCTCAGCTTTATCGGGTTAGGCGCTCAACCACCACAACCAGAGCTCGGACTCATGATAAGCGTGGGAAGAAACTTCATGAGAGACTATTGGTGGGTAGCAACATTCCCGGGTATAACCATACTTATAATAGTCTTGGGATTCAATCTGATGGGCGATGGATTAAGAGATCTATTAGATCCAAAAGTAAGAAGGAGCTTACTATGAAAAAAAAGCCATTACTGGAGATAAAAGGGCTAAAAACATACTTTTATACATACGAGGGCACGGTAAAAGCATTACATAACGTCAACATCACGATAAACGAGGGTGAGATATTCGGTCTCGTGGGAGAAACAGGCTGTGGCAAAAGCGTGACAGCACTCTCTACAATGAGGCTCATAGAGTCGCCCGGCAAGATTGTTGGAGGAGAGATACTCTTCCAAGGCAAAGATTTGACGAAACTTTCCGAAGAAGAGATGCAAGAAATAAGAGGCAACAGTATTTCAATGATATTCCAAGACCCAATGGCATCACTTAACCCTCTAATGAAAATAGGGAAGCAAATCGCAGAGGTGTTAGAGGTACATCAAAAACACTACAACAAAGCAGAATTGAGACAAAAGATATTAGAGGTCTTACGTATGGTAAGACTTCCCTCGCCTGAACGGATAGTGGAAAGCTATCCGTTTGAACTTTCTGGTGGAATGAGGCAGAGGGTAATGATCGCAATGATGCTATCAACAAACCCTAAGTTGCTCATAGCAGATGAACCCACAACTGCTTTGGATGTAACCATACAGGCACAGATACTACGCATACTAAAAGAAATGAAAGAAAAACTCAACGTATCTATATGGCTCATTACGCATGACCTCGGCGTAGTGGCAGAGACGTGCGATAGGGTATGCGTAATGTACGCAGGAAATGTTGTAGAGTGTGCAGATGTTATAGAGATATTTAAGAACCCCCTCCATCCTTACACAAAAGGACTTTTAAAAGCAATACCAAGCGCAAATAGAAGGGTTGAAGAACTTAATACTATCCCAGGCTCTGTTCCAAACCTGATAAATCCACCATCAGGCTGTAGGTTCCACCCACGATGCCCAAACAGAATGGATATATGTGACAAGATAGAACCTAAAAGTACACGAGTAAGCGAAAATCACACCGTATCTTGCCATATATACAGCGGAGGATAAAATAGATGTTAGAGATAAGAGAACTTAAAAAATACTTTCCCATAAAGGGTGGTATATTTCAAAGAAAGGCCATAAACTTCGTAAAGGCCGTGGACAACGTTAGCTTTAGTGTAAAGAAGGGAGAAACGCTGGCGTTAGTGGGAGAAAGTGGCTGCGGGAAAACCACACTTGGAAGAACCATACTGAGATTAATAGAGCCCACTTCTGGAAGTATATTCTTCAACACCCCACCAGAGATATTGAAAGAGATCGACCTACTAAAAGAAAAAATCCAAGAAAAATCGGCAACAAGAGAGGAAATAGAAAGGTTCAACGAGCTAAACAAGAATTACAACATTGCTCTGAAAGACGAAAAAGAACTCAAAAAGCTCAGAAAGGAGATGCAAATTGTATTCCAAGACCCACTGTCATCACTTGATCCAAGAATGACAATAAGGGAAACACTAAGTGAACCCTTAAGGATACACGAACGCTTAAAAAAAGAGGAAATAGAGAGAAGGGTATTAGAGCTGCTGCAAAGTGCAGGGCTAAAGGAAGAACACATGTACCGCTATCCGCATGAGTTCTCTGGCGGACAGAGACAAAGAATATGCATACTCCGTGCAATATCCCTCAAACCCAAATTTTTGGTTCTGGACGAACCTACATCTGCGTTAGATGTTTCCGTACAAGCACAGATACTAAACCTGCTAAAGAGGCTACAAAAGGAGTTTGATTTGACATACCTATTCATAACTCACGATCTCAGCGTAGTGAGATTCATGAGCACAAGGGTAGCTGTAATGTATTTAGGCAAAATAGTAGAAATGGCTCCAACAGAGGAACTCTTCAATCACCCACTTCACCCATGTACACAATCTCTGTTAGAAGCAGTCCCTATACCAGAACCACTCGCAAAGAGAGAAAAACATATCATCGAAGGAGATGTCCCCTCTCCCGTGAATCCACCAAGCGGATGCAGATTTCACACAAGGTGTCCTTACGCTACGGAAGCATGCTCTAAGGAAGAGCCTCCTCTCATGGAAGTATCTCCAGAACATCTGGTAGCATGCCCATTCATAGACAAAATCAAGAAGAGCTAAAAACTACCTCTCCATCAACCATAGTGAGAACAACACGAAGCTTATCAAGGTTATTCTCTTCAAGCCTACCAGAGAGAACTACCATATCTGCCTTCTTTCCTACTTCCAAGCTACCTATATCAGAATCTTCAAAGACAGAGTAAGCAGCGTCTATAGTGAACATCTTAACTGCTTCAAGGAGTGACAAGCGTTCTTGTGGTATAAATACCTTTCCATCTCTATCCACCCTTGTAATTGCACTCTGTATCCCTTTGAGTGGGTCGTGCAAGCAAACTGGAGCATCAGAACCACCACTAACCACCACACCAGCATCTTTCAGCTTTTTCCATGCATAAGCATAATCCAATCTACTGCTACCAATTCTATCAACCACCCATGGAGCGTCATAAAACACAAATACTGGTTGGACAGAAGCTATAACATCAAACTGTGCCATCTTCTCAACTATCTCTTTGCTCAACACCTGACAGTGCTCCAACCTTGGCCTTAGATATTGTATTCCCTCAACCATTCCAAATACCGAAACAGCCTCAAGGGCTGCACCATCTCCTATCACATGCACTGCAACCTGAAGGCCGCTTCTGGTAGCCTTCTCAACCATTCTCAAGAGTTCTTCCCTCGAATAGTTTAGGATACCTACATTATCCTCATCATCTGCATAAGGCTCTATAAGATAAGCTGTATGCGCACCAAGGCTACCGTCCATAAGCACCTTCAAACCCATTATCTTGACTTCGCTACTCCCAAACCGGTGTTCTACCCCTAAACTCACCATAGCATCAAGGTATTCCGGCATCATATAAAGCCTCACCTTAAAAGGAAAGTGCTTTCTCATAGCAAGCTTCTGGTACACTCTAAGATTAGCCTCCTTGCCCCCCATGTCAACAACCGTAGTAAGCCCCAACTTAAACATATCTCTAAAGACATGCTCAGCAGCATCTACAAGCCTACTATATGGTGGTAAAGGAACAGCGTCCATCACCTTCTCTAACAGATTCTCCTTAAGTAGCCCCTTCTGAAACTCCAGATTGCTATCGTCTTTATCAAGCATATTTGACAAGAGTCGTAAAGCCTCAGTATTCGCAATCCCTACATGCCCACACGTCCTTACAAGGATAACAGGGTTATTCGGCGCTACTTTATCTATTTCTATCCTATCAGGGAACCTCTTCTCATCTATAAATAGGGTGTCATCCCACCCTCTTCCTATCAGCCATTCACCAGGCTCAAGCTTATTTACTCTGTCTCCGACAACTTCAATAAGTTCAGAGATAGATCTAACCTCCGTCAAGTCGAGGTTTAGGGTCTGCATAATCAATCCAAATGGATGAATATGTGAGTCTATCAAACCTGGCAGAAGTGTCTTACCCTCCAAATCCAACACATCATCGTCTTCAGAAAGCATATTTCTCACGCTTTCATCACTTCCCATATAGAGAATCCTACCATTCTCAACTACAACTCCACCTCTATAACGTTCTCCCACCACGGGGAAAACATCAGCATTTACGAACGCCATCTTTTTCATCAACTACACCCCCCATCCAAAACCCCTGACTATCTCTATACCCTTTTTAAAAACTCCTCCCGTCTCAAGTATATAGTCTATGAACTTCTCTAACATAGATATCCGTGAAGCCCTCCCTATGCACGCAGGATGAACCAACAAGGGGAAGTAAGGTACTTCCAACTCGCGCAGGGAATCATATTCACTCTTCCACATATCAAAAACATATGAGGGAGTCATACGTTCCACTTCAAACAAAATCCAATCATCGAGATAATCAGCTACAGGGAGCTCAAAGATTGCCCTATCCCCAAAACTGAATTCGTGGGGTAGATCGCTATCCATGAGACTGCTATCATAAACAATGCCAATCCGCTGAAGGATAGAAAACGTATTTTCGGTAATCTCCCAATACGGCTTCCTAAAGCCATAGACGTCAGCAAATGATGAGAGTATATCATAACCAGTTTTAAGCACATCTACTTCATCCTCGTAATTCAGCTCTTCTAGCTTCTCATGTCTATAACCGTGAAGCGCTACTTCATGTCCATCTTGCACTATCTCGGAAACCCTATCAGGGTACCGCTCTGCAACCCATCCAGGGATAAAGAATGTCAACCTGAGTTCATACTTTCTAAAAAGGTTCAGAATCCTCGTCAGTCCAACATTAAGACTAAACTGCGCCTTTGATATCTTAACCAAACTATGAGGATAGTAATACCTTTCTGCACTGTCTGCATCAAAATCTACTGACAAAAATACCTGAATGTTATTCATTAACCCACTCCGTCAAGTAGGAGCTTTTTGCAATCACTCTACCGCTCCTTATGACATACAACACAGGAGGTCTCAAGCGAAACGCCTCAGAAATCGTATAAGCCTGGATAATATTTAGATCTGCTTTAGCACCCTTTCTCAGTCCGTAATCCTTAAGTCCGAGTATCCTGGCAGAATTGTGAGTAATCATATCGAAAACAATCTCTATGGTATTACTACTGTTATACTGTGCACCATAAGCCAGCAACAAACCGTAGTCGAGAGGGTTCCCTGTCCCGTAAAGATGAAAACCATCACATATAGTATCCTGGGCTGTTGCCACATTTATTCCCATTTCAACGAGTTCTCGTACCCTTGTCAAACCACGCGTCCGTGGTTCTTCGTCTACCCCCATTATAGCCAAAACACCCGGATTAACACAAACATTAAAGTCAACAAGCTTCAGCAGTTCCATTACTTTCTCCGCATAGTGCTTATCCTGATAGGCCAGAGATGTACAATGCCCGCCAGTTACCCGACCTTCGTACCCATATTCCATAGATTTAAGAGCTGTATACTCCAAAGACCTTGCAGAAGGGTCTTTTGTCTGATCCATATGCATATCAATGTCTGCATCATACTTCCTAGCAATCTCAAATACCAAATCTACATGCTTCTTCGACAGTTCACTACTCCACTCTGCAGCAGGCATACCACCAACAACATCCGCCCCCATGTCCATCGCTTCCCACAGCAGCCTCTCCGTTCCGGGGTCTTTAAATATGCCCTCCTGAGGGAAGGCTACTATCTGAATATCAGCTATCTCCTTTGTAGCTTCCTTCGCCTTTAAAACCCCTTGTAAGGGGGTCAAACCTCCAATTGTATCAACATCAACATTGGCCCTGATCTTCGTGCAACCGAACCTCACAGATTCCTTTATCGCCTTTATAGCTCTCTGTTTGACATCCTCAACCGTATAGTTCCTTTTAATATCATGCATAATCTTTATGGATTCCTCGAGGGTCTCAGACTCACTAAATCTACCATCGCAGGCAGTAAACACCTTATCAAGGTGTAGATGAGGGTCAACAAAGGTAGGGGTAATTAGATAGCCATTGGCATCTATAACTTCAGAATCATCATCTACCTCCACGTGCTCCTCACCTATATACTCTATCACCCCATCTTCAATCACAATATCTACCAAATTCCCAAACCCCTTAGCTCTCCCACCCCTAATAATGAGCCTCATCTTCATCCCCCTTCGCACTCATTCATCTTATCTCTTATCAGTTTTTCCACATAGTTTAAATGCTCCCTCATAGCATGCATAGCCCCATCGGGGTCATGCTCTTTTATAGCCTGAAGTATTCTCTTGTGCTGAACATTAAACTTCCTCATCGTACCCACATCCGAAACCAAAGCTGTCCGCGTATTCTTTATGTGGAAATCCATTGCCTCAGATATAGCCATCATAACATCATAAAGCACCCTATTACCACTTGCCCTGGCAATGGCATAGTGAAAGTTTCTATCCGCTTTTATGCAGGAATCATCATATCCCGCCCTTTCATCCATAACTCTCACATACTCTTCAAGGAGCTTTATATCCTCTGCAGTTGCCCGCTCCGACGCAAGCCTCGCACAGTCTACCTCTAAAACCCGCCTTAGCTCCACTAACTCTTCCACGATATTATCCTCCAGCATAAGTATCAAAGAAAGTGGGTGCAACAAGTTGTTCCCATCTGCCTGTTTTATAAATGTACCTTCTCCGGGTCTGCTTTCGATGATACCCACCATCTCGAGGGCACTAAACGCTTCCCTTATAGAGGCCCGACTGACATTCAGCTTTTGTTTTAACTCTCTTTCAGAAGGTAGCTTATCGCCCCTTTTAAGCTCACCTCGGTATATCATTTCTTCTATCTGCTTAACTATACGCATGTACAGCCGGCGCTCTTCTATAGGTTGAAAATCTGCCATTACTCTATCCTCCACAACTTCCCAAGATATCCACAAAACATTCTACCATCACAGAAATGAAAGCTCAATACTCAATAAGACAGAAATTCACCTTCTAAACCCTCTCCGCTCCCACTCCACTCAGGACTGTAATCCATTCAATCCAACATAGAGAACCACACGCATTATAGGAGTATCCCTATCCTCCTTATCTTGGGAAGCTCAGGCTGAACCTTGGAATAAAAGACTGCACAAGTCGCAGGGCCCGCACTCTTACCAAGCCAGTGCTCCACCCTATCCGGTACAAACCTCAGACCACTATTCTCAGCTAATAGCTCAGCCTCCCGTAGCACACCCTTCGATCCCACAGGAATAACCTCACCAACATCACTGAGCTTCAAAAGATTTACCAAGTCATCAAATTCCATAGCCTCATGGAGCCTCTGCAGATACTCCACCCCAACAAGGGGCGTACCAAGAAGATAAACCCCATAACCGGGTGCAGCACCACCTACTCTTAAACTTCTTGCAAACCCTACGACACTCACGCCCATTCCAGTCTGCACAGTAGGAAAGTTCTTTTCCGTCGATACTACAATATCTACATCGGTAAATTTCTCTCCCAAAAACTTTTTAACCAAATCAATAGCAGAAGCTACATATCCCGAAGAGTTACAAAATGAAAGTCCCACACTTAACGGCCTTGCTCCTAAAGAGAGGTTTTCTACAAGCGCCACCTTCAAAGTAACGAGAGCAACAAAATTCATCTCTACCTTCAAGTTATCATATTCAAGGCTACCCACCCCACCAACAGAATCACATGTGTGAACGATATAGCCATCACCAAATCTGACGATAGCAGCATCTCTATGCATGCTTACCATCCCCAAAATCCAATATACCCAACTCCCTTAGAGCAGAGAAAAGCCTATCATTTTCCTCCTTCTTCCTCACCGAAACCCTTATCATGTTCGGCAGTCCAAAAGAGCTACAATCTCTCACATGCACACCAAGACTGTCAAGCTTCTTTTGAATTTTAGTAGCATTTTCAACTCGGATAACACCAAAGTTTGCATCTGTCTTCATACCAAGGTCAACAAATCTCTTTCTCTCTTTCCACACCAACGGTAAGCTCCTTTTAAGAAAAGTACCGTCATCTCTTAAAAGGTATCTTAAGAACAAAAAGCCACATGCTCCTATCCCCCAGGGTGCCCTATACCTTTTAAAAAGCTCATACTTCTCAGTCTTTACGTATCCTACCCTTATGCCAGGTATCCCATAGGACTTGGTAAAACTCCTCACTTTTATGGTTCTCGGAGTACCTATATCCTTATAACCCCTAACAAAATCCCTAAATGCCTCATCGACTATAACAGTGACTCCCATACTTTCAAGCTTCCTGATCCATTCTCCAGACTCCTCAGGAACAACCCTACCAGTCGGATTGTTTGGATTGGAGAAGATAATAACCACCCTCTTTCTCAACTTAGCAAGCCTTTCTGCCACCCAAAATGCGTCCTCAAAAGACGCAAGTGTCCACACCCTATGCACATTAGCAGAGCAAAACGATGCTACTCTTTCAAACTCCCCGTAAGAGGGTAGCGGTATCACAACATCTGCATCCTTCATAATGGTAAAACCTATTATTTGAAATGCCTCTGTTGCACCAGCTACTATAGCCACATCTTCACCAAAGCGCAATCTAAACTCATCCTCTACCCACTTTACATGGTTGTACTTCACCGCCCTCCTTCTACACTCATCAAATAGATTATCCTTCCAGTCAGGCGTATAGGGATTAACAGATATGGAAAAATCTATAAGCCAATCTGCATCTATCCCACCGTGAAACTCCACTGCATCACCCCCACAATCAAACAGAAGAACCCAACTATTATAATTACCGAAAAGACATACAGCTTAAGCCCCCTCTCTATGTCAGCGACCGTTGGTTCTCTTCCATCAAACCTGTACGCTCCCTCTTTTTCAAACCACACCCCCAACACCCCGCTAAATGCACTCATCGGATAGGCTGCATTAACCTTCACACGGGCATATCTTTTCATGGAAGAAAACGCCTTTGAAGGTGAAAAGAGGGAAAACACAACAGCTGTTAACCTCGATGGTACGAAGTTCAGAAAGTCGTCAAACCTCGCAGAAGGTTTACCAAACCACTCATACCTCTCATTTCTGTAGCCAATCATTGCATCGAGAGTATTAACTACCCTGTACACAACTGCCCCCGGTAATCCAAAAAGCATGTAGAAAAAAAGCGGAGCTGTTATTGAATCAGATACATTCTCAGACAAACTCTCAATAGCAGCAGATACAAGGTGGGGGATATCCAACCTTGAGACATCTCTACTAACAATGCAGGAAACAGCGCCTCGAAGTACTTCTATATCATCAGTGGCGCAGTTAGAGACATGAACATAAAGAGACCTTATAGAAAAAGTGGACTTTAACATGTACACTTGCAACATAAAACCCCAGATGCCATCTAACTTGGACAAAACTATAGCCAAATACCCCCACAGAATTACATCAACCCCAAGAAGGAAAACGCCGAGAGAAAACCTAACCATTCGGCTATCAGAACCCATATCGAAGAGTTTAGAAATCCTCCCCATCCACACAACGGGGTGAAAAAGCTCCGGCCATTCACCAAAAACGAGATCTATCCCTACTGCAGTAAGCAACACAAAAAGGCTCGCTTCCCAGAGTATCAACTTCCACCCCCCACCACAAATGCAGAAACAAGAATAGCCAGTTGAACAACCATATTCAACGCACCCAACACATCACCAGTATAGCCCCCAATCTGCCAATTAGAGAGTTTGGCACCAAGATACCCGACCGCCAGGGAAAGGACAAGAGAAGACAAATAAAGTTTGAAATCCAGCAAAAGCACAAATGTTGATAACAGAGCGTAAACCGTATTAACCTTACTATATGGATAAAGCATCCTACCCAACCCCGATTCCTTAGCAGGCACCGAAAAAGACAGCAAAAAACACATAGAAACCCTGCCAAAAACAGCAGAGTAGAAAACCGCATAGGGTTGCACATGGGAAAAGGCATAGACATATGCCATAACAAACAAAACTCCAAACAGAAGTGCTGATGGACCCACATTACCCAGAGACATTATCTGCAGCTTCTCAGAAGGTTTTCTTTGGCTGAGGAAACCATCCAGTGTATCTAAAAGACCATCAAAGTGGAACATGTCGAACAACCAAAAACCCACAGCAACTACAAGCAGTTGTCCTAACATTGAGGGAAAAAGCAACTTCATCAAAAAGTAAAACAACCCCACAACATACCCAACCAATCCAAAGTATGCAGGGATCCTTTTCAAATCCCCCCTTCCACTACTCGGCACCCTGCTCAAAAGAGAGAGAGTAAGCAAAAATTCACCCATGAGGCCGTACATTTTGCCACACCTTTATAGAGTGCAAGAGATCATCAAGATCAAAGACCTCAAAGTTAACAAGTGTGTCACCCCTCACAAACCTCGATGCAATAATAGCCGTTTCCTCATCAAGTCTCATATGATCCCGGCCCTCTTTCACACCCATAAGGTGAACCTCCACAATGTTATCTATTAGCTCATCCGGAAACCTCTCGCCAAGAATATGATGTCCTACATCAAACACCATCCTACTATGAACATCTATTCTTCCCATAAGGTTCTCAACAGAGATCCTGTCATTCCACTGAACATACCGCCACCCCTCCAAGGGGTGAAGAACATAGTTCAAAACAGGAAACCCAACCTCCTCAAAAAAGTCAAACGCCTCCTTGGCATCAGAAACATTATTCGTGGGAAGATGAACCGTGTAAGCGAGGTCAAGCCTCAAAAGTTTCTCACTCTCCACCAACAGGAGATTCCTGACCTCATCACTCCAGTCATAAACGAGCAGCTCAACAAAATCAACAATTTCTTCCAAAAGCTTTGCATTATCAAAGTATGTTCCAGGGACAACCCAAGATGTAGAACCAATCATTTTATCCTCATCGGTATGCCAGATACCACAAAAAACACCTCATCTGCAATATCAGCCAACCTCATATTTATCCTACCCAACTCTTCCACATACCGCCTCGTCTCCACATCAGCAGGCACTACTCCCATACCCACTTCATTTGTAACAATTATTTCATTTCCATTAAGCGAAGACAAAAACCTGTCAACAGCTTCTTCCACATTCACTTTCTTATACATAAGATTGGCTAACCAGGTAGTCACACATTCAAAGACACACACATCATAAGTAGCCGTTTTCTTTAAGGCAGTCGCAACATCTAATGGCTCCTCAAACGTATCGAATCTCCCTGCTCTCTCTTTTTTGTGGGAGACTATCCTTCTCTGCATATCTTCGTCTATGGGTTCTGCAGTAGCTATAAAAGCCCTCCTATTACCTCTACTCAACGCCAATCGCAAAGCAAAAGAACTCTTACCCGAACGCTCCCCACCAGTTACAAGTATCATAAAAGTCACCTCTAACTAAGCTGCTACAAGAGATTTTAACATTCAAGAGGAATAATTCAAAGTAGGATATTGACATATCGCCCACCACAGTTTATAATGGTTACCAGTTAGGTCACTATTAAAAGAGGTGGTAAAAATTGATAGGAGAAAGAATATACTTGGATCACTACAGGACTACGCCTATGCATGAAGAAGTATATCAAAAGATGCAACCTTATTTCAAGGAGAGATTCTGGTTACCTGCACCGTTCATATCTACAGGAACAGAAATAGGAGAGCTAATAGAAGGAGCAAAAGAAGAGATACTAAGGATATTCAATCTGAAAAGGGGAGATGTGCTGTTTACCCCAAGTGGTACTTACGCCAACAATATGGTCATTCAGGGAGTTTTAAGGGATGCAGACCTGAAGTCCACAAGGATAATAGCATCAGAAGTTTGCCACATTTCTATACTCAACACATACTCCTACTTCAGAAAAAAAGGTGCAGACGTGGTGTTCCTAAAAGTGAATAGTGAAGGATATATAGACTTAGACGACTTAAAAAGACATCTCACTCCAGAGACAAAACTTGTGTCACTCACCCATGTAAACCACACTATTGGAACAATCCAACCTGTAGAGGAGATCATTAAAATGATAAAGGAGGTTAACGAAGAGATAACTGTCCTGCTGGACAGTGCTATTGCAATAAACTCCATAAAGATAAACCTTTCAGAGACAAACGCTGATTTTCTGACTCTAAGTGGCCATAAAATATATGGACCCAAAGGTATAGGCATAGTAGTGCTCAAGGACACAAAGAAACTAAAACCCATCGTCTTCGGAAACATAGACACATCCCCTTATACACCCGGAGCTGACAATATTCCGGGAATAGTCGGAATAACAGAAGCAATCAAGATAGCCACAGCAAGGCGAGATACATACGTTAAACACACATCTGAATTGCAGGCACACCTCGTAAAGAGGATAGAAGAGGAAATACCAGACATTATGCTAAACGGACCCAAAGTAGGAGAAAGAGCCGTTGACAATATAAATTATTCCATAAGGTACATAGAGGGAGAATCTGTAACGCTATTTCTGGACTTTGAGAACATTGTGGTGGCAACTGGCTCGGCATGTGCATCAAGCGATCTAAAGGTAAACTATGTCTTAAGTGCAATTGGCAGAGAGCACGAACTTGCACACGGCTCTCTAAGAATCACATTAGGTTGGGACAACAGCAAAGAAGAGATAGACAGGTTCATAGAAACACTAAAACCTATAGTAGAAAGATTAAGGAGTCAAAGTACCCTTACAAAACAATAGGAGGTGTAATAAAATATGGCAATAGTGAAATACACAGAGAAAGTAATAGAACACTTCAAAAATCCGAGAAATGTTGGAGAGATAGAAAACCCCGATGGTGCTGCCACGGTGGGGAGTCCAGCATGCGGAGATCAGGTATCCGTATTTTTGAAGGTAAACAACGGGAAAATAGAGGACATAAAGTTCTTGTCATACGGCTGTGCATCCAACATCGCAACGGGCTCAATAGTAACCGAAATGGCAAAGGGAAAAAGTATAGAAGAGGCAAAGAAACTAACATGGAAACAGGCGATGGAAGAACTTGGAGGTTTGCCACCTATAAAGTTCCACTGTTCAGTTTTAGCAGTAGACGGATTAAGGGCAGCCATAAAAGATTACGAAGAAAGAAAACTTGGTAAAAGGCACGAAGAAACCGTAGACGAAGGTTACATACTTCAGCAGCTAAAAGAGATAATCTATCCCAAGACTGGTGATAACATAGTGGACGCGCAACTGATAAAGTACATGAAATTCGAAGATGGAAAGTTAACATTAGAGATGGCATTCGACGAAACAGATGAATTCAAACAGAACGTGGTCGAAGAGATTAAAGAACACATGTCAGAGATAAAAGAGATAAAAGAACTGGACATAAAGGTAATGGAATACTAACATGTTCTTCTCAAGGACCACGAAGTATGCCATAAGATCCTTAGTATACATAACAGTGAAAGGAAAGACCGTTTCTCTACAAGAGCTCTCAAGGGAACTTGAAATTCCATTTGATTACCTCAAAAAGGTGTTAATAAAGTTACAAAAGGCAGGCATATTGAGGAGCATAAGAGGAAAAGCAGGAGGGTATTATCTCGCAAAAACTCCGAACACCATAACTGTTGCAGACATAGTAAATGTATTCGAGAGCGTCGGATTTGAGGAGTGTGCTTTCTCCTATTGCGAGGAAAAATGTATGGCATACAAAGGCATGATGTTGTTGGAAAAAAAGCTTATGGAAGCCCTAAACAGCATCACCTTGTCTGACTTCCAAAAGAAGGGGGGAAATACAAATGAAAGTATATCTGGATCACGCAGCAACAACGCCAGTTCTTAAACCAGTAATCGAGAAGATGCTACCCTATTTTGGTGAAAGATTCGGGAATGCATCAAGCCTGCACTTCTTAGGAGAAGAAGCAAAGGAAGCACTGGAGGATGCACGTAAGACAATAGCAAAGCACATAAATGCACACCCAGACGAAATCTATTTCACATCCGGGGGAACTGAATCCGACAACATAGCAATAATCGGAAGCAGTAGGGTATCAAAAAGAAAGCACATTATAACCACAAGGATAGAGCACGAAGCGGTAATAGAAACTGCCCTGTACATGCAAAAGACAGGCTACGATGTAAGCCTCATAAATGTGAAGAGTAACGGTATTGTGGACATTGAGGAACTAAAGGAGAAACTAAGCGAAAACACACTAATAGTCTCTGTAATGCTGGCAAACAACGAAATCGGCACTATTCAGCCTCTAAAAGAGATATCAGAAATGGCAAAGAGATACGGTGCAATCGTCCACACAGATGCTGTTCAGGCAATAGGAAAGATGCAGATAGATGTTAAAGAACTCGGCATAGACATGCTTTCCGCATCTGCACACAAATTCTATGGTCCAAAAGGCATAGGGTTCCTATATGTGAAAAGAGGCACATCGGTAACAAACATCATGTTCGGTGGAGGACACGAAAGAGGACTCCGCTCTGGAACAGAAAATGTCTCCGGGGCAGTTGGCATGGCTGCTGCAATCCAGTTCTGCTATGAAAACTTCAAAGAGCTTGAGGAAAAGTACAAAAGGTGGAAAGAGATGATTCTAAACGCATGCAGAGAAATAAAAGGATTTAAGCTGAACGGAGACCCGAACAAAAGGGTAGTAAACACTCTGAGCTTAAGCTTTGAAGGCATCAGCGGAGAGGCATTGGCAGAGTTACTAAGCATAAATGGAATAGCCGTATCCACTGCATCTGCGTGTAGCTCACACTCACACCAGAAAGGAGTCTCACATGTACTTAAAGCAATTGGATTACCTCTCAGGTATGCCGAAGGCACTATAAGGGTGGTAACAGGTGCGGACAACACAGACGAACAAATAGAATACTTTATAAAGCATCTGAAGGCAGCCGTGAGTACTCTGAGAAAAGTAGGAGGAGATAACACTTGAGGTATTCCAAAATCTTAATATCACACTTCACAAATCCCCAAAATAACGGAAAACTTAAAGATTATAACGCTTATGCAGAAGGCTACAATCCAAGCGATGGAGATAGCATCAAGGTGTTTATACAAATAGAAGACAACAGGGTTAAAGAGGTTTCGTATTTAATAAAAGGTTGTCCTCGCGCAATAGCAAGTGCAAGCTACACAACCGAGCTGATAAAAGGAAAAAGAGTAGAAGAAATATTAAGTATGGACGAAAGAGTCATAAGAGAGGGACTCGAACTAACAGACGAAAAATTTGACTGTATTCCCCTTCCACTACGCACAATCAAAAAGGCAATAGTTGACATTACAGAATCGCAGTCTTAAAATAGAAACAGATACAAACAATCCAGCGAAAGGGGGAATAGGAGGTGAGAAAGAGCCTCATAGCTAAGTTAGTATTACCCTTATTCGTTTTTGCAGGCATGCTTGCAGTAGTGTATGTTTCAACATTGAAGATAACCTCCCTTCAGAAAGCAGATGGGCTTGTGGTAAACCTTGCAGGAAGGCAAAGAATGTTAACCCAAAAGATGACAAAAGAGGCATTGATACTAAAGCAGATTGGCTCCGAAGCTGTAAAGAGATCTCTCTTGAACACGGTCAAGGTATTCGATACCACCCTGAAGTCGCTAACATACGGAGGAGAAGCACCACTGGACCTTGAGTGGAAAACGATGGTGAAGGTCCCTCCTGCTCCTCCAAGTGTAAGACCTCAACTCAAAAAGGTAGAGTCACTGTGGGAGAAATTCAAGCCCCACATAATGTCACTTGTAGCAACCAAAAGCAAAGAGGACTTATCCTACCTCGTGAATCACAATATAAAACTCCTATCAGAGATGAATAAAGCCGTGTCTCTATTTCAAAAGTACGCCGAGCAAAAGGTCACATGGATGAAACAAACACAGCTAACTCTATTTGTAATAGGTATAGCTATAGTAATCATATTTGGTATATTCTACAAAAACACAATTATCACCCCCACAAAGAGTTTGCTGAAAATCGTCAAGGAGTTAGCAAAAGGCAGGGGTGACCTTACATACAAGATAGAGGTAAAAACACAAGACGAAATCGGGGAATTAGGAAGACACTTTAACGCCTTCGTGGAAAACCTGAGGATTATGATGATAGACCTGTCCGAAAAGATAAAACAGGGCGCAGAAGCGTCAAAAGAAACTGGCAACGAGTTAAAGAGGTTTATCTCAGAATTTGCAGAGATGGATAGGGAGCTGACCAAAAGTATAAGAGAAACTGGCGAGATCACAGATGCATTACAGCAGCAGAGCAATGGAATTCAGGATGTTGCAAACACCAATCAGGAACTCGTGGAGATTGCAGCAAAACTAAACAGATTATCCAATGAGATGAGCGATTTAGCCCAACAGGGTGAAAGAGGTGTAAGAGAAGTAACCGAAACGATAGAGGAGCTCAAGGAACAGATGGAAAACATATCAAGTGACTCCGAAGCGTTAGCAGAAAAAGCATCTGTAATAAGGGAGATAGTCCAGACCATCACAGGAATAGCGGAACAGACAAACCTACTGGCACTCAACGCTGCAATAGAGGCAGCACGTGCAGGGGAATTTGGTAGAGGATTTGCTGTTGTTGCAGAGGAGATCCGAGGGCTTGCAGAAAATTCAAGGGGAGCAGCAAAAGAAATACAGGAAAACTTAGAAGAGGTAATGGCTGGAGTACAACACACATCAGAGAGCATCAAAAGTATGGCAAGTAACATGAGCGATGCATCAGAAAAGAACAAAAACAGCGTCAAAAACATTACCGAGCTGTTGAAGGGTGTAGAGGAAGTCAACCGAATGGCTGAAACCGTATCGTCAAATGCTGAAAATCTCGGTGCTTCTACTGAGGAAATGGCTGCAGCCTCCCAGGAACTCTCAAAAATAGCAAAAGCACTTAGTAAATCAATGGACGAGATCTTAGAGAAAGAAAAC